>JAKSDO010000005.1 GCA_022360055.1 Cytophagales bacterium | reverse complement strand
TTGCAGGCTCCAAGGCTTAAGATCAGCAGTAGGGGTATGAGCAATTTATGATGCATGTTTCAACAGTTAAATTTATTCCATGTTCCTCTGTGCCATGTGCCACTCCGGATAATTTTCGCCCCAGATGCAACAGTCCGTTTTTCAAAATACCCGGGGATCACATCATTCCGGATTTATTCAATGACGTACCAGTTATACCAATTCGGTTTTACTTCTACTTCAATTTCAATCTCATGGGCCCGGTTCAGTTTTACAGACTCCGGCTTATTTTCCCGCTCCCTGACGTTTGCTTTATCGATCAAACCGGTATAGTAAAGCGGAACGGAGATTTTCTTTTTGACGGGGGCATCGGTGGGATTAAATACCAATAAGAACCCCTTCTCGTTTAATTCCGGATTCACATGCATCATATAATCGATGTCTCTTCCGTCGGCCCTTCGCAAATGAATGATATCGCTTTCGAGGATATCTCTGTATTTTTTATACCAGTTCACCACCCGCGTCACCATCGCTTTGGTTTCTTCCGTATCGTACAGCCGGGGGCCTCTCAACGCGGACTGAATGCCCAGTCCGATGTTACTTACCAACATCATTTCGTAATGATCCAAATGTTCGTGCAAGGGCTCAATGGTGGCGGCGGCACCTCCTCCATGATATTGGGCGAGCGGGATAAAGCTCCATCGCATCGAAGGAGTGCTTTCCCAGGTACCGTCATAAATATTCTGTCGCGTATGAATCAATTGGTGTCTTCTGGGAAGCGACCAGTTATTCTCCCGATAACCTACTCCGCACTGATTGGAGCCGGATAGATAATAGTAATCCGGCACCCTGAGGTAAATTCCCTGTCCTTTGCACCACTTATAAAAATCGGTGATCTTTTTCCATTGTTTGTACTGCGAGTCTCCCAAATCGATGTGTCCGGGATGTTCGGTGGAGGCGCATACATCGCCGGGATAACTGCCATCATGGGTAAACGTCATAAATCCTGTTTCTGAGAACATCCGATACATTTTCCTGAAATATTCCCGTCCCCATTCGCTTTCCAGGCACGGAGAATTTCCAAATGTGGCGAAACCGCCTGTTCTTCCGGTCCTGGGGTTTATGACATCATCTTGCTCGCTGATGCGCCTGGAGGCCAGCAGTGAATAAGTTCCGATTTTTATTCCTTTGCTGTCAGCATATTCGGCATATTTCTTCATCCGGTTGTAATTCTTTTCACTTTCATCCTCGGGATTAAATCCGCTGCCAAATGAAAAGTTGACCATTTCATAGCCAACTTCGGCCGCCTGGTCTATGCCGTTGGTATAATCGACCCATCCGGACCGGGTGATGTGGAACATCAAGGGATTTTCGGTGATCCACGGTGCAACCTTGCGGTACATTTTTCGCAATGCCAGTCCGTTTCGTTCCTTGTCATATGAGTCGTAAGGCAGGATGAAGGCACGAATGGATTCGAACGATTCGGAGGGCTCCAGTTCCAGGTGATAGCCGTTAACCGGGAAAATCCGCATGGTATTGGGAATATCCTGAATCCATGAAATTTGTGTTACATAGTCCTGGTCCGTACCCCAATGTACGGTTTCGCTGTTTGCTACTTTTACCGCCATTGCAGAAAATGCATAGTCGGTCTCAAAATGGATATTGGGTTTTACCTTTAAATCGTCACGGCCACGGTAACCTCCGTAGGGATTGTGGTCGGCAATACCCAGAAATTCCGAAATGATCTGGTCGACCTTTATGGTCTCATTCGAATTGTTTTTAACAGTCACCCACTTCGACATGACCGGGATTCCATCGTATAACTCATAATTCACCGACACCACCAACTTCCGGAGGTCTTCCAATTTTGATTTGATTCTGTCGATTTCAACTTTATCTATTTTGCCGTAGGCCGAAAACTTATTGATCTTGAGACGGACCAGCTCGCCCGGAAATTCGTGATCTTTTCCTTCGGCATTTCTTCCCAGTTTTCCAATGCGTACCGATACAGGGTCCCGGACGGGTTTTCCAAAATCAACTGCCTGATACGTCTTCCATTTGCCTCCTTTAGGTCTGGCCTCGCAGTACACAAAATCACCTTCTATTCTCAATCGCAACAACCAGGTTCCGCTAAAATCAACATTATCTTTCCCTCCTGCCCTGGGGTTCTCGTTCTTGCCGTCAAAAACCGTAAATCTCCACGCCCCGTTATTTTTAGCCCCGGATTCATTCCCTGGTCTCATGTTGAACTTGACGATTCTGTCCGACCAGACCAGCGCAATTCCCGGCCCCCAATATCCACTAAGATCGGTTCCCGCATCTATGGATGTCTCTACCAATCCCGTACCGGCAGGCAATTCGTACTCCGCATAGACCGCGGAATTGTTTGGCGTATAAATTTCGCCCGGTTTGCCTTCGTTGATAAACGAACTCCGCTCATGCGACGGGCTGGTCCGTATTTTCCATACCGGTGAAAGCGATGCAAAATCGTCGTGGTAAATTTCGCTGCGGCCGATATTGCTTTCACCCGACAGAGAAATCAGTTCCTCGGAAGATACCTCCCCAAGTCGATAGTCCATCCGCAGTTTCACGCCCTTCGGCGGCCATTCCGTTCCGGGGGCATAATGCCTGATCCGATTCCATTCAAACCGTTTTTCAGGAACACCGATTTCAAACCCCGAGTATTTAAATGACAACGGATCTGCGTTGAGATCGTCGAGCCAATCGGGATATAGAAATGCCAGATTGGGCTGCCCGGTCAATCCGCCTACGTTTATCGTAAAACCATTTACCGATATGATTGCTTCCGGCTTTATTGCGCGAACATGCTCTTCCTGTTTACGCAGTACTTTCAGGCTCGTTGTAGCGGCATTCGGTGAAAGTCTGAACGTTCGTGAGATGATTCCGTTGGACAGAACGAGTTCGTTGGATTTATCGTTTTTAAAGACGCCGGCTTTGATCTCCGCCTTGCCAATCAACCAATCCTTTTCCAATCCTTCGGTGTAAGCGCCAGCCGCGCCGGAAATGTTTGGCAGGGCTTGAATATCCGTTTGAGCGGAAGCGTTGATCCACACCAGGAGATATAAGGCCAGAGAAATGAAACGATGCATATGTAATTACTTTTAGATACTGTTACAACATATTCTACTTTTCAATTTTGAAGGTGTACGCGTAGTCCGATATGCCCCAGTTTGGATCGTATGAGGGTATTTCAACTTCAATATTTTTTCCGTGCTGTTTCCAGGGCAGGCTTTCATGCGCCCCTAGCAAAGTGATCTTTGCATGCTTCTTTGGCCGCATATCTTTTATGATGAGCCTGGTTCCCGGCCATTTTGGAGATATGGCGAATACAGCTTCCTCATTTTGAGTAAAAAACAGCTCTTTCACCGCCTTGCCCGGTTGTTGATCGACGGTTTGCTTGAGGATATAATCTGCCGTTGTGTAGCTGTCTCCGTCTTTTCGAAGCTTGAAATTGCGGTTTCCTTCGCTCCATTGCCATGAGGTGTTGTACTTTCTCGATCCATATATGGCCTCGCCGTTTACCTTAAGCCATGCGCCGATCTCCATAAGTCGCTGCTGCTGAATAACCGGTATTTTACCATCCGACGACGGACCGACATTCAAACATAGATTCCCGCCCATACTTACGATGTCGCAAAGCATCAGTACAAGTTCTCTGGCGGTTGCGTAATCCTCAAGATCTTCATCCCGGTTGTACCCAAATGACAGACCTATTCCTCGGATCTCTTCCCAGGCCTTGGGCAAATCAAGCTGTTCCCGCATGTATTCTGTCGTATAATAACCGCCGTACTTATGCCTTGAACCTTTAAACCACCGGTCGTTGATCACGACTTCCTCTTTGCATGGCGACTCGTTATAGAGCCATTGGATCAGTTCCGCACTTTTCCAGTAGGTATCCGGCTTGTCCCATTCGCCATCGGCGTAGATGATGTCCGGTTTGTAGCGGTTTATCAAATCCTTGAACTGAGGATGATAATGATCATCGACAAACTTCTTATTGTCATTGCCCAGGGGATAATACCAGGGGTGGTACCATTCGAACAAGCTGTAATACAGACCGGCCTTCAAGCCCGCATTGCGCATCGCTTCCATATAGGGGGCGATCAGGTCTCGTTTTGCTCCTACTTCCCCGGCGTTCCACTTAAAATGCCGGCCGTCCTGGGCATGCTTATTGGGCCAAAGCGTAAATCCATCATGGTGCTTTGATGTGAGAATTACATATTTTGCTCCAGATTTTTTAAACAGTTCGGCCCATTCTTCCGGATCGTACAACTCCGCTTTAAAAAGTTTTCCGAAGTCGTAGTAGCTGGATTCTTCTCCGTACAATCGCTTCTGCAAATCCGGGATGGCATCTTTATCCGGATTGTTGTTCCCGAAAATGCTGTTTGAATACCACCAATACTGATACCATTCGGTATAAGTTCCGGCAGGTGACCAGGCGGGCACGGAGTATGGTCCCCAATGGATAAATATCCCAAACTTTGCATCTTCAAACCAGGCTGGTGTCGGACGACTATCCAGGGATTCCCAGTTCGCCTCGTACTTTTTTTGCGCCCGGGAAACTGTAGGTCCCAACTGGGCGATAACAAAAATTATGATCAGAAGTTTTTTCATTTGATACGGGTGATTTCGTCTGTCCTGTTTTTACAACATTTACTGTTTAACAATCATTTTCACTGAATATAATAAACCGAAAAGTCCCGGATTATGGCTTCGCCGACGGATTTGTCAATTACAATTTTTACGGATGACAGCGCTCTTTCCTCAAACTGATGAATGTATTTATGGCCAATGCAACTGCCCTTTCCAAGGGAAAGCCATTTCCCGTTTGTCTTCCCGAATATTTCAAACGCGCGAACCCTTTCTCCCCGGAGGATATCTTCCATCAATATGACATGATTGATCTTTTGTGGCTTTTTCATATTCAGGACGACCTCGCTTCCGACACCGGACATAGCTGCCACAGGTTTCGAAAATCGTTTCTTGATTTCATCGCCAAATTCTTTCATACGCTTTACATCGACCTCCGGCACCAGGCCGCTCTGATCTACCACAACTCCAACGAGCATATTTGTATTTCTTCCAACCGTGGTATAATACTTATCTATTAAGGTTTCCAGCGACATCAAATGTTTTGTATTTTCAGGATGGTAGAACCATCCCCCCTGCCATCCCCCATGACGGATAGGGAAATCGGCCTCTCCCGGACACCAAAGCGGTCCGTCGGGGTTGCCGTGCAGCCTGTCAATTTCCTTGTCCCCTCCGCTGGATGTGGTTGTATGCGTGGTGCTCCAGCACGGATAGGGAGCGACCCCCCGTTCATTTCCTACCCATCGGATGAGTGAATTGGTACCTTCCGGCCCCTGAAAAACTACGGCCTGAGGCTGATGTTTATGAAGCAGGCTCACGATATCCGGTCCGCCTTTCTCGGGAGGCAGACAGCCTCCGTCAAACCATATCTCAAAAAACTTCCCGTAATTGGTATAGATCTCCGTGAGTTGCTGTTCGACCATGGCATTATATTCTTTTTGCTTTTCAGGGTCATTGCCTTTCACAAGACCCGGGTTATCAACTTTGTAATAACCGTTGGCCGCCGCGCTGTAATAAACTCCCGGTCGAACGCCATATTTTTTACAAGACCGTACAAATTCCGCAAGGATATCGCCCTGCCCGTTTTTCCAGGGAGCATTTTTAATGGTATATTCATGGGCTTCGCTGGGCCACAGGCAAAATCCCGTACAATGTTTCACCACCAGAACGGCATATGCTCCTCCCATGTCTTTTACCGCCTTTACCCATTGGTCGGTATCCAGTTGGGTAGGGTTAAATATTTTTGGATCGGGATTGTAATCCCACTGGCTTCGCCATTCGTATTCGGGTTCATACACATTGATATCAAAATGGATAATGGCTCCGATCTCACAATCGGCCCATTCGACATGTTCTTCGGTCGGCCTCGGCAATTGAGCCCATCCAACCTTGCAAACAAATACAAATAGTACTCCTACAACAATATTTCTCATCTTAGTCTGCCTATTGCCCGCAACCCAAGATCTTCCTTAGTCCCGGATCGAAGCGTTATTTCTTAATTTCCCTGTTTCGCGATATCCGCTTCCTTCTATTCTTGTAATTGCGATGTCCTCTGGCTGATTGGTTGAAAACCGGAAGTGAGATCACATAAATCAATCGCGTTCTTACTGTGAAAGATTGCCGGATTGACCTTCTGCTTCCTGTAAAAGCAAGGCACCATAAAAAACGGCAAAGTTTTCACAGCATATTCCAAAATTACCTGGCATTCACCTGATTTTGCAAACCGGTGAATATTTTTTTACTAAAATCCGCTTTACCCCGGTTCGGAACTTCACGATTAAAAATCAATTGAATCCGACAGTCATTCCGGAATCCCGGTCGTGCTCCGGACCTGCCGGTTTCATGTAATGACTTTGACCCAGCACATTAACCGTACAGGGGACCGTAGTTCTTGCAAGCTCGGAAATCGGCACCTTCGGCATCCATACCGTGCAAAGACCACTCTTTTGGTCTGAATACCTCCCCACAATCGACGTTATGCATATTCACAGGAATTCGCAACATGGAGCAGAGCGTGATCAAATCCTGCCCGTAGTGACCGTAGCTGAAAGCACCGTGATTCGCCCCCCAGTTTGCCATAACGGAATAGACATCTTTGAACGCTCCCTCACCAGTCAGCTTCGGGACAAACCAGGTCGTTGGCCATGTAGGATTTGTCCGCTCATCCAAAACCTTATGAACATTCTCGGGCAAACTGACGGTCCAACCTTCGGCAATCTGCATGACCGGTCCGATGCCTTTCAACAAATTGATCCGGGACATGGTCACAGGCATGCCGCCTTCTGTCAGGAAACAGGACGAATATCCGCCTCCTGAAAAGTACTCGTACATAGCCGGAGGCCAGGAAGTGGCGTCCAGACACGCTTGGGCCTCATCATCTGAAATCTCCCAGTAAGGTTTCATCACAGGTTTCCCATCTTTCTTTTGTCGACCGCTTCCGTCAAGTGCTGACGACCCCGAGTTAATCAAATGAATGATGCCATTTTCTGCTATTCCATCAAGTTGGAATCCTGTTACCCGTTTTACGGATTCCGGACTCCAATACGTACGTACATCTGAAAAAACCTGTGCCTGATGGGTGATTAAGTAACCAAAAAGCATCGATACGCCATTGAGGGAATCGTTCTCCGTAGCCATGATGTATGGTGTACGCTTTCCGTTCCAGTCAAAGGATGAATTGAGAACAGCCTCCATAAAGTCGCCATTCGGATAGAAGTCCGTCCATTGCCGTTGTCCCTGGAATCCGGCAGCAATTGCATTATGCCCCAAGGCTTCTTCGCCAAATCCTTCAACCTTCAATGCCGGGTTTCCAGTCATTAAGTCGCGGCAGATCAGGGCCATTTTAGTGACAAATTCCCACTCGGCATCCATAACTTCACGGGATTTTACTTTTTCTTTCGGATTGTAATTCGATCCTTCCCGGCAATTTTCTTTTACCCATGAAAGCGCCTCCGCATATTCATCCTCATTGTATATCTTTTTCTCGATCCGTCGGGCAATCTCAGTCATATCCACATATTCATTTCTCATACCCAGGTAATCCTGAAACAGGGTCTCATCAACAATAGAACCGGCAATGCCCATAGATACACTGCCGATGGAGAGGTAAGATTTATTTTTCATCAAAGCTACGGCCAATCCCGCCCTGGCAAACTGGAGTAATTTATCCTGAACATCATTTGGGATATCCTCCTCGATCGTATCCTGAACTTCGGAGCCGTAGATGCTGAATGCCGGAATTCCTTTCTGGGCATGCCCGGCCAGTGCTGCCGCCAGGTAAACCGCCCCCGGTCGTTCGGTTCCGTTGAATCCCCATATTGCCTTGGGCCGCGTCGGATGCATATCGATCGTTTCACTGCCATAACACCAGCATGGCGTCACGGTGATGGTCAGACCAACGCCCTCCTTTTCAAACTTTGCATCACAGGCTGCCGTTTCGGGAACCCGGCCGATTGTCGAGTCTGCAATCACGCATTGCACCTCAGATCCATCGGGATATTTTAGATTTGAGGAAAGCAGACGGGCAACTTTCTCGGCTTGTTTCATGGTTTGGTCTTCGAGCGACTCCCTGACACCACCTAATCTGCCGTCAATGGTTGGGCGGATACCGATCTTTGGTTTTACGGTGAATATAGAATTACGATGTTTCATAAGGATTTGAAAGGATATTATTAAAAAATAGTTCTTATTGTCAACACAACGCTATGTTAACGTCATAATTACGTTTACAAATATATAATAATAAATATTTAAAGTATTATACATGAGCTCCAATTTGCAACAGGTCGGGATATTTCATGCCATTCCTGCGTGCTGTGAATTGTGCGTGACTGAAGGTTCCACAGCCTTTTCAGCCACCTTTTTTCCATTTAAAAGCAAAGCGACTTTTTCGGCATTGCGATGCACTAACAGCGGGATTTCCTTGCCCTCATGTCCCTCCCAATTCCAGTGGTTGGCAATGTGAAGTACCTCTTTAGTGGAACCTCCAGCCTTCCAATAATGGAATGATCTCGCGCTGCGCATGTGTATGGCAGGTAGCTATTCCAACCAGAACAAGTGCAAAAATTGATCTCATGCGGATTATATTAAATAATTGATTTATAATAAGTCGACTTGCAAATCATTAAAAATTGATTGCCATGCCCGGGCAAGCATGCTTCAGATTTTCACCATACCTTTCAAAAAATCAATTGTTTCTTTCATTAATCGCTTACATATCAAGAACGGATTAGATTCGCAGGGATTTTTTTATCCTGCTTTAATTTTTTCACCTTCGTCAATTGTCTTTATTTCAAGTTTTACCGCAGAATTGCTGCGCTCATTAAACGTACAATCAAAAATCAGTGTGTGACTTCCCTTGGTAAGCCGGAGCTTCTCAAGATCGACGGAAACGGAAGCAATTTTCTCCCATGTTCCGGAGTAAATTACGGCATTTTCGCCTCCCTCATATTTAAAATAATGCCCTGCCGGCAGGAGGATTGGAAATTCCGCTTTTTGGAAATTGTCGATATCGAAACTCGGATTGCTGATCGCCGTTTCTTTTGGCGCGCGGATGATAAACCGCAGGGGCTGAGCGCTGTTCGGATTTTCAAACTTGAACGACGAGCCCAGGGGCTCTCCCGGTTGGCGGACTATTTGTTTATGTTCATACCGCCTGAGCGCAAACTGGTATAACATCCATGCTTCGCCTGAAATTGTTTCAAGTCGAAATTCATTGCCGATGTGTTCCATACGCTTTTTTTGATCCGGTGTAAAAGCCCCGGACAACCGGGCAGTTTCCCATTGTTTAATGGCTTCGAGCGCTTTCCGGCCGGTCTCACTTTTAAAGCTCGCAGGTGAAGCGGAAAGGCCAAAGCCAGCGTCATATCCCGCACTTCTCGCCATTAACCATTCCACATCTTCCAGGCTGGTATCCGTTGAAAACCGGAACCAACCCAACATAGCCGGCATAAGGTTCCTCCTGAAATAGTCGATATTCATCAGGCGATATTTGGTTTGACTTTCTCGAAATCCGGCGTACCAGGGCTCTCCCCAGTTCATGCGCGTAAAGATGTGCCAAAAGAAATGTCCCGGATTGCTGGCGTCATTGATAACTTTCCCCTGCAGTTCCGGCTTTAGATTATCGTACCACTTTTTCACAAACAATTGCCGGCCGTACTGCCCCATACCCGTCGACCAATTGCCTTCCAGACCATCAAATGAGATCTGTTTAAGACCAGTTTTGTTAAAGAGATCCGCAAGACGTACGGCTACCTCGTCGCCAAGCTCACTGTTGGTCAAAAACGTTTTATACCCGTGATCCATCAGTTTTCGGATCTCCTCTCCGGCCTTGTGCGCTGTTGCTTTTGTATGAAATGCTCCCCGCTGGCAATTGATAAGCGTCCAGGGAGCTGAATCGGAAACCCGTTCGTATCGTATTATTTCATCGCCGACGACAACGGCATGAAGGTTGTTGTTTTCCATTTGGTTGAAAAAATCGGGCGATTTTATTCCAATCGATCTGTCGTGGCTATTCACATCCAATGTAAGTTCACTTCTCCCCACGACGGCCAGTCTTTTGTCCGGAACCGGAGTGACATACGGGTCGTTGGTGGTAATAAAATTTGACAGTGTATGTACCCCAAGCTCGATTCCTTCATTTTTCGCGCGATCCACACATCTTTTCATGCTCTGCCAATTGTCCGGAAATCCCATTTCGTTTAGCTGAAAATGACCCCAAGTCTTAAACGGCCCTCCATGATACAGATACTTCAGTCCTGCTTTCTTAGCAATATCGATCATATCATCCAAGTTGTTTTCTCCGAATCCCATGATGAGGTACGAAGCGGACGACCTCGGGTTGGTTTTAGCCCACTGACCGTCGAGCACCGGATGGGGAAGCCCCTCATTGAGCTCTATTTTTCCGATTACCTCAAGCGCCTCCGCTTCCGGACTGCCGAACAATGCAATTTTAGAGCCCGCCAACCCGCCATCATCGAAAGTCGGCACCTCATATTTTTTATGCTTCCAAACGGGTATTACCCGGTCTTCGGCCCTGTTGCGGGTATATGCCTGGATCACGCTTCCAAAATCTGTAAATTTTGCGGTTTGCCCGCGAAAAAATACTTTGACAGAATCGCTCACATCTACCAGACTACTGGTCGCAAAAATGTCATAAGCCTTGTCCACATCATCCTCAGTGCTTGGAAATCCTCCAAGCGTCTTGATATTCAGGGCCTGAATTCCTATAGCAAAAAGATCGTTCCGCACAACGCCGACAGTCTCGCCAACCGTTTGCTTTATCGTTGTCGGATACGGGCCCCAAAGCGCTATTTCCACCCTTTCTTCGGGAGTTATGGATTTTAATTCAAAGGTCAAGTAGGAATCTTTCTCTTCCGCCAATACCACCGCCTGAACTTTACTTTTTTCATAATTCAATGTCAGTGATTTTTCCTGCGGATCATAAATCATGCCGGACGGATGTTCGAACGCACCATTTACCCGGATTGCCAGTACCGGCGCATCCATACCTTCCGGGAAATACTCCCGCTTTGTTTTGGAATCGATCAGGCCGGTAATTTGTCCTCGGGTTCCGATCACCACCTGCAAATCGCCGGCATTCATGGCAAGTTCTCCGGTTGAGCAAGAGGATAAAACCGCACTTAGCCCCGCCCACAGCACCCATATTTGCCTTAATCTTAAATTCATTGATAAAACGCTCATCATTTATTCTTTACTTTTTTATTTAAATGTATTGCATGTAATTCATGAAAAAAATATACAAACCCGCTGCCGGAATGTTATTCATGTAATAGTATTTCGCTTCTTTTTCCCGGTCGATCGCCGGGCCGGTCATGCGGCCGGAGCGTTCGGGAATCCCGTTGTTCATGCCCAGGTCGTCCACCCCGGACGGTGAAGGACGAGCCATGACCCCGTATTGAAAAAGAACGACAAACACCAGGACGTTTTCCATGTTCATTCGGAGGTGGTAAAGTCCAGCACTTTTATTTCTTTGGGTTGCAGGGTGACGGTAATCTTATCTCCGGCCAACACCTTTTGGCCATTATGCTCCTTTCCATTGTGAAGTGGCGAGCTCATGGTATAGTTTGCTTCCGGATTTTTTACTCCAAAAGCCCGGTCAAGGGCAACGCTGTATTTCCTTACTTCTTCGGAAGGGTTATGGAAAGAGGCATAGCCCCGGGCGTCATTCCATGCCGTGTAGCCATAGACTTCGGATTTCCGGGGAGACCCTCCGTGCATTTTTACGTTTTCAAAGGTAGGGAATACGTCGTAGACCCATTTGAGGCCTTCGGCCATGACGTCCCAGTCGTGTTCCGACAGGTTTTCGGTTTTGATATAGAATTCGATGAAGCCCGTACCTCTTGAGAGGTTCATGAAGAGGTATTCCCTAAACTGCTCTTTGGATTCGCCCGTTTTTACTTTTTTGGGTTCATGATTGAAAATGGCTTGCATGGGAAACTTGGTGTTTTCCTTTTTCCAAATGTCGTGATAGATCCCGTCGCGGTAGACCAGTTCACCGGACCGGCCTTCACCCACTGCACCGTCGGCAGCATTGATGAGCCATACGATATCGATGTGCTGCAGCCACCAGGGGCTCAGGTAAGCGCCATTGGTGATGGCCATAAATACGTCGGGGTTGATGACGGAGATCTTGGTAAAGATGTCGATAAGACGTTCCGTTCCCGCGACCAGATAATAGGTTTTGAGTTCGTCGTATTGGCTGTCGTTCAATCGAGGATCCGTACTGGTAAAACCTTCGGTATTGAGTTGCGGCATGGTGGGAGCTCCCCTGCCATTAAGTTCGAAAGCACGCGTGTAGAGGTGGCCAAAAATACCATCAAATTTGAAGTAGGCAATGCCCTGACGCGCGAGTTCGAGAGTCCTTTCTTCAAAAGCGGCCATATATTTCGGCCCGGCCATGGACATAGAGAAATCGAGGCTTTCAAAGCCCTGTACGCCCAGTTTTTTCACCATTTTATTGGCGCCAAAGAAGCATCCGGGACTGTACCAGAGGCCAAGGGTACCGTTTTGGGCTTTTACCAATTCATGACTGCTCCTGAAATCGGAATCAAAGCGGTCGGTGTTTATTTTCCATAGCTTATCGCCCCAATCGGATTGTTCGGAAAAGCTGTCCTGCCAGCCATCGTCTATCACATAGGCGTTCAAGGGTCTTGTACCTCTTTCGGTTACGAGTTCCCGGTATACTTTTTTAGCGCTTTTCTGAAATTTCTCCTTGTTCACGCCCTGATAATGATCGAACCAGGAGTTGTACTGTACCTGCAGGCGTAAAGGGCGTATTTTTATATCGTTGATATAGTTGTAAAACGCATCATCTATAAATGCATAGCTGTCGGCCACGCCAACTACGGCTTTATAGGTCTGATAGGTGTTGCCCGCCTCTACTTCCCTGCCCCACAGGTAACCGCAATTGAGCTCATTATTTTTTACATAATTGGTAGAGGCTGGAAATTCCACTCCCCAGAAAGTGGCGCTTTGAGTGGTATAGAGGGGCTGACCGAGCCCGAACTTATAATCGGTTACATTGCCGGGACGGTTGGGTTTGTACCCTCCCGGGGTAGTGATCTGATTCATGGATTGGGTTGTGATTTGCTTCAGCTTATAGGGTTGGTAAGCGTCTTCTATGTCATGCGTTTCTATGCCTGCATATTCAAGGGTGATGGTCTTCCCAGGTTTAATGTTAAGGTATTTGCGGGTATAGAATTCGTCGTGCTCAAGTCGGTAATGGACTTCTACCTGAAGCCGGCGGGCCTTGTTTTCGAGAAGGATGCCGAGTGCTTCCTGTGTCTGTTCCAATGTTTTCACAAAGGAAAAATCATCTGAAGTAAGGGTCACATCGGCGCTTTCTTTGTCGGTGCCTTCGGAAATGCGGAGCTTAAACTCCGAACCGGTGGTGATGGGCACTGCTTGGCCGGCTACTTTATTGTAGAGGGTGGCGGTGTGTAGTTTGCCGTTTTCAATAGTAACGGTTCTTGTCAAAAAATCATTTTCAAGAGTATATTCTTTCTTGTCCGCATTACATGACATTGCGAATATGGCCATAACAGCCGGGAATAGTAGTTTTACTACGTTTTTCATTCTGTATTCGTTATATAGTTTTTAAATGTTGGATCTCCGTCATAAGCCGGATCTAAAAGTCATAGCCCCAAAAATTGTCCTGTTTATAATATCCCCGTTCAGGTCGAGAATCAACAGCGTACCCTTGGGCACGGCTGTGACAATACCTGGTCGCTTTCAATTAATCCGGTGGAATCCGGGCAGCCGGAAATACAGCTTGCCATCACAACAGATACCGCCAGGTACAGGGACTGGATCGTCTTTTTCATCTGTTTATATTTTTTTAGTTAGCTGGTACACAGAGATATATAGTCATACTCGTAGGTGTTCTGAATTTGCTCCGGCCCTGCCGGTTTCATTTTTATGAATTCGGTCTGCACAGGGTTACCGTTTTAGAAAATCGTTTTTGATAAGAAAAAAATCCAGCCCCAGCGCCTTCTTTCCGTTTACTTCCCGTCCCTTTTTCCCGGGGCCCAGGTATTCAAACCTGATTACAAAGGCATTGTCAACGGGGTCACATGCTCCAAGATTCACATAGGGATTGGTCATGCCGCGATGTTCGGAATAAAAGTTCTGGGTGGTTTTCAACTGATCGTTGACGTAGATGTTAAATGCCCCGCAAACTTTCCCGACTGTGGCACTGAATTCAATATTGGACTTTTCAAACTGCTCGGTAATTTTCACTTCCGCAAAGTCCCCTTTCCGGGTAAACCACAGATTCTTCATGGCTCCGTTACTCAGTTCGCCCCATTGCGGGATGGGCGCAAAATTTTCTACCACACCTGCGCTTTTTGTCGGTATGGTGAGCATCTCCGTTTCCAAAGCACCGTCTACCACATATTGTTCTGTCGTGGCCTGCTCTATGAGTTTTTCCAGATCGGCAATCGCGGGAAGCCGGGCCGCCGCTTTCCCGGGCAGAGGTTGACGATTGTGTTTTACACCGGGAACGGCATACCAAAAGGTGGTTTGCGCATACTGGAGAAAATGCGATTTGCTCCTTTTCCCACAGGAAGATTCCACATCAAAACGGATGCGCTCCCGAAAGGGGATGGCGTCCAGGACGCGTGTGCGGGTACATACGTTGTAGCCTTTGGAATTGGGGTTTGCCACGATGATATTGCCAATAAAGGGTTTGCAAAACTCGTCTTCCGGAGTGGGGACCTTCCCTCCTGCCCATCCGTAGTAGTCTTCGGTGCCCGTGCCAAAGTGGGATGGAAAATTGCGATCGATATCATCGTCAACGTAAATCTTTTCGTCGCCTTCGCCCCACCAGCCTTCTACGGGGTTGAGCACGGCCCACTCATCCCCGACAATGACGCCTTTACCTTGGGCTTCCAGGAAGTTCCAGTCGTAGAGCGGAAAGGTGGGGGTGGGGTCGTCCATGCGCCAGGTAGCGTGAAAATGCATGGAGTTCCCGGTCCATGTCCAATCCGAGGTGGTCACAGAGAGCCGGACCTTGACACGGGTATCCCCGAGATTTTCGAGGCAAATTTGCGCTTCTTTTTCAAAAGGCATCACCCATCGGCAGATCATGGTGCCGTCCGGCTCAACAGTGCGTTCCCACATTTGGTAAGGACGAATCTTACCTACATTGCTAAAGAAGTCACCTACCGGAACCCATATGCTTTCCGCTCCGTCAAAGGTGGCCTTTAGTACTACGGAGCGGAGCGCCTGGGCAATATTTTCCGTTTCGGAGAGCTTGATGGCCAATTGCCGGATGGCTCCGCCTTGCCGAAGGGCCATAGTTAATTCACCTCCTTTATCGAGGATTTTGGTCCTTGTTTCCTTTTGGCCTGTGGCTTCGGGTGGGGTATGGAGTGTTCGAGCTACTTTTTCGCGCAATTTTTGCGTTTGTCGGAATTCTTCCATCGTAAAGGTTCTCAACCGGGTCCCAACCGGATACTTCCTGTAATTGACAATGTTGTAAAAGGCCCGGTTGTCCATTGTGATTTTACAGCTTTTGGCATAGGGGATGGGGAGATAAAGATTACCGGCGCGGGTGGATTCGTCTGCAAATGGGGCTTTGACAAAATCCTGCCCTTTCACGAGCTTGAAAAAGTTGGTGCTGATGGTCGGTGTGGTTGCTCCGTCAAGGTAGAAGTTAATGTTAGCGCCGGTGGTATCATTAAGCCCGTAGTAGAAGCAGACGGCCCATATCTTGGTGATTACACCGGGGCCTTCGTCTTCCATGATCACCCATTCCTTTTTGCCGCCGTTTTCTTCGATCCTGATAAAACCCAGCCCGTCACTATCTGCAAACCAACCGGGTTTATCGGGTGATACGGATTCGCGATTATAGCTGCTGGCCTGCAGGGTGCGGTAATCGGTATCGGGAAACCGGGCGATTTGCTCCCGGTCGATCATTTCGCGGAGTAAGGCAGAGTATGTGATTTCGTTTTGTTCTTGCAGTGAAATGCACGACAATAAAATTATGCCGGCCATTATTATCAATAGGTAAACGCTTATTTTTTTCATTGCTCTGCGGATTTATCTGGTAAGTTTATTGCACTTTGTTTATATCATGATCGATCAAAGGTCCTGGCTGTACGCTTTTCCTGACAACCCCAGCGGGGTAATCCCTGATCTTAAGTAAGGTGGGCATGACATACTTCTCATCAGTTTTTTCCAATTTGTCGGTGTGCACATCCATTGTCCATTCATTTATGTAACATTCCCATTCGAAGATAAGCCCGGAAAATAACCGGATGTAAGGCGTTCCGTTAATTCATCGGATGCTTTTAACTCCAGGACGGGATGTATTACGGGATTTAAACTTCCGGTCTGAAGTGTACAAAGGAAGGTAACAGATAGCAAAACCTTGTTTTTCATAATATCCAATGTTTGTAATCCCAAAGTTGAGAAACGATCGGGAAAGAGGTGTATTCAGGAGTTTTTAAAATGCACTCTATAATTCAACTTATTGAATTACAAATACTTATGTCGAAGAATTTCTGTATGAAGTAGGGGTCAGAGCGAATTTTTGCTTAAAACATTTGTTAAAATAAGCCCGGCTATCGAAGCCGGTTTCAGAAACTATTTCGGTAACGGGAAGGTCGGACTCTTTTAAGAGTCGGGCAGCTTTTGACAGGCGCTGCTCCCTGATGTATTCTTTGGGTGATTTACCGGTCAGGCTTTTTAGTTCATTGTAAAGTTTGGTTTTGCTCATATGCATGGCATCGGCAAATCCCGCAACCGAAAAGTTAGAGTCTGCGAGGTTTTGGTCAACCACCGCATTTATTTTCCTCAGAAAAGGATTTTCAGACCGCTCGCCTGAGGCAGCCTTCGTTTTTCCCCGTTTTTTTATCAAAAGGGATGCCGTGCCCGACAGTGCAATTAAAATTCCCGCAATCAGAAATATAGTACGTGTATTCGCGGCCTTATGCCTTGACACCGGCTTCCGGTATTTTCTTGGTCGTTCATAGATCAGCCTTAGCTCATCATCGCTCAAAACTCTATTCCAGATGATCAGGTCATCCATTTTTCCCTTGTAAAAATCGTTCCAGAGGTTCGTCCCTATTTTGAGATCCTTCACTGTGTTCTGATATTCGCCGGCCGGGAAAAAGTTCGTTTTTTTGCCGTTTATAAAAAATGACACGCCCTCTTTCTCCCTGAATGTAAGGGCAACATGTTGCCACTGTTTTAATTTTAAACGGGCCGGGATGTCGGTGATGTCGGTTATTTGCGGAATGGTAAACAGCAAGTTGCCCCCGGATGTAAACCGGAACGCAAAGGCATGGCCAAACGCTGCAAGCGCTCCCTGATCGCGGTCAAATACTTCCGGTTTTATCCAGGTCGACACGGTTACGGCATTATCGATCGGGATTACGCCAAAATCTATGTAGCTACTTTCACCGTTAAAACGGGCCACTTTCCCGCGTACGGAATCTTCCGTGTATACCGTATTAATTGATCTGAAATGATTACTCATACTGTAATACTCGTTTTTAACATCGAAAGGATGGTACAGCACAATCCCGTCCGAAAGCGTTAGGTCGTCCGCATCCGCTTTGTACCGGCTTTCGATTTCATACGGACTGATTGCTCTGTCGTAAATGGTCATGCGGTGCATGAAACCGTGAAAATGCTGACGCCAGTGATCTTTACCCATAAATAGTCTGTCACCCCATTTCCGAGGTTTATTCCCCATCCATTCAAATTCACCGACCAGCCTGGCATTACAATAAACCCTGATATCGGGATAATTGATAACGAAGCAAACGAAAACCCAGTTTTCATTGCTCAGCAAAAGTCCTTCCGTATTGTTGTCTATAATACCCGGTTGGGTAAACTGAAGTTCTCTCTTGGTAGTTGTTCTGAACCAGAATGTTTCGGGGATTCCAACGATCGCCATGTTCTTTTTCAGCAAGCTTTCCGGCTTTATCCATGCACAAAAGGAAAATGAGGAAGAGAAAGCATCCGGACAGTTAATTTCAATATTTGAGTTAATCCCATCAAAAAAAAGTGCCGGTGAAAATGATTCCGTACGCACAGAAGAAATCTTTATTTCCGATTTTTCGAATGCGTCAAAGAGGTTCTTCCCCGAATCCGGTGTATCAATTGCCCATAGAAAACTCCCTTTTAAAGTAAAAAGAAAAAAGGTAAAGACAATATGGCAAATTGTTTTAACGGTCATCAAAAAAAATCCATTTTTCTCAAAAGTAATCCAAAAACTACCAATTCGGTTTGTTTTTCCGCGAAACAATTCAGCCGTAGTGTGTGTTTCTTTGATCTGCCCGGGTTGTCAGAAGCCGATTGCAGATCGGGAACAGTCCTGCCTGTCGGCAATATTCAACAGTAATGAGGTTTCGTCTTCTCTTTCACTTATAAACAGATACTTTTTCATTCCGGCTATATTTTCCGTTTGTTCATTTTAATATTCCGTATTGCCCGGTTCAAGTCCATATCAGCCTCTAGAAGTAAGGTCATTGCTTCTTCTTTATCTATGTCAAACAGGATTTTAAGTATCCCCTGGGCACGCTCGACAAGTTTGTTATTTATACACGCGACATCCACCATATACGATCCGGCTACTTTCCCCAGCTTAATCATGATGGCTGACGACAGGAAATTGAGGGTCTTCTTTGTCGCTGTCCCCGCCTTCATTCTCGTCGATCCGGCAACCACTTCATTCCCGGAGAGCAATGGAATTACATGATCACAAAATGGCAAATCCATGTCCTGGAGGGCTGCCTGAATTTGAACCGACAAAGCACCGCGAGCTTTTGCAAATGCCAGCGCCGATTGTACATAATAGGCCGCTCCGCTGGCGGATATACCTATTACAATATCTTTGGAATTGATATTTAGCAACAACATTTCCGGAACAGCGCTGGCATCTTCTTCGAAATCGGATTCAATTTCTATGGCGGCATCCGAGATCCCGCCAGCGATCAATCCTATGATACTTTCTTCAGGGAAACCATATGTACACGGGATTTCAACCGCATCCATCGTGGCAATTCGTCCGCTTGTTCCGGATCTGACATAAATTATCCGCCCGCCATCATTAACCCTCCTCACAGATTCATCCACAACTACCTCCATAATAGCCAGGCTACCCTTCAATAATGCACCCGCTTCTTGCTCCGATTTCCACAAAACTTCAATAATATTCCCGGTCGGCATTTCCTCAAGGCGAATCTCCTTTTTGTAGGGGATTTCCGTTTTCAGAGCTTCATAATCGGGAACCCTTTTGTTGTTGAATGCGATCAGCTCTCCTTTAGCCAATGCGATCGCTCCCAATAATTGCAATTGATTGCCTTCCCGCGCTATTGTTGCTTTCACAGGTTTACTCAACTCATCCGGTGCCTTTTGCAAGTACTCGTTAAGCAGATCTTCCATTGGAAATCCAGCGGCATGCACCCCACCGGCCAGGCCTCCGCAAACAAATACTTCATCCAAACTATATAGAATTGCCGTGCTATTTATGATCTTCACCAGGTTCCGGATATACCTCTCTTTTTCATTTTTAGAAGACGGGTGAGACAGGACTTTGGTTAAATCGCCGTCCTTTTTTTCAAGAGCGGCCAGTTTTGAAACACTGGCAATGGAATCATAACGGCCTCCCGGAGTATCAATACTCCCAAGTAAAGGATAAGATTTCCCCGGCCGCCATCTTCTGCCATTTTTCCAAACCGAAAAACCCAGGCCCGTCCCCACAGGCATGATACCAATGGTTTTATTTCCTTTCAGATAGCCCAGTTCGGCAAGACCGATGGCTGCTGCATCGGCATCGTTGATTAAACATGCCTTGCACCTGAGCTTTTGCTCTACCTCTACTTTCCATCCTTCATTTTTCAAAGCATCCAAATGCGGAGCGGATTTAATTACTTTTGTTCCGGCGTAATCCACAATTCCTGCTGTCGAGATTCCTATTGCCTTGATCTCTGACGGTTTAATATTAAGTTTTTCAATCAAGTCGTTCAGCACTTCCACCAAAAGCTGAGGATTTGAATTTGCCGATAGCGGGCTCCTGACTTTTTTAACAGTAAAGCCTAATCCGGTCTGAGGCGCATCGCCTGTAAAAAAATTTTCACGGACAAAAGCGCCTTTGATCCATGTTCCACCGATATCGATTCCAACATATATATCCATAGTTTACAAAAAATTCACAGCGGGTTTTCCTCGATTTAAAACTTACTGTTAAGTAAAAAGTAACGTGTCATTTCAAACTTGTGAGAAATCCGGTTCAATCAACGCCGGGTCACCACGAATACGCCAGATCTCTCACACCGTCAAGATGACAAGGTAGGAGCCTCGAAATGACATAAACGTCGACTTTAATTTTACTTAACACTACAATATCGCGAATTCTTTCTTCAACAAAATTTATTTATGTCATTATGATCGGTGCCGGTGCATAATTTTTGAAATCGAAAATAAAAATGCCAATATCATTTGCCGGCGATACCCGCGTTTCCAACGGGAGCGGGTCATGCTCAAATCTTAAGTCAACGCATTAAATTCACATCTCCCCGGAAGTCTTACAGAACAGATCAGGAGCATAAATCTTCATCAGGTTTCGGCAATAGTAGTGTTAAGTAAAAAGTAGCGTGTCTTTTCGAACTTGTAAGAAATCCGGTTCAATCAACGCCGGGCCAACGCGAATAGAATTTTACTTAACAGTAGTTGTATCGTGCATCATCAAATCAGGAAATCTTCCGAGGTCACAACCACAACTTTAAGATCAGATTGGATATTTTTCTAATATGCACATTTCGGATATGATGAAATCCGCAACAGCCGATTAAATTAAAACTAAAATACTGCCGGGATGCGGCAGTATTCCAGTCATATCCTACAAGGAAGTCCTTGTTCCTTATTCTACGTCAAAGCTCGGGATCGAAACTTCCTCCCCAGCCCTTATTCTGTTCCAAATTGGGGTTTCTATCAATGTGCGTCAACCGGATGGGAAAGAAATAATAGGTGTCCGGCATGGACATTTGTGTCGGTCCGTTCGTAATCAATTCCACCACCTCATATTCAAAATCTTCGGGCAACAACTCGTAATTTTTAGCTTTTTCAGTATCCTCGGGAGTGACCTGGTCATAAGTTCTTCCATTTACCTTCATGGCCATAATGCCATATTTACGCATTCCGTCCAATCGATCCAGCATACGATGGCGACGCAAATCCCAAAAACGATGCCCTTCAAACAACATTTCGATATATTTCTCGTGCAGAATGGCTTCCCGCAATTCCTCCCTGGACATTCCATTTTCCAAACCATACATTCCGTCCGCACCCGCTTCTATCCCGGCTCTCGCCCGAATATCTTTTAATACCTGTAGCGCTTCGTCCGGCTTGCCGGTTTCATTGGCCGCCTCCGCATAATTAAAGAGTACCTCCGCATATCGGATTTCCGGCCAATCGAAATCATTGGCAGTGACCAACTCCGCCGTGTTGGACTCATCGATGCCCTTTCGGCAGTACAATCCTGTCCTGTAATGGCTCTCGCCCTGGATCACATAACCAAACGCATCTACCGATTCTGCAATATTGGTCATGGTATATTGTCTCCTGCCTGCTTTACTGCTCAATTCATATATTTCGCCGTTCCAGACAAGGTTGGCATTGAATCTCGGATCCCGGTCTTTCCAAAATGTCTGTACGTCGTACACATAGGTTGAAGAAGCATCGCCCGGCATTTTGCCATCCTTCATTGGATAGGCCTCTGCAAGCGCCCAGACAGGTTGATCACCGCCGGTCGCATTTTTTGTTTCGGACAAAGGGCGGATGGATATTTCTCCCCTGCCATCCGTCTTTACGGGGTCCTTAAATATAACCGACAATATGTTTTCTTTATGTCCTTTGGTTTCGAAAACATCTATATAGTTTTCCAGTAAGCCATAGCCGTTTGCATCCAAAAAATCCTTTGCCGCTTTATTAGATGTGTAAGCGTCGGTCCAATACTGGTTGTCGTAGGGATTGTCGGAGTTGAACTGTGGCGAGGCTTTGTAGAGCAAGACCCGCCCTTTGAAAGCCATAGCACTGGCTTTATCGATCTTACCCCTATCATTACCCTCGAACTTATCCGGTAAATCGGTAATGGCAGCATCCAGATCACTTATGATGAAGTCAAAACATTCGGCAGTAGAATTCCTGGGAACTTCCAGATCATCGTCGAGCTCCTGAGGAACTTCAATGATCGGGACACCCCCATGATAATACACCATTTTAAAATAGTTGTACGCCCTTAAGAATTTGGCCTGGGCGATCATTATTGTTTTCGAGTCTTCCGGGACAGCCCCTGCAGGCAGTTCCTCCAGCAAAACATTGATCCTCCTTATTTCCTCGTAATTCCATTGTTTCAACGTGCCGTTATCCGTCGTTACATAATCGGGTCCTATGATGGATCCGCTTTCATCCGCCAGGTTCCCCATATTTACGGGCCATTCGTCTAAGGTAATATTGTAAAGAGAAGCCAGGTAGGCTCCGGCAGTTTGTTCGTCATCAAATGTGCCGTCACCCGGATAATTGTTCAGATTCTCGATTTCGTCCAACACATTTCCGCATCCGTGCAAAAGTGTAACCAAGAACATCAGGCTTACTGTTTTGGCTATTCCCTTATGATATATTGTTGTCTTTTTCATGTTCGAAATATTTAGAATTTAATATTTAAACCACCGGTATAGGTCTTCATCAGCGGATACGAATCCAATGTATCCTGTTCCGGGTCATGTTCTTCATAACCTGTTATGACAAACAGATTGATCCCGTTTATAAAAAATTGTACGTTGGTCAAGCCCAACTTGCTTACCCATTGCCCGGGGAGCGAATAGCCGATATTTAAATTTTTAAGTCTTAAATAGGACCCGTTGCGGACCCAGAACGATGAACTGGCGCCGCCATACTCTGCTTGCCTCCAATTTCCCGCAATCCTGGGATATTTTGCATCCGGTGTTTCCGGTGTCCAGTAATTATCGGCCCAAAGCTCGAAGTAGGGTCTGTCCACCTGGAAGACACCTCCTCCATTGCGAGTTCGCACCATTCTGTCGTACGCTCCCACTCCCTGAAAATGGGCATTTACGGCAAATCCTTTCCATTCCACGTTAAATCCGAAACCAAAATTGATCCTGGGAGCCCCGTTGTCACTCAGATATGTCATGTCGTTGTTATCTATTTTGCCATCAGGACCTTCCGAATAATTATCTCCTCGGATATCCTCAAACAGCAACGTTCCGATCTGGGGCTCCCTGCCGTAAACCGTGTAACCTTCCGGGATAGCGTCCAATTCTTCTTGCGTTCTTATTATGCCTTTGGATATCAGTCCATACAAGCGATCGGCAGGCTTTCCAATTCTACTTCTCCAGTTGTTTTCATACGTGCCGTCCGTAAAGGATTCCGGCTCATCATAAATATCCCATTGATCAACAGCATAGCCCATATTGGCATATACATCATACCGCAAAGGCCCTGCATTGTCCTCCCAGTTGGCGAGTATTTCAAAACCCTGCCATGATCTTTCAGCATAATTTACAGCCGGCAAATCAGCACCGAATGTAGTAGGTGTAGAACCCAATCTCGTACCAAGAATATCACTTTCCCGTTTGCCCCAGATATCAAATTCTCCGGTCAGCCTGTCATCGAGAAATCCAAAATCAAGTCCCACATTCCAATTTTCATTGGTGTACCAGGTGATGTCCGGATTTGGCACTCTTCCGGGCCTTAAACCGTCGTACAGCGTATTGCCAAATACAAAACCGGTTGTCTTGGTATAGTTGTTTGTCCATTGCCAGGGTGCAATAGGATCGTTTCCAAATTTGTCGCTTCCAGTGGTGCCGTAAGAGCCTCTAAGCTTTAAATGACTTAACCAGGATGAATTATTGAGAAAATTTTCCTCTGAAATTATCCATCCGGCCGAGAATGAAGGGAAGAATCCCCAGCGCTTTTCGGGGGCAAACCTGTAATTGCCATCGTAACGGAATGAGAACTCCACAATGTATTTCGAATCAAAATTATAGTTTACACGTCCGATCCACGAGGCGCGCGCCCATTCATTTTCTCCACCGCTAAACCACCTTCGTTCGGTATCGCTGGAGGCATTGTAGATCTGATCGATGGAGGAAGACAACAAATCTTCCGCCCGGCCGTAAAGGCTTTTGTCTTTTCCGCCCGCCTGTTCGTAAACGGCTACCGCAGATACATCGTGTCGGTCGAATGTCTTCTGGTAATTCAGGAACCAATTGAGTTGATACGAATTCTGAAAAGAAGAACTTTCCTGAATGTTTTCATAACCGGCGCTCAGGTTGTGTCTCCCCACTTGAGTAAAATCGACAGGGCCCGGAATAAATTGATTGGTCGCACTGGCCGGTTGAAAAATGTACCATTCATTGTGCAACACGAAAGATTTCATGTTGTAATCAAAGGCCGTATTCTGAGCCTGAAAACTTGTGGATAAACCATCGACCAACTCACCGAGATCAAGGTCAAATCTTATTATACCATCCAGGGTACGCCGTTTGATGTCGCGATATCCGCCGTTGAGCATAATTTCCGGCGGATGATATCCTCCAGCAGTTTTAATTGGGATATCGTTGGGGTCGTTGGTCGGATTTCCCTGTTCATCGACATAAAACGGATACAGTTTTGTCCAGTTAAATGTCGCCCGGTACCAGTCGCCAACCCGGAAATCCTCAGCTCCGTCATAGGGCCAGTACCACCGGTTATAATTCCTTTGGTTCCCGCCAATATTTACATTTACCTTGAACCGTTCCGTAATCTTAGCCGTGACATCAGAGCGGAAATTGTACCTGTCATAACCCGTATTGTGGTAGGAACCCTCTTCGGAATGATATCCGCCCATAAAATAGTAAGTTACGCTTTCGGAACCTCCATCAACACTCAGGTTATGTTTCATGACCTTGGGATTTTGCCAGATCAGGTCATTGATGTCGTAGGTCCTGTCTTCAAAGTACTCGAATATTTCTGCCTCGTATGGTGCATCCTGTCCCCTCGTGATCTGCATGTTATTCACATATTCCAACTCTTGAGTCGCAGAATACGACTGGACGGGTTTGGTCGTGCGTGAGGTTGAATACGAAGTTCTGTATTCAAATTGCGGCTTTTGCACACTACCGCTTTTGGTTGTGACAATCACAACCCCATTACCTGCGGTAGAGCCATAAATGGCCGTGCTGGCGGCATCCTTGAGGAAATTTATATTTTCAACTTCATTGGGATCGAGTGCATCAAAATCTGCTTTCTCCCGGATAACGCCGTTGATCACATACAACGGTTCACCGGAACTGCCTCTGATGCGGATCGTTGAAGGAGCACCTGCCAGCCCCGAATTGCCTACCACCTGCACGCCGGGAACTCGTCCGGCAATCGTATTGGATAGATTGGCTGCAGGAATATTGATAATCTCATCGGTTTTTACTGCGACCACCGACCCGGTCATGGTCATCTTTTTCTGGGTGCCGTAACCGACCACCACGATCTCCTCCAATGCAGTAATATCGGGAACCATTCCAATATCAATCACGGTTTGATTTCCCACGGCAATCTCCTCCTGAACATAACCTACGGAGCTAAAAACCAGTACAGGATTTTCGCCAGATACATCGATGGCATAGTTCCCCTCAATATCGGTCACTGTTCCCAGCGAAGTCCCTTTAACTATCACGTTCACACCGGGAAGTCCTTCGCCATCGTCGGACGAGGTTATCTTACCGGTCACCTCTCTCTCCTGTGATGAAAACGGTGAAATTTCCTCTTCTACATCGGCCCCGGCTCTTTCGCTTCTGCTCACGTAAATGTTTTCATTAATGCGCTTGAATTTGAGGTTATAATCTTTTGACATTTTTTTCAGAAACACCTTCATGGATTTGTTCTTGACCTTTGCCGTAACGATCTTGTGTTCATCCACCCTGAGGTCGTTGTAAGAAAAATTAAACTCAGTTTCTTCGGATAATAACCGGAGGGCGTCTTCCAGTGTGATGTTGTCAATATTGATGGATATGTAAATATCGTCGAGACGTTGTCTTTGTGCATCGGAACTCGATGCGAGCAGTACTCCTATCAAAATCATCTGTAAACAAAGTCCATAAAATGTAAACTTCGACATTTG
>JAKSDO010000274.1 GCA_022360055.1 Cytophagales bacterium | reverse complement strand
TATTGGTCGGACCTTTATATCTACGCTTTCAATATATTGAAAGTCAGAGACGTTTGTGAGGATATTGTCCAGGAGGTGTTTATCGACCTGTGGCAAAAAACGACCGGCCAACCAATTGACAATCCCAGAGCGTTTGCTACACTTATTTTCCCGCACCCTGAATCTACCCTTTATGGCGGGCTAACTTATGAAGAGGCTTATGGGACGCTTGATCCAGATGCACCGGCTTATTGGAGGAAGTACAGGAACGTGGACACACGTCCCAACGATACGGATGGGTTTCAAAGCGGTATAAATGACAGAATCATGCGCTTTGCCGATGTCTTGCTGATGTATGCCGAAGCCGAAAATGAAGCGAATGGTCCCACCCTTGAGGCACGGCACGCATTTGATCGCGTAAGGGACAGAGCGAATATGTCAAATGTGGATCCCGGTATCTCCAAAGACGATTTTAGGGAAGTCGTCAGACGCGAAAGGGTTTTGGAGCTCAGTGCCGAAGATAACCGTTGGATGGATCTGAAGAGGTGGGGAATTCTGGAAGAGCGTTTTAACGATTCGGAAGTTTTAAGTGGAAAACTTTTTAATATAAACAGGCATGAATATTATCCGATACCTCAAAGGGATATACTGACAAACCCTAATTTAGAGCAGTACGCAGATTACTAATTTTAGTAGCGTTTTCTTGAAGACTTGATCCATATAACCGGGCTGTTTTGTCGGATTTTAAGAGACCTGATGCTGGCCCGGTTATTTTTATAAAATTGATGACCGGCAAGTCTGTTTTTAGTTAAATCAATCTATTTAATCTCAGATAAAAGTGCCTATGAAAAGTTATAAATATAGCTGTTTAATTGTACCTTTTGGGTTCATGCTTTTTTTTGTATTGGCAAAATGTTCCACAAAAGAGAATAAAGTTAATTTTTACATATCTCCGGATGGTAATGATTCATGGAGCGGAAGATCGGATGCACCAAATAAAGAAGGGACCGATGGGCCGTTCAGGACGTTGGCAAAAGCACGCGATGCAGTTCGTTCCGAAATCCCCGGTTCGAAGGAAGACGTTACCGTGATGATTCGTGGCGGTAAATATGTGCTGGATGAAACGGTCGTATTCGGACCGGAAGATTCCGGTAACGAAAAATGCAGGATTATTTATAGGAATTACCCTGGTGAAAGACCTGTATTTACTTCCGGCCGTACGATTTCGGGTTGGGAAAAACTGGAGGAAGCTGTGAATGATGTACAGGAGCATGCAAAGGATAAAATATTTGTAGCCGAGCTGCCTGCGGATTTTAAGCATTTTTATTCGCTTTTTGAAGATACGATTCCTTTACCACGCGCCAGAAGCAAAGGTGCCGTGCTCCCGTACAGGCCGGATGTCTGGCAATATGAAGATAAAAGCTCATTTGTTTTTGAAAAAGGGACACTGAGAAATCGGGGAAATATTGAGGATATAGATATTGTAATAAGACCGTATTATGCCTGGGTGATGAATATCCTGCCGCTTAAAAGTATTGATGAGAAAAACAATATCGCTCACACATCTGTTAAGGGCACTTATCCCCTGAGAAAGTTTAGATGGGGCCGGGGAACGGTTAATATGTGGATAGAAAATGCTTTAAATGAATTGGACAAGCCCGGGGAATGGGTTTATCACAGCAGTACAAGAAAGCTCTATTTATGGCCAAAAGACGGCAAGCCCGGCGATAAAATTGTAGCTCCGCAACTCATTGAATTTTTTCGTATTGAAGGAGAAACTGATTATGAAGGGAAAACAGATAAAGCCACGCGCCATATCGTTTTTGAAGGATTGAATTTCACTTGTGCGGATTATTTTCGAAGAACAAACGATTGGATCGGAAAAGGCATTCAACACGATTGGGAATACTTTGATGCTCCTACCGCAATGGTTCGAATGCGCGGGGCGGAAAACTGTGAGTTCAGGAATTGTTCGTTTTTGCAAAGCAGTTCCTCAGCCATTCGTTTGGACTTGCATTGCCAAAACAATAATATTTCGGGTAATGTCATCAAGAACATCGGTGGCACAGGAATATTGTTAGCGGGCTATGGCCCGGGGACAAAAGATGTAAATAAAGATAACAGGATAACCAATAACCACATCAGTGACGTAGGTCAGGTTTATTGGCATAGCCCGGCTATTTTCCTATGGCAGAGTGGAGGTAATCTCGTGGCCAATAATCTCATTTACAATACTCCATATACCGGGATAGTTGTCAGCGGCAGGATCGTCTGGGATAAAGCCGGAATTAAGGAATGTTCGAAGACTGTCCGTTGGCATGAGGTGGGCACAACTACCGGAGATAGTACGTGGAAAGAAAGAGAGCGGTTTCTGCACGGCCGCAATAATATTATTGAGAAAAATGAACTGCATCACGTGATGGAAGTTTTGGGAGATGGAAATGGAATATATATTTCAGGAGCCGGGAGAGGTAATATCGTGCGACAAAACTACATACATGATTGTCCGTCGAATCATTTTGCAGAAGGAATCCGGTGCGATGATGATCAACATGAAACTACGATCGAGTCAAATATAATCGTACGTTTGGGCGGAATGGCAACAGGTATCTGCAGCAAAGGGAGGAATGATATTATTAATAATATTGTAGCTATGCCGCTCACGACCCCTGCAAGAGGATTGTTTGCCCTGGAAGGAACTCCGGTTGATGGAAGTCTGATTAAGCATAACATCGTGTTTGTCGACAATTCAGGTAGTCCTTTGTACTATCTACGACGTACCTCCGGAACAGGAGGAGATCCGGAGCTCATAGATTGTAAGGTGGACAAGAATATCTACTACTGCACAACCGATGAGAATTGGGGTATGGCCCATCTAAAAGAGCAACAACAATACGGAATTGAATTAAAGAGTAAAGTTGCCGACCCCTTGTTTGTTGATCCGTGGAATGATGATTTTAGGTTAAATGAAGATTCTCCGGGACTGAAACTGGGGTTTCAACAGATAAACAGGAAAGCAATCGGGCTGAACCGTTCAAATAAGAATTGAGGCCATATGAAACCCGATAAGATGCATAAACAAGAAGAAATGAAACCGGGAGAGCCAGGAGGTAAACCGATGGAGCATGTCAGGTTATTGGATATGGAAGACCCTCTCAATATTTATCATGATGAAACGGGTTGGGGGGCAACTATTATCGAAGTGATGACGTATCGGCCACAAGCTACTTTTATTTGGATCGTCCGGAAAATAATTTGCCCCGGTTGCAGCCGCTCGAAGACCGGTTAAAAGATATGAAGGAAAAGGTGTGGGACAAATTGAAGTAGCAGTGCGCGGTTGGAAATCGTACAAAAGATGGTTTCCAACCTTCTCAGAGTATTCCCAATAAGTCAGAATCTCTCGAAGAGGGACTTCCAATGACGAAAACTAATAACCTCAGCACTTGGTCTGTCCGGGAAATCGGAGTTGTCCGTTGGCAGAATTCGATTTCATTGCCATCGCTTTTTCGGGTTTTTAATCCGAAAGATTGAATTTGTCGCTGTTTTTTTCAATTGCACCAGTGAATTACATCACTTGCTCTCGCCAGGTCCGGATAGGTGAAGACATCGTACGTGCGGCCATGCCTGGAACATGACAATGATTGATGGTCATGTTGCGTCTTTTTAAGTTTTTAACGTTCTTTAAAAAAAATAATGCCTGAAGATCTGCTATTGTATTAAAACACGGTGAACGTCCGACGTATTCATATCGATAATCTTAAACGGCGAATCGTAAAATCCGATGAATCGGCATTCAGAGCGTTGTTTGATTATTGCTACCCAAGATTATTGAACTACGCATTCGTGATCGTAAAAAACCATGAGACCGCCGAAGACATCGTGTTGGAGGTACTTCATGCTGTATGGGAGCATAGAGCGGGATTGAAGGATGTGGACCGGTTTGAGAGCTATTTGTATACATGTACGAAAAATAAGACACTCGACCATCATCGTCGAAATTCGAAATTGCTAAACTTGAATTTTAGCGAAGCGCACTATCAGGAATATGTTACGCATCAGAGCCCGGAGGAGCAATTCATAAACAAGGAATTGTCTGATGTCATCGATAGCGCCATATTAAGTCTCCCGGAAAAGACAAGACTGGTGTACAGGTTGATCAAGGAAGACGGTCTGAAATACCGGGAAGCAGCGGACCTTCTGGGTGTATCGGTAAAAACAATAAACAATCAACTCTTGAGCGCCATGAAGACCATAAGGTTAACCGTTACGAATTACTTATCCAAAGATCGGCGCAATCCACGATTCAGAGTGTTGAGGAGTTTGCTATTTATGCTCGTGTAAAAAGTGCCCTGGCAGGGCATAGCCAAAGATTCATTGGTCTGTTTCTGTTTAGAGAAGAGCATGTCTGTCATGGGCAGACCTGTCCCCCGACGAGTCGGGGCAGGGGATTGATCCTGACCACATGGCAGTTATGTTCGAAAATATTGATCTTTTGCGATTAGAGGATGCTTTTTTTGAAAAAAGTGAGCATATGAACCGAAAGCAGGCGTTTTACTATACTTTAAATTTTTTCCGGACGCCAATAAATATGAACTCAGGAACACCATTTACCGAGGCACCCAAAAAAAGTTGGGTGATCAATAGGTACTTTTCATTATCCCTTCGTCCTTAATACAAATTTTTAAACCGCGTATTGAATTGGAACACTACAATATAGATCAAATTATACTGACCTACTTACAGGGAAAAGCTACAACCAGGGAAATTGAAATATTGAAAGATTGGATCAGGGAAGATAAAGATCGCGAGGACATTTTTGAAGCT
>JAKSDO010000299.1 GCA_022360055.1 Cytophagales bacterium | reverse complement strand
TCCAGAAGAATCAATAGACAACATCGTTTGGTTTACTCCATCAAAGAAGAAATAGTGATAGTGTACGTGTTGAGTGTCTGGTCACATTATGGAGATAAATAAATCCAACCGCGCCAGGCCGCCCCTAATCCCTCGGCCAGCACACAAACCCGTCGCACACCCATCGCAGGTAAGCAATGGGCTGTTTAAAAATACCATATCGACAGGAAGGGATAGAAGAATATCCGACGTTAAAAATTTGCGAGGGGCTAGATGAAAAAGAGGGTGCCCGGAAAAAACGCATAGATTACTATCCCTTTGGCTTGACGTTTAACTCATCAGAAAGAAGCGGATATACGAGTAATCTAAATTTATACCAGGGCAAGGAATGGCAACAGGATTTAGGATTGAATACATATGATTTTCATGCTAGGATGTATGATCCAGCACTATTAAGGACTTTCCAACAAGATCCGCTTGGAGAAAAATATTACCCATTTAGTCCATATAGTTGGGTGGCGAACAATCCTCTGATAATTACCGATCCAACAGGGATGGAATTAGACTGGTCACAATTAAAAGGCCGAGAACATAGAAACGAAAGAAGACAATTTAGGAAAGCTTTTAGGGAAATTAAAAGAAGTGGAAAAACAGCAAAAGCGATTGTTGGTCAGATAGAGCAAGAATCTGGTAGGGAAATCACTGATTTTGGAAATGATAAGACAGCTCGAGCATATGGAAGAAATGCTTTCAGAAATAAAAGCTCGAAAGGTTTTTATGAAAACCTACTTAAATGGCAATCTGAGCAAACAGGTCGTTATAAGAATACAAGAACAAATAGTAAAATCCCGGTGCTTCTCAAAAAGCTAATCAAATAGTGCTATGAAAATTATATGTGCAATTATTGCGTTATTGTTTTTCTCTAATTGCTCCCGGGAGACATACTCGTATGAAGGCAAAGAATACAAAGTTTATACAGAGTTAAGGAATGATAATCATGATATTCAAGCATTGGATTTATCAGGTAGACCCGAACAAATATCTAGAAGATTGTATGAATTGGAAAATTTAGTTTATCTAAATCTAAGTGAAATGGGATTGGATTCGGTACCGCCTGAAATTTGTGAACTAAAATCACTAAAAGCCCTATTACTTAATAAAAATGAATCCGTTAAAATACCTTCTTGTCTTTTTGGTATGACAAATTTGGAAGTAATATCAATACTAGGATGTAGGTATAAGCATATTCCTGCAAGATTTGGAGATATGAGTAATCTAAAAATGTTTGTGATAATGGCTAATGATTTTACTGAGGACGAATTGAGATATTTTAAAGAGAGAATGCCGAACACAAGAATTGTTTCTTATCTCGATTAAATTTATTTATTAATTCAAGAAGCCTGGGCTTGCCGGGCTTCTTGAATTACAGGCTTTTGAGCTTTACATTTTTGATCAGTGCATCGAGAGTGTAAAGGATATGCTCACGATCTTCTGAAGGGAAAGAGATAATATCATTGAGTCGTTTGAGCATACTTGGATCTTTGAGGATGTTCTGATCTTGCAACTCCCTCCGAAATGGAACTTAGTTCCGCATCAAAGCCAGAAGAGGTTTCCTGTCTGGAAACGACGCAAAAGTCGCGGAAGTAACTTCCGCTTCAGGGGGGGAGCTACATCAGCACAACAGAAAGCGATTTACAGAACGATCTGGAAGGGCTGAAAGAAGAAATTAATCAATATCATCCATCGGATTGAAAACAAAATACTAAACTGAAAATAGAATGAAAACGTTATCTTTACAGACTAGAAAAGATACAATTATGGGAACACCGCAAATTAGGGAATTACTTCATGAGTACATTAACAAAGCAGATGAACGCTTAATCAATCTGATGTATGCAATGGTTCAGGCTGATATGAAAGAAGATGATTATGAACTAAGTGATACACATAAGAAGGCTTTAGATGAAAGAATAGCTGCCCATGAAGCTGATCCATTATCCGGGTCAAGTTGGGAAGAAGTAAAAACCCGTATTAAAAGTCAGCTGTGAAGTACACCCTGATTGTTAAGCCGGAAGCCGAGTTTGACATGTTGAAATCTGCTAAATGGTACGAGGAAAAACAGGGAAATTTAGGGGATCGTTTTTTAGATGAAGTTGAAGAAAAATTACGTTTAATAACTCAAAACCCACTTCACTATCAAATCAGGTATAAAGCTACCAGATTGGCTTTGGTAGAACATTTTCCTTATGCCATCCATTTTATAGTGGAAGAAGAAAAAGTAATTGTTTTAGCAGTATTGAGTACTCGTGAAGATCCTGAACAATGGCATAAATAACCAGCTGCGCAACCATCCCACAGCCCCACCGCACAAGGCCGCCCCTGAACCTACTGCCAACGCTAAAGGCCAAATGAGTTCGGTTGGAGCATCCCAATTAAAAGTGAATGGGCTTGCGCCAGGTCCCAGCCTTGCTATTCCCTTTGAATCGTGATGGATGTTTTTATTTTTTCATAAGAATTTTTCCAAAAGAAAAACGAAAAAAAGAAAGCGCCTTCATTGGCAGGTGTGGGTAAAAATCAAGCGTTTAAATGTTATCTTGCGAATAAGGAATGGGCTGTTTAAAAATACCATATAATCCAGGGATAGAGACAGAAGAATATCCATCGTCAGAAATTTACAAGGGGCTAGAAGAAAAAGAGAGACCCTCGAAAAAATGCAATGACTACTATCTCTTCGGCCTGACCTAAAATTCTTCGGAAAGATTAAGGTATACGGCCAATAAATTCCTGTATAATACTAAGCGCCGCTACCTGAAGACGCGCAAGCTTTGAACTAAACCGAACACCTACATCACACGGCCATCGCCTCCCGGAATCCGGAAGGCCATGCCGGACAGCAAACATTGGGCACCGCTCAATGCCACACATGCCAAATAGTCTCTTTATACTTCCCGAAAGTATTATAGTTAATTGAAGACAAATTCATTTATCAGGTAATTCACATATGGAAAAAATCATATTCATTTCACTTTTTGCCTTAGGCGCTTTCTGTTTTAGCTGTACCGCATCGGGCGATGCTAAACTGACCCAAAGCCAGCCGGCTTATCAGGACAGCCCGTTTTTTCAGGAATTAAGCACCAAATATTATAAGCAAGATGATGCCCTGGAATTAACCGGTGTTTTTATGGACAGAAACAAGGTGATCCAGGTAATATCATCCGATGGGATACTGCGCGCGCACGATGGCCGGTTTCTGTATCCGGGCAGGCTTATACAAGACAAAACGTACCGCCCGCTAACCGACAAAAACATATCCGATATAAATATCCTGCAAAATCAGTTTATCTACCTGGACGATAAGGCGGTATTCAGCAATGCCTGGGCCGGAAAACCGTTTATCCGGCACGGACTCCAAGACGCGCATATTTTTGATGCCGGCGATGGGTTTGAATTTCTGATCAGTGACGGTAAATCCCTTGAATTTTTATCCAAAAACAAAACCGTATGGACCGGCTCCATGAACGGTGAGGAAGCGATCGACATAAAATATGACCCGGAAAGTAAGATATTCTGGGTATTGGCCCCTGGCGCGTTAAGCGCTTTTGATCCGGCAAACAACCGTCTGCAAAAAGTATTTAGCGGAAATAACCTGACAGCATTCGAGCCATTGAACAAAAAGATCATACTCGGAACCCCGAACGGGTATTTTGAGGTCGATAAAACCGGAAAGCAGATCGGAGAATTGTATACGAAGCTCCCGTGGACCGGGATTACGTCTGTAGACGAAATCCATGGAAACCTTTGGTTTGGAACCGCCAAAGGTGCTTTCATGGTAAAGGGCGATGGAAAATTCAATTATTACAATGGCGAGCGATGGCTGCCCGGCAATCGGGTAATTCATATTTCCGAAGGGGACGAAGGATCCGTCCTTATTCTCACGGACCAGGGCGTCGGCCACATAGTTTTTGAAGAGCTTACGCTGCATGACAAAGCCATGTTCTTTGAAAAACAGGTGCGCAGCCGCCACATCCGAAATGGATTCAATTCCGGATTGGTTGCTATGGAAAAAGGTAATTTCAACTCCGGACGGCTGCGGGATTCCGACAACGACGGCCTTTGGACTTCCATGTACCTCGGAGGCCAGGCCTTCCGGTACGCCGTTACAAAATCCGAGGAAGCTTTGCAAAACTGCAAGGAATCCCTGGACGCTATGGAGCGATTGTACACCATAAACCCGGTTCCGGGGTTTCCGTCCAGATCTTATGAGCGAAGCGGATACATCGAGCGACTGTCGGACCCCGAACGATGGCAAAACTCTCCGGATCCGGAATGGGACTGGAAGGCCACTACAAGCAGTGACGAAGCGATCGGACATATCTTTGCATTCGGAGTAATCGCGGATGTGATGGCAGACACGGAATTGAAAGATCAGGCGATAACGCTCATTGATACGCTCATGAGCCATATAGTTCGCAACGATATGTATCTGGTAGATTACGACGGAAAACCAACCACCTGGGGGCGCTGGCATCCCGATTATGTAAACGCCAGGCCCAAAATGGTCGGAGACCGGAAGATCAATTCCTCCAACATCATAGGAATGTTGCAGACGGCCTATCACTTCACCGGAAAAGAAAAGTATAAAGACAAGGCCTTCGAATTGATGAATGATTACGGCTATCTGGAAAACCTGATGCGTCCTATGCACGAGATTGGCCCGGCGCCCGACGACGCGGACGATTGGAGCAAAATGCTTTCGGGTTCATGGAATCACTCCGACGATGAAATGTATTTCCTGGGGTACTGGGGATTGTACAACTACGCTTTCAACGATACCCTCAAAGCAATGTACAAAGAAGCAATTATCGACCACTGGGAAGCGGAGCGACCTGAAAAAGAAGGCGCCTGGAATATTATGACTGCACTTACAGGCACTCCCGAATTTGACCTGGAAGAAGCGGCCTGGTGGTTGAAAGAGTATCCGCTCGACCTCATTGACTGGGTGATTATGAACAGCCACAGAAAGGATATCGAGTTTGTGGAACCCAACTTCCGAAATCAGACGATCACGGAAGTTCTGCCGCCGGATGAACGGCCGATTCACAGGCATAACGGCAATATGTTCGGCCTGGACCGCACGGGCGGCAATGGCGTTTCCGAGCACAGCGCCGGAGACATCTGGCTCCTCCCCTACTGGATGGGAAGGTATCTCGGCGTAATCAGCGCACCTGCCGGCAACTAGATAGTTCGCAATATGAGTTTTGAAACAAACCAATTCGCGGGATCTTTATCTGCTATAAATCGGGATTTTTCTTTCTGAAAATGATGATGGGCAAAATACCGCACGCTATTTGGGCAGTCATCCTTTCAACCCTTGCCTCTGCGTGCCATGTCGAGGAATATGCGCATGAGATCCAGATCACGGATGATCGCTCCTACAATCATGACCTGGACAACAATGATAATTTTTCTCCGGACGATCAATGGCTGGTGTACGACACCAGAACTGAAAACGGCGGCATCGGCGGTTGTTCAAGGATTGAAAAGGTACACATAAATACGGGTGAAAAGATCGTATTGTATGAATTGGAAAATAATCGAATGTTTGGCCCGGGTGTCGGTGCGGTCAGTTATAGCCACACCGAAAACAAAGTGGTTTTCATACACGGATTACTTAACATTACCGAAGACAATCCCTATCAGCAATGGCGCAGGTCCGGAGTAATTGTGGAGGATGCTTCTCCCGGAGTTCCGGTTTTCATGGATTCAAGAGACATTACCTTTCCTTTTACCGCCGGAGCATTGAGGGGCGGCACACATCGTCACGAGTGGAGCCGCGACGGCGGATGGATCGGCTATACTTACAACGATGCGGTCATGAAACATCTGGAAGATTCCACCGGCACGATTTACAACCTGAGAACCATTGGTGTTTCCAGGGAAACTCCTCCCTTAAAAGTGGATGATGATCCCGCCGGAGAAAATATTAATGGAAGCTGGACGAGCGCGCTTGTGGTAAAAGTTGTTCCAAACCCGCTTCCCGGAACAGATGAGATCAGCCGCGCTGCAGGAGACAGTTGGGTCGGAACATCCGGCTATCGAAGGGAAGATGGAACATGGCAGCGGGCGCGGGGATTTATCGGTACTGTTAAGAACAAAAGAGGAATCGCCGTTGATGAGGTTTTCATTGTCGACATACCGGAAGACCTTAGCCAATCCGGGGATTGCGGGCCACTGGAAGGCACAAAAACTTCTATGCCGGCCCCTCCACACGGAGCGTCTCAACGCAGGCTTACCCATAGCGCTGAAACCAGGCATCCCGGTTGCACAGGCGTGGTGCGGAGCTCATCCGATGGAAAGTATATGGCTTTTCAGGCTTTTGATCAACATGGCATTCGGCAGATTTTTACGATCTCCCCGAACGGGGGCGATTCGGTGCAGCAGTCATTTCATAGCTCCGACGTACAAAGTGGCGTACGATGGCACCCGGGCGGAACGAAATTTTGTTATGTCTGGAACAACTGCATTGTTATCAGGGATCTAAACAGTGCAGATTTTAAGGCGATGACCAGACCGGCAAGCGCTCCTCCTACGGATTTGGTCTGGTCCCATGACGGTCATAAAATAGCCTATAACCGGCTGATGAGTGATGGTAAAGGAAACGAGACGAAGCAGATCTTCATCATCGAAATATAAACAGAAATCCAGTCCGCTTTAGCATATGAACTACTTTCAAAAATTAAAATCCGCCGGAGCAATCACCCGCCTGCTCCTGGTGCTATGTTTTCCCGGAACGCTCATGGCCCGGGAGTTGAGCAATTTTTCTCAAGCATCCATTTATGTGCTCAAAAATAACCGGGCCGAACTTGCAAAGGTTGTGCAGGTGCTTCGGGAAGAGGTTCATAAACGGAGTAACATCACATTAAAAGCTTCAAAGAAGCTTCATAAGGACAATCATCTCCCTCAAATTATTCTGGGACTTGAAAATCGGCAACATACCCTTCCGGATGCCTGGCAGACAAGTCTGAATGATCTCGTGCCCCCGGGTCCCGAAGGCTATAAAGTGCTTACATTGCCGGATCGCAACAAAATAATCGTCATTGCAAATAGCAAAAGGGGAGTATTGTACGGTGTGGGCAAACTGCTCAGAAAAATGGAAATCAGGGAAAACGAGGTAATGGCTCCCCCGGATTTAATCATTTCCTCCACGCCTGCTTATGAAATACGCGGGCACCAGCTCGGTTACAGGCCCAAGACAAACGCTTACGATGCCTGGTCCGTGGCCCGGTTCGATCAGTACATTCGCGAACTGGCCATATTCGGGGCCAACGGCATCGAGATCATGCCTCCCAGAACAGACGATGATTTTACCAGTCGGCACATGCGGATTCCGGCACTTGAAATGATCCGGGAGCAATCCAGGATTTGTGACGCGTACGATCTGGACGTTTGGATGTGGTACCCCAATATGGGACAGGATTACACACACCCGGATTCTCTGGCGAAGGAATTAAACGAACGGCATGAGGTCTTTTCTTCCGTACCCAGGCTGGACCATCTGTTCGTCCCTGGAGGTGACCCCGGGGATCTCGAACCGGACATATTATTCAAATGGCTGGAAACAGTATCCGCAGTCCTTCATCGATATCACCCTGAAGCGAAGATTTGGGTTTCGCCGCAGGTATTCCGGCCGACCAAAGTATGGTTGGATACATTTTATGATCACATCAATAAGAAGCCCGCATGGCTTGGAGGTGTCGTATTCGGCCCCTGGATAAAAACGCCGCTGGATGAAATGAGGGAAATCGTGGACAAGGATATTCCGATCAGACGCTATCCGGATATCACCCACAGCCTCAGCTCGCAGTACCCCGTTCCAACCTGGGATCTGGCCTACGCAATTACGCTGGGCCGGGAATGCATCAACCCTCGTCCAAAAGATGAAAAAAGGATTCACAATGCCCTGGATGAATATGCAAACGGAAGTCTTTCGTACTCCGAAGGCACCAACGACGATGTAAATAAATTCGTCTGGAGCGACCAGGACTGGAATCCTGAAATCCCCGTTGTTGAAACCTTGCGCGATTACGCCAGATTTTTTATAAACCCGGATCTTTCGGAAGAGCTGGCGCAGGGATTTCTCGGTGAAGAAAGAAATATACAAGGCCCTTTACTGACAAACGACCACGTGCAATCGAACCTGAAGCAATGGCAGGACATCGAAAGAAAGGCAAGCGAAAAGATGAAATCAAATTTTCGCTTTCAAATGGGCCTGATCCGAGCTTATTTTGACGCTTATGTCCAAAAAAGATTGATCTATGAAACGTTCCTGGAACAGAAAGCACTGGAGACTTTGGAAAAGTACGATGAAACGGGCGTCGAAAAAGCCATCTCAAAATGCAAATCAATTCTGGCCGAAGCCTGGGAAAATCCGGTAGATCCGTCCTATAAAATGCGTTGTGAGCAACTTGCAGATGATTTGTTTGCGAGTATAGGCGCACAATTGACCATCGAAAAACACGGCGCCATGGGGGGGCGCGGCAATTTTATGGATTTTATCGACAATCCCCTGAACGATGTCGCCTGGATCTATGCTCAGCTTTCCAGGGCGGAAAAGGCATCATCGGAAAAGGAGAAAAAGTCAGTCATCGATGATATTCTTCAAAGAACAAATCCCGGACCGGGAGGTTTCTACGATAATTTCGGAAGTCCGTCGAGTTGGCAGCGTCTAACGCTCAATTACGATCTTGCCAAAGATCCGGGCAGCTTAAGAACCCCTCGCTTCAGTTTTGGCGTGGGCCTGCAGGGAAAAGAATGGGTTCATGAAATTACAGCCCGAGGATTTGAAGGGAAAGCATCTCCCATGGCATGGATGCACCAGGTGACGACGTTGTACGACTTACCTCTTCAAATCAGATATGAAGATTTGGACCCTAATGCTTCGTATTCGATCAGGGTAGCATACACCGGCCGTTTCAGATCAAGGATGAAAATGACGGCAGACGGAATCGAAGTACACGATTTTATTGAAACGGGTGTCCGGCCCGTTTACGAATTCGAAATTCCTCAAGAAGCGCTCGATGATGGCGAAGTGGAATTCTCCTGGACATGCGGTGAAGCGGAGCGCGGCGCCCAGGTATCTGAGGTGTGGATCATTAAAAAATAACGAATCCCCATGAAAGCTATTTTTGTTTCATTATTGTGTTTTTGTATTGCGCACGGCAAACTTTTCTCCCAGACCGGAAGCATTCACGAACCCGTTCGCTACATCGGCGGCGTAACCATCGATCCCAATGTACATGAAGGCCGGCTCCGCTATGCAATCGGCGTGGAAAGCCGGCAAACAGTCAGGGTAAACCGGATACATCCCGGGTTAAACGACGAACATGGATGGACCTACAGCCATGCTTCCAACCTGGCTTACTGGAACGGGAAATTCTATCAGCAGTATTTAAGCAATCCGGTCGACGAGCATATCCCTCCGGGTCATACGCTGCTTGTAACTTCGGAAGATGGCAGAAACTGGGAAAAACCTCAAGTTGTTTTCCCTCATTATAGCCCGCCGAATGGCGTGAAAATTCCCGAGGGCTCCACCGGGTATATGATGCATCAACGCATGGGCTTTTATATCTCTTCGGATAATCGATTGCTGACCCTGGCGTTTTACGGACATTCGGAAGATCCGTTTAAAGAAGGGGGAATTGGCCGGGTTGTCCGGGAGATATATAAGGACGGAAGCCTGGGGCCGATTTATTTCATCCGGTACAGCAGCCATACGGACTGGAACGAGGCCAATACCAGTTTTCCGTTTTACAAAACATCAACGGACAAAGGATTTGTTAAGATCTGTGACCAGTTGCTCCGCGATAAGCTCAGGACACTACAATGGTGGGATGAAGACCGGGGGCTGGATGGGTTTTACAGTGTACAAGAAGCCGGATCGGCGTTGTCTTATTATACCCGTGAGGATGGAAAAATTGTAGCTTTGTGGAAACGGTCGATGTGTGCCTTGTCGAATGATGGCGGACATACATTCTCAAAACCTGTGAAGACCCCGACCTTGATTATGGCGGGCGGTAAAAACTGGGGGCAAAAAACAGAGGACGGAAAGTACGCGATGGTCTATAATCCCATTGAGATCGATGAGTACCGGTATCCACTGATCGTCATCACAAGCGAGGACGGGATAATTTTTGACGATATGTTACTCATCCAGGGTGAGGTTCCTCCAAGAAGGTTTTACGGAAGGTGGAAAGATTTTGGGCCGTGTTATGTCAGGGGTATCGTCAAAGGTAACGGAGATCCTCCGGGAAAAGATATGTGGTTGACATACAGTATGAACAAGGAGGATATTTGGGTGAGCCGCGTTCCCCTGCCGATCAAATATGCGGTGCTGGAAGATGTCGCAGACAGTTTTGAAAATGCTCAGGCAAATGGAGCGATTGAAAATTGGAACATATACGCTCCGAAATGGGCGCCCGTAGATCTGATCGAGGAAAATACAAGAAACAAGTGTCTCCAATTTAAGGATATTGATCCGTATGATTACGCCCGGGCCATACGTGTCTTCAAGGAGAATCAAAAAGCTGAAATCAGGTTTAAAATTAAGGTAAAAGAGATTAACGGAGAGCCTTTTGAGGTGGATATAGCAGACCGATACGGCAACAGACCGGTTCGAATAAGTTTTGATGATCTGGGTAAGATTTATGCTGTGGACGGCAGCGATAAAAGACCGCTCGGTTTATTTAAGCAAAATGACTGGATGGAAATAAAAATCAAGGTGACCGCGAAGCCGTTCGGGAGTTACACGGTCTGGCTCAACAATGACCTGGCCGCTAAGGAATTGTCCCTGGCTGAAGCTGTTAAATCCGTAGAACGCATTTCCTTTCGCAGTGGCCATTACAGGAATATACCAAATAGAAAAACACCGAATGAAACCCCTGTTCCACCGCTCCCCGGCGCTGATGATCCTGTAAAAGGATCCATAGTTCTTATTGATGATTTTTCAGCAAAAGAAATCTATTAGCTGCCTGTTTTCCCGGAGTACTTTCCCGGATTCCCCGGAATAATTTTACCGGCAGGCAAAGTCTTATGAACGTCCGTGATGCTGAAGGGCATCATCCGTTGAAATAAATGAAAGCTGCCAACCCCGAAGATCGGGATGGGCAGCTATTCGAAATCAATTGCTGGCGAATCGATCTGCTGATCCGATCTCTATAGCTGTTCGGCTAAATCCATAGTTTCAGGCGTGCCGAGCTCACACGTTATTTCGATGATGGTATCGCATGCTCCGTCTCCGTAATCGATCACGCAGGTTCTGTTCCTTGTTTCGATTTGCTTGGTGCCCTGTACGGGTATTCGCACTCTGAGGTTATTTCTGCAGCTTCTCTTGTAGACAAGATCCGTTAGCACCTCTGTTTTGTATGCAGTACCCTGTCTGTTGGTGCCTTCGGAGGTACTCCCGGCCAGAATATGATGTTCGTCCATCAATGGGTTTGCGGCGCGAATCCACACCCGGATCTTATCAACTTCCCTGGTGGCAAATGTTTCGTCGGGCCATGTTACTTTTCCGTCCTCAAGAGTAATGTGAAAGGTCGGATTAGATTCCAGGGATTCGGATATGTTGGTCACTGTTCTCAGCCCTTCGATATGACGCCTGTTTACATAGTAGTCTCTGAAAGTGACTGTCCATTGTGACCCCGGCACAAACCTGGGCCCGGTATACGTTATAAAAATGATGCCGCTTCGCACCACTCCGTTTGGTCCGGTACAACCATCTCCGAAATCTATTGTGATGGTTTTGTTCTCTTTGTCATGCGTGATTTCCGCACAGTGGCACCGGTCATCCTCCACACTTTCAACCCTGCCTCCCGAGCTTGTTTCCGCAACTCCCATAATGTTGGCCGCCATATCGTCAATCTCGTCAAAATCGGATTGAGCAATAGATTCTTCCTGAACCGCAGCTTCGTCATGATCTACAATCGGCGCTTCCATTTCATCCTTGTTACAAGATGCAAAAAAGACCATAGAGGCAATCCCCATCCCGAAGATCGCTCTATGTGTTAAATCGGTGATTAAATTTAAAGTTTTCATGTGCTTCGTTAAATGTTTGTTTGGCTTTTAGAGGTTAACAAACCAAAAAGGTTTAATCGGATCGGTTTTTTTTTCACTTCTTCATCGATTGCATGCTCGACAAAAGAACCGATATTCACGTTAAGTCGCCCGGTGTTCTATGTGCGATCGGCCCGGAGGGTAAAAAATTCCATGAATTTTTCGGATTAAATTCCTTTCGTAAAATTCTCTTACTAGATTGCATCGGTGTTTTATGCATCCTGTTTTCAGTCGGAATATTTTAATCCCAGTTATCGGAAATGAAATCTGTTATACCGTTTTTTTTAGCACTTACTCTCTTTTGCTGCCGGCCTGATGCCGATCGTATTCAATCGGAAAATCCGTTTATTGTCAACTTGAACGAACCCATCGATTACAAACGGGTGACTGCCCGTCACCTGGAGGCCTATGCGCGAATTACGCTTGAAAATTCCGTATCCGCTGTAAATAAAATCGCCGGGGGAAGCCAGCCCACTTTCGATCATACATTCGTAGCTTTCGACGATTTGTTTAATGAAATGGGAAAAGCCATGAACAATTGTTATATGTTGTATTGGGTATCAACGGATTCTTTAACGCGTGCCAGAGGATTGGCCGGCTACCAGATGCTCGACTCACTGAGCAATCAAATAAAATCCGACAAAGGTCTTTTCCGGACTATGAAATTATTTTCAGAATCCGACGAATACGGTAAGCTGAAGGGGCACCGGAAAAAGCTTGTCGATGACCTGATCGATCTATTCGAGCGGTCGGGAGTCAATCTGGGCCCGGAGAAATTGGAACGGTTTAAATCCCTAAATGCGGAAATTACCGATTTAACCACGCAGTATTCCATCAACATGAATACCGCGAATCTGGTGTTAAAACTGAGCGAACCCGAATCAGAAGGCCTTCCTGAAAATTTCAAAGCCTCCTACGCGGCGGGAGAACATGAATATGAAATTCCCGTAATCCCGGCTACGCGGGGACCTGTCATGAATAATGCGGCAAACGAATCCGTGCGCAGGGAATTCCAGATGAAATACTATTCCCGGGGTGCGGATAAAAACATGAACATACTGGACCAACTGATTCGGAAAAGATATGAAATCGGTCAGTTGATGGGGCACACTTCCTATGCCGGCTATAAGCTTAAACCTAAAATGGCGGGTGATCCGCAAAGGGTTTGGGATTTTGTAAACGATCTGGTCGACAATGCAAGGCCAAAAGCGATCAGGGACCACAAAAAGCTGAAGGCATTCCGAAACAAGATCACAGGCCTGGAGGCGGATGAGCCGGTCAACCCATGGGATATTTCATATTACAGAAATCAACTGTTAAAAAAAGAGTTCCAGGTGGATCACGAAAAAGTCCGGGAATTTTTGCCTATGGAGAAGTGCCTGGAAGGTATGATGCATATTTACCAGCAACTACTGGGATATGAATTCAGAAAAGTCGAGCATCCGTCGGTTTGGCACCAAGAAGTTGAGATGTATGAAGTTTATAAGGACGACACGTTGAGAGGGAGGTTTTACCTGGACCTTTATCCCAGGCCAAATAAGGAATCCTGGTTTTACGGGGTAGGACTTAATTCGGGAAAGCTCAAAGAGCAGGGGTACGAAGTTCCTGTAAATATGCTGCTCGGCAATTTTACAAGACCCACGGATCAAATGCCTTCCCTGCTCAGTCATAGTGAGTTGAACACACTTTTTCATGAATTCGGACACATTATGGACGGGATTTCTTATCGCGGAGAATTTGCGTTTCAATCCGACTCCAAATCCGACTTTGTTGAAGCCATGTCACAAATATTCGAAAACTGGATCTGGGATTATGAGATCCTGAGCTCCTTTGCGCATCATTATGAAACCGGCGAAATACTGCCGAAAGCAACATTTGATAATATGCTGGACGCCAAAAACGTAACTTCGGGACTTTCGGCTATCTCTTCTTTGAGGCTTTGTACGTATGATATGATGATATACGATCGATACGACCCCGAAAATCCCGTGAATACCGACGCGTTGTGGAGAAACATCGATACAGACCTTGGAATTGTCCGGCAGTATGTGGAGGGTACCCATCCACAGGCGTGCTGGATCCATATCAATACCCATCCGGTCTATTATTATGGTTACCTGTGGTCGGAGGTTTACGCACAGGACATGTTTACTTTGTTTGAGAAAAATGGTCTTTTGGACCAGGAAACGGGCGTCAGATACCGCGATCTGATACTTGCAAACGGATCGCAACGGGATATTGTTGAAGCAGTTGAAGAATTTCTTGGCCGACCGTCCGACAACAAGGCGTATATCAAAAGCCTCGGGCTGGAGTAACGGATAAAAATTCAGCCATTCCTAATGCGCAATTTTTCCAAACGGCCCCTCGGAGTCCTGCGGACCCGTCGGTTCATTACCTAGTTATACAGAAAACCGGCTTCCGAATTCTTCCATAATTCTTTGTTGGGCTTTGGTCCCATAACCAATTTTAATGTACCTCCTGCGACCAGATCTTCGTGAGAGAACCAGGGGATTTCCATTTCAATGCCGTTGAATTCGGCTGATTGAATGTACTTATTAACCGGTGATGCATTTTGGGCAATCACCGAAAACCGATTGCCATTCGGCAAATCTATTGTAATATGTTCAAAAACGGGGCTTCCGACGGTATACCAGGGGATTCCCGGAGTAAGCGGATAAAAGCCCATCATGGAAAAAACCACAAAAGCCGTCATTCCTCCACCATCCTCATCGCCCGGGATACCGAAGATATTGTCTTTGTACCAAACATCCAGCAGAAATCGTATGCGCTGCTGCGTCTTCCACGGAGATTCCGTAAAATTGTACAAATAAGGAATATGGAAACTAGGTTCATTGCCCATCGAAAATTGGCCTACCAATCCGGTGGCATCGGGAAATTTTGCCCAAAACTGATATTTGCTTCTATCCAGGTCCTCCCTGAAAAGCCGGTCCAGGTTATTCTCAAATGCGCGCCTCCCTCCCATCAGATCCATTAATCCCGGCACGTCGTGCTGCACCTGCCAGGCATACGTGAAACCGTTGTTTTCGTCGTAATAATCCCTGCCACCCATGCCGCCATCAAACTTCGGGTCGATTTCGATCCAGTTTCCGTCGGCATCTTTGGGCATCATCAATCCGTTGTCCGGTTGATACAGATTTTTATAATTCGTTGCTCTGGGAAGGAAGAATTCATAATCATTTTCTTTCCCCAGCTCTTTGGCCATGTGCGCAAGTGCCCAGTCATCATAGCTATGGCCGAGTGTAATTGCCACGGACTGCCGCTTTTCGAAAGAATGAACCAGATCGACCGTTTCTTCTTCTCCCGGATGCAGGGCCGGGTAAAAGCCGCGTTCGTAGTAAAAGGAATCCAGACTGCAATTCGGCCCGTTTCTCCATGGAAGCATTGTAGCCGATGTAGCATTTTTTCGCATCCCTTCATACGCCAACTCCACATCAAAATTTCGGATTCCTTTTCGCCAGGCATCCAGGAAAACAATAGTCGAATGAAAACCGTTCATGGCAGGATTATCGCCAAACGACAAAGGGAATTGCGGCATCCAACCGCTTTGTCGGTACATGAGCGTGTAGGACTGAAGCATATCCGCCTCCTGGGCCGGATTGAGGATCATACGTAAAGGATGATGCGCCAGATAAGTATCCCAAACCCAGTCGTCCACATAAAAAGCCCGGTCATCTTCATGTGTGGTATGATCATAGGCCGAATAATACTGTCCGTACTCATTGATGTCGATCATGCGCTCGTAGGTACGATAAAGCGCCGTATAAAAGGTACGGCGCTGAGCTTCCGTTCCTCCTTCGACCTTGATCTGATCGACCCGGCTTTCCCAGGCTTGTCTGCCCCTGGTCCTGAGGGCTTCAAAATCCCAGCCTTCAATTTCCTTTTCCAAGTTTTCCCTTGCCTGATCCATACTGATAAATGAAAATCCGTATTTAAACAGAACCACGTTTGATCCGGATTCAACATTGGAATATGAAGCTAATCCTATTTTCTTCGGGGCTCCAATATTTTCCGAATGGGTCGATCCCTTGCTTTGAACCACCCCATAAACAAAGGCTTTCATTCCCCTGAATGCTTCGACCCCCTCCAGGACCTGCCCGTCACGCATGGTAAGCTCACCGGATTGGAGCGTCTTGAAAAGCAGAGAGAAATCATTGCTCCCGAATTCGATACGGTACATTCCGGACTTTTCGCCCGGCGTATATTCCACGTGAATTTCATCGTCAATCAGCCAGGCAGAATAATACCACGGATGCTTTACTTCCAAATCATGGTCGTAGGACATCCTGAGGTCCCACTTTTCCCGGGCGACTTTTCCATTTACCGGTTTCAAACCAAACAATTCTCCCTGTCGGTGCGAAATGGTGCTCATGGGGAACCAGGATATCTGATCATCCAGGTAATCTTTTCTCACCGGATACATGCGCACCATCTGGTTGGGCAACTGAACCGTTGGCCGTGTGGGCTGCAGCAGGTGCCCGACCCCACCGATATCGATGTCGATGTATGAGGTGAGGGAGGGCCGAGGTTTTTTACAGTAAAAAAGCGTCAATGAAAAAATAAAAATTGCCGCTGCTCTTGTTAAAAGTTTCATCCGTTTATATTTTTTTAGTTTGCCGACGCGCAGAGCAATATAATCATGCCCATGTGTGTCCCGAATTTGCTCCGGTCCTACCGGTTTCATCATGCTGTAATTAATGATGTGTCGGAGGATCCGGGCCAATCATCTCTTCTCCATGGTCAATAGCTCTCCATAGAACGGTTAAATTCACATTTTTTTTACAAAGCTTGTAAACGTCTAAATCTACTCAATTTTTTCTTATCTGTTGAGCAACATCGATCAATTGTAAGCAGATTTCACCGTGTTTGAAACAATGGAGCATCTTTATTTTCCGGAAGGACTGATCTTCCCGCTTTCATTTCCGGTTCTTAGAGCCGATATACGGACGGGCCCGGCATGCGCACAGAAATTTCGGGGCTACAGACCGGCGATTGATCAAATACACTCCGCCCTTCTCTGAAATACCCGAACGACAAAACCACCTGTCCAACTTTCCTCTTGCCACGTTCTACTTTCCACTCCTCCATATGGTGGCTAAAAATCCGGTAAGAAAAATTATCAGCGTACCAATCACGATCGTCAAATAGGTATGGAACGGACTGGCAAAGCTCAGCAACGGTTCTTCCGTAAATACCATCGGCGAGAGGCTCAACCAAAGGATGACGATCAGTCCGAGGATCACACCAATGATGGCTCCCCGCACATTTACCACTTTCACAAAGGCCCCGAGCAAAAACAGACCCAGCATGCCTCCGCTAAAGACTGAGGCCAGCTTCCACCACGCGTCCAGAGCGCTTTGCACGTTGATCATCGCCACACCAATCACAACTCCGATCACACTGAACAAAAACGAAGAAACATACAACACTTTCATGGAGTCCTTATCCGTGACTTCTTTTTTCACGTACCGCTTGTAATAATCCGTCAACACCACCGTCGAACCGCTGTTAATGCTTGTTGAGATCGTACTCATACCGGCCGCAAATATGGAAGCGATCAAAAGGCCGGTAAATCCCGCCGGTAAATTGTTTACAATGAAAAACGGGAAGATCCTGTCGCTCATGTTCGGATCTGCATATTCTTCCGGCAAAACGTTCGGCTGGGCCGTATAATAGGAAAACAGCGCCGTACCGATCATAAAAAACACCAGGGATACCGGGATGTACAGCAGCCCCCCAAACAGGGCCGACCGCTTTGCTTCGCGATCGGATTTCGAAGCCATGTAACGCTGCACATAATTCTGATCGATGCCGTAGTTATTCAGATTAATGAATATTCCGTAGATCAAAACCACCCAAAAAGTGGACGCTTTTAAGCTCAGGCTAAAACTCCCAAGGCTGAATTTATGGTGTTCACCGGCAATTTCGAACATCTGTCCCGGCCCCTCCGGCATAGCGAACAGAATGTAAATGACACACAATACCGCCCCGGAAATCATAATAATGCCCTGGATAGCATCTGTCCAGACAACCGCCTGAATGCCTCCGAGCAGGGAGTAAATCATTACGGCCAGTCCTGTTACAACAATGATGGTCACAATATCCCAGCCAAACATGGCGTTTACCGGTAAGGCCAGTAAATACAAAATCGTGCCCATGCGCATGATCTGCGTAAGCAGGTAACACGCGGATGCATACACCCTGGCCCAGGGCCCGAAACGGGTTTCGAGGTAGGAATAGGCGGATGGGCTGTTGGCTTTTCGGTACAACGGCACAAAAAACCTGACGGCCATATAGGACGCTACAGGTATGGAAAGGCTGAAAACAAAAGCATTCCAGTTGGATTGGTAGGCATTTCCCGGAAGGGCCAAAAAGCTGATGCTGCTTACAAAAGTAGCAAAGATCGACATGGTCACCACCCAGCCCGGGATGGCGCTATTTCCCAGCGTAAATGCCGCCGAAGACTTGTTTTTTCTGTAAAAAGAACTCCCGAACACGGTCACTCCAACCATATATACAAAAAAAACAATAAGATCTAATACGTTCACGATTATTAATTTTGGGTTAAAAAAATCGGATTTTAGTCCCTGTCTGATGATCAGATTACGGGATCTATCTCAAATTCATCCATGGCATCCAAAAACATTTTGTACAGCGCATTCAGGGTGTTCTTGTCCTTCGCCTCCATTTTACTCATGGGTATCCTGGTATTTGTACAAATATCGAGCCCTCTTTTCTCCAGGAACAACTTTGCGGACCAGGGATAAAAATCATGGGTAATTCTGTCCATCACCGTCAGCTTTATATTCAGGCTTTCGAGTGATTCCTCGTCGCCTTCGTTGTATAACTTCAAAAAATGTCCGTAAAGCTCCGGGTAAAAGTTTCCCGAGATCGGAGAAATACCTTTCCCGCCATCTTTGAGTGATTCCAATGCCGTAGGAGTATCCGCATTGTACAATTGGTAATTACTGCCAATCATTTTGTCGAGCTTTTTTTTGATCGCCGCATTGTCGCAGGAAGTATCTTTGTGATACCAAAAACGCCCTGACTCAGCTAGCCAACCCATCATTTCCGGACGTATGACCCTTTTATACGGAACAGGACATTCGTATAACCCCAATGGAATGTCGCCGGTTTCTTCCATGATCTCTTCCAGGCGCCGTTTTAAAATGTCATCGCTTTCTTCCGGCTCCGCCAATATGCTCGATATTAAGATCACCGCATCAACGCCCAAATCATGGATCTCTTTTATGAATTCCGCATTTTCACTGCCGTGCATATAAAAACTGCCGGTAGCCACAACCGGGACGCTGCCCTTGCAATGGTCAACCACGGTCTTCGTGAGCACCAGTCGCTCTTCCCTGGTTAATTGATACATTTCGCTCGAAAGACAATTTGCAAACATGCCATTGGCTCCGGCATCCAGGTACATATCCGTAAGGGTGCGTACACCATCTGGATCGAGTGTATTGTCCGCCTTGAAAGCGGTAATCATTACCGGCCATAAACCGAAAGGGAGTTTTTCCATATTTATAAACTAATGCTACTTAATAATCAATATCCGTTCTGTCGGCGCATTGAAATAGTGAAATTAAAAATTCATGTGCCCGATTCATGTTCTTCACCTCTGTCACGAGAATTTTATAAGTTGATCTGTTTTGTTTCCGGCAACGTAATGCACGCGCTCTGTCAAAAACGTTGTCTGAAATTTGCCCCGCTTTGTAAAACTAAAAATACCGGCAGGTAAAACCACAACTTATTTTAATCCGTTTATTTTTTTTAGATTGCTGACCCACAGAGAAATATAATCATGCTCTTGTGTATCCTGAGTTTGCTCCGGTCCTACCGGTTTCTTCCCATACATCTATATATTCCCGGATTCCAATTAATCTACCATTTATGGCTGGTAAAAGGCTATCAAAACTCAATTTATTCCTTCAATTTTAAAATAGTCGAACTTCGCCGTAAACCCTCCCGCTTTCGGGCTGCAACAATACAGCCCTGCCTTTACCTGCGGTTGATCAAACAGATGAAACATTCTCATTTGGATCCAGTCCTGATCGATTTCGGAAAAATACTTTACAATGTAGTCCGATCCCTCCCGGACCAACATCAATTTAAAATCGATGAACGAGTCGTCCACATCTTGCGTCGACCAATCGGAATATCCGTGATTGGTAACCACCACACCCAGTTTATTGGGTTCATCGGGCTCATATTCCACAGAGGTCTTTACCCAGCATGCGTCGGATATCCGGATCATAAGTCCCGCCTGATCGTATTGATTTTTGAAATCGCACCGGACACGGGTTTCGATCGTGAAGTCTCCATCGAGGGCCATGTGCAAAAAATGTCCGTTATCAGCCGTAAATCCATAGTGTGTACGCTGCCAAAAATCCGTTTCGGCATCCGAAGTAATGATCAACCGGTCACGATCAATATTCCAGACCGCCGGCTCACAATGCCATGCAAGCCGGTTGCCGGACTCGGCAAATAATTCGAGAAGATTAAGTTTTTTCATAAAAAGTCAAAAAATGTCTATTCCCAAAAGTTTAAATTAAGCAAAACATATAGCCTTAAGCTATAATCCGCAAGTATATTTATTGAGTTTGTTATTCTGTATTACTAAAAACCGTAAAGATGTCCTGTTCGGGAGTTATGAATCATGCATTCGGCATGCAAATGCTTCGGATAAACTCAGTGGGGACAAAATATTGCAGTTTCTTACAGGCATAAACTATATTTAATTACTCAATCAATTGAAAAAATGGCTAGCTTTCAGCGCGAAGATTTAAAGCAAAAGCTTATTCGTGGGCAGAATGTATACGGAACCTGTGTGACCGTCAATACCCCGATCTGGCCGGCGCTGGTTACAAATGCGAATCTTGACTTTGTATTCATAGATACGGAACACATCCCGATTGACAGATCGGAACTTGCAAAAATGTGCCGAAGTTATCAGGCAAACGGTATTACTCCCATTGTCCGCATACCAAAACCGGACCCCTACAGGGCCAGCCAGGTAATCGATGATGGCGCTGTAGGGGTAATTGCCCCGTATCTGGAAAACACAGACCAGGTCAGGAAACTGGTCGGAGCCACGAAATGCCGGCCTTTGAAAGGAGAAAAACTCAACAGAATTCTTGAGGACGGCCTCCGCCCGGAAGCGGAGCTAAAAACCTACCTGGACCGGTATAATATCGGCAATCTCTGCATCGCCAATATCGAGAGCATTCCTGCGGTAGAACGCCTCGACGAGCTCCTAAGCCTTGAGGGGCTCGATGCTGTTTTTATTGGTCCTCATGACTTGTCGGTCAATATGGGACTTCCGGAACACTACGAACATCCGGATTTTAAGGCAACTGTAAAAACAATTATAAAAAAAGCCAGAAGATATACCCTGGGCGTTGGCATACACTTTTCATTGGAACCGAAATGGCAAATCGAATGGATAAAAGAAGGCGTAAATATGATCATTCACAGTTCGGATATGGCCCTTTTCAGCAAACAGCTCAACGCAGATATAAATGAAATAAAATCGTCTGTCGGAGATCAGCAAGAAGGGGCATCATCGGACGGACCTGTAACAATATAATCGGATAAATACATTGAATCCATGATGAGATTTCTTCTGTCTGCACTTTTAATTTTTGTAAACTTCTCCTTTATTTCCGGGAAAAAGGAAAAGCAGTTTTTTCAGGATGTAGTTTGTATACACAGCGCACAGCACGGGCTTCCCGACGGGACTGTGCGCAAAGTAGAATTTTTGGGGAAACATCCCGTCGTCGTTCTTCAGGGCAAATCGTACGGTTGGAATGGGGAAAAATGGTCTCCGGTCAAAAACAGGATTACAAACAAAAACAAACCCATTGAGAATTTACCCGAAGGATGCGGCGAACTTCTCGCCTCTGTTTCTTATGGGAAGAAAACAGCGATCGGTTGCGAAAATGGGATTTATCTGTCTTCCGGAAGCAAGTGGGAAGCAGTTCTGCCTTTTGATGAAAACTATAGCTGGTCGCCCAGAAATGTGCGGGCTCTGGCGGCAGATACCAGAGGCCGTCTGTGGTTTGGTGCCAGGGAAGGTGTCGGCCGTATTGACAAGGGAAAATGGAAGCTTTTTACGGGCCGCGAAGGATTGCCTTACAATAATTTTACGTGCGCTGCGGCCGGACCTGCCGGAGAGGTCTGGTTTGGTACAACCAAAGGAGCGATCCGGGTCGAAGACGATTATTTTTATTACCGGGCAACACGCAGGTGGCTCCCGGACGATCATGTAAATGATATCGCAGTCGATGAAAGTGGAACGGCATGGATTGCAACGAATAGCGGGTTAAGTGAGATTGCATCAAAATCCATGACCTACGAAGAAAAGGCGGATTACTTCACAGATCAGGTAGAAGCGCGACATAACCGAATGGGATTTGTTTGCCAAAGTTATTTAAAGGAACAATTCAATATTGGCACCTCCGAACTGGCCATTTCAGACAATGACGGATTATATACCGCTATGTACGGAGCAGCTCACGCCTTTAAATATGCGCGTACTAAAGACAGGAAAGCGCGCGAATTGGCTGTTCGCAGCTTCTATGCATGCAAATGGCTGGTAGATATCACACACGAACCCGGATTTCCGGCAAGAGTAATAATTCCCATCGACTGGCCCGAACCTGTTAATGAACAATACGGGCATGAATACAACAAAAGGAAACAGGAAGGAGATCCTTTCTGGAAGGATATTTATCCCAGGTTCCCTAAAAGTAAAGACGGGAAGTACAGATGGAAATGCGATACAAGCTCGGACGAGCTGGCCGGACATTATTTTTATTACGCCATCTTTTATGACCTGGTGGCTGAAACGGATCAGGAAAAGGCGGATGTTCGTCAGGTAGTAGCCGACATTACGGATCATCTGATCAGACATGGATTTTGTCTTGTCGATCATGACGGAAAACCCACCCGGTGGGCAAACTTTCAGCCTGAATTTTTCCATTCTGTATGGGGGTGGGAACAACGAGGATTGAATTCCATGATGATGCTTTCATTCCTGAATGTGGCTAGTCATGTAACGGGGGATTCAAAATATGATGAAGTAGCTAAAATGCTTCGGGATAAGCACAATTATCACATCAATGCCATGCACGCCAAAGAATATTTCCCGCCGGAAAATGCCGTCCCGTGGGATAATAACCTGTGCTTAATGAGCATGTACGGATTGATGAATTACGAAAAAGATCCGGAATTACTGATTATGTACAGAAATGCCCTGGAGAATGCCTGGCTCCATATCAGCAAGCAAAAAAACGCCTATTGGGATGGAATTTATGGTGCGTTGGCCAATTCATTTTCCGAAAAGATAAAGGCTGGCTTCTTTAAGCCGGATGAACTGTTTACCGATAATCCATTGTTTGCCGATGCCGCTTTGAAGCGGTTTGCAAAGAGCAGCCTGAACACGAAATTCATGGAAGAGACACTCCGTCGAATTCCGCTTGACCTCATCGGATATACGATGGACAACACACATAGGCTCGACGTGGTCCCGGACCCGACTCCCGGACAGGAAGCGGGAATAGGCTGGCGCACCGACGGTTATGCTTTACCTATTGATGAGCGCGGGCATGTACGGCTCGACCGGGACGCCTTTGCCATATACTACTCTGAGGGAAACGGATATTCCGAACATGAAGGAACTTTTTATTTATTGCCGTACTATCTGGCGCTTTATCACAATCTCATTGAAAATTAAATCAATTTTACCATGAAGAAGACAGTTGTATTTTTTGCACTAATCCTGGGGGCTCCTTTTTATTCTTTCTGTCAAAAGGGAGCATGGAAATCGATGTTCAACGGGAAAAGCCTGGATGGATGGACCATTCGCGGCAAGGCGACTTGGAAAGTGTCGAATGGCATCATGATCGGCGAAGGGGCTAACGGACATATATATGCCGCTCCGGAACTAACGGACCTGGAGGTAAAAGGAACGTTTAGGCTGAGCGACCAGGGCGGCGGCGGAAATAGCGGTCTGTACTTTCGGTGTCATCCTCCGGCAGATAATCCCGATGGATATCCACGCGGCTACGAGGCTCAGATCTGTCATAACCAGGATGCTCACACAGGTTGGTTGTGGAAACCCGGAACTCCTACCGGAAAAGCGACCAAACTGATCACAAAAGACGACGAATGGTTTGAAATGCGTGTAAAAGCAGTAGGCCCGAAAATCAACATTTGGGTTAATGACGAACTGGTGATGACCTACAAAGATAAGGAGTACACAAAGGGTTATTTTGCGATTCAATGTCACAATCCGGGCATGACAATCGAAGCCAGAGATCTGTATTACAAGGATTTGGGAAATAAATAGTATTCAATGCAATCCAGATAATCCGGATCACATCGGAATCTTTCTAAAATAAAATCATGCGCAAAATTCTTTATTTATCGCTCATACTGAGCTTAACTCCCGACTGCAAAGCATCAAAGAAGCGGCAAGTAATTTCCAAAGAAAACGGCCCGGAAGTTCAGCATGTGGAGATCTATTATGAAATGGGCAGGTTCGGAGGGTGGCCGGCAAACTTCGGCGCCTGGTCCTGGGGGAATGAATTGCTGGTGGGTTTTGCAAGGGGATATTATAAAGATCTTGGGGAGGAGCGGCACAACATCGACCGGGAAAAACCGGAGGAACATTTATTTGCCAGGAGTTCGGACGGCGGAGAAACCTGGAAGATCGAAGATCCGTCGAAGGATGGCGTTTTGGTAGCGCGGGGAACCGGCCTTCACGGACTGGAGCCAAAATACGCCAACAGAAAAAAGCCTGGAAGCCTTGAGCAACCAATCGACTTCAGCCATCCTGATTTCGCCATGACATTTCGATTCTGGAATTACAATACGGGTCCCTCTTTTTTCTATTACTCCTATGACCGGGGGCATTCGTGGGACGGCCCGTTTTATCTGAATGTATCCGGCAAGTCAAATATGCTTGCCAGAACGGATTACATCATCCTGGACGGCCGGACTTGCATGGCCTTTTTCTCGCAATCAAAAGAAGACAACCGCGAGGGCAGGCCGCTTTGCTCCATAACCAGAGACGGCGGTTTATCCTGGCATTTGGTTTCCATGATCGGACCGGAGCCGGAAGGTTTTGGCATTATGCCCTCTACCGTGAGATTATCCGGCGGCCGGTATTTGACCACCATTCGCAGACGGGAAGGCGATCATCGCTGGATCGATGCGTGGTCAAGTAAAGATGAAGGAGCGACCTGGACGCTCTTGCCACCGCCCGTCGCTGATCTGGGTGAGGGGAACCCTCCAAGTCTGATCAAGTTGAAAGACGACAGGCTTTGTCTGACTTATGGCGTTCGCGCCGAACCTTACCGGATTGCTGCCAAGCTAAGTGATGACGGCGGTAATACCTGGACCGATGAAATCGTATTGCGTAAGGAGGGCGCAGGGAGAGATATCGGTTACGTGCGCTCCCTGCAGCGGATCGATGGAAAAGTGGTCACCATATATTACTTCCAGGACAAACTAAAACCGGAACGATATATTGCGGCAACCATTTGGGCCCCATGAGGTAAGGCAATATTCCGGCGGCTTATTTCCTCTTGCCGTTTAACTCATAAATCGCATTGGCAAACTGCTTGCCCAAATCGATATACCCCTCACTATCATAATGCCAGGGATCCGAATATTTATAGTATCTTGTGGTCCTCACGATGCCCGCGCTTTTATCTGTGCGGGCGTATTTTTCCTGCGCATATTGAACCAATTCCCCGTAATCCCAGACCTTTCCGTCTTCTTTGTCGTTCCACGAATCGGATATTTTCCCGATTACCACCGGTAAATCATCGACTAGTAACGCTGCGCGCATCAGGTCCATCAGCCGTTTCAGGTTATGGAAATATCTGAGCGCAACTGCTTCGGTATAGTCACCGTCGCTCTCTCCCTGCATCCATAGAATTCCACACGGAATCAATTGATCGTTGATTCCGTCGTCATCGATGTCGCCGTACATCATTGCATTCCTTATGGTCGAAAGAAAATAGTCGTATTGATTTTGACCTGTTCTTCCCCGGTAATCGGCTTCCCAACAGCCGAAATGCCTTGCGGCAACACTGTCGATCGACGTACCTCCTTTGGAATATTTTATAATCGCAATTTTCTCATTGGGATACAATTCCTTTATTCTGGCTGCAAAAGACAATTCGACACCGAATCTTTCCGAATAGTTGTTTTCTTTGCCGTCGGAAGAAAAGCCGACGCCATGCCCCGGCTTTAGTTTTGTCCATTTTCCGAGCCCGCCATTTATCGAATCATCTTTCACTACATTGCCGTGGAAAATCCATACATCTTCGAACTCCGTATTCAGAGATGCAGGCAATTCTTTATTGCGGCCATAACCATCCATATTGGACTGCCCCCCGAGATAAAAAAGTTTTATTTTTTCGGTTTCCTGGCTAAGCGAAATAGATGGAAGTAAAGTATGCCAGGCGATCAGGCAACAATAAAAAGCTCTCATGTATTTTAATATATGCGTTAAAAGAGCTAAGATAAGAATTTAAACGCTCATACCATGTTTTCGGTCGTCTTATGTTTTACCGGAAGAGTTATCGCAGGGAGACACCGGCACACGAAACGCCCTGACTAACGTTCGTTACTCCCCAGCCAAATCCCGGACCTCGGAGGCATCCTGATCTTCGCTTTTCCATCGGCTACGGATATTTTTCGATTGCTGAACAGATCGAAATGATCGCAGTCTGCCAGCCCCTTTAAGGTGATCTCCGCTTCTTTCCGGTTGTAATTGTACAAAACTGCCTCGCCGGATCCAAGCGTTTGCATGGTCACGCGTGCCGGCGCATCCAGGTCGACCTCCACACCGGCATTAAAAGCTTGTCTTAGCTCATTTGCCCAGCTTCGCGGCAGATCGAGTAATCCCAAAGGTCGCGGGCATAACAAGACCTCTCCGACGGCCTCGAAATCTGCTTCCGAAAACGTATGCGAATTAAGCACAAAAATCCGCCGATCTTTGCTCCGCGTTAAAAACGGCACGCTCAGGTCATTTTGCCTCGCGTTGAGCAGGACCTCTCCATCCAAAATTTCCAGGGGGCTTTCCAAATCCAGGGATCTCTCTACTTGTACAACTCCTTCCGGGGCTTCGATACCATCCGCCCGGATTTGCTGTGTAGCCGGTTTTGAAATACCCGCCAATGCCGAAAGCCCGCCCCGGTCATCTACCGCAGCTAAAAAACCGGCCGTAAAAATCATCCGGGCTCCGCGATCGTATGAGGCTTTCACTTTCTCAACAATGTCCGGATCGGCAACTGCCTGAGTGGGCAGAAAGATGGTATGGGCTTCTTCCGGATACTCGGACACCGGAACGATGGGTACGCCAAACATGCCGATGAAATCCATGATGTACAGGTCTCCGCCCGCATCGCTGTGTGGCGGTTTGTAGGATGGGATTCCAACCACCGGCGACAATTTTATTGCCTTGGCCAGCCGAATCAGTTTTTCAAAATCCGTACGGAGCAGGTGATGCCCCGGATGACCGTAAACAAAGCTGTCGTAATTAAAGATGACAATCTCGCCGGCCCCGGCCAACACGGATTGGTAAGCTTGCTCGATGAAATCCAGGTGATCGCAATCCCCGTGATCGAACCAGGCGCCACCGATTTTATCTCCTGACAAAGAGGCGATCCACCGGTAATTTACAAATCCCTCGTAAGGCTGCACAAACCCATAACGTTGCGTGTACTGCCCACGTGTTTCAGTGCCTACCCATACTTCATCAAACAATTTGGGGCCACTTTCCACATCGTACCCGAACCTGTGAAACCGGTCGTACCATTGGGGATATTTAATGATCAGGTGAATATCGGGATTTACGGACCTGGCAGGCTCGATGAAAATGGAAGAAGCCAGTTCTGTCAACAATTCCCTTCGGTATACCGACCAGCTTCGATCTCCCCTGGCGGCTTTGGATTCCAGGCTGGTATCTCCGGTACACAGGAAATCATCTACAATAAACGTATCGAAAACTTCGGCTGCGCCAAGCATCACCTGTTTCAGGTCTTGCCGGGTTTTCGGATTCTGCCAGTTGAACCAGCCCAGGCGCCCCTCCTGCTTTACACCAAAGTCCCGTCCCGGTACAGTTGCAATTCCTCCTACGACTTCAAACCCTTGATGTTCAAAATACCCGGCTGCCAGGGACAACAATTCCTGAGGCACAACCAATCCGCTGCGATAAACCTCGATATAGACTTTGGTAATGCCATTGGCTTTCATCAGTGAGGTGGCCTCCCTCCTGCCTTCCGCTGTGCTTAAAAACCGTTCTGCCGAATGAGCTGTGATGTAGGTGCTCAATCTCAGATCGTTCCGATGCTGCCATGCGAAATTGTAGTTGTCGTCCGCACTATTTTCAGGGCATTGACAACTGATAATGCAATGCGCTAGGATAATGCCTGATAAGCCAATCAAAATCCGTTGGTGTTGAAATATTTGTTTCGCGATGTCACTCATTTCCATTATAGTCTGGGTACAAAAAAATCGGGGATCATCCCGGATGTATCGGGATGGAAGATACCGATAAAAACTTTATGCCAAAGCCCATTTGGGTCTTGGCGCTCTGGACAGCATGGTGTTGGCTTCCCGGTCGTTGATAAATAATTCTCGATCTGCATCCCAGAGCGCTTTTCTTTAAAAATGATCTTCTTGAATTCTTCATACTAAAAAATCGGTTTCTCGCTCAATTTAATTAATTCTAAAAACAATTACGTATCTAATGTAATTATGCGCTTGATTTTTTGACGATCATCCGGGCCGGCTTTGGTCCGAGTCCACCGTAAGAGCTGCCGCCCCGGCACCCGAAGAACGGAATTAAAGGAGCGTTTTTTTGCGCACATCGATAAAATCCCTAATTTGCCATGCTTTTTTTGCTGTCCAACAAATGCCGAATGAAGATGGTTCGCTTTTTCATCACGTTAATCATTACCATTGCAATAGTAATCGCGCTGGATGTAAAAATTGGTCCCATTCCACCCTTGGGTAAGTTCCTCGATCCGGCAAGTGGATTTTGGGCAAATGCCGAATCCGGGATCGCGCTTCCGAAAAACTTTGAAATTCCCGGACTGTCCGGAAAGGTAAAGATACTCTATGATGACATGCTGGTGCCCCACATTTTTGCGGATCACGAAGATGATCTGTTTGTGGCCATCGGATATGTGCACGCCTGTCACCGGCTGTGGCAGATGGAATTTCAAACCCATGCAGCCGCAGGCCGACTTTCCGAAATCGTCGGTGAGCTTACTCTCGATATGGACAGGTGGCAGCGCCGAAAAGGAATGACCTTCGGCGCAAAAAACTTCATAGAAAATATGGATGTTCGATCCAGACAGTTAAATGAATTGTATGCGCTCGGAGTTAACGCATATATCTCCCGACTCTCCTATAAGACCTATCCATTCGAGTACAAACTTCTGGACTACCGACCGGAAAAATGGACATCCGACAAGTCGGGTTTGCTGTACAAATTCATGGCGGATATGCTGAATTCCTCCGAAAGAGATTTCGAAAATACGAATTTCAAATCCATCTATGGCAAGGAGCTCCTGGACCTTATTTATCCCGACGTTGAAAACTACAAAGATGCCGTAGTCGATCAACCCAACGGTTGGAAATTCGATCCGATTGTAAAGCACAACAAACAGAAGAACATCAACGGGCCGGTGTCACTGAATTTGCAGCCCAAACCATCACCTTCCAACGGGAGTAACAACTGGGCCATAGCGCCAACAAAATCGGCGACAGGAAATGCCCTGCTTTGCAACGACATGCATTTAAAATTGTATATGCCATCCCTCTGGTTTTACAACCAATTGAATTGCGGAGACATCAATGTCTTCGGACATAGCTTGCCCGGGGTTCCCTTTGTAATTACCGGCTTCACGGATTCCATTGCATGGGGAATGACAAATGCCCAGCGCGACCTGGTGGATTGGTATAAAATTGAATTTAAAGACGAAACCAGAAGCAGCTACTTGCTGAATGGTGAATATGTGCCGACCAAAAAAGTTGTGGAAGAAATAAAGATCCGCAGTCAGGAAACATTTTACGATACTGTTGTTTATACCGAATTCGGACCTGTATCGTATGATCCGACCTACCGCGGCGAATCACAAAAGGCAGGGTATGCAAGAAGATGGATCGACCACGACCCGTCCGACGCTTTCAAGATGTTTTACGGCATTAACAGAGCCAAGGGCTTTGATGATTACATGGAGGCTCTGAATTATTTCACTTCTCCGGCGCAAAATGTGGTTTTCGCTTCATCAAAAGGCGATATTGCCCATCGTGTCCAGGGCAAATACCCCTTGAATGATTATGAGGAAGGTAAATTTCTCAAAGACGGCACGAGCTCATCCAACAATTGGACTCAATATATCCCCAATGCGCACAATCCTTTCTGGAAAAATCCCGAACGAGGCTTTGTGTCATCGGCGAATCAGCACCCTGCCGACTCGACATACCCGTATTATGTTACATCAACGAAATATGAGACCTACAGAAATCGCAGGATCAATGATGTGCTGCGCTCGGATGACTCGGTCACCATCGATGATCTGAAAAATCTTCATTTCGACAATTACAGTTTGAAGGCGGAAGAAAGTTTGCCGCTGATGCTTGAATGTATGAAAGGAGCGGCACTCTCCGCCCCGGAAATGAATATTCTGGAGAAGCTTGCTCGCTGGGACAGATTTTACAATAAAGGTTCCGATGCTGCCGTTTATTATGAGATCTGGTACAGCAGACTGTACGATGGCATTTGGGATGAAATAAGAACTTCGCTGGAAAACGACATTGCGCTGAGATATCCCACGGATTACTCGACGATTAAACTGATGAAAGAACATCCCGAGCTCGACTTTTTTGACGACAAACTTACCGATTCGACAGAAACAGTCAGAGACCTGATTTTACGCGCTTTTAAGGAAATGATCGGTGAAGTTGAAATGCTCAGGGGTCGTGGGGATATTTCCTGGGCAACCTATAAGGATACCTATATTGGTCATCAGTTGCGCATCGGGGCTTTAGGTGATCACAATATATTAACCGGGGGGAATCGAGGCGCTGTCGTTAATGCGACAGGGGCCAACCATGGGCCCAGCCAACGAATTATTGTCGAACTTGATCCGAAAGGCATAAAAGCCTGGGGCCATTACCCCGGCGGACAATCCGGCAATCCCGGCAGCAAATATTATGATCATATGGTAGAAGCATGGGCGACCGGTCATTACTACGAGCTGCTGTTTTTAACCGGTCCCGATCCTTCAAATCCGAGGATTATTTTTTCCCAGACATTAACCTCCACACGATGAACAGCTTTAAAGTGATATTAAAAATCGGATTTACTGCCGTTCTGGCCTTTTTGCTTCAGACCATCTTTCCCTGGTGGTCGATCGTTATTGCAAGTTTTCTAATCGGTTTTATCATTTCGACCGGGGGAACGTCTTCATTCATTGCCGGTTTTCTCGGGATAGGGATATTGTGGTTTTTTATGGCAGCTCTTACGGACATCAAAACCGATTCCATACTTACGAGCCGTGTGGCGGAAATCTTCTCTTTGCCAAACAGTTGGTCCCTAATTCTGGCGACCGCATGTATTGGTGGAGTGGTCGGAGGATTCGGAGCGCTGACCGGCAGTTACCTCAGAAGCTGGATCATGCCGACAAATATGGACTAATTCGAAAAGGTCGCGGAATATTCCAGGCCTGACATCTTGTAATCCGGATTAGGTTCTATCTGTTTTTTAACGATCGTCAACGATCTTTTTCAGCACGTAAAACCGGGAATCCTGAAACATCAGTCTTTGTACTCCATGAAAAAATTTCGGAACCCCTTGAGATCGTCTACATTGATCCAGTCCACGCCTTCATCCAGAAGTTTTTCCCAGACTTCAGGGCGATTTGGACATCCCCAAAACCGGACTTTCCTCCCCGCGCTATGTGCTTTCCGGATCAGGTCTCTTAACTTTTCTTCCTCAGCTCCGGGCATTTTATCGTTTCCATGCCACCGGAAATACGAACGATAATTGGCGCTCGCTCGCGGCATCAAACTTACGGGATAATCCATCGACCATTGATCGATGGATCCGTCCACAAAAAAGATCCTTTCGGCCTCCTTTTCAATCAAATCAATGGGCGGTCCACCGGAAAGCAAAAGCCTTACGGGACCTTCGACAGTTTTTCCATTTTCATTCCGCTCTATAATATCGAGATAGTTTTTGCAAATTTCCCTGAGCGCGAGATAGGTGGATACCTTTTCGGACTTCAGGTCGATCATCAACACCAGCCGGGTCCTGTCCTTTTCAAAGACGGTTCCGCCATTATTTTCTATGATTGATTTCAGGGGATCCAGATATAAATCCTGAAGGGAGGGTTTCTCATCCAGATCCGTATCGTCATGCGTGACCACCATTCGACCATTGTGCAAATACACATCAACTTCTATGCTCGTATAGCCGAAATTCAGGGCATCATACAATGGCCGGTCCCTGGTATAATCATTGTGGGAGTGGCCGTTCCTTAAGAGCATCATTCCCTGGCCCGAGACGTTTGCAGAAATTATCAGCCCCAGAAGAATTGTTGAAATTGAACTTTTTCTCATAAAAAAGATTAAAATGATTGTGAGCTATCCTTGATTTGCGATTACTCAGACCATAGCCAACCGGTGAATTTCATCAAAAATCATTGCGATTCCACTTTGACCATCGGTATTTTGAATTGTGTAAAGCCCTTTGTGCTCCCGAACGACCCGGGCAAGCCAGGATATGTCTATTTCCTCCCGCACATATTTCTCCCGGAGCTCGTCCGTAAATCCCAATTGGCTGAAGTCAGGCGTGAAACTAAAAGGCCCTATAAAAACCATTACAAAACAAGATACCGGCTCAGGAAGTTGCGACCGGTTAGAATTGAAGTTTTGATGTCTTCCTCGGAATTTTCAAAGGCGCGGTCTTCCACTTCAATACATACCGGTCCCCGATACCCGACTTCGGTGAGGGCAGAAAAGAAATCTCCCCATCGCACATCGCCGTATCCCGGTAATTTCGGCGTGTGATATTCCAAAGGATTGGCCATGATCCCGACGCGGTCAAGCTTGTCCTTAAATACTTTCACATCTTTAAGATGAATGTGATGCAATCGATCCCTGTATTCATAAATGGGCTTTATTTCATCCATGTGCTGCCAGATCATATGCGACGGGTCGTAATTCAATCCAAAGTTTTGATTTGGAATAATTTCAAACATGCGATCCCAAATCGCAGGAGTCGTCGCCAGATTTTTTCCTCCGGGCCATTCATCGTCCGTGAAAAACATCGGGCAGTTCTCAATGCCGATGTTGATACCCAATCCCTGTGCATGACTAATTATATCCGGCCATCTGGCTTCAAAAGTCTTTAGATTCTCCGTGACGTTTTTGGAGGGGTCCCTGCCGATAAACGTATTTACAACCGGTATCTCCAGTTTTGATGCCGCATCGATGACCTTTTTAATATGCGATAAATATTGCATGGATTGCTCCTCGTCCGGATCCAGTGGATTTGGATAATATCCCAATCCGGAGATGTAGATGTTTTTGGAAGCCAGATAATTCTTTATATGATCAACTTTGGCTTCATCCAGTTCATCGACATCGATGTGGGTTACACCCGCATACCGCCGCTCGGCCTTTCCTTTTGGCCAACACATGATTTCCACACATCCAAATGTATTTTCCGAAGCAAAGTCAATGACTTCTTCCAGCGATTTTTCCGCTAAGATTGCGCTAACAAATCCCAAATCGAGCATTTAAAAAAAAGTTAAAATGTAGGGTTCCGCAAAATCGCTCCGAACCCAATGTAAAAAACTTGGTTAACTGTTAAAAATTTTGTCCATACGTTCGGATATATCCTGAAGCCGTATACGATCCCCGCCCGGCACTTCCGCAGATCCCCAGCCTCCGCTGTAGCCGATTTCTTCCAAGGCATCCATCACAACAGGCCAGTTGCAATCGCCTTCGTTGAGCTTTACATCAAACCCCTTCCAGATCCCTTCATCCTGTTGTTTCTTCCTGCTATATTCTTTGATATCGAGCTTAATGATCCGATGCCCCAATATTTTAATCCATTGTTCAGGCCATCCGTATCTCACAATATTTCCAACATCGAAGTACCACCCAATCATCTCACTTTCAAACTCATCGATGTACCTGGCCGCCTCCATCGGGCTAATCAGGAAATTATTCCACACATTTTCAATCGCGATCTTCACTCCGGTTTTTTCGGCAACCGGCAACAATTTTTTAATCTCGACCTGGGACCTTCGATAAGCCTCGTCGTAAGAAACTTTTTCATTTACCACTCCAGGTACCAGCAAAACCGTGTTGCCCCCGTATTCTTTTGTATCCTTTAACGCAGACTTCATCGATTCCAAGCACGTTTTCCTAACCTTGGGGTCCGGATCGGACAGCGGGGATTTCCAATGTACGGAGTTAACGGTGCCCGGAATCTCCAATCCGGTTTTATCACGGGCATCGAGAATTTCCTTTTTGTCCAGGTTATTCGGGCTGTCGAGCTCCACACCATGAAACCCGAGGTCTTTCAGCAATTTAAACTTATCCAGTACGGAAAGGTCTTCCCGGACCATGCCGAACTTCAGGCACTTCTTGATTCCCAGTTTATTTTTTTCCCCAAATGGATGCGCAAATAATTCCGGAGATACAAATGAGCCGACTGCGGCGCCGGCAGTTAGTTTTAAAAATTCTTTTCTTTTCATCCGATTATGTTTTTTTAGGTTGCTGACGCACGGAGCAATATAATCATGCTCATGTGTGTCCCGAATTTGCTCCGGTCCTACCGGTTTCGTGTTATAAGATTAAATAAATTTTGTGATGCCGGGCTTGGCTACCGGAGGATCGGTAAATTCCGTATTATTCGTAATTTCATCGGGCCCCAGTTTTTCCTCGGAATTCAAAGCCTGGTCGTAAGTAATTGTCTGTCCGGTATAAGCGACCATCCTGCCCATGATGCCAAGCATCGTACTCCGGGCCATCCACGCTCCATCGTTCATCGGTTTACCGGAACGGATAGATGCAAATAATTCATCGTGCTCCTGCTGGTACATATCATTGCCACTTCCTCTGAATCTCCAGTCTTCGGCACCTTTTATGGTATGGCGCCCTCTTCCGCAATCCACCACACAATGTCCCTTGCTGCCCATCATTTCTACCCCGTAACTGCCGGAACAATCTTTTTGCTGCCGGCTAAAATGAAAGCCTTTTACTCCATTCTCATATTCGTAAACAATGGCAAAATGGTCATAGATATTTCCGTATTCTTTTCCTGTTCGGCTCTGTCTTCCGCCTGTTCCCGTCGCCTTGACAGGTTGAACATCTCCCAAAGCCCAGGACATCATGTCGATACTGTGTATAGCCTGTTCTACAATGTGGTCGCCGGAGATGTAGTTGTAATAAAGCCAGTTTCTCATCTTCTTGCGCATCGGAGACCAGTCAGGCTCTACATCACGCAACCAGAGCGCTCCGGTATTATAGGTGTTGTAAACGGTATGGACATCACCTATGGCGCCGTCCAATACCCGTCCGAATGTCTCCCGCTTTGCGGAATGGTATCTCCAGCAAAAACCGGAGACGAGCGATAAATTCTTTTCTTTGGCTTTTTTGGCGGCAGCAATTACTCTTTTTATGCCCGGAGCATCCACAGCCATCGGTTTCTCGCAGAAGATATGCTTGCCGGCCTCCACGGCCATTTCAAGCTGCTTGGGCCTGAAATACGGAGGAGTGGTCAATATCACCACGTCGACGTCCGAATCTATGACATTTTTTGCGCCGTCAAAACCAACAAATTTATTCCCGTTTTCGACCATTACCCGGTCTGCGTGACGCTTCTTGAGACTGTTGATGGATAAATCCAGGCGATCCTGAAAAATATCTGCCATATGCGTAAGCACTACATTCGGATCCGCATTCAACGCCTGATTTGCAGCCCCGGTTCCGCGGCCCCCACAACCGATCAGTCCGACTTTCAGGGTATCGCTGTTCGCGGCAAACGATGACTTAGGCAATCCGATGTTAAATGCAAGCGTGCCGCCTATGGCTGCAGCGCCTGTCGATTTTAAAAATTCCCTCCTTGATGTGTCCTTCATAACTATTTTATTTTCCAATTTAAATCATTTCACTTTCGGGCCTTTAATTTACTAAAAAATACAACGAATAAAATCATATTTCAATTTCAAAAGCTGCAGAGAATTACAGAGCTATTATCCGGAGTCTTCTTTCATATGGCACCAATAAACGGGGCAGCCTTCGAACGGTCAAAGTCTGCCTCAAACTGCAATCCAATTTCTTTTATTGAAACAAATTACTAATCTTGTGTTCATCAAATCCAAAAGCGAATATGAAGGTATTATTTATCGGAGGTACCGGGAACATTTCCGGCGCCTGTACCCGGCTGGCACTTGAAAAAGGCATCGAAGTTTTTCACCTCAACCGGGGAAACAGAAGAGGCCTAGTCCCGAAAGGCGTTCAATCCATATCGGCGGACATTCACAATATCGATGAGGTTAAACGTGCGTTGAAAGATCATTATTTTGATGTTGTCGCCAATTTTATTGCCTTTGTCCCGGAAGACATTCAAAACGACTTTGAGCTCTTCAAAAACAAAACGGATCAGTATATCTTTATCAGTTCGGCTTCGGCGTATGAAAAGCCCGTGAGTCATCCCGTGATCACCGAATCGACCCCTTTAAAAAATCCGTATTGGCAATATTCCAGAGATAAAATCGAATGTGAAGAAATGCTCGGCAACCTGTACCGGAAACATGATTTTCCGGTGACTATCGTTCGTCCGTCGCTCACTTATGAAACGGTGATTCCCGCAGCTATTGGAAGTTGGGACGATTTTACCATCATAGATCGCATAAGAAACGGCAAGGAGATTATTGTTCACGGCGATGGAACCTCCTTGTGGACCATTACACATTCCATTGATTTTGCAAAAGGGTTTGTCGGATTATTGGGGCATCAGCAGGCCATTGGGCACGCCTTTCACATCACATCGGATGAGCTGCTAACATGGAATCAGATCTATGAGGCCATCGCCATGGCGGCGGGCATGCCGCCCAAAACGGTGCATATTCCTTCCGGTTTTATTGCCAGGTTCGATGATTTTCAGCTCGGCAATTTAATTGGCGACAAGGCAAACAGTGTGATCTTTGACAATTCAAAAATCAAATTGTTCGTGCCGGACTTTGTTGCCACCATACCATTTAAACAAGGAATCAAAAATACAGTGGAGTGGTTTGAAGAAGACAGGGCCAGAATGTTGATCAAAGAAGATACGAATGTATTTATGGACCGGGTAATTGAGGCTTATAAAAGCCTGTAAAATATTCTCTGGCGTTCAATCTTTCCGCTCCATCGCTTCATAAATCACCTCCTGAATATCCGTGCGTATATTCATCTCGTACAGCTTCCGGTTTTCCCTGGTTCGGTACACCCTGTTTGACAAAAATATGTAAACGAGATTATATTCGGGGTCGGCCCAGGCAAAAGTGCCCGTAAATCCCGAATGTCCGAAACTCAGTTGACTTACCGGTTTTGCCGTATTGCCATTTGCATGAGGTTCAGGTAGCGGCCGGTCGAAGCCAAGTCCTCTCCGATTGTTGTTCCCGGGGTATTGGCACCTGGTAAATTCGAGGAGCGTTTCTTCATTCAGGTATTCCCTGTTCCCAAAGGTCCCATAATTGCAATACATCTGAAAGAGTTTCGCAAGATCGTTGGCATTGGCAAACAAACCGGCGTTCGACGAGATTCCTTTCATCATGGCTGCCGCTTCATCATGCACCTTGCCATGGATTTGGCCTTTCCTGAAAAGCGAATCATATTCCGTAGGAACGATTCGACCCGCCTCATATTTTTCCAAAGGATTGTAGGTAATTGATATTGCTCCAAGCGGCTTATAAAAATGCGCATCCAGGTAGTCGACATAATCCCGACCGGTAATTGCTTCGATAATTTCCGGGTACAACAAAAATGTGAGGCCCGAATAAGCATATTTTTTCTCCCCCAATTTTGATTTCCTGATCTGCCTGTAGATCTTCTTTTTATAATCATTATGTAAATACAATCCGGGGCTTACCTCGTACGAGAAATCCTCGGACTTCGAATTGCTCAGGGTCTTTCTTCTGTAGTTTCCGTTTCTTTTAATGGCCGTTGTCCAGTAAACGATATAAGGGGTAAGGCCCGATTGATGGGCCAATATTTCCCGGTAGGTCAATCGTTTCTTGTTGCCTCTTTTAAAATAGGGTAAATACGTACCCATAGTGGCTTCCAAATCAAATCTACCCTCTTCATAAAGCTTCATCAGAGCCGGTAAGGCGCCTGAAACCTTCGTAACCGAAGCCAGGTCATAGAGATCGGTGTTCCTTACTTCACGGATGCTGTCGTACGTGTGGTATCCAAACGATTTTTGATAGATCACTTTATGGTCTTTGGCAATGAGAATCTGACAGCCGGGGATCGCCCTGTTCCGAATGGCAGCCGTTGCGATGGAGTCAATTTTCAAAAGCTTTTTACTGTTCAGGCCAACGCCTTCGGGCGAGGTATAGGCAAATCTGCCGCTCGGCTCAACATCTACTCCGATCATTCCCAGCGGAGACCGGCCCGCCGATATACGTATTCTTCCATTGGTTCCGATCCCTCCGAAAATTAGCTGGGGAACAAGCTTATTGGTGATGGGAGTATCCTGCAATACAATCAGCTCCGACATGGCTTCATTTACAATCGCAGTTCCTCCAACTCCGGGATCCGGGAAGACAACTGATATGCGCTTACCTGATTTTATCAGCCAGTCCTGAAAAATGTCGAACCCCCGGTGATCACTCGGATCGTCTGATAATGACCCCAGTTGATAATAGGCGCACAAAATGATATCGTATTTATTCAAATCGGCCCATAGTGAAACATATTCCTGATCTTCGGAAGAATATCCCGTTTCGAAATAATCAATTTTGGTGTATTTACCGGCATATTCATAGAATACCGAATTAGGATTCCCGCCAATATTCAAAAAAGCGATTTTCTTGTTTTCAATCTGCCGGACCGGTATCTTGCCGGCGCTCATTCCGGTTGCTACCAATAAGTACTTTGCGATCTCTTCTTTCAAAAACCGGTTATATCCGTTATTGATCCGATCAGATCTATCGATTCTGTTTAGCCTGTCTGGGTTTAGATCGAGTCCGGCCCACTTCTTGTAAGCCAACACCAGCCGGCATTTGGCCTCCAGGTCTTCCAGCCGTATCCGGTCTTCGGAGATCGCCTGTCTGAATTTTTCATGTACAACTTCAATTTCATCCCTTCGAACCAAAAGCATATCCCACCGTTCAGAGCTAGGTATAAGATGCGAGGAGTCGTTTGTAAATCTCCGAACCTTGACTGCGCCAATTGGGATAATTTGATGATCTATCAAACCCTGATTCAGTTCATGCAGTTTCCAGAAATCTCCATTTAAACGGTCTGGCAGCTCATGGTTTTCCGCTGATAATATCGATATCCCCAATGCTTTGCATTGCTTCGCCACAGCACTCCCCATCTCATAAAACAAATGTGGTTCCCGAACGTGATGCAGAAATTCGACTTGTCCAAAATGATCGACGCTGTCCAGGTTCAAACCGACAACCTTACCGATTTCGTGAAAAACCAGTGGTCTTAGGGATTGTCGGGTCTCCAGATAATTTAGCTTTTTCAAAAATGAGTCGGGCCCGCCGGCTGAAACCTTCACCCCTCCCCAACCGGATGTCGAATTAGTTTCGGTATGATCTTGTTGACCGGCTTCAACAATGAGCAATTGATTTATTCGATCGGTAATCGACAGGGAACCAAACACCGAATCCACCCATGGATCGGCCAATTGACGCTCGACATTAATGGTCTGGGATCGAGTCATTGAACTAGCTGTACATAGAAAAATGCCCGAGATAAAGAAAAGTAACGGCTTTCTGGTCATCGAAAATAATTGTTTCGCCCAAGTTAAAAACTAGATCGGATATTGGGAAGCTTTCTTTTCGCAAGTTCGACTATGGAGATTCAATAACCCGGAGAATGTTCAAATCTAAAAATCGGTATCCAGGTCCAGGCGGGCTTTCAATTCTTTGAGTTTGGGGTACTTCTCTGCCAGATAATCAAACTTTTCGGAGTTGGTGTAGATCAGCTTCTTATCCTCGATTTTTTCAATTTCAGTGATAAGCCGGATGTCCCGGTTGTTGAGTTTTGTTCTCAGATGCGTCAACAGTTCCTGTTGAAGCCCCTCGATGGTGAGCGACTGGAAGCTATTGGGTATGGTCAGGTTTATGGAAAGGTCGTCATTAAAAACCACCTGTTGATTGAGTGTATTGTATTCTCTCTCTCTGCCTTTTTTTTTGAGCTCTTCGGCAAACTTGTTCCATTCGTCCTTGAGTTGCTCCGGCGTAACCGGATCGGTGCCAATGCTAATTTGCGCTTCCTGGGTTGAATTTTCTTTTTGCGAAATGTTTTCCCTGATCGATGCCAAATCAGGAATTCTCGAGGTCTTCTTAAGTCCGGAGATCGCGGCGACTTTGCCCGGAGAACTGCCGGCATCTGATCCGGGTTCCTTCTCGGTTTGGGGGTGTTGTACTTCTTCCGACGCTTCCGCCCCGGGCTTATCCGCTCTCCTCAGGCTTTTTTTTTTACTTCTTCGACAGACGAAGACGACAAATTGACGACAGAAGGCAAATGCGCCAATTTCATCAGAGCCAATTCAACGTGCAAACGCTGGTTTTTGCTGCTCTTAAAATACAAGTCACATTGACTCGAAATGTTTAGCGCGGATAATAAATAGGATAAGCTTACTTTTTGTCCCTGCTCGAAGTACTTCTGTTTTACACCGTCGCTCACCTGCAATAGCAAGACGGTAGACTGATCCTTGGAGACCATGAGATTCCTAAAGTGTTCGCTCAGGCCCACAATGAAATTGTGACCGTCAAAACCCTTACTCAGGATCTCTTCAAAGGTTAAAAGAACTCCGGCGTGATCATTTTCCAGCAATTGATCGGTTATTCTGAAATAATAATCGTAATCCAGAATGTGAAGGTTATTGATGGTATTTTCATAAGTAATCCTATTGTCGGAGGAATAGGTTACAATCAGGTCGAAAATGGAAAGTGCGTCTCTGAGCGCTCCGTCGGCCTTTTGCGCAATCAGATGCAAGGCCTCAGCTTCGGCCTCAATACCTTCTTTTTCGGCAATGGCTTTGAGATGATCGGCAATATCGCTGTTCTGGATCCTGTTAAAATCAAAGATCTGACACCTGGAAAGAATGGTTGGTATTACCTTATGCTTCTCCGTGGTCGCCAGAATGAAAATAGCATAGGATGGCGGTTCTTCCAGGGTCTTTAAGAACGCATTGAAAGCCGCATTGGAAAGCATATGCACCTCATCGATGATATATACCTTATATTTTCCGAACTGTGGCGGATATCTGACCTGGTCGATGAGGTTCCGGATATCATCGACGGAATTATTGGAGGCGGCATCCAATTCATAGATATTCAAGGGATTACTCCCTTCGGCTGTCTGAGATTCGAAACCGTTTACGAGTTTGGCAACGATGCGCGCGCAGGTGGTCTTGCCTACACCTCTCGGCCCGCAAAACAACAACGCCTGAGCGAGCTGCTCGCTATTGATGGCATTCTGCAGCGTGGTCGTTATGTGTTCCTGCCCAACAACTTCTTCGAATCCTTTTGGGCGGTATTTTCTTGCCGAAACTATGAAATTGCTCATGGCCGCAAATTAAAAAAACTTATTCGGATTACGGAAGAAGACCATCTTTTTATGCCAACATTTTCGTGTGCTTTGACGTAGAAAAGATTACCTTTGTACGGAATTGTTCTTTGAATTCACGGGGCCGACTGGATTTGACAGTAGGCGATAGCGATGTATCTGCATGTCAGGTGGTGAATGTACATCTGTGATCAATGCATTCGAACTATAATTGGCGAAGAAAACTACGCCATGGCTGCTTAATCTTAACGGTATGTTAAGACCTAAGGCTTAAACGGTCGACCTTTAAGAAAGGTCCCGGGCCACATCCTCCCGGTCTTTGTTTTATCGGACCGGATTTTGGGTGTCGAACGGATAAAACTAGCCGGAGATCTTGTTGCGGATCGAAGGTGAAACTCTCAGCAACTTTGAAGACAAGTAGTCTGCCTACGGCCGACGAGGCGGTTGCCTGCCGGCTTTCTTCGAGATCAAATTGGCAACTATGCATGTAGAGGATACGTTGTTACCCTATCTGGACCGGGGTTCGACTCCCCGCGGCTCCACTTTCACCCTTCTTCGCTGAAGCTTCGGAGGGTGAAAATGGACGCAGTCCACAATTAAAATATTAAAATAGATTTTATGTGGTATGTATACATCCTAAAATGCTCAGACAATTCATTTTACACCGGTTGCACAAATAGTCTTAAAGACAGATTAGAAAAACACAATAAAGGCCAAGTACATTACACAAAAGACAAACTACCTATTGAATTGATTACTTATATTGCATTTACTGATAAGTATAAGGCGTATAACTTTGGAAAATATCTCAAGTCAGGTTCCGGTATCGCATTTAGGAATAAGAGACTCATTTAAAATTTTAGATTTTTACTTTAAGGGTCACGCTCATGGTCACGAAAAGAAAGCGTAATCATAGGATGGTGTTGTCGATTGCCCCCCTTACAGCAATCAATATTCAAGAACCTAAAGATTTGTTTTGGGAGATTAAGAAAGCGAGAATCCACTATTACCACAAAATTGTCAAGAAAGGAAAAAACTATTTGATCCCGGAAGGTTGATTGAAGCGGATTACTTGCTTTGCTGCGTGAGCTCTCTCCGTTCGGTTGGGTAAGATTGAATATAAACAGGGCGAATAAGAAAATTACCAATTATTT
>JAKSDO010000021.1 GCA_022360055.1 Cytophagales bacterium | reverse complement strand
CCGGAGCAAATTCAGGACACACACGAGCATGATTATATTTCTCTGTATGTCAGTAACCTAAAAAATATAAACAAATGAAATACAACGATTCGGTCGGAAGAAGGAATTTTATGAAAAAGGCAGGGACAATCACTGCAGGTGCAGTGGCTCTTCCCAGTATTGTGCCCGCATCCGTTTTAGGCAAAACGGCGCCTGGTAACCAGATTAATATCGGAATGGTAGGGACCGGCAGACAGGCCATAAATGTCAATTTGAAACGAGGATTCTTAACGTTGGACAATTGCAGGGTCGTAGCGGTAAACGACGTCGATTCCTGGCGTATGGACCTGGGGGCAAAAACGGTCAATGATGCCTATGCTAAGGCAGGGAAAAAATACGACGGTGTCAAGAAGTATGATGATTACCGTGACCTGGTTGCCGACAAAGATGTCGACGCTGTTATGATCTCGACGACCGATCATTGGCATGCGCCCGTCGCCGTTGCCGCAGCGCTGGCAGGAAAGCACGTCTGCATGGAAAAGGCTTTTACGGTCGCTCCAATGCACGGAAAGGCAGTCGTCGAGGCGGTTAAAGCAAAGGGCGTTACCGGAAGATTGGATAGCGAGTTTCGCTCGATCCGTAAGATGAACCGGGCGGTGGAATTAGTACATAACAATATAATTGGCAAGTTGAAAGAAGTAATTGTCGGTGTTCCCGGCGAATTGAACGGAAGTGCTTTGGGACCTCAGGAAACCACACCTGTTCCGAAGGAATTGAATTACGATATGTGGTTGGGACCGGCTTTTCCCGTTCCATATACCATGCAGCGCGTACATGAACCAGGCAACATAAATTCCCGTCCGGGATGGTTGCGCATATCGGATTATTGTAACGGGATGATCACCAACTGGGGAGCCCATCTGAATGATATCGCATTGTGGGGGATGAAAAAGGAATATGAACATCCTGTAACCGTCGAAGGTACCGGAACCTTTGATCAAGGAATATGGCATACCATCAATAAGTTTAACCTGGACTATGAATATGCGGACGGGCTGAAACTGAAATATATGATAGATGTCCCGTTTGTAAAATTCATTGGAGAAGATGGCTGGGTTCGCATAGAATATCCGGATAAATTATCCGCAAGCAATCAGGCCCTACTGGATTTCAAACCGGGGAAAAACGACGTTTCCTTTGAAGAGACCTTATCGGATAAAGCGGACTTCTTAAAAGGAATAGAAACCGGAAAACCGACGCTGGAACCACTCGAAGTAGGATACAATGTGTACATGCTGACTATAATGGGGCTTATTTCGATCACACTGAACTCAAAACTGACCTGGGATCAGAAAACCGGGCAATTCGTCGGCGACAATGCGGCGAATGCCATGCTCACCCGTCCTTTCAGGGAAAAATGGCTTGATAAAAACGTGGTGGATTGGATGAATAAATATCAAGAAGTTAGAATGAAGTAAATTGTTATCGAAGTGAATAGGAACAGGCGTAATTTTTTAAAAAAAGTTTCCATCGCATCAGCTTCTGCACTTTCGATGCCAAGCATTATGAGCTGTAGATCTTCCCCTAATGACTTAATTCATATCGGAATGATCGGTGTCGGCATTCATGGGATGACCTATAATTTGAAACACTATCTTAAATACAATAAGTTATGCAGGGTTGTTGCGGTTTGTGATGTCCAAAGCGGATTGATGAAAAAAGCCAAGAAAATGGTTGACAAAGCCTATGGTAACAACGACTGCAAAATGTATGAAGATTTTAGAGCATTGATTGCCGACAATGACATTGATGCTGTTCAAATTTCAACTCCCGACCACTGGCATGTGCCCATTTCAGTTATTGCAGCCAACAACGGGAAGCATGTGATGTGCGAAAAACCCACGCATACAATTGAAGAAGGTCAGATGCTGGTGGCTGTCATTCGTAAAACAGGGGTCAAGTATGCCGTCTCTGTAGAGGACCGGTTTTTACCCCGATATCATAAATTAGCGGAAATTGTAAGAAATGGCCGGATTGGAGCATTGAAAGATATATATATCGAATTGCCGGTGCGGAAAGTGCCAACAGATGGTTTTGAAATAGTGGATCCGCCAAAGCATCTTAATTATGAACTCTGGAGCGGACCTGCGCCGTTGTTGCCCTATTGTAAATCTCGGGTCAATTACAATTGGAGATGGAACAAACATTATGGAGGCGGAACAATAACTGACTGGTTGCCTCACCAGGGTGAAACCGCGCTTTGGGTTTTGGATTACGATTTTAAACATCCGATTTCCGTTAAGCCGTTAAAAAATACCGTATTTCACTCCGGGATTTACAACACTCCAAAAGAGTTTGATGTCCAGTACACTTTTCCCAATAAGGTGAATATGCGTGTAGTAAATGGGATTCCGTTAATTCGATTCATAGGAACAGAGGGTTGGGTGGAAATAAGAGGGTGGAATAAGGAGATTACGGCCAGCGATCCGAACGTAATTAACATGCAGGATCAAAAGGTGTTTTTACCAACGGACTTAGATGAGTTTCACAACTTTCTACAGGGGATCAAACATGATGTTACTCCTACAATGACCGCCGAAAGGAGTCACCAAACGTCAACACTTTGTCACCTTGGAAACATTACCTCAGATCTGAACATGGAGTTGGAGTGGGACCCGGTGAATGAAAAGTTCGCTGACAGCGCCGAAGCTAATTCCAAATTAGGGAAGATACCGAGAGAAGAGTGGTCGTATGAAAGAATTATAAATATGGTTTGTTAGCTATTGGTTCCAAAGTCCGGATCAACGATCATTAAAAGGCCATGCCTGAGATAATTATTGAGATACACGGGATAATGACGATCAACGGCATATGGCAAGGCTTCTGCAAATTTTAAACACATGAAACAGGCCATGCCTGAGATAATTATTGAGATATACCGGATAATGATGATCAACGGCATATAGTGAGGTTTCTGCAAATTTTAAACACATGAAAAAAATAATATCAGTTACATTAATAAGCTGCTTTTTTGTAGGATGTTCCGTTCAAAAAAAGAGAAAGGAATTGGACAACGTTTTTTATTGTTTTAACAATGGCGTGAGGACCTTACCGAATGCCCCCGAAGGATTCGATGCCCAGGCATCTTTGATCAAAAAGGTAGGTTTTGACGGAATTTCGGGACACATAAGTGAAGATTACTTTCAGAGAAGAGCCTCCCTGGATAAAGTCGGCATAGCTATGCCGGAGATATACTGGGGAATGACGCTTACCGACGAAGGAGAGATCACCTATAAAGAGGAGATTAAGGAAATAATCAAAGATGCTCTAAACCGGGATTTACTTGTGGCCCTTTTTCTCAATGCTAAAAGATTTATGGACCATAAAACGGAAGGGGATAAACTGTTTGCCGAAGGGATCCGGGAGCTGGCGGATTTTGCCGCTCCATATCATGTGAAGGTGGCCATATATCCGCATGTAAATAATTATTGCGAAGAATCCGCTCATTCAATAGAAATGGTGAAATTGATTGACCGCGATAATGTTGGCGTTATTTTTAATACCTGCCATCTGCTGAAAGTAGAAGGCGAAGAAGGGTGGGAAGAAAAAGCTCTGGCAACCCTGCCCTATTTGGATATGGTTTCAATCAACGGATCCGATTCCGGCAACACCAGAGAAATGGGTTGGGACAGGCTCATTCAACCTCTTGGGGAAGGAACTTTTGATACGTATAAATTGGTAAAGCTTCTGAAAGATAACGGATATGACGGAAAATTTGGGCTCCAGTGCTACAACATCAAGCAGGATTGTGAGGTGGCTCTCGGCAAATCGATGAAAACCTGGAGGTCGTATCAGGAGAAGTACGCTGCCGGCGAATAAATGCTTCATCCGATCGCCTGCGGTTGCATGCGCGATGAAGCAACGCCTGGTTCCGGCCTGTAATTCATTGAGGCATCAATTGTACCAAGGAAGTCCTGTAATCGATGATGAATTGTAAAAATAAGTGCCAACGGCGCGCTGTCTGTCCGTGAACGGGTCGCGAACAAACCTGCTGCTTCATCCATTAAAAATCCCGCCTGAAAAGGCGGGACCTTAATATAAACACCCAAAATTATGAATTTAACTGTTACTCATTTATAGTACTGATATCGGATAAATGGGACTACCCCAAAAGCAAGATTTTAATTCGCCCACGCTTCAACGCGCGCCAGGCAACGGCCGGGACCACTTCTGTTTTAACCCGGTCAAGGGGTTTTCCTTATTCTTCCGAGCATTTTCAATTGCCTGCCCACCTCGTCGATGATCTTGTTTTCAATACCTCCGGCCCAGACAGATGGTTGTCCGTATGCGTTCATAGATGTTTCCCCTTCATATCCTCCTTCCGCCAATACGCGTTCCGAAGGTATGTATGCCATCACATCATTGGAATATGCGGCCACAAAAAGATCACTCCCCCATTCATTCTTTATCCGGATCGAGTAATCCACGACGACCTCTCCACCCAAAGCGATCAATACCTGTCTTCCCATTTTCCAGCTTTGTACGGGATAATGGGGGTAGGACTTCTGCGGCACCTTCCCCTCACTGCGCTCGCGCAAATAATGCCTGGCCCATCGCTGCTGCCATTCCGGGGCGTCCCGGGCAACCGTTTTGAGCGCTTCGTCGGTCGGCGGCTCCGCAAATTCCAATTCCAGTTCCCGATACTCCGATGCAAATTCCGGAGCCAATTCACGCATCGGGCCCTTTATTACGCTTGAGACAGCCGCAGCCAATTCCAATCCATATTGTTCGGCTTGTACGATCAATCCGCGGGGTTCCGGGTTTTGGTCCCCGGCACAGCACGCATAAAACATGGCCACACACCCGGAATACTTCTTTTCCAATTCAATCTGAGTATATCCGGCATAATCTCCGTTCCATTTGTTATTGCTCAATGTTGTGCAATGACAGGCGTATCCGAACAGAATTGTCTTCAATTCTCCCCGGAGTGACCTCACGCTCAGAACGGGAACCGTATGATCGGAGGGCCCTTTCAGATCACCGGAGTTCAATACTTCTTCAGGCGTATTGTTTCTGCGGTTGACAGCAAATCTTGAAATGCCCGTACCACTGGCAAGCCGGGCAGGTTCCATGCGTTGAAACGCCTGCCCGGCGCACCGTACCACCGTCTGAATCAAAAATGTTCGATAAGAGGCAATTTTTTGCCTTTGTTCCATATCAAATTCCGGGTAGATCAGCCTGAGATTGCTGTTGACCACGGGTCCGCTATGCGTGTGAGAACTGCTGAGTATCACCTGACTTCTCCGAAGGTTGTGCGCTGTTTGAATCCTTTCAAAAATCACATCGGCCAGGTCCCTGGAGAGTCCGATGAGATCCGTGCTGATAAAAACGGCTTTCGAACCTTTTCCATCCTCAAGCGCCAGGGCTTTCACCCAAAGATCATGCAGTTTGCCGTCCGAGGGTTTATCCCTGATCGCATACCCGGACATCCACATATTTTCCTCCGGAGTAATTATGGCGCTTGCAGCACCTGCCTTCCAGGACAGAATGCCCTGATTTCCGGAAGCGGGTTTACTGCGCTGGCCATAGGTTGCCGTACACAAAAATCCGATTATGCATACCGCCAGCAGCGGGACAGCTCCGGCTTTTTTCTTGTATGTCGATACCATGGGAAATAAAAAGTTCGTCCTCATCTTCTTGTTCGTTAACCGGTTAGAATTTACAAATTAATACTTGTGCATTCAATACGCACAGCATATTTAAATCCGCATCAGATTATTGCCGAAATAATTAAATCTGATATTAAAGCGTTTTGCACATAACCCGAATTAATTCATATTTGCATTATGAATAAGAAATACATTATAGGGGGGATACTTGTTTTTGCCGCTGCGGCATCTTACTTATTATGGAATTCCAATCCGGAATACGACAATCAACACATTGAAGCAGCAGTTGAAAATTCCCTGCCGGATTCGTCCGGTCACAGGGCTCAACCTACCGTTCTGTTCGGGTTTGAAGTGGATTCTCTGGTCGTGATTGAAGACCGGATTAAGCGCAATCAGAACCTTTCGGAGATTTTAGTGAATTACAATATCTCCCACCGAAAAATACATGAACTGGCGATCAATTCCAAGCCGGTGTTCGACGTGCGGAAAATCGTATCGAACAGGAAATACACCATGTTGTGCTATCCGGATTCCCTGAAAACCGCAAAGGCAATGATCTACGAGCCGAGCCCGACCGAATACATTGTTTTTAACCTGGAAGACTCGATAACTGTTGAAAAGGTTGCAAAGGAAATCATCACGGTCGAAAGGGAATTGGCGGGGATCATCGAACGTTCACTGGCTGTCACAATTGCCGATCTTGGAGAAAACCCCCAATTAACGAACGACTTTGTGGATGTACTGGCATGGCAAATTGATTTTTTCCGGCTGCAGAAGGGCGATAGGTTCAAAGTAATCTTCGAAGAAAAACAGGTCGACGGAGAGCCCATCGGTTACGGAAAAATCAAAGGCATATACCTGGAACATTTCGGCAATCCATACTATGCCTATTATTTCGATCAGGGGAATGGCATCGATTATTTCGATGAGGAAGGGAACAGCCTCAGAAAAGCATTCCTGAAGTATCCGTTGGATTTTACCCGGATCAGCTCCAGATATTCGGGCAACCGGTTTCACCCCGTGCAAAAAAGGTGGAAAGCGCATCGCGGCACCGACTTTGCCGCTCCCAAAGGAACGCCGATCCGGTCGGTTGGCGATGGAATTGTCACAGAGGCCAGATACGGCGTAAACAACGGTAATTTTGTAAAAATCAAGCACAATGCGACCTATACGACGCAATACCTTCATATGAGTAAGATCGCCTCAGGCATCCGCACGGGGGTGAAAGTAACCCAGGGTCAGACCATCGGTTATGTGGGCAGTACCGGACTGGCTACAGGCAACCATCTGTGCTACAGGTTTTGGAAAAACGGGGTCCAGATCGATGCGCTTAAAGTCAAGCTCCCTCCCTCCGAGCCCGTCCATGAGCAAAACAGGGAACGATTCGATCAGGTACGGGATGCGTTGAAATTGCAATTGGATGGAATTCAATTTCCTTCTCCCATCATTTGACGGGTTTAACCCCCGGACCGGATCTGCACCCCCCGTCCTCTTTATCGGCATATTTCATTCAACCGGCAGAAAACCATCCGGTTCACAGAGGTGCCTCCGAAAACATCCGATGCCTCTGGCCATCCGTAGGCCCGGTCCCCGAAGGAGACCTTTCTTCCATTTAGTAGACTATTCCGGGAAAATCTTTCTTCAATATCTCTAAATTCTTTGTCGCCATGGCATCCCTTTGTGCTGCGCAAAGCTGGGTTCTTCCGCCGTCTTCCGGTGTGTTGAGCACATAATCCAGGAGCTTTTCCAGGGTAGTGGTGGCCACGTGCATTCGCGTATCCGAAGAGGCATAATAAATAAAAACCCTGCCATCCTCATCCAAAATCCAGCCGTTGCTGAACGCGACGTTCGAAACATCCCCTATTCTTTCTTCCTTTAACGGTTCTATAAAATGCCCTCCGGGTTGTTTAATCACTTTCCACGGTTCATCGAGATCGGTAAGGAGCAAATACAGTGTATACCTCAACCCGGCAGCCGTTCTTCTTACTCCATGGGCAAGATGTATCCATCCGTGATCCGTTTTTATGGGAGGCGGTCCCTGCCCGTTTTTCACCTCTTTTACAGTATGATAGGTCCTGGGATCCATCATGATTTCCTCATGAATAACAGCAGGTTCCATCGAATCGGAAAATCCCACGCATATCCCGCTATCCCCGGTTTCAATAAAAGCGGATTGCGGCCGCGTGTAGATCATGTATTTCCCATTGACAAACTCCGGGTGCAGCACACAATTTCGTTGTTGCGCGGCATTTGATTTCAGGTCCGGCAACCGTTCCCACTGCTTAAGATCTTTGGTCCTGGCAATCCCGCAATTCGCCAGGGCCGCGGAGGAGTCGCCGGGTTGCGTATGGTCCTTTCGCTCGGCACAAAATAATCCGTAAATCCATCCGTCTTCATGTTGTGTCAGACGCATATCGTACACGTTCATTTCAGGGTCATCATTTACCGGCATCACGATCGGACGATCCCAGAATTTCCATTGGTCTATCCCGTTCGGGCTTTCGGCAACTCCAAAGATGGATTTCACATCGAATCCTTCAACCCGGACGACCATCAGGTATTTGCCATTCATTTTTATGGCGCCCGCATTAAACGTGGTGTTTATCCCAAGGCGCTTCATCAAATGAGGATTTGTCTCATAATTCAGATCGTATTCCCAAAAAACAGGTACGTGATCTCTTGTAATCGCCGGATTAACATAGCGGTCGTAGATCCCGTTTCCTCCCCCCTGCCTGCTGTTTTTTTGACTGATTCGTTGAATATAATCCCGGAACAGTGCCTTTACCTGCTCATTAAATTCTTTTCTTTCCATATCTGTTAAAACTAAAACGCCTATCTAATTTTCCTCCAGTTTATCGTACCATGTTCTTTTCAAAATAAACATCGTTATAAAAAGTATTATTATTGAGATTGTCATACTCGAATATGCTCTGATGACAAGATAAATCGGTATGAGGATGAGTACCATCTGCCAGATAACGGCGATCAGACAGTTAAACATATCCCTGCCAAATGCCGTGTTTCTTTCAAAAGACGGATCATCCGCTTTTATTTTCCTGTAAATGGGATCCCAGAAACCCCAGGGCCTTACACTCTTGTAAAAACTGACCAGCACCTGTTCTTCGTCGGGCCTGGTCAATAGTGTCCCGAGTAAGCTGCCCAATGCGGAAACCGGAAGTATTACCAATGGAAAAGCGTAAATAATGGACATTTCCGGGAACAGTTTAGGCACGGACAATGAGGCCGCAAGTCCGGCGATCATGCCCCAGAAATAGCCATATCCGTTAAACCTCCACCAGGTCCATTTCAGAAAATTAGCTGCCGCGTAACCTCCGAAGAGCGCGGCAGTGATCCATTGCAATAACTCGTTGATGCTCATTACAAAAAAACCAACGGAAATTCCTATGATGACCACCAGTATGGAAGCCAGATAGCTCAACCGGATCAACGTTTTGTTGTCCGCATCGGGATTGATGAATTTTTTATAAATATCATTGACAATATATGCCGGGCCGGCATTTACGTTGGCGGCAAATGTAGACATAAAAGCTGCAATCAGTCCTGCCAATATGATTCCCAATACGCCGCTCGGGATAAAATTGGATAAGGCAAAAGGCAATATTTTCTCAAAATCGATCTGCCCGCCGCTAAACAGGGTATCCGGATTGAAATATACAAGGGCAATTACCGCCAGGCCCGCAATCATCAGGTATCTGGGGATGAACAATACCAGGGAAACCAGCCCGCTCATCATGGCAGATTCCTTAGGTGTTTTGGCGGCCAAAACCCGCTGCATATCATATCCCGGAACCGGCCCTGCGATACTTACGAGAATGCCTCTGAATATTACGATCATCATAAAAATAGTAAACATTTCAAAACCGTCCGTGGCAATTTTGTTGTTCAACGCAGCGCTGACCTGTTCCGGGAATTTGGTCCATTCCAGATCCAGTTTCCAGCCAAACAGCAGGCTCTTCCATCCTTCGGGAACTACGGCATCGATTTGTTCTCCGGAAACGAGATTCATAGCAATCACGCCGATGACAATGCACGCGACAGTCATCACCAAAAACTGGAGCACTTCCGTGATCACCACACTGTACATGCCTCCTTTGACAACATACAACGTGGTGATGCTCATGATCACCAAGGCATACATATGCTCAGAAGAAATTTCCATCCCGGACAGATTTGTACTTAAATCCCAGGGTAAAAACATGACGGCGAACTTCCCGATACCTTCAAAGGCATAAGCTATAAATCCGATAACGGCCACAAGCGCAAACACCACGACGCTGATGTGCGATAATTTAGATCCCATACCGTGGCCAAACCGGGTTTTCAACCATTCCGCTCCCGTAAGAACATTGGATCTTCGCATCCAAACAGCTAGAAAAATCATTAAGAACACCTGGTTCCACACCGGCCATAACCACGGGATAAAGGTGCTCTTCAATCCGTAGACAAAAAGGATGGCCGCGGTCCACATGGTGCCCGTGATGTCAAACATACCGGATGCATTGGAGAGACCGAGCAAGTACCAGGGCATGGATTTGCCTCCGAGGAAATAAGAATCCAGATTTTTACTTGCCCGTTTGGAAATCCAGAAACCGAGAAAAATGGTCAACACAAGGTAACCGAAAATGATTGCGATATCAATAAATTTCAGATTCATATGAAGGGTGTTTAATTAATCTTCTCAACATTCAATTCGTGGAAAAATATGTCGTGATTTGGAACATCAAATTCAAATCCGGTGACATTTAATTCCGTATTCAGTAAAAACCGGACCGTACCAAAATCAAACCATGCATGCACCTTATCCCATCTTATTTCCCAGGTATCCATATGCCAGTGTCTGAGTTCGGCCGATAAATCCGGGGCGTGTACAAACTCAAGCTTCAACCGGCCGTTTGATTCCGATACAATGATATTTCCAAGCATATGGGTATGGTAAACACCTGCATAATCCGACAATTCCAGTGTCGGGCGCGTGCCTGGCCTTCGGGCTTTTTTTACGGCTTCGATTTTTTCATCTACCCGAGTTCGTTGCTTCCCGCGTTTAAGCGCTTCGGCCGACCAGTCTCTCCGGTCTTTTTCGATAAAGGCATTAATAATATAGTACCTCAACGGAGTAGCAATACTTTTCATGGTATTGGTCAGGATCACAATGCCCAGCCCCAGTTCCGGAAGCATGGCCACTTGTGAATACATGCCATCATAACCTCCGCCATGAGTAATCATCCTGTTTCCGAAGTAATCACTTACTCCCCATCCCAATCCGTAACCTGCAAAATTTGTCCCCGGATTCCGTTCCCGGGATTCCAGGCCAACCGTATAATTGTTGTGCGGTGTCCACAGCAAATTTTGAATTGACGGATTGAGTAAGGTATCTCCTTCCAGGACCCCATTGTTCAGTTGAAAAATCAACCAACGGGCCATATCATTTGCCGAGGAAATAATTCCTCCCGCTGCGCCCATATTGTCCCAGTTGACCCATGCAATCGGCAGATTCATCTCGCCGACAGGCTTGTGCGGAGTTGCGTAATTACCTTTGGCATCGAGGTCATCGATGGTCGTAACGGTTCTGTCCATACCGAGCGGATGAAAGAACTTTTGCGCAACAAATTCCTCCCAGGGCAATCCCGAAACCGCATGTATAACTTCTCCCGCTGTTATGAACATCAGGTTGGAATAGCCATACCCGCCACGAAACCCATAAGCCTGCGGCACATACCTGATCCTGTCGATTACATCTCCGGCCGTAAAATCGGTCTTATACCAAATCACGTCGCCGCTATACGTTCCCAATCCTATCCGGTGGCACAACAGATCCGTTACCGAAGCTTCGGATGAGGCATAGGCATCATACAATTGAAATCCGGGCAGATATCTTCTGACCTTATGGTCAAGACTCATTTTTCCTTCCTGATGCAGCACGCCCAACGCGGACGAAACAAATGCTTTTGTATTGGATGCAATGGCAAACAATGAGTTTGCATCAACGTTTTTGTCTCCGCCTTCCTCTAACACACCATACCCTTTGCAGGTAACGATCTCCCCCTCTTTTACTACGGCTACCGACATTCCCGGGACGCCCCACGCCTTTCGCGCATTTTCAATATATCGCTCAATTTTCTGCGCATTTACCTGGCCAAATCCAAGGTTGGGATACAGATAAAAAAGTGCGAGCAGCAGTAATTTTTGCTTCATTATTTACAATGCTTCTTTGAAAAAAATCTTCAAAAACAAATCCGATTCAGACGGCATTACTCTTTTCTTAGCATAAATAGCCTTAGATTTGCCCGGATAAGAATGTGCCTGACGGAAACACAAAAATGCTTAAAAAAATCCTTTCTTTTATCATTTTTATACTGGTAGTTTTCACGGTATATCTCATTTTTAATACCCTGACTTTTAAATCGAAGCAAATTAATTACAAAGCTGTAAAAAAAATTGCACTAAACGACTCTTCGATCTACAGGCTGGCTCAGGCGGTCGGAATCAAGACGATATCCCCCGAACATCCGGCAGAATTTGATTCGGCAGGATTTGAGGCATTCAAAACCTTTCTGGAAGAAACCTATGCGGGAGTCGAGCGGCATCTCGAAAAAACCGTTGTAAATTCGTATAGCTTTTTATATAAATGGCAGGGGAAAGACAGCCGTCTAAAACCTGTCGTGCTGGTCGCCCATCTGGATGTGCCCCCCGTTCCTCCGGAAGATGCGGATGCCCGGAGCTCCCGACCGTTTAGCGGCGAAATCAAGGATGGTTTGCTCTGGGGTCGCGGAACATTGAACAACAAGACGAGTGTGATCGGGATCCTCGAAGCGGCAAACCATTTGATCCAACGTGGATTCGAACCGTCGCGTTCCGTTTTTCTGGCTTTCGGGCACGACAAAGAAGTCGGCGGCGATAACGGCGCAAAGTCCATTGCGAAGCTTTTAAAAGCAAACGGTATCCGGCCCGAATTTGTTTTGGGTGAAGGCCCTGCGATCACCCAGGGACTTGTCCCCGGAGTACTTACCGATGTGGCGCTTATCGGCATTGCGGAAAAGGGATCTGCCACACTTACATTATCCGTGGACCCGGATGAAGGACATTCAAATAACGAACGTGCAGCAGATGTCTTAACACGTGCCATAACCCTGTTGGAGGACCATCCGTTTCCGGTAAAGATTACCGAACCGGTTCGGCAATTCCTGGAACACGCAGGCCCGGAAATGCGCTTTCAGGACAAACTGTTATTTGCAAACAACAGACTTTTAAGGCTTTTGGCTCCGGGTATATATCTACAAGCGGGACCGGGAAAAGCGTTTGTACAAACCACCATGGATCCAACAGTCTGCGGTGGGATCAGGGAAAATACCCCCTCGGCTTCGGCAACAATAAATTTCAGGATGTTGCCCGGGGTGCGGGTCGAAACCGTCGTGGAGCAGGTCAAAAAAGCGATAGATGACGATCGGATAAACATTGATGTTCACAAGCTCCGAAGCGATCCCGGCAACGTTTCAAGCACAAATTCTACAGGCTATGCGATCATCGATAAGACAATCAGGGAAATTTTCCCGGAAACCATTACCGTACCGAACCTGGTACTCGCGGCAACGGACGGCAGGCATTACGGCGAAACTTGTGAAGATGTTTATCGCTTTTTGCCCGTACGCCTCAACCCGGACAATATCGATGCCATACGCGGTGTGGATGAACGCATTCCGGTAAACGAATTTGAAGATGCGGTCCGGTTTTACGTTCGACTGATCGAAAATTGTCAGTGATTAATAAAATCAATCATTGGTCTTGTAAATAAATATTTACCTATATTGCGATGATCATAAACGAATCAATTTAAATCGAATCACACAATGAAAAAAATTTTACTTTCCACACTCATTCTTTTTGTTACTTCGGAAATCTTTGCACAACTGGAGCTGGGAGCTCATGGAGGATGGTTGTGGACCGGTCGAATTCCGGCCTGGTTGCAGGATATAAAAGTAAGTGATGAAGGGAATTACGGAATTACCGCCGGTTATCAGATCCGCGAGGAAATGCTTGTTAATTTTGAGTGGAACCATACGGAAAACAAAGCAACTTTTAGAGAATATCTGATTTCAGGCGGCTTGGGAGATGTCGTAACTACTCCCTTGACGCTCAATTATTATATGCTTGGATTCAATTACCTTGTTACCTTCAACGAGCCTTTGGTTCCCTACGGACTCATTAATCTGGGTATCCTGCACAGTAAATCCGAAGGATTTAATAATGTCTCCGGCGATTCGAATACCTGGTTCACCGCCGGCCTCGGAGGAGGCCTGAGGTATTATCTGAGCGACCGGGTGGGGATAAAGCTTCAGGCAAGATTGCTGTTGCCCATGCAATTTGGCGGTGTGGGTTTCGGATGTGGCATAGGTACCGGTGGCGGCGGCTGCGGAGCCGGGGTGAGTACGTATACCAACATCATCCAGGGGGATTTTACCGGCGGCATAGTTTTGAAACTTGGAGAATAAGAATTAATTTTAAGCGCTACCTAACTATTTATATATAAGGGGGTTCTTTCGGGAATCTCCTTTTTCGTCTGTTTATATCTTTTTGGATTGCTGACACACGGAGAAATATAATTATGCTCGCGCGCGTGCTGAATTTGCTCCGGTCCTGCCGGTTTCATCTCAAAACAAATGCTTTTTGACCTTTGATGTCATCTCGACGTCCGGAGAGATCTGGCTTATTCGTGGTAATGCGGTATCAATTAAATCAGATTTCTCACAAGTTCGAAATGAGACTTTTTACTAATATTTAGGTATGATTTCCCAAATCCCACGGAAATACCGATGGATCCTATAATTCAAACCAACTTCCTATGGAAGACCTTAATTCCCTTTCTTTGGTTTTATGGAAAAACTCGTTAACCTCCACGACGTAATCGTAATCCCTGATCCATTGATCCGCCATTACGGATACCTCTCGAATTGCATTTAGGATAAAATCCAGTTCCTCGTCGGTCATAGTGGGATGTATTGACAAACGCACCCAACCGGGCTTTTCCGAAAGATCCCCGCTGTTTATTTTCTCCGTGATCCGGTGAGATGTCTCCCAGTTCACATCGAGCAAGAAATGTCCGTACGTGCCGGCACAGGAGCATCCTCCGCGCACCTGGATCCCATATCGATCGTTAAGCAGTTTTACGATCAGGTTATGGTGTATACCTGCAATGTAAAACGAAAATACGCCTATTCTTTCAAATCCGTTGTCGCCCAATATCTTCAGCCCTTCAATTTGACGAAGGCCCTTCAACGCCCGGTCGATCAGTTCTGTTTCCCGGTCGAGAATTTGAGCGATGCCCATTTGTTCCTTGAGCCGAATGCAAAGCGCAGTTCGTATCGCCTGTAAAAATCCGGGCGTTCCCCCGTCTTCCCGGATTTCGATATCATCAAAGTAGGAATGTTCCCCCCAGGGATTTGTCCAGAGAACGGTTCCGCCACCGGGATGATCCGGAATGCGGTTTTTATACAGCGACTTGCAAAAGATCAGCACGCCCGAACTGCCGGGGCCGCCTAAAAATTTATGCGGTGAAAAAAAGATCGCGTCAAGTTTTTGCGCTCGTTTGGGCGGGTGCATATCAATTTTCGCATAGGGCGCCGAGGCTGCAAAATCAACGAAACAGTATCCGTCGTGTGCGTGCATGATCTCGGCCAGCTCATAATAAGGTGTAATAATTCCCGTCACGTTGGAGCAAGCCGAGAATGATCCTATTTTGATCTTCCTGTTTTTATATTTTATCAATTCCTTTCGGAGGTTTTCCGGGTCGATGTACAGGTTTTCACCCGGATCGATCACCACGACATCACAAATCGATTCCAGCCAGGGCGTCTGATTGCTGTGATGTTCCATATGCGTAAGAAAAATTACCGGTTTTTCTTCGACGGGCAATTCGCAGTAGGCCGAAAGCCGTTCCGGTATTTTCAGTCCGAGAATGCGCTGGAATTTTGCGAGTGCCGAGGTCATTCCAAATCCCGTGGTCAGGATTACGTCATTCTCGTCTGCATGTACGTGGTCCTTGATCCTCTTATGCGCTTCCTGGTAAGCGATGGTCATGGTCCGGCCGGTCTCACTGGACTCCGAATGTGTATTGCCGACCAGCGGGCCGAATTGATTTTTGATCTTATCTTCGATGGGTCCGTAAAGCCGCCCGCTGGCAATCCAGTCCGCATAAATGATCTGCCGCTTTCCAAATGGCGAATCAAAGGAAGCATCGATTCCGACAATATTTTTTCGAAATTCCTCAAAGTATTCGCGCAGCGGCAGCTTCTCCATTCCTTGCTCTTTCATTTCCCTGTTCAGTTTCCAATTTAGTCTGAAAAATCGGCACGAATTTATGAACATTAGCTGACTCCCAATAAAATATCACCGAGTTTTAAATCATATCCGGTTGCGGATGTAATTTCTTTGATGTGCCCCGGGGTTCCGTCAGGGGCAATTTTTATGTCTGTCATGATGGACATCTATCGAATCAAAAAATACATAAAGGAAATTTAATCTTTAAAAGATGAAGTTGCATCGCAGGTTTCTTATATTTCCAAACATTTAACCTAACCATGGACCTTCGGTCGATCAAATACGGTCCCCGGTATATTACAATTATTGAATGAGATTAGTTTTTAGAATTGCTATTTTCCTCCTGACAATCATGATCATTTGCGGTTACTTTTTCCTGCCGCGGATCATGGTTGGCATGATCACGGATTATGACCCGTATACATTCGAAGTGGTGTTTTCCGACAAATTGCTTATGGAAGAATACGGTATAAACGAAAATCGCAGGCCGGAAGATTACGGATTTTCGAGCAGGGAACTCGGCTTTGAATCCATCGATGGCACAAAATTGAACGGCTGGTATATCCCCGCCCAAAAGCCGTCAGGAACGTGTTTGATGTTCATTCACGGCAGGACGTCCAACCGCTTAAAGCCCCTGAAATATCTCGCCCTGGCAGACTCACTGGACCTGGACAGCACATACAATATATTTATACCGGACCTCAGGAATTCGGGTAAATCTCAAGAGGCCACGACATATATGGGCTATAAATTTGCCGAAGATGTAGTTGCCTCCATGCTTTTAATGCATGATGAGTATCATCAGGATCAGTTTCTGTTGTACGGGTTTTCTATGGGTGCGATGGCCATACTAAATGTCATCGCCAGGGACGATCTGAAAAGTATTTACCAGAATCGGATAGCAATCGAAAAAATAATATTTGACAGTCCCCTGGTGCATGTAAAGAAGACCTTGAAAGATCAGACCGGCAACATATTCATGGCGAATTATTTCTTCGATGAGGTCTTTGATCTATACTCAAATAGGATTAACGGATTTGGCGAAAAAATGACGCTTTCGCACCTTCTGGATCCGGAGATTCCGACTTTAATTCTGCAAAGCAAAAACGATTCGACTACAAAAGCGGATATCCTGGAATCGGAGCTCGGCAATCTGAAGAATTGCGAACACCTGCACGTGCACTATTTTGACGGCCCCGGACATGTGAAAATCTTTCAGGATGAAAGCACAAAAATGGAATATGTACATCGGGTAAGCACTTTTGTCCGTTAACGCGGACCTCATTAAAAATAAATAATCTCGTCCCGGGTAGATTTCTTCATGTACAAATGAAGGATCTTTTGGATATCCCGGTCATCCGGATAGAAGCTGATCCGGCGCTTGAGCTCATTAAATCTGTCGGCAGGAAAATCATGATCCGTATAGCCGTGCCCCAGATAAATTCCATTTTCAACCAGTACCAGCGACTTCTCCTCCGGCGCCCTGCCTTTTCCAATGATCGCAAAGGTCATCTTATCCTCTGATACGGAATTCATCGCCGTTTCAAATCTGTCGTTGTATACTTCTGTACTTATGCTTCCCGCACAGGCCCCGTCACATTGCCCCAGCTTATAATCAAAACACGCATGTGCACTTTTTTGCAAGCCGCAGAGCTTAGGACATAGCTTAAATTTCTTCACCAATTCATACACAAAGGATCTCGCTTCCTGAAGCTCCTTGAAATTGATGATCGGCCATACTCCGGCCGGTATCCCGGATACGGATAACCTCCTGTAGCCGGATCGATCGACATATTGAAACAGCCCGTAGTTTTTTGAAGCATGCTTTTGCACCCTGTTGTATTCCGGCCACAACCGTTTGATCTCTTTGGATTCCAGCAATAAGGCTACGAGTTCGCTGCCGGTCAGTTCATAGCTGATATGATGGATGCGTTCGTGAAACAGCCGCTTGCTGCTTCCCGACCCGCTTGTAAAATGTCCCAAAATACGCTGCTTGATATTCCTGGCCTTTCCGACATACAAAACTTTTCCACGTTCATTATGGAAATAGTAAACACCGGTTTTTTCCGGCAGATCATCGAAAACCTGTTTCGGAAGATTGGATGGCAGGGTCGCTTCTCTCGAGTTTTTCTTAAGGGAAAACCCGATAAAATCCTGAATGTCATTTTCAATCAATATTCGCAAAACTTCTGCGGTAGCCCTGGCATCTCCAAGAGCGCGGTGCCTGTTTTCGATGGAAATGCCCAGGGCGTTTGTAAGTGTTCCCAGCCCATAAGACCGGAAACCGGGCATGATCTTTTTTGCGAGCCGTACCGTACACAGTTTTTTGCGATCAAACCCCTGGCCCAGGATGTTGAATTCCTGCTTCAGGAAGCTGTAATCAAAATTGACGTTGTGGGCGACAAATATTTTACCTTCGGTTTTCTGCAGGATGGTACCGGCGACTTCCTCAAAAGCCGGCGCATCTTTCAGCATTTCGTTCGAGATCCCGGTGAGCGATGTAATAAATGGCGGGACGTATCTCCCCGGATTGATCAGGGTAGCGTAGGTGTCCAAAACCCGGGTGCCATCAAAAGTTATTATGGCAATTTCGATGATCTTATGTGAACGCGCCGTTCCCCCGGTGGTCTCGATGTCGATGATGGAATACAATTCAGCTAATTCTATTCGTTTTGAATCCAGGAAAAAACTCAATATAACCAAGTCGGAGCGCAAAATGCCAATTTAATTTGCCACCGCTTTATTACATAAATTAAAATATCACTTCAACAAATCAATATAAAATACTGAAAATCTATATTTTATTCAAATTTAAATAATGAATAGGTTTCAATAGTCCTTCTAAAATATTGGTTTTGTATCCGTTAAATAAGCTGTCTTGCTTTAAGCTCGATGTATTTGTTGATGAGATTAACAGACATCTCTTTGGGCTTGGTTAAAATGGCCTGTATTCCGTGCTTTCTGAGTGTCAAAACGATTTGCCTTTTCTCAAAAGCGAACTGCTCGGCGATCACCTTTTGATAGATGCCGAGGGTATCCTTTGCATCGTTATGTATCATTTCTTCCAGTTCGGTATTTTCAAAAAAGATCACCACCAACAGATGCGACTGCGCCAGTTTTTTGAAATACTGCAATTGCCTGTCCAGGCTGTGGATGGATTCAAAATTGGTAAACAGCAGCAATAGACTTCTCTTCTTGACGCTATGTCTAAGCCGAATGTACAGGTTGGAGAAATCCGTTTCTCCGAAGGTTGTGGATTGATTGTATAAAAAGTTGAGGATCAAATGCATTTGGTTTCTCCTCCGGCTTGCGGGCAAAAAACCGTCAAAGCCTTTTTCAAAGGTCATTATTCCTGCCTTGTCCTCTTTTCTAAGGGCGATATTCGAAATCACCAGACTGGAATTAATGGCGTAATCCAGTAAGCTCATTCCATCAAAAGGCATCTGCATCATGCGTCCTTTGTCGATTAAGCAGTACACATTTTGTGATTTTTCATCCTGGTACAGATTGACCATCAGTTCGTTTTTTCTCGCAGTAGCTTTCCAGTTGACCGTCCTGAAATCGTCGCCTTTTATATATTCCTTGATGTGCTCAAACTCGATGTTGTGACCGATCTTGCGCACCTTTTTGATCCCGTGCTCGACCAGGTTGTTGCTGATCGCCATCAGCTCATATTTCTTCAGTTGCAAATAAGACGGAAAAACTTCGACCTGTTTATGTGCGTCGCAATTAAACCTCCTTTTCAATAAGCCGACAGAAGTATGCAGGTAAACCCGCAACAGCCCGAAATCATAAACTCCCCGGGTGACCGGCCTCAAATGGTATTCGATCGTCTTGGTCTCCCCGGGCCTGAGGACGGCCTTGAAATTAACATTTCGTCGCTGAAATTGAGGTGGGATTTCATCAATTAAATTTACAAAAACCTTGAGCGGATATCCGCATTCCAAAACGATCTGAACAAGATTTTCATCTCCGTTGCTCAACCGTGCGGCACAAAGACGGGTGGCCTTTATTTTTCGGTTCGGACCATACAGCAGGAACAGATCGTAAATAATAAGCGCACAAATCAAAAGGAAAAAGGATTGTGCGGCAATGAAGATCACGGGGAGCATATACCCGACCAGAAATAACAGGACAAGTATCCCAGCGGATATAAACAAACGGCTCCTAAGAAATAGTGATTGAAAATATTTCACTACCTGGGGACATCTATTTTATCAATAATTTTGTTGCAAACATCCCGGGAGGTCTGACCTTCCATTTCAGATTCCGGAGTAAGAATAATTCGATGATTCAATACGGGTTCTGCGACTACCTTGACATCGTCGGGCGTTATAAAGTCCCTGCCGTGAAGCGCCGCAAAGGCCTTCGACCCGTTCAACATGGCAATACCTGCCCTCGGCGAAGCCCCGAGGTACACGGATTTGTTCCGCCGGGTTTCTTCGACAATGGAAGCTATGTATTCAATAATGTTTTTTTCGACATGCACCTCTTTTATCTTGGAGCGAAATCCAAGGATATCTTCGGAAGACACCACCGGTTTTAAGGACGACACATCGGCGAGATTGATGTTTTGATGATGTCTGTTCAAAATTTCGATTTCATCCGATTTGCCGACGTAACCCAGGTTGAGTTTAAACAGGAACCTGTCGAGCTGGGCTTCGGGCAATTTGTAGGTTCCCTCCTGCTCGATCGGGTTCTGGGTGGCAAGCACAAAATACAACGGATGCATCGGATAGGTGTTCCCGTCGATCGTGATTTGTCGCTCTTCCATCACCTCAAACAAAGCCGCCTGAGTTTTGGCCGGTGACCGGTTGATCTCATCGATTAAAACGACATTCGCAAAAAGCGGACCTTCCTTAAATTCAAATTCCGACTTCTTCAAATTAAAAACGGAAGTGCCGAGCACGTCCGACGGCATGAGGTCGGGTGTAAACTGGATTCTGGAAAACTGAGCATCGACGAGTCTGGCCAGAACTTTTGCAGCGAGCGTTTTCGCAATTCCCGGCACACCTTCGATCAATACGTGGCCGTCCGCCAAAAGAGCCGTAAGCATCATATCAAATAATTTGCGCTGGCCGACCAGGATGTTGCCGGACACCCTGCGCATAACTTCTGTTTTTTCCTTTAGTTTGGTCAGCTCGACCCTGCTTTCAAACGAACTGGATAGTTCCATAATCGGTAGTTTTAGTTTTTTAAAATTCTGTCTATTCTGTCTGTTAATGATTTCAGGTCTCCCGACGAGATAAATGAAGCATTGCCAATGCGGTTCATCTGATCAAAAAATAACTGAACTTCCTTTTCATCGGTAGCAGTTTTGGCTGCTACGGTAGTGACAACCTCGGAAATATCGTCGTTGAGATCGACGTGCAACTGGTGTTTCAGGTACTCCGTAAAATGGAGGATTTTCTTTGCGGCAAGATTTTTATGATCCTTTCTTTGATAATACAACCGGGCTATTGTTTTCACAAAATCAAGCGTTTCATTTTTCAGCGGGCTCAGCACGGGAATGACGCGTTGTTTTCGCTTCATTTCGAACAGCATGAACATCAAAATTGAAATCATCAGAACGTACAATGCCCACTTTAACGGAGGCTGGGTAAGAATATATCTCAGCGGGGTGCGCGACTCCATTCGCCCGAGTTGATAATACTCCGTCCAGTGTAATGCGCCGGGTAAGAGCCTGGAAAGTATTCCGGCTGCGAATTCATGATTTTCCGATCGCAACATGGAGAAGTTTGAAAACACAAGCGGTGTACTCGAAAGTATGAACGCCCCTTCGCCATGATCAATTTTCAAGGCCACAGCCTCGCCGTCCGTATTTCTGGCCAGGACCCTGAATTTTGCCGTATCAAAATCCATGAAATGCTGGGACAACAGTTGCCTCGGATACCAGTACACTTTTCCGGCATCCGGCCGGGCCTCCGACAATGATACGCCGGTCGTATCACCCCCCCACATATTTTGAAGGTAAAACGAGAAGGAAAGTTTGTTTAAAGAGAACTTCAGGGCTTGAGAAAACGATGTATCCATCTGATGTGCGGATATAAGTATACGCTTACCGCCATAAGCGAGATTCATGAGCGCTTCGATACCGGATGGCGATACTTCGAAATTCTCGCAGATGATCATCAGGTTGGGTTCGTTCAGTTCGCTTAATTCAAACAGGGTTTTGTTCGAACTCGTGACCTCAGGGATCCATGAATCCCTCATAAGGGATTTCAGGACATACGCCCCAAAAGGATTTTTGTCGCGCTGGTGCAAGGTAACAAACCAATTAAACCGCTGCGGCATAAAATACAGCAGGACGAAATACAACACGAGTATGCCCGACAGAAAAGAAAGGTATTTCCAGTTCAATCTAATCATATTGTCGCAGGTTTTTCCTGAATTCCTTAAACGTATCGTTTATATCCTCGTATTCGGCAATTCCAACCTGAAAATCACCGTACCACACATATTCAAAGTAATAGCAAAGCCTCGAGAAAAGCTTTTGAAAAACCTCGGATTCAATTTCGTAGAGGTAATCGTGATTTGTTTTGGAAGGCGACCAATCGATCATATTGTTATCGGTAAGCAATTTGAGGCAATACAAATGTACCAGCCTCACCGCTTTCCGGTACGCTCGCTGATTCACCGCATGTTCAATCTCTTCGGGAAAATTGATTTCATGTATGTTTTCTTCTTTTACGGAGTATGCCAACCCGTCGTCGCCCCGGGAATAAACCGGGATCGTTTTGCCTATACCGAAAATTCCGTACAGGGCAAAGCCCAGGCCGACCACACCCAATACAACCAGTACGATTAAAACCAACCATGCGAAGAATTCATTGCCCAGCAAAAGGACGAGCCACTCAAAAAACGTATTAAAGATCATTTTCAAAATGCCGGGTCTCGCGGCGGGCGGAAGTTCATATATGAATTCGCTATCCGCTTTGAATTCCCGGATCAAATCCGGATTGAACTGCTGCTGCCGAATCCGGGACTTTTCACTAAAAGATGCCGCAGAGTCCTCCTGAGAAAAACAGACCAAAGGATGCAGGGACAAAAATATCAGGAATAGGATGTTACGCGCAGCGCTCACGAATCAATGATCTCGATCTTCGGAATCCAATTGCTCTATCTCTTCCATCAATCCAACGGACTCTTTTCGTTCCACCAGATTGAAATATTGAAAGCTCAACGCGACAATCGGTATGCTGTAGGTGAGGAAGCTGCCCAGGAACATAAACATGACGGAAAGGGCCATTCCTCCCTGAAACCACCACGAAGACAGATCCGTAGTTATACCCGTCTCTTCTACCAGCGTAAATATCGATATGAAGTAAAAGACGTAGAATGGCAATATAAAGATCATCGAAACTGCGTACATCAGGATCGATGCGACAAAGAGCAGACCAAATGTACTCCACCACTTTCCTTTTATCAATCCGAAGCTCCTGCGAATAGATTCGATAATACCGAGTCTTTCAAATAACAATGCCGGTACGGACAGCGCGAGGGCGATCATCAGATAGATACCGGGAATGATAAAGACCAAAAAACCGACCACTATGAGTATCGTAATCAAAATCCCCAATAGAAAAAGCGGGACAATATTTTTCCAGGAGGAGTTCAAAATCTCCATTACCGTTATTTCCTCCGGATATTTACTGTTGTACAGCTTCATGAAATTAAAAATCACAGCTACATTCAAGAGCCCGCTGAATGTGGACAAAACAATGAATCCGATATAGGACGGATTGGTTATAAAAGCAAACGGGTTTTGTACGTTGACGGGATCTGTCGCCGTCATACTTCCAAACATAAAATCTATATATTGCGAAAAAAGGAGTCCGTTCAATACAGCCATCGGGCCAAGAATATACAATATCGATTTTCCGAGTGTTTTATAGTTTTGGCGAATAAATTCGATGGTGGCGTTCAGCTTTTGGCTAAAGCTCCTGACTTTGTAAAATGCGATCTTCTGATGGGTTGCCATTGAGTCTGATTTTAACAGGTATAAAAATGAAGTAAATAAATATAAAAATTGCCGAACCCAAAATTATTGAAATTTTAATAAGATCCGGCATATGTGTTAGCCTTGTAACAAATCCTTCCAGAAATCCGGCAAGAATGAATACCGGAATAAGTCCAATAATAATTTTAAGCCCCCTCTTTGCTCCTCGCCTGAACGAGTACAATCTCGAATATGTACCGGGAAAAAGTAATCCGTTCCCCATGATTATTCCGGCTGCCCCGGCAATAATTATGGCCGATATCTCCAGTGTTCCGTGAATCCATATGGTAAGGGCCGATGTGACAAATAACCCCTTTTGGTAAAAGAAGTACTGAAAGGCGCCCAGCATTACACCGTTCATAAAAAGCAGATAGCCGGTAGCGAACGAGGTAAATACGCCGGCGACGAACACCAAAAAAGATACCCGGATATTATTGAAGGTGATCCCCAAAAACATTTCGGTCTGCCCGACCTGCTTATATACGGCCATAGGGTCTCCTTTTTGAATGTTTGAAATGGTTTCGTTTACATATTGATCGCCTAAAATCAACCGGACAAAGGTATCGTCATGCGCTGCTGACAGCGCCCCGACAGCGCCGCTTAACGAAAACACTACGAAAGAGATAAACACATATTTCAAGGATCCGGACATAACCTTTGGCAATTCATATTTCCAGAAGGTTAAGAATCTGGAGGAATCTTCTTTTTTGTTTTTATAAATGGACAAATGTATGCCCGAAGCCAGATTGTTGAGATAGGGCGTCAGTTCGCTGTTTTCAAAGTGTGTTCGGGCAAATGCCAGATCATCCGTAATCCGGATATAAATTTCGGCCAGCTTGTCGGCGTCTATGGCCTTACTTTTCTTAATGAGTTTTTCAAACTCCTTCCATTTTCCTGAATTCTGTTTTATAAAAGTGGCTTCATTCATTAAATTTGAATTTTAAACTCATGTCGAAAATTAGTATTTTTTGGAAAAAGTAAGCATAAATACCACTCAAAATGTTCAAATAAACTACGCACTGGCCGGGCTTGGTGATCGAATATTTGCCTACCTGATCGATGTGTTGATTATGATATCGGTTACCGTTGTGCTAACGATCATCCTGGGGTACTCCGGGGCGTTCGATGCTCAGCCTTTTCTGGTTCTGCTCGCATTTCTCCCGGCTTTTTTCTATCATCTGATACTTGAAGTTGCTCAAAACGGTCAATCCGTCGGAAAGAAAGTGTTGGACATCAAAGTGGTAAAAATCGACGGATCACAGGCAAATTTTGCCGGCTATCTGCTGCGTTGGCTGCTCTGGCCAATCGATACTTTTTTTTACGGAGCTATTGCAATTCTCTGCATTACCATCGGAGGAAAAGGTCAGCGCCTCGGGGATATCGCTGCCGGCACAACGGTGATAAAGCTCAAAAAATCCGGATTTCTTAAAAGGCATACGCTGAATGACCTGGATGAAAACTATGCCCCCGTATTCCCGAATGCCAGCGAATTGAGCCCTGAACATGTGGAGCTTATAAAAAAAGCGATCAATGCCAAATTGAATATGCTCAACAATAAACCGGTAGAGGCCATAGCCGCCAAAACCAGAGATAAGCTCGGCATCCATACCGATCTTCCCGATCTGAAGTTCCTTCATACCATATTGAAAGATTATCACCATTTGATGCTCTCCGCCCGCTAGTTTTCTCCAGGCCCCCCGGGAACTTTCCCCACACCATCGGTTCCGTTTACAGGACGGTCCGGATGGCGGTTAACAGCCCGCAGGTATACGTCCGAAGGCAACTATTCCACCCGCCGCGTAGCGATTTCAACTCCACAATTGATCCCGTATCGAGCTCAAAATCCGTGGTTTTTCAAAATATTATTCGCAATTCCTTAGTATAAGAATTCGTTTTTTTAGAAATTTAGCCGTTCACGATTTTGGGAGGAAATTAACAATGCTAAAACTCAATTCGTTCGGTTTTATACGTTCATACACCAAATTTCTGACTTTTATCGCAACCACCATCCTGCTCGCTGATTGCCAGTTCAGGGATCTTTCGCGCTTGCAAAACAATCAATCCAACCTGGTACAGTTTGTAAATCCAAGGATCGGCACACAATCCACACCGGATCTTTCCGCCGGAAATACCTATCCGGCTGTGGCTCATCCCTGGGGCATGAATTTCTGGACTCCGCAAACAGGGTCCCACGACGACAGGTGGATTTATAATTACGACTCCAAAACCATCAATGGTTTCCGGTGTACCCACCAGCCCAGCCCCTGGGTCGGAGATTACGGGGCATTTTCGATCATGCCGGAGGTAGGTGAACTCATCATCGATGAAGAAAAAAGAGCGTTAAACTATTATCACACCTCGGAAACGTCCCTGCCCAACTATTATGGGGTAACCTTTCATGAAAAAGATATAAGCGCTGAAATGACCGCAACCAACAGAGGGGCGATGATGAGGTTTGAATTCCCGGAATCACAGGCCTCCTGGATTCTGCTGGACGCTTTTCCCGGGGGTTCTTATGTGAAGGTGATACCGAGCATGCAGCGCGTTGTCGGTTGGTGCAGAAACAACAGCGGTGGAACTCCTAAAGACTTTGCGCTCTACTTTGTCGCTGATTTCGACAAACCGTTTGACAGTTTCACACTATGGAACAGCGACTCGCTTAAGACCCTTCAACGAGAAATAGAAGGGGATCACACCGGGGCCGCCTTGCGATTCAAAACCTTTAAGAACGAACAGATAAATGTAAGAATCGCCACCTCTTTTATAAGTTTGCCCCAGGCCGCAACAAATCTCACAAGAGAGGTGAGCCGCTTCAATTTTGATCAGCTCAAAATCAAGCTGAACCAAACCTGGAATACGGAATTAAATAAGATCCTGATTGAAGGAGCGAGTGCGGATCAACGTGAAATGTTCTATACTTCCCTGTACAGAATGCTGCTGTTTCCCAGAGTCTTTTACGAGCTGAGTGAGGAAGGCGAAATGATTCACTACAGTCCGTTTAACGGCAATATTCGCCCGGGATATCTGTTTACCGATGTCGGTTACTGGGACGTTTTCAGGGCATTGTTCCCGTTTTATACCATTATGTATCCCGAGCGGAATTCCAACATATTGAAGGGTATTTTAAATGCTTACAAGGAAGGCGGATGGCTGCCAATCTGGCCAAGCCCGGGATACCGGAAAATAATGATTGGCAATCACAGCGCATCACTTTTTGCAGATGCCTACATCAAAGGGATCGAAGATTTTGATGCCGAATTAGCCTACCAGGCCATGAAAAAGGACGCAAGAGTCGCCCCCCCGCATTACGTGCCCGGTCGTGACGGAATAAGGGAATACAACAACAACGGATATGTGCCCTATCCGGAGTTTACGGAAGCCACCAGTAAAACCCTCGAATATGCCTATGATGATTTTTGTATTCTGCAGATGGCAAAAAAAATGAAGCTTTCGGACGACATTGCCCAATATGGCGCCCGCCCGTTTAATTATAAAAATGTATTTGACTCCACGACAAATTTTATGCGCGGACGCAGACTGGACGGAAGCTGGCACGAACCCTTTGATCCCATCGAGTGGGGCGGCCCGTATACCGAAGGAAATGCCTGGCATTATACCTGGTCTGTTTTCCACGATGTCCGGGGACTGATGGATCTCATGGGCGGGAAAAAAGAATTTGTCAAAAAGCTCGACCAGGTATTTACCACCCCTTCCGAGTTTAAAGTGGGAACTTACGGGAAGGTCATACATGAAATGACAGAAATGGTTTTGATAAACAAAGGTCAGTATGCGCACGGCAACCAACCGATCCAGCACATGCCATATTTATATTGCTATGCCGGGGAACCCTGGAAGACGCAACGACACGTCCGCTCCATCATGACCGACCTGTATCGTCCGACTCCGGACGGGTATTGCGGCGATGAAGATAACGGACAGATGAGCGCATGGTATGTCCTGAGCGCACTTGGCTTTTATCCGGTTACCCCCGGACATCCCTCCTACGTACTCGGTTCTCCATTGTTTGAGAAAGTCACAATTTCCCTGAGCAATGGCAATACATTTGTGATTGAAGCGGAAGAAAACAACGAAGAGAACATCTATGTTGAAAAAGTAGAACTGAACGGAAATCGATATGATAACAATTGGATCTTGCACGAAGATATTATAAACGGAGGCAAATTAACTTTTTATATGAACAACAAAGCTGAGAAAAAGAGAGGCACCAATCCTGAGAACTTTCCGTATTCGCTTTCAACCGAATCTTTAAAAGATCAATAGATCGTAGTATATAAATGACCGAACCCCAATTAACTTATGAAACGTTCATTGCGCAATCTTCACCTGCTGGCATTTCTACTGTTGTCCTTTTTGTCATCGACGGCGCAACAGAAAAAAATCCCAAAAATCTACTCAAACATACAGCATGACAAGCAGGGCTTCTACTTTGAGCTTAAGGGCAGAAAACTTTACGCGTTGCCCGACAATAAGGGATTTACTCCCGAACAGTTTACCGCAAGTATAAAGGGCACCAAAACCGGCCTTCGATTCGATTTCAGGGCCAAAGCGCTGAACGGAACGTTGTATTACGGATTTATACCCACCAACGACTCCAAGTATCCCCAACCGGTTTATTTTGCCAAAACTGCCGAAATCATCGAAGGCGTGGCAGAGGTAAATCTGAAGGAAATGAAAGGGCGTTACGACATGATTAACTGGACCAAGGAGCAGAAGGGCATTTTAGGTTACCGGGTGATGAGCAGCAATAATAATATATTGTATGATGGCAAAATCAATTTTGACGCTGCGGACTTTCTCGACACCGACGGGAAATACCATGAAATTGCTTATGGCAAAAAAGTGTATGCGGAAACAAAACCCTTTGTCGCTGAATATTCAGTTATTGAAGGGCCTTTAATCTGTAACCTGACGCATCAAAGCGCCGTAATTTTTCTAAAGACAAATGTAAAAGGCAAGGTCGTGATCAGGGTCAACGGCAAAAAATTCTCGGGCAAAAGCGGCACCTCCCATGAAATAGAAGTAAATGGTCTGAGCCCCGATACGGAATATGCGTACACGGTTCTTTACGGGAATTTCAAAGAGACCTACGCGTTCAGAACCGCCCCCGCTCCCGGAAGCAGGACGGAGTTCTCCTTCTCCTACGCAAGCGATTCGAGATCGGGAAACGGAGGAGGAGAGCGGAATCTGTATGGCACAAATGTCTATATCATGAAGAAAATCATGGCGTTGAACATGCAACAGCAGGTTCGCTTTATGCAATTCTCCGGCGATCTTATTACCGGATTAAGTGAAAGTCCCAACAGCACAAAGCTCGAATACGCCAACTGGAAACGGGCCATCGAGCCATTTGCAAGATATATGCCGGTGGTGACCACCATGGGGAATCATGAAGCTGTCCTGAAAAGTTTTTACGACGAGACAAATAATGCAAAATATTCCGTCGACAATTTTCCCTTTGATAAAGTATCAGCCGAAGCCGTTTATCGGCAGGAGTTCGTAAATCCGATGAACGGGCCCGATAGTGAGGACGGATCGGCTTATGATCCCGATGAAAAAAATGTGGACTTCCCCTCTTATAAAGAAAGCGTGTTTTACTATATCTACGACAACCTTGCCATGGTGGTGCTCAACTCCAATTACTGGTATGCCCCAACAACCAAAGCCGTGACATTTACCGGCGGAAATATTCACGGATATATTATGGATAATCAACTGGAATGGTTTAAAGCGACCATATCGACCTTGGAAAACGATTCCAACATCGATCATATTTTCGTCACGGTTCATACTCCTTTTTTCCCCAACGGCGGACATGTGGCCGACGACATGTGGTATAACGGTGAAAATGCATTCCGGCCATTGGTAGGGGGCAAGCGCGTAGCCAAAGGTATTATTGAAAGAAGAGATGAGCTTCTTGACGTCATTGTAAATCAAAGTAAAAAGACCAGGGCCATATTGACGGGAGACGAACATAACTACGCCAGAACCAAGATCGGCCCGGAAACAAAGATCTACCCCAAAAAATACTTCGCCGAAAAAATCGAGTTGTCGCGCGATATCTGGCAGGTAAATAACGGGGCGGCGGGAGCTCCGTATTACGCTCAGGAAAAGACCCCGTGGAGCGAGTTTGTTGAAGGGTTCACCACCCAAAACGCCCTGGTAATATTTTATGTGCACGGAGAAAAGCTGTCCATGAAGGTGTTGAATCCGGATACGCTTGAAGAGGTGGACGAAATGGAATTTGAATAAAAAGAGCGGCTGTCGCCGCTCAATGCCTTATAGCCTCCTTCTAATTATAATTGAGGTTTACACTGCCGCCTGAAGTCGATAACTGGACTTCAATGCCTCCGCCGTTCACAGTTCCTTTCACCCGGTCCGACTTTGATTCTCCGCTGAAATTGTTGAGGGAAGTATTTACTCGATTTCCTCTAAGGTCAAGATCCAGGCCCAATCCGGATGGGATCGTGGCGTTCACACTTCCTCCGCTGGTTTTCAATATCAACTGGTCTTCCAGTTTGGATATATCCGCATTGATGCTCCCCCCGCTGGTCGTCGCGTAGACAGATCCCCGGGCGTCATTGATTCTTATTCCCCCGCCTGAAGTCGAAACCTCAACATCGCCGTTAATATCTTCCAGCTTTATCGATCCGCCGCTTGTTCTCGCATCCAATTCGCCTGCGTAGTCCCTTATTGTAATGCTTCCGCCGGACGTTCTGGCCTCGAGATCGCCGGACATATCTTCCGCTTTGATGCTTCCGCCGCTCGTCTTCAGTTCATGGTCGTTTCCGCTGACTCCCGATATACTTAACGATCCTCCGCTTGTGTTCAAATCGCACGCAAATTTCTCCGGAGTATAAACCACGAAAGATATGCTAATCCCCTTCCATGACCAGTTTTTGGATGTTCGCTTTGCAACAGCCTCTATTCTGGATCCTGTTTTTTCAATTCGAATCTCGTAATCCTCCTCCAGGATCTCCCTGATCTTTGAATCGCTGTGCTTATTCGATCGCACATACATTTCTACCTTTACCGAGTTGGAGTTGCCTCCTTCCACTTTTATGGAACCTCCGGAAGTAGCTACGTACAATTCTCCGGACGACAGGTTAAACGATTTCGTCAAATAGGGACTATCGGATCTCCTTTTTGCAAAAACATCGGGCAAAAGGGACAGTATAAAAAAGCCGATAAATACGCTCAAACAGATTCTTTTTTGTACAACAGGTTTCATAGTATTTTGATTTATCTCTTAAATTTTCTCTAAAAGATGCCTGTGTCACTACCGAGGTTGCATTTTTCCGATTATTTTTTTTCGGCATGCGACCGGCAGCCTTCGAATGCCGTTTGTTTATTGACGTTGTGCTGCCGTTTTTATCCTGTTCACTCGGGGGACCGCTATGTTTTGCAAAATACACGACCTGCGGTATGCAAGGGACATGCAAAAACAGACCAACATCCGGATTACCTGTCGCAGCCGGGGCCGTCGTCATTCCCATTTATTCGAATATACCTTTGCCGTTATGAAATCTGCCCGCCTTCCGCAAAGTACATTAAGTGGCGTACTTGTCAAAAGACAGACATTTCTTAATTGCCATTTCTTTAAAATATATTTAAATATTTAGGGTTTTAATTATTAATGAGGTAAAGAAATATATTCAATATGAGTTATATTGCGATAATTTATCTAAACCTTTTATAATTGATCAGGTTGAATATCTTTGTTGGAATTGATAATCCATAATGAATGAATAAAGTTTTACTTTCACTTTTCCCTTTCACCTTCTACTCGATTATTCTTGTTGCCCAAAGCGATGAAATTGTAATTTCCGGAAAAGTTACCGGAGAAAACGGAGATCCGATTCCGGGAGTAAACATTTTTATAAAGAATACGTCTACGGGAACCATTTCGGAGTTCGACGGTTCCTACTCCATCGGTATTCCGGCGGAAGCAGAATACATTGTTTTTTCGTACATCGGATTTCTGACTGTTGAAGAACCTGTCAATGGCAGAAACATCATAGATATCACCATGATTGAAGACACCAAGCAACTGGAGGAAATCGTGGTCACCGGGTATTCTTCCCAAAAGAAAGCAGATGTTATCGGGTCCATTTCTTCGCTTGATCCCGCTGCCGTGAAGGATATGCCCATTACCGGTCTTGACCAGGCTTTGCAAGGTCAGGTCTCCGGGGTCTCGGTTACGCAATCATCAGGTACGCCCGGCGGGGGTATTATGGTCCGTGTGAGAGGCAATTCGTCCATTTCAAGCTCCAACAGACCGCTGTATATCGTAGATGGAATTCCCGTGAGGGACGGCGGGCTTTCGACAAGAAGTTTCGGAGGCCAGAGCGACAACGCCCTGGCCACGTTGAATCCGAATGACATCGAGTCTATTGAGATCCTGAAAGACGCCTCTGCAAAGGCGATTTATGGTTCGCGCGCTGCAAACGGGGTGGTGATCATCACCACCAAAAGAGGAAAGGTCGGAACCCCAACCACGTTTGAGATCGATGTGCAGCGCGGTGTGATCGACCCGACGAATACCATCGAAGTTTTAACCGCCTCCGAGCTGTTGGAGCTCCAGCGGGAAGCTATGGCCAATGCCGAAGAAGATCCCGATGATGCGGGAATACCGGGTGTGACCGATGGCATCGATACCGACTGGCAGGATGAGGTGATGCGACAGGCCATCGTACAGCAGTATCAGTTATCGGCCAAGGGAGGGTCGGAAAAGACCCAGTTTTATTTGAGCGGGGCATACCGCGATGAAGAAGGCGTGATGCTGAACAATGATTTCAAAAGAGCCACACTCACGGCGAATATCGATCACCACGCGACAAGCAGACTTTCCTTTGGAATTAATTTAAACGGGGCCAGAACAAAAAATAACCGAATTAAAGGGGACAATTTCCTGGACGGTGTCTACAATGCGGCGTTGACAAGTTTGCCATATTACCAGCCTTACGATGAAAATGGCAACCTCTATGTGCCCGGGGATGCCGGCTATGCGGAATTCCCGAATTTTAATCCGGTAGGTCAGGCGCTTGAGCCGAGATTCGACACCTATGCCACAAGAATTCTGGGGGGACTGTACGCCAGGTATGAAATCATTCCTAATCTGTATTTCACTACAAAGTTTAATTTGGATTACGTGACGACCATAGAAGATCAGTTCGAGCCCTCGACTACGGCGATTGGCGGTTTCCTGGAAAGCGTCGGCGGGCAGGGTTACGGGATTTACAGCACCACGGAATTGTCGACGCTGCTCAACAATAATGTGCTATCCTATAATTCTTCTATCGGAGATATGCACGAATTCGGAGGGCTGGTGGGCGCCGAATTCATCAGCAGGACATCCAGAAGCGGCTCGACGATCGGTATTTTGTTCCCGAGCGATGATTTTACCTATCTCGCGTCTTCGGGTTTGATTATCGACGGTTCCTCATTTTTGGTCAATAGCGGGCTTATATCCTTTTTTGGAGAGGTCAATTATAAATTCAAAAGCAGGTACCTCGCCAAAGCGAGCGTCCGGTACGACGGATCGTCGCGGTTTGGCGAGGACCGAAAGTTCGGATTGTTCCCCGCCGTATCATTGGGATGGAGGGTTTCCGAAGAGGAATTTCTCAGCGGGGCCGGATGGTTGGACGATCTCAAACTCAGGGCCAGTTACGGGTTGACCGGGAACGAACGTATCGGCAATTTTCAGTACCTGGCTACCTGGGGTGCTACCACAGCCTACAACGGCATCCCGGCGGTTGCTCCGGCTACACTGGGCAATCCCAGCCTCGGATGGGAACAGACCACGGAATTTGATGTCGGGGCCGATATAGCTTTTTTATCCGGCAGAATCCAAATTATCTACGATTACTATTATAACGTCACCAACGACTTGCTGCTCAACGAAGCGTTGCCGTTTACCACAGGATTTGGTTCCATTCTCGGCAATCTCGGAGAAGTCACCAACGAAGGGATGGAGCTTACCGTAAGCACGGTAAACATTGACAATCAACTGAAATGGACGTCGCAATTCAATATATCCACCAATAGCAATATTGTTCAAAAACTCGCCACGGATGAACCTCAATTTTCCGGATATAATACCTTCACCAACAGCACGCATATTGTCGCTCCGGGAAAGCCTCTCGGAACATTTTGGGGATTGGAATTTCTAGGTGTCGACCCCGGAACCGGGGATGCCATTTATTTAGACAAAAATAATGACGGGAGGCTCACCGCAGATGACGGTACATTTATTGGGAATGCCCAGCCCGATTATTTCGGAGGTTTTACCAATACGTTCACCTACAAAGGCTTCGATGCTTCGGTTTTCTTCCAGTACAGCTACGGGAATCAAATGATCAATTTCGGGAATACCACTTTACTGAATTCGGGAGAAGATATTCAAAACAATCAGTCGAGGGTTGCCCTGGAGCGCTGGCAGAAGGAAGGCGATATCTCCTCAATTCCGAAATACGAATTTGGGAATACGTTTAACAACAGATTCAGCTCAAGGTTTGTCGAAGACGCTTCCTACCTGCGACTAAAAAATGTCACGATCGGATACTCATTAAATCCCGAGATTTTGAGTAAGATCCGGCTCCGCAGACTGAGGGTCTATGCCTCCGGAACAAATGTATGGACGTTGACAAATTATTCGGGCGCAGATCCGGAAGTGAACAGTCTGGACGGATCAACCACCGCCCAGGGACTGGATTTATACACGTTTCCGCAGGTGCGAACAATTTTGGTTGGACTTAATTTAGGGTTTTAATGAAAATCAGGCTTTACACATTCATATTTACGGTTTTATTGCTCACGATGTCGTGTGAGGATCTGTTGAATCCCGATCCTGTCGATTTGATTACGGATGACCAGGTACTTACGGATGCCGGATCAGCGCGCGTTGTACTGTCTTCGGCCTATCGGGACCTGGCAAATCTCGGCGCGCCAAAAATAATTGCAGGAGACTTAACCGCAGACAACCTGATTCACAACGGAACATTTACACAATATCGCGAAATAAGCAGTAAGGATATGTCCGCATCAAACGGTTCGGCCAGTGCCCTTTGGGGGGTGATTTACAGCATGTCTTACGTGGCCAGCTTTTTGTACGAAGGCCTTCCCGACCTGGACATCCCGCAAAGTGAATTTAACGAGATCACTGCAGCAGCCAGTTTTCTCAGAGCTTATGCCTATTTTGTAGGCGCGTACACATTTGGAGGCATTCCCATAGTTACTACAACAAATGTCGAAGAAAACAGAGTGATGCCGCGGGCAACTTTGGAAGAAACCCTGAGTTTTATTGAATCCGAGTTGCTATATGCGCTGGATAAATTGCCACAGGATGGTTTCAACGCCGGTGAAGTCACCAACGGCGCCGTAAAAGCTCTGCTGGCCCGGTACTATCTGTATGTGGAAAATTGGACGGAAGCTGAAAAATATGCGACAGATGTTATTCAGGGGAACGGCACAAAAGAATACGTTCTGGAAGAGGACTTTGCCAATGCCGTAGCGGATTTCAGCACGGAATCAATTCTTGAAATTGTCTACAGCGCCAACGATAACCCCGGGACTTCAACAAATTTTGGCATCAATAACCTGTTTGCCGGACGTAGAGAGCTCATACCGTCAAGTGAAATGGTGCTTGCACTGCAAAACGACGGCGGAGACAGAATGGTTGTTCTGGAATTTGACGGAACCAACGTAAAAGGCTCTGACAACGGATGGACCGTCGTGAGGTACGGACCGTTTGATAATATTCAGCTCCTCCGACTCGCGGAAATGTATATCATCCGTGCGGAAGCCAGGGCGCAACAGGATAAGATCTCGGGTTCGGGCAGTGCCGAGGCAGATATCAACGTTTTAAGAGAACGCGCCAGTGTTCCTCTGATTCAGGGAACCTCTAAGAATCAAATGCTTCTGGTGATAGAAAACGAGCGCAGGATGGAGTTGTGCTTTGAAGGGCACCGATGGTACGATTTGGTAAGAACCGGAAGAGATCAGGCCGTTATGGATGAATTTACCAGCAACTGGTCTGAAAAAGATCGCCTGTGGCCTATTCCATTTCGCGAAATCACGAATAATCCGTCGTTAAAAGACGCCCAAAACCCGGGCTATTAAATATAGATTGATGAAGAGGAATATGTACAAAATAGCAATACCGGTATTTTTCGTCATCCTTATTTCATGCGAAAAAGCTGAAGAAATAACATTTCAGGGCCCGTATCATGCCCGGTTCACGGAAACGGAAAGCGAAATCCTCGAAAATTACAGCGATCCGTTTGATCTCAACCAAAATGAATCTGCCGTCATTGAACTGCATATAGCGGCCCCCTCACAAAACAATACCACCGTCGTGGAATATGAAGTCAGTGGCACCGCTGTCGAAAATGAAGACTACATTCTGGAAGAAGGAGACAAAAAAAGAGTGCTTATACCTGTGGGAAAACATACCGGGGAAATCCGGTTCAAGCCGATAAATAACCGGGAGCTCACCGGGGATAAAACCATTAAATTTACCATTACTGCGGTAAACAACGGCCTTGTGGCCGGTTTTGGAGAGACGGGAATAAATGGGAGGTTTCATACCGTAACCATTAAAGATGACGACTGCCTGGTTGATCTCAGAAAATTTGAGGGCACCTGGGAGTTTGACCAAAACGATGGCGAGTTTATTTATGATGTGGATATCGAGGTGGACTGGAATTCAAATAACCGCATATACATGATGGGATTTACCGGTCTCGATTCAACATTGTTTGCATTTGCAAACCTGGATTTGTGCAAAGGAGAATTTGAAATTCCCGAGCAGTTCCTTGCCGGCGCGAGCCAACTTGAAAGAACAAGGTCCGAAGGTAAGGGTACGTTTGATTCGGAGGTCGAGCTGCTCACGTTCTCATATTCATACGATATTGCGGGCCCTGAAACCATCCGAACGGTCCGGGCAAAAAAGAAAAATGAGTAAAATGAGATTTATGCGATTGTCAATATATACCTATTGGAGTTTTCTTGTAATCTTATTCCTTGTCGGGTGTAAAGAAAAACATGAGGTAAAACCGGCCACCTTTTCATTGATGCTTACCGGTGAAGAAAGCAAATCCTGGCGACAGAGTTCATTTACGTTTATTTTTAACGATGAGGAGGTAGATGATATCAATGCCAATGTAATCTACGGGATCCCGGATTGTGCCCTCGATGATGAATACATCTTTTTCAGAGACGGCAAACAACTTGAGGTACGGGATGGAAATGACAAATGTGAGCCCGGGGAAGATGATCTGCTATTCCGCACAAGCTGGGATATTGTAAATGCAAATGCAACATTATTCATCGGGGGTAATGATTTTGTATTATCCGGGCTTACGGAAAATGAATTAATTTATGGCTTCAGAGATACCCTGGTCCTTCCAATTGGCGATAAGACATTTTGGGAATTCCCGGGCATAGCTCAATGGGTTTATAAACCGGTCAATTAACAGTATGAAGAGAGTTTTGGTTATACATGTATTTGCAGTGCCGGTAATCTTATTATTGGCATACAATACCTTTGCGCAGGAGTGGAAAACAGCAACAAACGCTGCATATTTAAAAAACCTGTCGGTTGAGCTGGACAGAATTTACAAAGAATATCAGACATCCGTACAGACCTATGCATTTGAAAGAAATATATTGGTCAGAGAGGTTTTTGATCATGGAAAAACGGTTTCCCTGATCCGGATCATGCCGTCCGGCATACCCGAATACTACATGACCTTCAATCAATTGGCGGCGGAGAACGTCGGGACAAGCAAGTTGCGTCCCGGCGCGGAATTGTCGCTCAACCTCACCGGAAAAAATATGGTGATCGGTATTTGGGACAGCGGATCTACGAATGTCGAACATCAGGAATTCGGTGACCGGGTAGAAATAAAAGACAACATACCGTTTGATGATCATGGCACACATGTCGCGGGGACCATTGGCGCCGCCGGTGTAAATCCCCAGGCCAGAGGCATGGCTTTTGAATCCAATATGTTTGCCTATGAATTCAATAATGACAACTCCGAGATGGCCGATGAAGCGGCGGACGGACTGATCATCTCAAATCACTCTTACGGATTGCGAACAGGATGGGATGTCGCCACCGGAGGTACCGGCTGGCAGTGGTTTGGAGATCCTTCGGTCAGCAACGTCGAAGATTACAGATTTGGATACTACGACGCTTCAAACAGCCGGGTGTGGGACGATATTGCGTTTAATGCACCTTATTATCTGATCGTAAAATCCGCCGGCAACGACCGCACAGACATCGGAGACGGCACACGCCCGCCGGACGGTCCTTACGATTGCCTGGAACCCAAAAGTGTAGCAAAAAATATTTTGACCATTGGTGCAGTTGAGCATATTAACGGAGATTATACCGGCCCGGATGATGTAATAATGAGCGAATTCAGCAGTTGGGGTCCCACGGACGACGGGAGAATAAAACCGGATATTTCAGCAATTGGCGTAGATGTATTCTCTGCACTTTCAGGTGGAATTGATGAGTACGGAACGCAATCCGGAACATCGATGTCAGCACCCAATACAACCGGAAGCCTGGCCTTGTTGCAGGAGTATTATGCAAAACTATATTCCGGGAATTATATGAGATCGGCTTCACTCAAAGGGTTGGTAGTTCATACGGCCAATGAAGCCGGCAAAAATCCCGGTCCGGATTACGAATTCGGTTGGGGATTATTGGCTGTGGATAAAGCGGCCAATATCATTACTCGGAACGACGGCGATGATTTTATTCTCGATGAATTGAATCTCGCAGAAAATGATTCGGTCGTATTCAAGGTAAATTCCGACGGGACCGAACCGCTCATTGCCACCATATGCTGGACAGATGTCCCCGGCGTCCCCGCCCCCATCAGCTTAAATCCGACTAATTTGATGCTGATCAATGATTTGGATATGCGCATCTATGACGAGTCCAACACCGCATACCTCCCCTGGGTGCTGGATCCGGAAAATCCGGACAAAGGCGCATCATTTGGTGATAACTTTAGAGACAATGTCGAAAAAATCGAAATTGCCAATCCGGCCCCGGGAGCATATACAATTGTCATAAAACATAAAGATGAATTGCGGAACGGAAACCAGAAATTCTCCCTCATCGTTACAACTTCTTCCCAGGAGCTTGATTTAACGGAGTTTTACTGGATCGGAGGGTCGGGCGGTTGGAATGACGGAAACAACTGGTCGTTTTCAAGCGGAGGAAATATAGCCAATGCAGTGCCCTCCATAAACAATCCGGTGATTTTTGACAACAACTCATTTACGGAACCGGTAAATGTAATAAACTTAACCTCCAACGCGAATTGCTATAACATAAATTATTACTCGACCGATTCTTGCGCCATTAATCTCGCCTCGTTCGAGTTGAATATTGACGGCTCCATCTACAATGAAAATGCCAAATTGTCCTTCAGCAACGGCAAATTATCTTTTAAGGGGATCGTCTCCAAAAACAACCAGATCCTGGTCTCCGAATCGGCCTTTAACGACATCAATCTGGAATTTAAGTCGATCAACGGATCATGGAATCTCGAAAATAACTTCACCGCCAAAGACCTTGTAATCGAAAACAGTTCTCTGTTTGCAAAAAACAGCGCCTTTACCGCCTCTACCATCAATGCTACGCTAAACGATCAAAATACGGTCGATTTTTCCGGCTCCGTTATTGAGGGATTGGATATTATCAATGTTTCGGCAGCGCCCAATGTGATTTTTGAGAATTCGATCCTGATGCTGTCCGATGCGAACGGCAACGTTTCAAAATCAATTACGGGGAATGGCAATACCTTCCATAACGTGTCCATCGAGAATGCCGATCTGTCGATCAACGGGAATAATACCTTCAACAAAATACTGACCTCGGGAAGCCTTTCATTATTCGGGGACAATACATTTGATAGCTTAAGGCTGAGTGATGTCAGCTCATTGTTCTTAAATGAAAATACGACACAAACGGTGCTCAGGTCATTTGAAGCTGTCGGAAGTGTCGGGAACCTGATTGAAATCCAATCAACGGGAGCTTCAAATGCATCCTTGTTTTCCGATAACAGCAATATTAGATTTTGTTTTGACTATCTCGACATAGTAAATGTATCTGTCTCCGGGAATACAAGTTTTCTGTCCGGCAACAACAGCAACATAAATGCAAATAGTACCGGTTGGATCCAGCTCGATTGTGACGATGCCTTATTCCCCTCGTTTGAAGTTGAATTCCCCTGCGCCCTGGGCGAAACCCGGTTTGTAGATACAAGTACCGGCTTTCCAACCTCCTGGAGCTGGAATTTTGGCAACTTGCAATTTCCCCAGGAAAATATCTCCACGGAACAAAATCCTTTTCACAACTTCAGATTTGAAGGCGAATACGAAGTGACCTTTAACGTAAGAAATGCGCAGTTCAATGAAACCATAACCAGAACAATAACGATCGAGGACTATGAGAGCGGGCTGAGTGTGCCAAGTATAAATGTGAACGGTACGCGGCTCACATCGTCCGTAATTGCCCCAGACTACCAATGGTATCTCAACAATAATCCCATCCCCGGGGCGACCGACCGAATATACGAAATTGCCAACCCCGGAACCTACAACGTTTCCGTGGCGGATGAGAATTGTTTATTTCTTTCGGAGGCAACGGTGGTTACCTCCTTATCCGATCTTTCATCCGACATCAACTTTAGTATCTATCCAAACCCGACATCTGGCGAATTTACGATCGATATTCGCAATGAATATCTGGGGCAGGTGGATATGACGGTTTATGATCTTCTGGGCAACAAGGTGTACGACCACTATTTCCGTAAAAATTCGGAGTCGATCACAGAACCCGTTTCTTTGCGGTCCTTACCTGCCGGGGTATATAACCTTGTATTGAGACAGGGAGGGAAGTTCGGTAATATGAGACTTATTATCGGTTTTTAGCCGGGGCAATCGTATTTAGAGAATAAATCGTTAATCCTCCAAGGTTTCGGTTAACTAATATATGTGATCCAAAGTTATCCTTGGAGATAATTTATAGCAAACCTTGAAGGATTTGATAAAAAATATTTTAAATACGACAGTTAGTTCTTTAATTAATCTCCAATCATTGCAACTCAAACGTCACAAACAGGTCGATCGCAAATCCGCCAATTGAAACCTGCAACAATCCACTGTTGTCATCACCTTTAACGGCAAAAGGATAGTTAATTGGATTCATTTCAATGCCAAACATAACATCGTATTTAGGGTCTTCCGGTTTTTCCGGATCCGCATCGAGCAGGACCAAATCATGAAGCTCGTTGGTCAATTCAAGACCGGAACCTTCGGAAAAAGACCACTCCAGGGGCAAATCCGCCGGTGTAAGATTTTTTGTGGTATCCGTAAATATCAAATCCTCGATATCCGCACTTTGCGCTCCAAAAACAAATATTAAATCAGGTCCGGTGCCATCATCATCCCATGGATTTCCATCCTGATCGACAAAACTGATGTTAACAACGCTAAAGGCCACTAATACCCGTTTCCGGATCTCTATGGTTTTGGTTTCGGTACTTGTCTGGCCGTCCTGGGTGATGGCAGTTAAGGTGACGTCATATGTTCCTTCCTGCTCATAAACATGCGTTGGAGAGATATTCAGAGAATCGGCATTGCCATCGCCGAAATCCCACTTAAAAGTAGCTGCATTGGTACTTTGATTAATGAACTGTACCGGAATATTCCTTTCAAGCTCATCTGCATTTTGCACTTCAAACCCCGCCTTGGATTCGGGCAAAGGGTCGGTTTTATCGCACGCAAAATACAAAAGGGAGGCAAATAGTAATGCAAATGTTACTTTGGAGAAATAGAACTTTTTCATCAATTATAAATTAGATTAAGACATTTTTAAACCTCAATATATTGATTATTTCAATTATTTCTCCCGGTCAATTCAATTTTATTTGTCCTGGAAAATACATAAACTGCCTAAATGCGATCGAAATTCCGGCGCTAAAGCGAAATATTCCCTAACGGTTGTGGTGCGTATTCTCTCTAGCGTATTTCAAACTGCAGGAAAAAATGATATTCGTCCGTGGTGATGAAAGGAAGCGTCAAATCTCCGCTTCCGTCGGCTCTTTTTACTTCCGTAATCGCTTCACCGTCTACCACGACCGGATTAAATCTTAATTCGATCATAGGCGTAAAAACCGCTTCGTTTTCCACCGTATCAACTTCCTCCAGCAGGATAAAAAACTCTTTGTTTGTAAGCATATAATCCTCCGGTAACAGATTCGAGACCGAAATGCCGAAGGCAGTTTCAAAATCTTCGGTCTGAATGGAATCCTGGAAAAAACCCACAATTTCTTCCTCCTGCTCAAAATCGCTCGGTCCGAGTTGCATCAGGACGTCCGGGCCTGAACCGTCGTCATCCCAAGGATTGCCCTCTGCATCCTTCATGTTGATATTTGCGAAATACATCCCGGTCAGATACCTTTCTCCAACTCTTACTACCTGCGTTTCGGTACTTACCTGATTATCTTGGGTAAATGCCTTTAGCGTTACAATGAATTCCGCGGATTCTTCATATGTATGCCTTGGCGCCTTTTCGGTAGATTTTTCCGAACCGTCGCCAAAATCCCATTCATACGAAGTGGCGTTTGTACTTAGATTCTCAAATTTTATCTCATTGAATACCTCGGGAGACACCGTAGACACTTCAAATGAAGCGCTTGACAAAGGCAGCGGATCTTTTTCACTGCATGCGGTCAATAAAATAGTTATAATTAAGACTGAGGTTAAAAATTTTTCAACAAATTTACGATTCACGAATTTCTAGTTTTGGTCAACAATTTATATCTGGAACTCAAAATTATCAGTATTATTACTACGGATATATTTTACTTCATCAATCCCATAAAGTTGAATGTAATATTATCGGGATTATTCGCCGTTTACCTCTCGACTTTTGTCAATTATCTACACTCTTGCCATAGGGCAACACACTCCAAGTACGGAGTCGAAAAAATATCCATCGGGATTTAAACCCGTTATCGCCAAATTTGTTTATGAATTTGTTCGCCAATGAGGAAATATAATTAACTAGTTCTCAATAATATAAAGACAACGCCATTTATGCCCCCCAAAAGGGCCGCTGCCACAATAAATATCACATCGCTTCCGAAATAAATCTTTCTTTCCATATGCTTTAATACAAATACAATTTATTTGCCGATTTTCTATTTTTTTTGTCGGTTGCGCATTAATTTAACCCCCATGAGAATTCCGATAGCCGTATCCCTGGTTTTTCATTGCTGCTCTTATGCAATGGCGCAAACCTCCGTCCTCGTAATAACAGGAGGGCATGATTTTGAAGAACAGGAATTTTTTGAAATTTTTGAATCTTTTGATGCCATGGAATACAAACATTTGGTCCAACCCCAAGGCAATGAGATGATTGAGACCGGTGAGCTCCGGGAGTACGACGCCATCGTGTTCTATGATATGATCCAATCCATTACGGATGCTCAAAAAAAAGCTTATCTCAAGGCCCTGGATCAGGGTACAGGTATGGTCTTTCTGCATCACGCCCTCGTATCCTACCAGGATTGGCCCGAGTTCAAGAATATTATCGGTGGTAAATATTTACTGGAAAAAACCGTTGAAGCCCCAAAATCAACCTACAAACACGATGTAAACATTGATGTTCGCATTGTAGATCCGAAACACCCGGTAACTCGCGATTTTGAAGATTTTCAAATTCTCGATGAAGTTTACGGAAGTTTCATAGTCAATGAAAGCGTTACCCCCCTTCTGAAAACCAACCACCCGGAAAGCACGGAAACGATTGCCTGGTGCCATGTTTATGGTAATTCCCGCATTGTTTATTTGCAGTCCGGACATGACCGGCATGCCTATAAAAATGTCGACTACAGAGCGCTTGTGAAGAATGCCATTTATTGGGTGAGCGATAGCTCCTCCAGGTAATCCCGGTTCATGGGCGGCTGTCGAGCCCGGAACTCAGATCTCCCCGGTCAAAATGCAGGCCGTTCTCAATTGCACGGTGTATTTTCTGGACTACGTCATCCAGTTTCAGGGCGGTAGTTTTCAGGTGCTCGTACACCTGCAGTTCTTCTTCGGGCGACCTGGGATAATTCAACAGGTTAATAAGTCCCATCATTGTTGAAACCGGTGACCTCAATATATGGGAATTAATAAATGCAAATTCCGTGAGCTGTTTGTTTCGATCCTCCAACAGTTTGGTTCTTTCTTTTACTCTTTGCTCCAGCGACCTGTTAATCGCCTGAATCTCTTCCTTTTGCCGATGCAACTCCTCGCTTTTATCAAATATCTCGCTTTGCTGGAAACTCAGCAGTTCGTTTTTCTGGCTTATTTCAAAAATCCTCTCCTTGAGCTCCGCATTTATCTTATCCAATTTCTCATTTTTTTCCTTGAGCTCGGAAACATCGTGCCCTATGGTCAATATTTTGTATGGCTTTTTGCTTGCGTCGAATAGCGCGGCAAACGTGGTTGCCAGCGTTAAGGTTCTTCCATTGGATTGATAATCCAAATCAATGCTTTGAGCCTCCCCTCCCAGTATTTTATTCCAAATGCCCTCAAAGACTTTACCATTTGGCGATTTATTGTTCTTGTCGTCAGCTCCTTCTATTACCGGCCTGATTTGATGAAAATGTTCATCATGAAGGGCTCCTAACAATTCGATTACCTTTGTACTGATGCTTTGTAACTTACCGTTCAAATCATACTGCGCAACCAGATAATTTTCATTTAATGCATTTAAAACGTCCTCGGCCTCCGCTTCCTTCAGATCAATCGTTTCTTTCGCTTTCCTGAGTTTATCAATCGACTTTATCAATTCGATCTTGGTATTCTTCAGTTCATTCTTTTTTGAGGCCAGCTTCATCCTCTGCTTTTCAACTTTGGTCTCGTACTCAGACAGCGCATCGTCCTTTGCGTCGAGCTCTTTGTTTTGTTTGCCAACTGTTTGGTTCAGCTCCCGTAAGTTATGTGAAATTATTTGAAGCTGATTTTCGGATCCGGCCAATACTCCCTTTACATACTGGAACGCACATACGATCACGATCCACAATACGATTTGCGGCAGCTTGTAATGGACATAGTTATTTTCCAACAAATTAATATCACCGCTATTGCCGTGTATCCAATAAATCATTACATCAAAAAATATTACAAACAGTAAATTAATTGATAATGCCAACAACAATATGTTGTGGCTCTTACGATCATAAAAAAGCACTAACGGAATCACGGTAAGTCCGAGCAAAACAAACGAATACACCGGGAAGCTTTCAGGTGTCCCGACATTGCCCGTCGCATCTGGCAACAAAAGAAAAAAATGAGGAAGAACCGCCAGACCAAATCTGACGATAACGGATTTTCCTTTCCTATTCAAAAAAAATGCACCGAGCAAAAAAATGAGTAATACGCCGAATCCCAGGGAAGCGGAATAAATTTCATTGAGCATGCTCCGGAAGATCCCAAACGCGGTCAAAAAAACGAAGAGAAGACAAAACTTGTTGGAAAGCCAAACCTCCCTCCGGCTAATGGCCGTTGAATTCGGATCCACTCCAATATTCGATATTAAGCTCAAAAATGTTTTTAACCGATCCATTATCCGTGATAAAAAGAGCAGAAGTATTTAGTCCGTGTGCTCGGCGAGATGTATGTACAATGTTAGTACTAATTAATTAATATATCAAGAAAAAATATAATTATTTTAATATATCATACAAGCCGATTCATTTTGCACAAGCGGCTTTTGCCAAAATAACTTTTCTATGACCTCAGGTTTTGCTACATTACTTCCTGCTTGAAAGTGAACCATGCCAACTGTACAATTTACGTCCAATCTAAAACGATTCTATCCGGATCTAAAGGAGACCAGCGTGAAAGCCGGGACAATTGCCCAACTTGTCGATGAAGTCAATAAATTTTTCCCAGGCATAAAAAATTATATCGTAGATGATCAGAATACGTTGAGAGATCATGTAAATATCTTCATCAATGAAAATATGATTCTCGATCGCATTGGGCTCGGAGATAATATCGCGGCACAGGACAGAATATTTATAATGCAGGCACTTAGCGGCGGATAATCAACATTTAAAGTAATAAATCTCATGTCTAAAAAGAGCACGTTGCTAATCGGCACAAGAAAAGGCCTTGTCATTTACGATAAAGCGGCAACCGATAAATGGGTATTCCGGAAGGTGGAATTCCTGGGCCTTCCGGTATCTATATCTTATGTTGATGCATTGACCGGCACCTGGTGGGCCTGCCTGGATCACGGGCATTGGGGGAACAAGCTCCACAGGTCGTTTGACAAAGGCGCCACCTGGGAAGAAGTAGCTGCTCCCAAATATCCGGAAGGCGAAGAAATAAAGGAAGGCGTTCCGGCAAGTCTCAGGTACCTTTGGGCGATGGCAAGTATGAGCAACGGACAATCCTCCAAATTGCTTATCGGAACGGAGCCGGGAGGGCTTTTTACGAGCGACAACAACGGAAGCACATTCGAGTTAAACCGGGGCCTATGGGATCATCCGTCCAGGAAAAATCACTGGTTTGGAGGAGGAAGAGATCACCCCGGAATTCATTCAATCCTGATCGACCCTCATAATCCGGATCGCATATATGTCGGGATCTCTTGCGCGGGGGTTTTCGAAACCACGGACGGAGGAAAGACCTGGAATCCCAAAAACAAAGGATTGACTGCGGATTTTCTCCCGGACCCTCATGCGGAAGTCGGGCAGGATCCTCATTTACTGGTGGCTTGCGATTCAAACTTCGAGGTCATGTGGCAGCAAAATCACTGTGGTATTTTCCGGTCTTCCGACGGAGGCGAAAACTGGAAAAACATATCCGACGAGACTGGTGAAGCTAATTTTGGCTTCGCCATTGCGGCCGATTCAAACAATGAAAATGTGGCCTGGGTGGTTCCCGCAATAAGCGATGAAATCCGGGTGGCCATAGATAATTCTCTGTGTGTATGCCGTACCGAAGACGGTGGCAAAACCTGGGATACCTTTAGAAAAGGTCTGCCGCAGGGCCACTCGTTTGACATCACGTATCGTCATGCCCTGGACCAGGATGAAGAGACATTGGCTTTTGGCACGACTACCGGGAATTTGTATTTATCCGACGACCACGGCGAGAGCTGGAATTGCCTGAACAATAATCTGCCCATGGTGTACAGCGTTGATTTTATATGAATTAAAAATCAATCCAGTAAATAGCCCCGGGCCAAATCCGTAAATTGTTCGACCTGATCGTTTATCCACGCGTGGTCAAACCCTAATTCTTTCGCCATAATTTCAGCGACAGGACGGCACATTTTTATACTTTCCCTGGCGTCCAGGAATAATGCCCTGGTTCTTCTGGCCAGGAAATCTTCGACCGTTCTGGCCATTTCTTCCCGGACCGCCAAAATAAGTTGAGCCTTGCTGATTTGCAACTCTTCACTCAATACCCCCCCATTGTCCGGATCTTCGTCAACAATATTTTCAAGCATCCGGATATCCGTCCCGTACACACTTTTCGGATCATCGAGGGAGACGTTTTGGCTGTAAGAATGGATCATCAGATTCTCTGTGATGGATTTTCGTTCGGGCAACCCGGCAAGTAAAATCGCTTTATCTACGGCATCCTCTCCCATCTTACGATAGGTGGTCCACTTCCCGCCGGTCAGTGTTATCAATCCCGAAAGCGAAATCAATACCTTGTGGTGCCGGGATATTTCTTTTGTGGATTTTTCATCGCCCTGAGGCGCGGCAAGTGGCCGCAATCCGGCAAAAATACTTTTCACATCTTTTCTGGTTGGGATCTTGTTTAAGTAGGTCCCGGCCGTGCTTAAAATAAACTCAATTTCTTCTTCCAATGCCCGTGGTTCGAGCTCCGCGCTGTCTACCAGGGTGTCTGTAGTCCCGACGATCACCCGGTGATGCCAGGGGACCGCAAACAGAACCCGGCCGTCGCTGGTATGGGGGATCATGATCGCATGCTTGCTCTGCAAAAAGGATTTATCAAGCACCAAATGCACTCCCTGGCTCGGCCTGATCATATCTTTTGCGTCCGGGTCATCCAATTGCATGATCCGATCAGCCCAGACGCCTGTCGCATTTATGACCGATCTCGCTTTTAATCGATAACTTTTCCTGTTTTCGATATCCCACGCTTCAACACCCTCGACGAGGTTTTCATCGTTTTTCAACAATCCCTTAACTTCCATGTAGTTTAAAACGGCACCTCCGTAATCCGCACAGGTCATGGCCAGGCTGACCGCCATCCGCGCGTCATCAAATTGCCCATCGTGATATATAACTCCTCCCCGGAGGCCGTCTTTTACCAATGTCGGAATCGACTTAACGGTTTCTTCCAAAGACAAGCTTTTTGAAGGCCCCAATCCCAGTTTCCCTGCCATCATATCGTACATTTTTAAGCCTATCGTATAGAAAGGCCCGCCCCACCATTCATAATTCGGAATTATGAAAGATTGATTCCTTACCAGATGCGGAGCATTTTGAAGCATCAAACCGCGCTCCCGAAGGGCCTCCAGCACCAGGGAAATGTCTCCCTGTTGCAGGTACCTCACACCTCCATGCACCAACTTCGTACTTCGGCTGGAGGTTCCTTTCGCAAAATCATTTTGCTCCAGTAACAACGTTTTAAACCCCCTGGAAGCCGCATCCACAGCAGTGCCCAAACCGCTTGCGCCACCTCCGATAATAATAATATCCCATTCGTTCACCTTTTGCAGGCGGTTCAACATTTCGTTTCGATCCATATTACTATCGCTTAATTGTCAATCCAGTTTTTCGTTCGCTCCATTGCTTTTTCCCAATACCTCAAAAGGTCGTTTACATCGGAATTTTGTGGAGTAAACGTCTTGTCAATATGCCATCGCGATTCGATATCGCCGTAATCCTTCCAAAAATTCACAGCCAGGCCGGCAAGAAGGGCCGCCCCCAATGCCGTCGTCTCGGTAATTTGAGGCCTTACCACATTACTCCGCAGGAGATCCGCCTGAATTTGCATCAATAAATCGTTTACCGAAGCGCCTCCGTCAACCTTCAGGTGCTTAATTTCAGCGCCGGAAGCTTCCACCATTGCATCGATTGCGTCCTTTACCTGCAAGGCGATCGCCTCGAGCGTCGCCCGGGCAATATGTGCCGGCAAAGTAGCTCTCGTGATTCCAAAGATCGTCCCCCGGGCAAATTGATCCCAATGGGGAGCGCCTAAGCCCGCAAAAGCGGGCACCACCACCACACCTCCGTTATCTTCGACCTGCCTCGCCAACGTTTCAACCTCAGGCGCAGTGTCTACCAGCCCGAGATTGTCTCTCAGCCATTGCACCAGGGCTCCTCCGATGAAAATACTTCCCTCTGCAGCATATTGAATCGAGCTCCCGATCTTCCACCCAATGGTTGAAATCAATTTTTCGGAGCTCAACTCAGGTTTGTCTCCGGTATTCATCATTACAAAACACCCCGTACCATAGGTGTTTTTGACCATCCCTTTTTCAAAGCACAACTGCCCAAAAAGAGAGGCCTGCTGATCCCCGGTCATTCCCGAGATCGGAATATTTCCCGGGAGGATATCCCCGGCTACGACGCCATACACATCGGACGAATGAACGGCCTCGGGCAATAAATTCCGTGGAATTCTCATCAAATCCAACAATTCGTCATCCCACTCCAGCGCATTTATGTCAAACAACATGGTTCTGCTGGCGTTTGAGACATCGGTAATGTGCAGTTTACCTTTGGTCAAATTCCAAACCAGCCAGGTCTCTACCGTGCCAAATGCCAGTTCTCCCCGTTCGGCCCGCTCCCTTGCGCCTTCCACATGATCCAGGATCCATTTTATCTTTGTCCCGGAAAAATATGCATCGATCACCAATCCTGTTTTCTCCCTTATTTTGTTTCCATGTCCGGCGCGCTTCAACTGCTCACAAAATTCTGCGGTACGTCTGTCCTGCCAGACAATTGCATTTGAAATGGGTTTCCCCGTAGATCTGTCCCAAATGACGGTGGTTTCCCGCTGATTGGTAATACCGATGGCGGCCACATCATTTCGGGAAATGCCATTTTCGGCAAAGACATCTTTCAAAACCTTTAATTGGGTCTGCCATATTTCGACAGCGTCGTGTTCTACCCAGCCGGGCTTTGGATAATATTGTTGAAATTCCTGCTGTGAAATTCCCCGTATATTCAAATCTTTGTCAAACACGACCGCGCGATTCGAAGTGGTTCCGGCATCTAGGGCAATGACGTATTTTTTCATGAATGGGATCTCGGTTTTGTATTCAACTAAAATGAAGTATTTTTTTGTTAAAAAAAAGAAAGCGCCCCGAATAAGGCGCTTTTATATTGCCGGATATGAAAAAATTAATTTTTAGAATACAGCGGACCGAAATTTTTGCACGCTCTGAAATCCGATCCCTCGGGATCCATCCCGAGCATATTCCAGGCGCTTGGGCGAAAGATCCTGTCTTCTTCCACATTGTGCATGTTTACCGGAATCCTCAGCATGGCACATAAGGTAATCAGTTCGGCGCCATAATGCCCGTAACTGAATGCTCCGTGATTTGCCCCCCAGTTTGCCATAACCGAATACACGTCCTTAAAAGGGCCCTGACCGTTTGTTCTCGGCACAAACCACGTTGTCGGCCAGGTCGGGTTTGTTCGCTCGTCCAGGACCTTATGCACTTCTTCCGGCAATTCTACGGTCCATCCCTCGGCTATTTGCATTACCGGGCCTACGCCTTTTACCAGGTTTATTCTGCACATGGTAAGGGGCATACCGCCTCTTGTCCTAAATTGTGACGAAAAGCCCCCGCCCCTGAAATATTCATACATGGCCGGCGGCCATTTGGTATTATCCAGGCATAACTGTTTCTCTTCTTCGGAAATCTCATAGCAGGGCTTCATCACCGGTTTCCCGTCGATGCTTTGTGTTCCGGTGCCATCGAGCGCCGAGGAGCCCGAATTTATCAGATGAATAAAGCCGTCTTTTGCCAGATCCTCCGGTTTCCAGCCGGTCACGCGCTCGACGGCCCGCGGACTCCAATACGTCCTTACATCGCTAAAAATTTGTGCACAGTTGTTAATCAGATGACCAAAAAGCATACTTACTCCATTCAAACTATCATTTTCAGTAGCTACGATAAATGCCTGCCGGATTCCGTTCCAGTCGAAGGAGCTGTTCAGGATCGCTTCCAGAAAGTCGCCGTTTGGCAGGTAATCGGTCCACTGACGCTGCCCCTGAAACCCGGAGATGATCGCATTGTGTCCCAAAGCCTCCTCACCGTATCCGAGCTCAGCCAGTTTTTCGTTTCCGATCATCAGATCCCGCACAGCCAACGTCATTTTCACCACATATTCCCATTCCTTTTCCTTTTCTTCGGAGGTGCGCTGTTCCTCAATCGGATTGTAATCCTTTCCTTCCTTACAATGCGCTTTTACCCATTTAATGGCCCTGTGATATTCATCATGGTCATAAATTCCATTTTCCACTCTTCTGGCTACTTCAGTCATGTCTACATTTTCACATCGCATCCCCAGGTAATCCTCGAAAAAATCGTTGTTCACTATGGAGCCGGCGATGCCCATGGAAACGGAGCCTATCGACAGATACGATTTGTTCTTCATAGTGGCCACTGCCAGACCCGCTTTTACAAAACTCAGGATCTTCGATCGTACATCTCCGGGGATCGTTTTATCTCCGGCATCCTGTACGTCCCGCCCATATATACCGAATGCCGGCAGTCCTTTTTGATTGTGTCCCGCAAGCGTTGCGGCCAGATACACCGCCCCGGGGCGTTCCGTGCCGTTAAAACCCCAGATTGCCTTTGGCCTGGTCACATTCGTATCCATCGTCTCACTGCCGTAGCACCAGCAAGGGGTTACGGTCAAAGAAACACCTACACCCTGCTTTTCGAATTTCTCTTCGCACATAGCTGCTTCCGCCACTCTTCCTATGGTCGTATCGGCGATAACACATTCGACCGGACTACCGTCCGGATGCCTTAACGAACTTGTGATCAAACCGGCTACCTCCCGGGCCATCTCCATGGTAATGGCTTCCAAAGATTCCCGGATTCCTCCCAACCGGGCATCAATTGCAGGCCGGATTCCAACTTTTGGCCGTGCCCCTCTCAGTCTGTTTCCACGAATATTGTTTTCTGTCATTATTATTTGGATTTATAAAAAGTAAAAAATCATTTTCGCTGATGATCCATGCAGCAACATTCCACTTCATTAAATATTACTTGTCAAAGCAAAATAAGACTACTTTTCAGCGGCGGATTAATCCGTTCCGGGATCCGCATCGGGCGGAAGTCTGAAAAGGGACACAATCAAATCCCAGTTGTCAAATTATTGACACATTGTTAAGGCAAAACCACCTACTTTTAGATATGTCAACTTTCAAGGCGCTTATTATTGCAATCTGTTTTCTGGCGATTTCGGGCAGCCTTTACGGCCAAACGTGCTGTTCGGGCGGCGTCCCCATTTCAGGAAATCTCGGAATGCCCTACGGCAGTTCGGGCACATGGCAGTTTAGCCTCAGCTATGACATCAACGTCCTCAAAACATTAAAAGAAGGTACGGAAGTATTGGACGACGATGCAAGGGAACGAATCACCCAGTCGGTCTTATTTCAAACCGGTTATTCCATAAGTAAAAGGTTTTCCGCAGACCTGCTCCTCTCTTATGTGAAGCAAGAAAGAACCATCCGGCAGTTTGATAATACGGATTACGTTTCTACCGGTGGAATCGGGGATGCGGCCCTTTTGATCAAATATACATTTTCAGATCCCGACCGGAGTAAGGTGCTGGTTACCGCCGCCGCCGGCCCAAAAATTCCTACCGGGAAGACAGACTTCACCCGCCGGGACGGCATTCCCCTAAATGCCGATTTACAACCCGGGAGCGGCTCCTGGGACGGGCTGTTTTGGATAAACGGTCTCTATAAATTTAATTTCAGACCAAATTTCAACATCGCATCCACCGTTATCTACAGCCTGAAAGGCAAGAACAACAAGTACCTGACCGACCAGACCTACCAATTTGGGAATGAGCTTCAGGTGTTGGTGTCGTTAAATGACAATTTCCCGGTTTGGAAAAGCATTCTTGACGCAACGCTTTTCTTAAGATACCGAAAGGCACTGACCGACAGGTTTAACGACCTCAATATGCCGAACACCGGCGGAGAATGGATCTTCCTTGCCCCGAGCCTGGGTTACAACATCTCTCAAAATCTCGCATTCAATGCCGCTTTTGAGGTTCCGCTCTACGCGAACGTAACGGGCACACAACTCTCCCCGACATATAGACTGAATGTTGGGGTATTCGTAAAATTCAACCGGAAAAATGAATTATTGAAGCTTTAAATATCGACATCATGCGAAAAGTTATCTCCTTATTCTTCTTCATGGGTCTGCTGTTGTATTCATGCAATTCGCAAAATCAAAATCCTCAGGGAACCAATTCCGGGGGCATCGGCAGCAGCGCGGATTGGCTTATTCCCGAAGGGCAGGTATTTGACGGGGGGCCGGGAAAAGATGGAATTCCCGCTTTGGATCAGCCTCAGACCTCGGCCATCAACGAAATTTCATATTTATCCGACGATGATCTTGTGGTCGGGTTCAGTTGGAATGGCAACTATCGGGCCTATCCGCATAAAATTCTCGATTGGCATGAAATTATAAACGACGATTTGAACGGATCAAAAATTGCCGTTACCTACTGCCCGCTCACCGGAACCGGAATCGGTTGGAATCGCGAAATAGCAGGAATTGAGACCACCTTCGGGGTGAGTGGCCTGTTGTATAATTCCAATCTTATCCCCTATGATCGATACACGGACAGCAACTGGTGCCAAATCAGCCTCAGTTGTGTAAACGGTACGTTAAAAGGGTCGAGAGTTTCAACATTCACCGTCATTGAAACTACCTGGGGAACATGGAAAATGATGTTCCCGAACAGCACTGTCGTGAATACCAATACGGGGTTCAGCAGAAATTACAGACTTTATCCCTACGGCGACTACCGAACCAACCACAATGCGCTGCTTTTTCCCGTAAACCGTATGGATGAACGAATTCCGGCAAAAGAACGGGTATTGGCGGTAATTGAAAATGAGAAAGCCCGGGTTTATCAATTTAAGGAGTTTGAAGGCGGCACAAATATCATTACGGATAATGTAGACGGGAAGGACATCGTCATCATCGGGAATAAAGAAAAGAACTTCATTATTGCTTTTGAAAACATGCTGAATGGAGCGCAACAGAATTATACGGTAGCGTCAGGTTCCGGCAATCAAATCGTATTTAGCGACACCGGCGGAAACGGTTATGACTTGTTCGGAAATGTAATCGAAGGGCCGGATAAAGGATCCAGGTTGCTTAAGGCGACTTCTTTCATGGCGTACTGGTTTAGTATCGGCGCTTTTTATCCGAACACCACCATATATAATTTTGGCAATTAACCTGTTCCTTTCCTGCTGTACTTCATGCGAAAGGCGCTGACGTTGCCCTGATACCGGGTTGAAATAGGTCTCAATTCGGAAGCTGAGACTTTTTGCCGGACCTCAAATGCCTCCGGTCGCGTATTCTTATTAAAAACGTCATGCGATCAGATGCGGAAATATTTGAGAAGCCCGCCGCACATTCATTGCGGAGAAAAGGACCGGACAAAGCCGGAAATGCGGCAGGGAACGCAGGTACCCGCATTACGCCTCAGGAGGCCATCGAACGGTACCTCGCCGGGGTATTAAAAAAGGCCGTTTGATGGCCAAACAGCCTCTGTCTTTTTGTCGCTCCCGGATTTCTAGGCCGTAAAATGGAAATGGCTTCCAAATCGTTCAAAAGCAGCCTTCTCCAGGCTTTCCTGATGATCCGGATGCGCTATGGATATAATTCTTCTGGCCCTTTCCTGGAGTGTTTTACCGTATAGATTCACCTTTCCGTGCTCGGTAACCAGCCAGTGCATATTGGCCCTTGTGGTTACAACTCCGGCTCCTTGCATCAATGTCGGCGTAATTTTGGAAATACCTTTTGCCGTCACCGATGGCATGGCAATTATTGGCTTACCTCCCTCGGAATGACCTGCACCTCGGATAAAATCTATTTGTCCTCCCACGCCCGAATAAAACGTAGTTCCTATCGAATCCGCACACACCTGTCCGGTGAGGTCGACCGATAAGGCCGAGTTTATGGCCGTAACTTTTTTGTTTTTTCGGATCACATGTATTCCGTTGGTATGAGCCACATCCATCATGGCTACCATCGGATTATCATCGATAAAATCATAGACTTCCTTCGACCCCATGAGGAAGGAAGCAACGATTTTGCCTTTATCGATTTGTTTTTCCCTGCAGTTTACCACACCGCTCTCTACCAATGGCAACAATCCGTCCGAGAACATTTCGGTATGCACTCCGAGGTTTTTATGATTGCCAAGTTCTGCCAGTACGGCATTCGGAATCCCCCCGATTCCCATCTGCAGACAGGCGCCGTCTTCAACGAGGCTGGCGACATTTTTCCCGATGGCAATCTCTGTTTCGGTAAGCGGCGCGTTATGATGAATATAAAGCGGCTCATCGTACTCCACGAAATAGTCAATATCGCGAATGCTTATCATGGCATCACCCCACGCTCTGGGTACATGTTTGTTGATCTGGGCAATTACTATGTCCGCCTCTTCGATGGCCGCCAGGGTTGCGTCTACCGATGTTCCGAGGGAAACAAAACCATGCCTGTCAGGAGGCGATGCCATCACCATGGCTACGTTTACATTGAGATAACCCTGACGAATAAGCTTTTGCGTTTCACTCAGGAATACGGGAATATAGTCTGCGTATCCGGCCTGAGTCTGCTTTCTTACGTTCCCTCCTACAAAAAACGATTCCAATTGAAATATTCCTTCCAATGCTCTATCGGCATATGGTGCCGGGCCTTCGGTATGAATATGTTGAATTCTTACATTTTCAAATTCTTTGTTTTTACCTCTTGCCACCATAGCATTGATCAGATGATGCGGCGTTACCGCAACACTGCTCAGATGAACCCGGTCATTGGATTTGATTACTTTTACTGCTTCTTCTGCACTTGTGAACTTTATCATTTCGGAAACAAATATTAATGGTGATGTGATTCAAATTTTCAGCCGCGAAAGTACTCGTTTTCCGTTCCAGATAATATGAGAATTATCATGTTTTAAAAAATATTGAAAAATTGATTAATTTCGCCCGGAAATTCTAGAAAAGCCAAAAAGATTTCTAATAAATTAGCGTCATCTTAAAATAAAAATATCGGTATGCCAGAGGTAATCATTATCGGGGGCGGAATAGTAGGTTTAGCAACTGCCCTGAAAATTCTTGAGAAAAAACCTGGAACAAATCTATTGTTACTTGAAAAGGAATCGGAACTAAGCGCGCATCAAACCGGGAATAACAGCGGAGTCATTCACTCGGGGATCTACTATAAACCCGGAAGCTTAAAAGCCGTAAACTGCAGAGAGGGATACCGGCAACTCATCGAATTCTGCGATCGGGAGAATATCCGGTACGAATTGTGCGGTAAGGTCATCGTTGCAACAAATGAAAGGCAATTAAACGCGCTGGAAAATTTGTACGAGCGTGGAAATCAGAATGGTTTAAAAGGAATAAAAAAAATCTCGGAGGAAGAATTAAAAGAGATCGAGCCTTATGTCAATGGGATCAAAGGGATCAAAGTTCCGGAAACCGGGATCATCGATTTTAAAGAGGTTTCTTTAAAGTATGCGGAAAACATAAAAAAGCTTGGCGGGGAAATTCATACGAATGAAAAAGTTTTGAAGATCGTACCCGGCAAAAACTCCGTCGTCGTAGAAACATCCGAATCGTCCTACGAATGTAAACTGCTCGTCAATTGCGCCGGTTTGTATTCCGACAAGGTAGCAAAAATGACAGGGCAAAATGTAAATGTGAAGATCATTCCGTTCCGTGGAGAATACTATAAAATCAAGAAAGAGAAGCAATACCTCGTAAACCATTTAATATATCCGGTTCCGGATCCGGCCTTCCCGTTTCTGGGCGTGCATTTTACAAGAATGATCAACGGAGGTATCGAGGCGGGCCCCAATGCTGTTTTAGCTTTTGCCCGGGAGGGTTACAAAAAGCTTCATATAGATTTTCCGGAGCTGGCGGAGATCCTTCTTTGGCCAGGGTTTCAGAAGGTGGCTTCAAAATACTGGTCCACCGGGTTCGGAGAAATGTACCGCTCGTTTTCCAAACGCGCGTTTACCAAAGCGCTGCAACAGTTAATTCCCGAAATTCAAAAAGGAGATCTTGAGACCGGCGGCGCCGGAATACGCGCCCAGGCATGCGAAAGGTCCGGAGCGCTCAGCGATGATTTTCTGATCTATGAAAATGAATTTGCGGTGAACGTATGCAATGCTCCTTCTCCCGCTGCGACCTCATCCTTGTCCATAGGAAATACGGTGTCGGAGCTGGCTTTAAAAAGGCTTAATTAACCGAAACTATTTTATCTGTTATCCGGTTCATTATTTATAAATTGTCGTGGCATCGGATATGGACGGTTTTCAATTTTCAAAGGAAGAGTTACAAAGGTACAGCCGGCATCTGGTCCTTCCGGAGTTCAATATCCGGGGACAACGCAAGTTAAAAAAATCAAAGGTGCTCGTTGTCGGGGCAGGCGGGCTCGGCTGCCCGATGCTATTGTATCTGACCGCTGCCGGAGTCGGGACGATCGGAATTGTCGATTTTGATGTTGTCGACGTTTCGAACCTGCAAAGGCAGGTTTTGTTTACCGAAGATGATGTTGGCAAATCCAAAGCAAAAGTTGCCATTCAAAAGCTTTCAAGACTCAACCCGCATATTGAATTCCGGTTGTACGAAACCAAACTTACCTCCCGGAATGCAATGGATATCCTGAAAGATTACGATGTCGTCGCCGACGGGACAGATAATTTTCCCACCCGTTATTTGGTAAACGACGCTTGCGTACTTTTGAATAAAACCAATGTTCACGGCTCGATTTTCAGATTTGAGGGACAGGTCTCGGTATTTAATTTCCAATATGAAGACGGATCGACCGGTCCTCAGTACAGGGATATTTTTCCAACGCCGCCACCTCCCGGATTGGTTCCGAACTGTGCCGAAGGTGGTGTTCTCGGAGTTCTTCCGGGAATCATCGGAAGTTTCCAGGCAAGCGAGGTGATCAAGGTCCTTACCGGCGTCGGAGCCCCTCTGGCCGGGAAGTTGTTTGTTTTCGATGCATTAAGTTTTGAAACACGCATTATGAAGATCAGCAAAAACCCGGATGTTCAGCCGATCACCGAGTTGATTGATTATGAAGACTTTTGTGGCGTTTTGAACTCCGATGACATCCCGGAGATCACGGCAAAAGCGCTTCATGCTTTGCTTAAAAACCAATCCGGACAAGTCCGGATCATTGATGTACGGGAACCCCACGAATTTGAAGCAGGCAATCTGGGTGGAATTTTATTGCCGCTCGGCACCTTAGGGGATCGACTGCACGAAATCAGCTCCGCGGAAAAAAACATTGTAATTTGCCGCAGTGGCACACGCAGCGGGAAAGCTGTGAAGATGCTGGTAAGTCGTGGATTTGAAAATGTATTTAACCTTAAAGGAGGCTTATTGAAATGGGCGGAGGAAATTGACCGTTCGATGGTCGTCGTCTGACCGGTCGTGCGGGAAACCTGTTCGATCCGGCGCCGGTATTCCGGTCGTTTCCGGATACAAGACTTCCCATAATTGGCCCCAAGACTAAAGCAGAAATTACTTGTTTCCAACACTAGAGCGGAAGTTACTTCCGCGGCTTTCCCATATCATTCCCGGACAGGCAAAGTCTTCCACCATTATGTCGTCTATGTATAGAGCGGAAGTTACTTCCGCGACTTCGCGGCATTTCCTGACATGTAAGTCCCTCCCTCCAGCTTTGGCACGGAACCAAGTTTCGCTCCGGGAACAAGAGAATAGCTATTCCAAGAAGTGTTAAGTAAAAAGTGCCATTTCGAACGGAGTGAGAAATCTGATTTAATCGACACCAGGACACCACGAATAAGCCAGATCTCTCCGGACGTCGAGATGACAGTATAAAAAAGCTGAGACAGGATGGATCGGCTTGTCTGCGTGAACAAGACAATCAGTCTCCCACGAATGCAGAAGTTACTTCAGCAGCTTTTTCCCCACACTAAAGCGGAAGTTACTTCCGCGGCTTCGCAGCATTTCCTGACATGTAAGTCCCTCCCTCCGGCTTCGACACGGAACTAAGTTCCGCTCCGGGAACAAGAGAATAGCTATTCCAATAATTGGCCATAACCGGCACGCATTTGCTACGCGGGCGAGCGGATTAATCCCGGATATTGAATATTTATACGCTCTTTACCTGACCTTCATTCAATTCAAAGAGCTATTAACGGTGTTTTAATCGTTCCTATTTTGGGGGCTTATTCAAACGGCTAATGGCGCTGAGCCAACCTCCCGAATGGGTGATCCAACCTTCGTCGGTAAAGACATTCGGCCCATCGGTTGATTTTTTAGGAGCCTCCACATGAAACTGCCGGTCCGATTCAAAACCATTACAAATTGTTCCGGGAATTTTAGTCCAACTCCCGATAAATTCATCGCCGAGACCATAGATCATGCTCTTCGATACATATGTCCCATCTTCTTCAATTCCCGAATTTAATCCGGCAATCCACTGCAGGTTTCCGGTTGCAATACTTTTAAATTTCTCGTCGCCGGTAAAATTCCATAATTCAAGGGCAAGCGCCGCCGCTGAACCATAAGCGCCATTCATTCCATGCCACAGTCCGCTAAACACAAGCAGGCCTTCATCCTTATAATATCCCATTGGCAGCAAGTAAAACGGATTATCCGAGCAGGCGGGCAGAAAATATCCATAAGCAAAATCTTTTATGGCCTGGCCCCATTTCTTTTGATCCGGATGGTCGGGGTATTTTTGTGTTAATTGAATTATTGGAATAATGTAGTGAGGAAAGGTAGCTCCAGCATCATACCCCATATGATGGTGTTCCCAGGCTTTTTCCGTATGCCCGGCTGAGGCATACGCTTTGAAATGTCCGTAAAAATCGCCTTCCGGTTCATTTTTGCTGATTTGCCGGTCGATGACCTGCTTTGCATAAGCAATTGCTTTTTCTTTGTAGGGTTCTTCCCCGGAAAGTTCCAGGGCAGCCCAGGACATCATAACGAGGTCACGGGTCTTCCACTCTACAGGGCGGACAAAACCTTTCGGGGCACCGTGGATGACTGGGTTGAATCCATCATCGGGTTGTACGGTTCCATGGAAATCGGTTCCGCCGCTGTGGTGAATCGGCCCATTTTTATCCATAAAACTGAATGATTTTTGGGCTCGCTCCAGATACTCTTTTGCTTTTTCTGAATTTGCAGATTCGAATACCTTTGCCGCCCTGGCAAAGCATAACGCACCTTTAATCACATCGCCTGTAATTACATTCGTATGTTTGGGCCATTCGTGTATAATTGCCCCCTCACCTTTTCCAAGCTCTGCCGCTTTATCCTGACAAAATGCGATATAGTCCAGCCCAATAATCATCTGACTCATGATTTCTTCTTTTTCATCCTGGTCAATTCTGTCTCCCGAAAATTCAAGCACGTCAAACAATCCGTTAAGCATCGTTGCATGACTGTTCACCTCCCTCAGATAACCCCCGCAATCCTGCCATCCCCCTCCTTCCGCATGAGCCGGTCCGTGCTTTGTATAATTCTTCTTCCTTAATTCCACACGGCCTTCCAATTGTTCTATGGCAACGGTTTCCCACGTATCATTCCACAGCAGGTCAGATGATATTTTAAATGGCTTTGTCTCCAATTTCAGGCCATCCGTAATTTTTACGGAACACGTATAAACTCCGGAATTCACAAATTCGCTGAAGTCGGCGATCCACCAGAATTCATTCCATTTTCTTCCCCATGGCACCACCTTACCTGAAAAGACCACTTTACCGTCCTCATTAAAAAGCTCAAAACTGGTTGTGCCCTCAATATAGCCTTCCGATTTGCTCCTGATAATAATCCGTTTGTCGGAATCCAGATCATAGCCTATCCGGGTATATAATATGCTGCCATTCAACTCTCCCGATTCATCGGAAGCAAGAGCGTGAACAATTAAGGAAATCACCAAAAAAGGAATAATTACTGTTATTTTCATATTGAGGAATTTTAAAATACAAAAAGAAGTACCTCGCCCTGGCACTTCTTTTTGTTACGAGATTTTAATTGCATTAATAACCCGGGTTTTGTTCCAAAGTCCCTTTGGAGAAATCAATCTGGTCCTGAGGGATTGGAAGTACCTTATGCTTATCCGGATCGTAGTCCGTCAGTCCTTTCTCCGCATGGAATTGATCGACAATCCCCCACCGCCTTAAAGCGTAACCGAATTTCGCTTCAAACGCAAATTCAACCCTGAATTCATGAACAAGAGCATCCCATGCATCGTCCATGCTCATTGCTGATGCGTCAAGCAACGGAAGGTTTACACTTGGTCTTGCCCTAATTCTATTGATTTCTGCGATCGCCAGGTCTTTTTGATCATTTCTCAACAATGCTTCGGCATGTAAAAGAATAACCTCCGCATAGCGGATCTCATGAAAGTTTTGAGGCCCGTAGTTCAATCTTACGGTAGCCCCTGTCGGAGGATCCACAACATATTTCCGGACGGCATATCCGGTCCCTCCCACCAAATCCTGGAAAACTTTAACGGTACCGTCAGCTTTGGTAAATGTATCTCCAATTTGAAATACACTTGCCGTTAACCTTGAATCTCCGTCTTCATATTCTTCAACCATATCCGGTAAGGGTCTTACCCAACCCCAACCTCCGGTCGGTACAAATCCTTCGCCATTAGGTCCGTAAAACAGGCTGAGTATTGACCCTTCATCCTGTCCTACAATGGCCTCAAACTGAAACTCAAAAACAGATTCGCTGCTATTTTCATTAGTTCCGTCAAACAAGCTGGCATAGTCGTCGACCAAGGCATACCCCATACCTTCAACCTCTTTAATCTTTGTGAGCGCCGACGAATAATCCTTTTGCCACAGCAATACTTTGGTCAACAAGGTCTTGGCAGCGCCGGCCGTTGCCCTTCCGACATCTTCGCCGGTATAGCTTTCGGGTAATCGCTTTTCTGCTTCCACCAAATCATCTGCGATAAAATTCAGCATCTCTTCTTTCGAGGCGCGTGGAATCACATAACTCGCTTCATCCGTCGGGTCCAAAGGCCGGTCAATGATCGGAACTCCTCCAAACCATAAATACAGATAATGATAAAAATACGCCCTCAAAAAGTAGGCTTCCCCTAGGATCCTTTCCTGTAGTGCCTGATCCATATTCTCAATCGCCGGAACATTTTCGATCACCTGGTTTACCCGCTGTATACCAATATAAGAACGGTTCCAAAGAGCGCCGACAACCCCACCGTCGACCGGTGTAATCGTAAAAATCCTTATTTTCCCAAACAGGTTCGTTAAATCGGAATGTTCCCGTACGCTTTGCCCCCACATCAGGCCCGGGCAGTCATAGCCATTGGCTTTGGTTTCATAAGCAGCCGTTTTATATCCCTGCATTTCATCGTATACCGCATTTATTCCTAAAATCGCATCTTGCTCGGTTTGAAAAAACAATTCCGAAGAACTTGCCCCATAAGGCTGTTTATCCAGAAATTCATCGCTACATCCCGTATAAAGGAGTATCGTAATGCTTGTTATTAAATATTTGATTTTCATAATTTTCCGGTTTAGAATGATACATTAAGTCCGAAGTAAACAGATGCGGGGACAGGGTATCCTCCATAGCCTGTTTGCGGATCGTATCCATTAAAATTAGTAATTGTGAAGAGGTTTTGACCAGCTACATAAAATCTCAGCCTGGAGAGTTTCAGTTTGTTCAGAATCTCATTCGAGAAATTATATCCAAGCTGTATATTCTGTATCCTGAAGTAATCACTCGATTCCAAATACAGGGTAGAAAAACGTTCATTATTATTGGGATCGCCGGAAACCAAGCGAGGCAATGAGTTACTTGTTCCTTCACCATGCCACCTATTTCGGATAAATCCACCGGTGATCTCATAGGGGCGCTTCATGTTATGATAACTGAATCCCGGATTCCAACGTGTCTCTCCTCCCATTTGACCTACACCCAGTAAATTCAGGTCAAAGTTTTTATATTCCATGATTATACTTACGCCATAGTTATGAGGGGCAACCTCCACACCGATCCAATCCCTGTCTTTTTCATCAATAACATTGTCCCCATTGAGGTCCTTATATCTGATATCGCCAGGGGCGGTGCCCGTTTGTTGAAATGCATGAGCATCTACTTCTGCCTGGTTTTGGAATATACCGTCGGCAATCCATCCGATACTGTGCGTGCTGTAAGGCCTTCCCACTCTTGATTTGCCAATACTGGCATCTACTGCATCTTCCGCTTCGCTTAGGGTAATGATTTCATTTTTGATATATGTGTAATTCGGACTAATCTCGAAGCTGAATTCACCAAATTCTTTTCTGTAAGTGAACTCGATCTCTATGCCCGTATTGCGGATATTCGATTCATTTTGGTAGGAGGCTGGTAGACCAAAATAAGCAGGCATCGGAGGTACGGTAATGATCCCTTCCGTATCCTTAATAAAGAAATCCGTCGTCAGCAACACCGAATTGCCAAACATAGCCAGGTCAAGCGCAATGTTTTTGGTGGTGGTGGTTTCCCACTTCAGGGCTTTATTCACGATCCTGTTGAACACCGCCCCCGTATGAATCACACCGCCAAATATGGCATTGGCGCCATCGGAATCACGATACCATGACGCTCTCGTGTTGGGCGCGCCAACCGCAACAGTTGCCTGATACGGATAATCGTCTCCGCTGCGCTCATTACCGATTTGCCCCCAACCTCCGCGGATTTTCAATCTGTCAATAAAATCAACATTAAAGAATGACTCTTCACTCATTACCCAACCTCCGGAAAATGAAGGGAAGAAGGCATCCCTGTAATCGGGATGTATTCTGGAAGATCTGTCTTGCCTGAAGCTTGCGGAAAACAAATACTTGTTTTTATAGTCATAGGTCAATCGACCGATCACCGAAGCAAGCGCCCATTCGGAGATATTATTATTCCCTGTTACTTCATCCGGGGCCAATGTAGCATCAATAACATGAAGGTTTGGATGATTAGACATAAAGTCCCTCGCTTGCAACTGATAAAATTCATAGATGCTGCTTTGTGCCGTATGCCCAATCATAACTGACATATTGTGATCTCCAAATGAACGGCTATAGCTTAAAAGATTATCCCAGCTCCAGATGAATCTTTTGGTTGGTTGCTTTGTCAACCTTGCAAAAGGAGTTTCGTTCACCTGAGCAGGATCCTGAGGATAACTTACTTTAGGTCTGAAATCCGTAAGACCGGTTGTTTGATATTCCAACCCTAAAAAACTTTTCAGTTTAAGTCCTTCGATAAATTCATACTCCAACAACAGATTTCCGAGAGCTCTTAGATTGTCATCTATCGGCCGGTTATTTTCCAGGATAACCAGCGGATGTTCAAGTGTGTATCCGGAAAACACCAAATCGCCATTGGCATCGGCGGCAGCTACATTCGGGGGATATTGCAATGCCCGGGTTACCACGTCTCCATCCGAAGTTTGGTTCCCTTTGGCATAGCTGACATCTATTGAACTGGTTAATTTCAACTTATCATTAACCTTCAGGTCATTGTTAAACCTGAAATTATACCGGTCAAGAGATGAGTTCTTTATCAAACCCTCTTGATGGAAATAGCCTCCCTGTATACCATAAAGAAACCTGTCGTTCCCTCCGCGGATTGAAAGGTGATAATTCTGCTGTGAACCTGTCCTGAAGATTTCGTCTTGCCAATCCGTATCGGCAACCACATCGGGCGTAACAAAGGAAGGGGTCAGACCTGCATTTGTAAACCACTCCGTATTCACCTGCATATACTCTTCCGTATTCAACATATCGAGTTTATTCGTCAATTTATCGAACGTGTAATACGTGCTGAATTCAATTTCAGGCTTACCTTCAATACCTCTTTTGGTTGTTATTAAGATAACACCTGCTGCGGCCCTCGAGCCATAAATCGCCGCCGCAGATGCGTCTTTCAACACGGTCATTGATTCGATATCATTCGGATTTAAAAATCCCAGGCCGCTGTCAACGATCTGTCCATCAATTACGATTAAAGGTTCGTTGTTATTTCTTGTGGTTGTACCGCGAATCCGGATGGTAGCGCCTGCTCCCGGCCTTCCTCCGTTGTTAACAACCCTGACACCGGCAACCCTGCCCTGAAGAGCCAGTGAAGAGCTTTGAATGGCGTCATTTTTAAAAGCTTCACCATCAAGTGTTGTCACGGCACCCGTAAGATCGGATTTTTTCTGAGTTCCATAACCAATAACTACAATCTCATCCAATGCGGTGAGATCAGGAACAAGCGAAATATCAATTACAGACTGATTTCCGACGGCAACCTCCTCAACAACATAGCCTACATAACTAAAAACCAGAATGGCATTTTCATCCGCTACATCAATTGCGAAATTGCCCTCCACATCCGTTACGGTTCCCTGTCCTGTTCCCTTTATAAGAACATTTACACCGGGCAGACCTGATTGATCTTCCTCAGATGTAACTTTCCCTGTAATCGTTCTACCCTGAATCACAATCTCCAGTTTGGGCTTATTAGCCTTCCTTTTTTGTTGCAGACGCCTGATCGTGATGTTATTGTTTACCTGTTTAAAAGCTAAATTGTAGTCCTCCGATAGTTGAATCAGAAGGTCGGCAATGCTCAGTGTTTGCCGGTCTAAAGAGAATGTGATGTTGTGGTCCAAATCAGCACTGTAAAAGGTAAACCGGTAATCCGTTTTTCCCTCGATATCATTTAGCACATCTTTGAGCGCAGTATTGTTAAAATGAAATTCCGCTCTATGCTCTTTAACACTTTTAATCGCCTGTGCTTCGGATGAATATGCTATCGCAACAGTTAAAAACATGGCCTGTAGTGCAAAACCGAAAATTGCGTATCTCGATACCATAAACAGTAGTCGTAATAATTTATTTTTCATAAATTTGAATATTATTAAGTTAAATAAAGATTTGATTGAACCCGTGGCTAACCTGCAAGAAGGCCATGGGAATTCATGAGATCTTGGGCCTGTGAGATACCTTGTATATCACGGGCTTTTTTATTTTGTGCTATATGGTCATATACCTCCCTGTTTAATTGAAATTAATGATTAAATGATCATGCTTTAATTCGTATTTAAAGTTTCTCCCGAATCGCAAAGACTCAAGAAGATTGGTCAAATTCTCGTTGGCATATTCTCCTGTAACAATAAAATCAGACGGCGCATTCCCCATCTTTTTTACCTTTATTCCGTACCACCGCTCTATTTTAATCGCCATTTGATCAAAGCTGTCTTCTTCAAAAACCAATGTGCCTTCTTTCCATGATATCACCGAAAAAACATTAAAGTCCTGTTCTTTTATCTCACCATTTACGTGATTAAACTTCAGTTCATAACCAGGATTGAGAATAAAGGTATTTTTGGACGAGTCTCCCATATCATCAGTTGGCATTGCATGTACTTTGATCTTGCCCGACACCAAAGATACTTTGTGCAAGGCCTCATCTTTGTATGCCATGATATTAAATGAAGTCCCCAATACTTCGGTCTTAAAATTAGGCGTACTTACAATAAAAGGCCTTTTGGCATCGTGGACCACTTCAAAAAAGCCTTCTCCGGTCATAGAGACTTCCCTGATTGAACTTGAAAAGTATTTTGGAAAAGATATGCCGGATCCGGAATTCAGCCAGACTTCGGAACCATCGGGAAGTCGAATATGAGATTTTTGACCGAGTCTTGTTTCACTATAAGACATTTGCGGTTCTTCCGCCAAATCAGATTGCACGGGAGCATTAAAGAGTTTATCTCCAAACAACACGTAGGTCGTCGTAATAAACGCTATGATAGCTGCCGCAATCCCGTAACGCCAGAAAATTCCGTGATTTTTCCCAGGAGTTTCATGAGGCAGGATAATATCAGGTTGTTTCGCCTGATTTATTCTCGATAAAAAGACATCATACTTGCTTTCCACATCTGTGGATTCCAGGACAAGGTCGTATTGTTCGTAGTGTTTTCGTATCAGGTCAAATTCCTGTTTATTCTTGTTCGATTCACTTATCCACTCCCTTACCAGTATACTTTCCGAATAATCAGCCTGACCCGAGAGGTACTTGAAAATTGCAATATTGATTTCTTGTTCTTCGGCCATACCTGCATTACGTCTTTATATATATGACGACAGGCAGCCCCAACTTCCCGGGGATATAATAAAAAAAATATATAAATACGAGAAACTTACTGAAATACAGCTAATTAGCTTTGAAAAAAAATTATCTATATGCAGAAAAACATGAAGGCAAGTTTGATTACGCTTAAATTGGATCTTCCGGAGTTCTCTTCAAGATAAATTCTTATCTGATTTCTTATTTTTTGCATGGCAAGGTGAATGTGATAATCGACCGTTTTAGGAGATATATCCAACAATTCCGCGACTTCCCTGTATTTTAATCCTTCTTCTTTCAACATCCTGTAAACCATTCTGCTTTTTTGAGGCAATTCTTCGATGGCTTTATTTACCAATTCAAAAAGCTCTTCTTCGAGCAATATCTTTTCCGGTGATCGCTTAGTGAAATATTCCTTTACCTCGGATGGATCAATATTTATATTGATGAGGTCTTTCTTTCTTTTCATGTGATCGATAGCATGATTGCGCACCGAGGTATATAAATATGCGTGCAGATTTTTTATTCCATGGTGTTTTAATCTGTTCCGCCAGAATTTTTCAAATATCTCCATCACGATATCTTCGGATAGCGATTTGTTATGTGTAAAATTAAAGGCAAGATTTTCGAGCGAAGGGTATAATCTCTCGAATATTTGACGAAAGGCAAATTGATCGTTTGATTCTATAAATTTCTTTAATAATACCTCTAAGGATATTGGTCTTTCCATCTCAATCTATTCATTCGGAGAAAAATACAAATTAATGAAGATTTTCAGAATAAATCGTAATAATCGAGAATAAGGTCGGGGCAATCCGGCATCAATCATAAAAAAACAAATGGTGATTTTCACATGCGCAACTAAATATTCCGCAATTCTTCATCGTCATCAAAATTCAAGTGATCATTTACTCACTGCTCAGTATTAAATAAAAAGTGTCATTTCGGTAACGGAGTGAGAAATCCGGTTCAATCAACACCGGGCCACCACGAATAAGCCAGATCTCTCCGGACGTCGAGATGACAAGGTAGGAGCCTCGAAATGACAAAAACGTCGCTTTTAATTTTACTTAACACGAGCTATGACCAGCACGCATTTGCTACCACGACACATCCTAACAGATTATTTCCAACACCAAAGCGGAAGTAACTTCCGCTGCAGGGATGAGGGAAGCAACACTAGAGCGGAAGTTACTTCCGCGACTTTTACCGCGGCTTTTCCGGGCAGGAACGTCCGGTTACTTGTCCGCGGTTATCTATTACATTATGTCTTTTTTTATTATATTGTAGTAACAAGGACGATTTCGTGAGAATTATTAATCTGAAATGTAACTATGGACCACATTTCTTACGAATCAGATGTTCTGATTATTGGTGCCGGCGGTGCCGGCCTGCGCGCTGCTATTGCCGTATCCGAAAAAGATCCCAAACTCAAAATTTCAATTATAAGTAAAGTATATCCCATGCGAAGCCATACCGTTTCGGCGGAAGGTGGCGCTGCTGCAGTGATCAAAGACAATGACTCTTTAGACGATCATGCTTATGACACGATATCCGGAGGCGACTGGATGACCGATCAGGATGCGGTTGAAATTTTTGTTCGCGAGGCGCCGAAGGAAATGATCCGGCTGGAACATTGGGGGTGTCCCTGGAGCAGGCAAAAAGATGGCAAGGTAGCCGTTCGCCCTTTTGGAGGCATGAAAAAAAAGCGGACCTGGTTTGCTGCAGACAAAACAGGCTTTCATATGTTACATACACTTTTTCAAACCTCTTTAAAATACAGTCAGATTCAGCGATTCGACGAATGGTTTGTCACAAGACTGCTTGTGGATGATGGCCGCTGCCAGGGCGCAGTCGCACTGGAGATATCCACAGGCCAGATAGCCGCCATAAAAGCAAAATCCGTGATAATTTGTTCCGGAGGAGCCGGCAAAGTATTCCCCTTCACAACCAATGCCAATATTAAAACAGGCGATGGTATGGCAATTGCGTATCGCGCCGGAGTCCCACTAAAAGACATGGAATTTGTGCAGTATCATCCTACGGGATTACCGTTTACCGGTATACTGATAACAGAAGCTTGCAGAGCTGAAGGCGGTCACCTTCTCAACAAAAATGGTTATCGCTACTTGCAGGACTACGATTTGGGAAAACCCGAACCAAGGCCTGTTTTGCGTTCGATGGAACTTGGTCCCAGGGATCGCCTTTCTCAAGCTTTCGTACAGGAACGTGAAAAGGGGCAGACACTGGAAGGTCCGTACGGAGATTATGTTCATTTGGATCTACGCCATTTAGGTAAAAAGATCATCAATGAAAAGCTGCCTTTTGTAAGAGAATTATGTCTGAAGTACGAAAATATTGATCCGATAAAAGAGATGATCCCCGTCAGACCCGTGGTTCATTATATGATGGGGGGCATTGATACGGATATCCATGGCGCTACGGCTCTCTCCGGCTTGTTTGCAGCAGGTGAATGTGCTTGTGTGAGTATTAATGGGGCAAACAGGTTAGGATCCAATTCACTTACCGAACTTTTGGTCTTCGGCGCCAGAGCAGGCGAAAGCGCGGCAAATTTCGCATTAAATCAAAACGGATCGAGCAAGGGATTAGATTTCCTTTATAAGAATGAATTGAAAAGGTTGAACAAGCAATTTCTTAACAGAACCGGAGGAACGGAAAAAATTGTTGACATACGAAAGGCCATGCATCATGTTATGGAAAACGGAGCCGGCATTTACCGCACGGAAGTTGCATTGTCCGATGCTCAAAATGAAATCCAGGAACTAAAAAGTAAATTTAAGAACTTGCGAATTTCCGATACAAGCAAAACGTTTAACACCGAATTAGTGGGATCACTTGAGCTTTCCTGCTTATTGGATATTGCCGAATCAGTCATCCAGTCGGCATTATTTAGAAAAGAATCAAGAGGATCGCATCAGCGTTCTGATTTCAAAAACCGGGATGATGCAAATTACCTCTCCCATAGTCTTGCATACAGAAATAAAAATGGGGCTCCTGAAATTAAGTATCAACCTGTCGCGATCACAAAATGGCCGCCAGGTGAAAGAATATATGGAAAATAATTCCCGGAAAAATGGCTGATAAAATAACGCTAGAAGTATTCAGATATAGGCCGGACGATAATTCGGAACCTTCTTTTCAGAAATACATGATCCCATTGCAAAGAGACTGGGTAATTCTCGATGCATTGAACTATATTAAAGACCATATTGACGGTACATTATCCTACCGTTGGTCCTGCCGGATGGGTATATGTGGGAGTTGTGGTATGATGGTGAATGAAAAGCCGGTATTAACATGTGCTGCCTTTTTGGAAAATCTCATTCCCGGACCTGTTCGCATCGAACCATTGGAGAATTTTCCTGTTGTCCGGGATTTAGTGATTGATATGCGTGATTTTCTGGAAAAGCTCAAACGTGTAAAACCCTGGATCATCCGCGAACAGGAAGATCCTGCAATCGAAGAATATAAACAAACGCCGGATCAGTTGGCAGATTTTAAGCAATACAGTATGTGTATTAATTGCATGCTGTGCTATTCTGCGTGTCCCGTCTACGGTTTGGAACCCGAGTTTACAGGACCGGCCGTTATTGCACTGGCCCAGCGATATAACATGGATAACCGTGATCATGGAAATAGCGCGCGCATGGATGCACTAAGTGATGAATCGGGCATGTGGCAGTGCACCTTTATCGGTGACTGCTCCAAAGTGTGTCCCAAGAAGGTTGATCCGGCCGGTGCAATCCAACGCTACAAAGTGCATGGCGCCAATACCTGGTGGAAAAATCTTTTATTGCCATGGGCAAAGGATAAATAGCTTGAATATGACTAATACAACAAAATCCTCGGGTAAATCCTATAAAAAAGAGATGCCCATTCTTTGGTGGACGCGTCGTACAAGCCATATTATCTTTGTAATGCGCGAATTGACCAGTTTGGGTGTCGCATATTTTGCCATCATTTTACTATTGCTGATCGGTGCAATATCACAGGGAGAAGAATCCTATTATGAATTTATTAAGCTCATGAAATCTCCCATACTGATTTGGCTTAGTATTATTTCACTGCTTGGATTAATTTTTCATAGCGTCACATGGTTTAACCTCGCTCCCAAAGCTATGGTTGTGAAGTTTGGGAAATATCGTATCCCGGGCATTGTAATCATGTTATCTAATTATGCCGGATGGATTGTAATTTCAATAATTGTCGGTCGGTTTCTTTTATATTGAAAGTGGATTCGAATTATGAAATCTCACGTTGAACCGTTTTGGTGGTCCTTGTTTGGGGCAGGCGGAGCAATTTCAGCCTTGTTTCTACCGGTACTTTCAATAATTATCGGTCTAGCGATCCCTTTTGGATGGATTGATATCCCCAGTTACGAGCATATTTACGGAATATTTGAACCATTGTCGGTCAGACTTGTACTTTTGGCAATAATCTCATTGTCGCTGTTTCACTGGGCGCATCGTTTCAGATTTACACTGTATGAAGGCCTTCAACTTCATCGATTCAAATATATAATCGCCATTTTATGCTATGGATCGGCAATAACAATTGTTGCATTTGCTTCTTATTCTTTATGGAATTACTAAGCATTGTCCATTGGATATTAACTGTTAGAATCATAACTTGTATAGAGTGCATATTCATCTACTTACTAAAATTAAATCGGTCATGAATAAATTAAAACCAATCAGCAAGCAAGGCATTCCCAGGGCTTTACAAAAAGTTGAGAGATACCGATTATTGAACAATCCTATTGAGGCAGAGAGTATATGTCGCGATATTCTGGAACTCGAACCGGACAACCAGGAGGCAATTAAGATGCTTGTTCTCACATTGACGGATCAATTTGGTCATGGTGTTTCAAGCAATAGTCCCAATGAACTTTTGCCCAGAATTAAAGACGAATTCAGTCGCATTTACCTTAAAGGGATCATCCTTGAACGTCAAGCCAAAACCTCACTTTACCGCGGGCTTCCAAACAGCCAGCACGATGCTTACGAGTGGCTGAATGAAGCTATGGAAGCTTTTCAAAAAGCAGATGAGTTGAGTGAGGATGACGATGATGATGCAATACTAAGATGGAATGCATGCCTTCGAACAATTGAAAAATATCATCTTACCGCTCGTCCCTTGCAGGGAAGAGAATTGCCTTTGGAATAACCGGCAGTATCCATAACCGGCGCAATCATTGGCGCGCGAATGGAATGCGATGCAATCACGTGAGCGGGTTATCGATGGTATTGATCAAAGTGGATTGCTTTTATTAGGAGAAGGTAAAGGAAGACGCGACTACATTTTCCATTATAACAGGGAAAAACTGGAGGCCTTGCGGAAGGATCAGCTTAAGATCAGCCTGAAACCAAGAAATCCGGATTTTCACTTTTACGAGTTGTACAACATTTACCACGACCCTGCAGAAAGGTATCCGCAGGAAATTCAATACGGACTATGGGCCGGACCGGGTTTGACGAAGTTGATACAGGAGCATATGTTGCTTATCCGGAAGTACCCACACAGGAAGTTAGACAGTTATTACCGTGATTTTGACAGCTCATTTGATCCTGAGCCTACTCCCGTATATAAACCCAAAAAACAGGTGGAGTGGTAAGTTCTTCTTCTTTCAAATGACCGGGAGATAACACAAAGCAACATTCCAAAACCGGCGCGTGATTGCAGCCCATAACTTGCGCGCCGTTTGCAACATGTGCCCTTTCATTTCATTCTTGCATCTTCTCCATCTTATTCATTCATTCTTCATTCAATAATTTGACTTACCTTCTGTTGCCGTGCTTCGCACTGGTTGCAAATGGGGTAAAGGACTACTTCAATTTTATGACAACGTTCTGTCGAAATACATGACCTTGTTTAATATTAACAAAAGAGATGCACATGGAAATACTCTGAAGCTCAGAAAAAATTTGATTATACAACTGATTTTGTGTCAATTGATGAACTTTAGTTCGTGAGTGTCTCGAACAAACTCCTCTTCCAATCAAAAAATACCCAAGGTTGGGTATTTTATTAGTTTTTACACTCAGATATTTTCGTCCTAGGATTATAGGAATTAACCGTCGCAAGATCGATCATACTCATGTTGTCAATGATAAGGGTATAAAAGTCAATTGCGATTAGCCATACGTCTAATTAAAAACCCATTGATAAATCGTGAAAAATATAAGTTTGACCACAATTTCTAATTTGCTTACCATCTTGACTGGATTGTTGGTGGCTTACAACACTTATCTTGTTGGTAAATTCAATACCGAGTTAGCCGAAAAAGAAAGTGAACGAGAATTAAACTTCAGAATTTATGAATCCGTAATTGAAGCACTTGAATCTGAAAACGAGAAAAGAATTTTAGCCATTAAAGTCATCGTAAAATCAATGGCTAACGAAAAATTAAAACCTGGATTTCTTGATGTATTGGAAACCGGAGAAGTTAAAGTATTTGAGAATGAAGAGGTTCAAAAAAATCCCAAAGTTACTCCTCCAAAAGATAATGGTAAATCAAAATGGAAGACTTGGAACTTCGATCTTTTTTTGGTGTGAGAACTCCGGATTTACTGGAGAGCGATTAGCCAAAGAAATTGAACATTTGTTTAAACAAAACGGATTTTCCGGTCAAATTAGAGTCAGATACTTAGCAGAGTCAGTGACTCGGAGAAAAAATTTTGGGAAACCGGCAGATTTTGAAATAAGAGTTGATGCTGGAGAAGAGCTATCAAGTGCGGAAAAAATATTGGAGTTAATAGGCAAATCATCCTCAATCAAAAAAGAAGAGTTTAACATTTTCAAAGTCAGTGAAAAATCAAAGATACCGGGTTATGTTTCTTTATTTTTCTGTCCCTGAACAAATCGATACAGCATACAAAAAAATTATAACCTTTTTATGCCCAGTATAGGAGTACTATATATTTTAAATTTGACAATTCCGGTGGATGGAAATATAAAGGTATAGTCGTATGGCCTTTCATTCCGTTAACGGGCGAATAAATTGCTGTACGCGCCGCCAAAATACCTCATCATTCCAAAACCCGTGAATGCCTTCATCATAAAAGTAAACGTCAATATCTTTTCCATTTTCCGACATGCTGCCCGCCAGTCTTTCGGCAAATTCCACCGGCACAAATGGATCGCGCTTATCGTGGTGAAGCTGCACAATCGGCAATTCCCCGGTAAAATAAATCGGGGAGCCGGATATAAACTTTTTTCTTGCCTCATCTTCTGTGATTTTCCCTTGTATTAGATCATTGAAGAAAAGTAACTTAAACTGATCCGGATATAATAAATAAAGGGATTTCATGTCCGTAGGGGCAGCGATAACAATCGTTCTTTTTATCCGCTTATCTCTCGAGGAAGCCAGCAAAGCTACGGTGCCCCCTCTGCTCCCTCCACAAATCGCTATGCGTTCCTTATCAGCCTGACTAAAAGTTTCGAGGGCTACATTTAAAAAAGCTATGGCGTCATTAGCAGCCCCGTCAAATGCATCACCAACATTTCCTTCCGATTGATATTTCTTATCACCGATTATGAGTTGTTGCCCCCGGAACGACGGTATTACAATGATAAACTTATCATCCAAATTAGCCCCGATAAAATCCGGGAACCGGACTGCGCGGTGATTAAAATCCTGAGTGATGTCAAATTGAGTATGCATTCCGTCGCCGCCAGTTGCCAAGATGAGAACCGGCATCTTTCTTATCCGGTCGCGATCGGGAATTATTACCGCGCCGTAGTGCTTATTTCCTCCCACCGAATGAGAAAGTATATATAATCTGTTTGTATTCGAAAGCACAATGGAATCGTGAATGCTTACCTTTTTAGGAGATAAGTCTTGCTTTCGGAGGTCCGAAAGTACCTTTTTTATTTCGCGGGACGAAGGGTCAGCCAAAACTTTATCTATCAAGGTTTCGTCACCATTGTTTTTTGCTTTTTGTCCAACACAAGTTAGAGAGGAAAGGATAAATAGAAGGACTAATAATCTGCTCATCGTTTTATTGTTTTGTTCGAAATTTTATTCAAAACAATGAAATGAAGCATTTTTAAGCGTACCAGAATGAGGGATGGAACTTCTTTTGATCTTTTATTTTATCTGCCCTTTTTGAAATTCGGATGGAGTCATTCCGGTCACCTGTTTGAAAACTCTGTTAAATGTAGTTTTGGAATTGAAACCCGATTCCATTGCGATGCCTAGCAGCGTAAGGTGCTTGAATGAAGGATCATTTAGTTTTTTTATTACTTCTTCGATTCTATAATTGTTTATAAAATCATAAAAGTTTCTGTCCATGTGATTGTTCAAAATGAATGAAATCAAGTTGGGATCTGCCTTCAGTTGTACCGCAAGTTCCTTAAGGCTTAGATTTTCATTTAGGTACACCCGCTCTTGATTCATCAATTGAATTATTTTGTTAATGTAATCCTGTATTTCAGACCTGGTCAGCTTCCTGAAATTTTTATTGGATGTTTTTTCTTCATTCGGTTTAAGAAAAATAAGATTTCCATTTTTTAAACCCTCCAGACCGATCCAAAGTGTCAGATAGGTCAAAATCAGCATCAGGAAATAGAGGACAAGAACAATTGAAAGATATTGAAGCTGAAACCTAAAAAACAACAAAAATGTTGTCACAAACGGCACCCAGACCATCCATAACAGTCGATAATAGACGATCAGTTTTTTTAACCAATTCAATGTTATCTCCTTAAGGTTGGAGAAATTTTTCAAGACCCAGGCTTCATGGTTATTAATTGTCTTGAGTGATAAGTGCAGATAGAACAGAATTGATCCGGCAGCCCACAGATAGGATATTGGTGTCGCATAAAAGTAAAGCGGTGTATTATAATAAAGTTGGTCATCCTGAATACTGTGAATTACCTGAACGGCCTGCAATAAAAATTCAATGATTACCGGCACAAAATGTTTGATGCTTACATCCGAAAGACTGAAACCTGTATTCGTAAGGGCTTTTGTATAGAAGTATATCAGCGGGCCGACAGCCGTAATGTATGAATAGGGAATCCAAAGTAAGGAAGGGTAAAAATTATCCAGGTTGGTGTCCAGCACCATTAAGTAGGTCAGATGCAAATTCACAATGCATATCGTCAAAGATATGAGTTTGTTTGCAAGCGGTCTGTCCCCTCTTCGGAATAGTAGAATTCCCGTAAGTATAAAATTCTGAAACAATCCGGAAATGATAAAAAAATTGACCGGATTTAAATTGAAATATATTTCTTCGCTATCCAATCAGTTAGATTTATGTCGAGGTTGGGATAAATAAAAAACATAATACGCTTTATCACCCAAGCCCTAAATATAGAAAATAAAGCGAACTAAGCCTCTGTTACATTAACTTCAACTATTTTATTTCCAATACTCCCGACGGTAAGCAAAACTGTTGCACTACCATGTGGAATGAACCATATCGCCTCCTTAAAGACTAAGGACGACTTTAAAGCTAAAGTATAAAAGCCGCAACGGAAGACTGAGAATTTCGCGAAACAGTATTGATACTCATTCCATAGTATTAGCGACAAAAAGCAATCCGAACCTCAGTGGTGAAATTTTACGTTAAATTCTTATATTCAGACAGTGAAAATTAAGTACAGGATGGAGAACTATCACGTAGTATATCAAGGCAATGGATGGGAAATTATAGGAGTAGATCCACCTCTAATCTTTGACACAAAAAAATCTGCGATTGAAAAGGCAAGAAAAATTGCTCAAGCCGAAAATAAATCAATTGTTATTCATTACTCAAGATGGCAGGATATCTTCAGTCGTTTCTAATGGACGAAGATTTGCGAAAGGACGTAGAATCAGATCAGCTAATGTAAAAAGAAGGCTAAAAGGCAAAAATGTTAGAAATTCCATTGCAATAGCAATGTCAGAAAGAAAGTAACAAATGAATAGAAACATATTCATTAATTGTCCTTTCGATGAAGATTATTCTAACATTTTCGATTCAATTCTTTTTGCAATTTATTTCTGTGGTTGTAAGCCTAGATGCGCCATGGAAATTGATGATGGCTCTCAAATTAGACTTGACAAAATTTACGATATAATTGAGGACAGTGATTTAGGCATCCACGACATTTCAAGGACTCAGCTTAATATTAATGGGTTACCAAGTTTCAATATGCCTTTTGAATTTGGTATTTTCATGGGGGCTAAAAGATTTGGTGGGTCAAAACAAAAAACTAAATCCTGCTTAATTTTTGATACCGATCGATTCCGATATATGGAGTTCATATCAGATATCTCTGGACAAGATATCAAATCACATGAAAATGATCCTGTACTAGTAATTCGGAAAATTAGAAATTGGAGGAAGGTTAAGAGTAATCAAGCCGCCTGTGGTCCCTATTTATAACTGAGCGACTGGGATAAGGAATAGATAAAAATTTTATCCTCTTTACCTCTCGGCTCAAAATAGCCATACGGGCAGGGATTATACTTTTTCAGCGAATCGAATCGCACAAGTAAGTCTTGTGATATTACCAATGGCACGTCTTCTTGCTTGCAAATTTTATACATCCGTGCGGTCGAATTGAGAACATCCCCGGCAAATGCAAAATCCTTTTTCTTTTTGCCGAGCACACCTTTAGTCACCTCTCCAATGTGTACAGCGCCTTTCACGGACGGAGCATAGCCATACTTGTCCATGAACAAACCGGCCCTTTGTCTTAGAATGGTCGTGATCTCAAAAAACAGCTCAATGGAATTTGGCCGCAGTATTCCTTTTCTCGCTTTCCAGGAAATAACTACTTCATCTCCTACATACTGGAAGAGCTCCCCATGGTATTTCGAAATGGACTTTTCTACGATCGAATGAAAATCGTCCAGAAAACGAAAGTACCTGCCGGAACCAATTCTTTCCGCAATTTTTGTAGAATCATTGATATCTAAAAACAGGAAGATCCGCTCTTCCTGAACTGGCTGATGGTACTTGCCATGCAACCAGGACAAGAGCTGCTGCTGGTCAAAATGATGAATGATACTGCTTATCACAAGAAAAACCACCAAGAAAACTCCCCATAGAATGGTGAATCTCAACTCAAAATAGTTGCCTAAGAAAGCATTATTATCAAATGCAAGAATCACCATCTTGGTTACGCTGTAAGATAAAAAAATCCCACACAGGTAGATCAATCCCCGAAAAGCAATCATTCCGCCAAACGAAAAAACGGATTTTCTCCCCTGTAACTTAAGCTCTATCACAGCAAACGGGTATCCGAACACAACCGGAGGGAGAACATTTGTTAGCACACTGAAAAAAACGCCTTCGCGGACATCAAATGAAAGCCGAAAAACGATTTCGAAAAAAAACATGAGCAGGCCTGCTATTGTCCAGATAGATAAGATTCTTAAAGCTTGAAGATTTAAACTGTTGCCATTTCTAGCCATAAAAAAATCTCGTAAACAATGAACACCGGATATATCATAAGAACAAATCGGATACAAACCTAGAATAATCTTTCGCAGAATTGGGTAACTCAGGTTACCCATTGCCTGCATTCCGACATATACCTGTAAATCCAACAAATGATTGAAAAAATAATCATTTGTTGGGTTCCGGTAGCGGGGAACCTGAAGAATACATCAATAGTGGACTGCGGTTATCGATGTGCAAACCCCAAAGAATACCATCTTTAAAGTATTTCTATCTGGTTTCGATGCTGCTCGATGATATGTTCCTTTTCAAACTTCTTAAGTAATCTGGAAATGACCACTCTGGAGCTATTCAATTCATTGGCAATTTGCTGATGCGTCTTGTTAATGATGTAAGAACCGGTAGCCTGTTTCGTATCCAGCAGGTAGTTCAGGAGCCGCTCCTTCAGGTCGTGAAAAACCAGACTATCTATGGTAGACATCAATTCCTGAAATCTCATTTGATAAGATGCCATCACGTATTTACGAAAATCCGGGTATTTTTCCATCCAGGAATCCAGACCTTCGGCAGGTATCATCCATAAGCTGGAGGATTCTTCGGCTACAAGGCTGAACAAAGCTCCTTCTCCATTGATGCAACATGCCAGTGACATGGGACATATTTCTCCGCCCCCCAGGTAATACAAAAACAGCTCGTTACCATCCTCATCAATACTTGATACTTTCAATAAGCCTTTGAGCAGGATGGGAATTTCCCTTTTATCATCATACGGGCTTATCACCACTTCTCCGGGCTCTGCACGCTTGCCTCTTCCGGCCAATGAGATCTCATCGATAAGCTTCTGGTGAAAACCGGCCCGGATAAATATTTCTGAGATTAATTTTTGCACTGTACGACAAATTAAAGCAATAAAAACCAGTTGACAAATAATCGCAGAAGATCATATCGACCGGTGGATTCTGACGACCGTTATTTTTGCAATCCTCCTATTCTTTTACCCCCAGAGATTTCAGTATGCGATCCATCAAACACCACCTTGAAAAGGAATATTGGATGAGGTTGACTCCCACAAAAGCAGTAAACCACAACCAGTTTTGGTGTATGTAAATGCCAAGTAAGACACTGATTAGAATAAAACTGCCTGCTATTCCATTGATTAATCTCGCTCTCATATCAAAATTCGTTATGTTTCAAAATATCGACAACAGCTACATGAATTTTAGAGTTTGATTCTTCCTGTTTGTTCAGGGCATTTATGTTCTCATTAACCCGGTCTACCAATTCATCCTGTAAGAAGACATAAAAGAGTATTGATTCGTGTTCGCCAATGTTGGAAGAGAACCAATTCTCGTTTTGCGGCTGATCACTTATGTTTTTGTAACCCGTCACCCTGGTATAGGAAAAAGCATTTACATGCGCTTTTTTCAGCGCACTTTTTATGGGTTTCTCAAATGTGCTTACTGCTGTGATTATTAATAATTTCATTGTGATTATTTAGTTATTTTTCTTTTGCACCTTCATTTTCCCTTCGACCATGTAGTAAATCAATGGGACCACTATGAGCGTTAGCAGGGTAGAGACAATGGCGCCTGCGACCAATGAAATGGCCAATCCCTGGAAGATCGGATCAAAGAGGATGATGGAAGCACCAATCACAACAGCCCCGGTCGTGAGAAGGATCGGAGTAGTTCTGACGGCGCCGGCATCGATGATGGCTTGTTTCAAAGGCACTCTCTCATTGAGCCTTATCTCTATAAAGTCGATCAACAGCACGGAGTTTCTGACCATTACTCCGGCAAGTGCAATCATCCCGATGAAGGATGTAGCCGTGAAAAACGCGCCCAACAACCAATGGCCCAAAACGATCCCTACCAATGAAAGCGGTATGGCGATCATCATGATGATGGGCGTCTTGAAGTTTTGGAACCAGCCGACGATCAGCATGTAGATGATGATTATCACAACCAGAAATGCTACCCCCAGGTCTCTGAAGACTTCAAGGGTGATTTGCCATTCGCCATCCCACTTTACGGCAAAATTTGATTCGTCCTCCGGCTGGTTGAGATAGAGTTCGCTGATCGAGTAACCGTTCGGAAGGTCGAGGTTTTCAAGCTTTTCGGTCATGCCCAATATGGCATAAGCAGGGCTTTCAAGATTGCCCGCCATATCGGCCATCACGTACACCACACGCTTCTGATCTTTCCTGTAAACGGTCGCTTTCAGGGTATCTGTTCTTACCTCTACAAGGTCACTTATCGCTACCATATTGCCCTGCATTCCCCGCACCTTGAGATTTTGAATATCACCCAGGCTTGATTTTGCCGCATCAGGTAATGCCATTACGATCGGAACCGGTGCATTCGCCCGCTCATCGTAAAAATTGGTGACAGGAAATTCACCGAGCAGGTAGCTGATGTTTCCCACGATCTGCTGAGGTACGATCCCGTACATCATGGCTTTTTCCTTGTCCACCTCAAAGGTGTATTCTGTCTGACCGCTCTCCACCGTCCAGTCCACATCTACTACATCCGGCGTATGGATCAATAGGTCCTTTACCTGTTCGGCCACCCCGATCTGCTGGCGATAGTCCGGACCATAGATCTCCGCTACTAGGGTGGAAAGCACCGGTGGTCCTGGCGGCACCTCTACAATTTTTACATTCGCTCCATACTTCGCTGCGATTCGCTGCACTTCGGGTCGCACCCTCTTTGCGAGATCATGACTCGCATCATTCCGGTGTTCTTTGTGCAACAGGTTCACCTGGATATCCGCCATATTACTCCCACCCCTAAGGTCATAATGGCGCACAAGGCCATTGAAGGTGATCGGAGCAGAGGTGCCGACATAGTTTTGATAACTGACTACCTCCGGTACCGTTGAGAGGTATTGAGCAATTTCTTTGGTCACTACGGCCGTGCGCTCAAGTGTGGTGCCTTCCGGCATATCGATCACCACCTGAAATTCATTTTTATTGTCAAAGGGCAGCATCTTTACCGCCACCGACTTAGTGAAAAACATGGAAACAGCTCCCACCAGGAGCAGTACGGTGATCCCCAACATGGCCCATCTTTTTGTTCCGCTTTCCAGAAACGGCTTTTCGACGGTTTTGTAGATTCTGTAGATCGTTGTTTCCTTATGGGTGTGACCCTTTTGATTTTCGTGTTTCTCTTTTTCCTGTAGAAAATGGTACCCCAGATAGGGTGTTACGGTGAGCGCGACAAACAACGACAACATCATGGCGATGGAGGCTCCGATCGGCATAGGGCTCATGTAAGGGCCCATCATTCCGGAAACAAAAGCCATGGGCAGTATGGCCGCAATGACTGTAAAGGTGGCCAGGATGGTGGGATTGCCCACTTCGTTGATGGCGAAAATGGCTGCCTGCTTGAACGGAAGCCTGCGGGACCTGAAGTGCCGGTGCATATTTTCTGCTATGATGATGCTGTCGTCTACCACGATACCCACCACAAATACCAGCGCAAAGAGCGTTATGCGGTTTAAAGTATAGCCTAATAAATAGTAGCTGAAAAGTGTGAGGGCAAACGTAAGCGGCACTGAAAAGAAAACGACCAGGCCACCTCGCCAGCCCATGGCCAGCATCACCAGTACGGTCACTGCGAGAATTGCAACGCCCAGATGCAGCAATAGCTCACCTACTTTGTGAGAGGCCGTTTCTCCATAGTTTCTGGTAACTTCAACATGGATATCATCCGGGATCAAGTCCTTTCGGAGCATATCCACGCGTTCAATGATCTTTTCAGCAATTTTCATGGCATCGGCACCTTTGACCTTGGCAACCGAGATGGTTACTGCCATAAATTCACCCGGGTAATCTTCGAATCGCTCGTTCGTCCTGCCAAACCCGATGGACACATAATCCTTTGGGCTAGCGGGACCATCGGTAATGGTGGCAACCTGATGTAAATAGACCGGCAGGTTTTTGTTTACACCCACCACTATTTTTTCTACATCTTCAATGGTGCCAAGAAACTTGCCGGTTGTCACCAGAAACTCTTCGTCTCCCAGGTTGAACCTCCCCGATTGCGAGCTGCTGTTGCTGGCTTTCAGGAGTTGCATCACACCAAGGGGGTCGATCCCATTTTCAGCCATCTTCGTTTTGTCAAGAATGATCTTGACCTGACGGGTCCTCCCTCCTATTTCCCTCGTAATCGCTACGTCTTTCACTTTCTCTATTTCGGTAGTCAGTTCCTCGGCCACCTGCCGCAATTGGAAGTCGTCGTAGTTTTCGCTCCAAAGCGTCAATCCAAGCATTGGGACGTCATCAATGGACCGGGTCTTGACTACCGGGGCGAAAGCGCCCGCAGGGATGAGGTGCTGATTTTTCATGAGCTCGTCGTACAATTTGACATAGGAGCGCTCTATGTCTTCCCCCACATAAAACTGGATGACCATCACCGCCTGACCATTCATGACGATGCTATGAATATGCTCTACCCCTTTAATATTTGCCACTACTTTTTCCAGCGGCTCCACAATGCGACTCTCCAATTCGGTTGGAGTAGCTCCCGGATAACCAACCATGATATCGGCCATCGGGACATTAATCTGGGGTTCCTCTTCTCTCGGAATAAGAAAAGAGCTGTAGATACCGATAATCATGAGCGCCACCATCAGTAAAATGGTGAGCTTCGAGTGAATGAAAAAGTTGGCTATTTTACCTGATATTCCTTCCTGCATTTGCTTCTTTTTTTTGTGATAAGGGAAAGATTACAATGATACTTTGGCTCCGTTAAAAAGCTTTCCGTCTGCCGAGATGATGTAAGATTCACCAAGTGATAATCCGGATAGAATCTGTACCATTCCATCTTCATTTTTTCCGGTTCTCAGCCACCGCAAGATGGCCGTATTGTTGTCATCGATGGTATATACACCATTCAACTGCCCTCTTTTTACCAGAGATTTTTCCGGGATCATCAGCAGATGGGTCAGCGGTGCTTCTTTGGATGTCAACTGCGCATTGACAAACATGCCGGACAGGATGTCATCCCCCGTGTGTTCAAGGTCAATTTTTACCAGATACTGGCCACCGGTATTTTTAGATGACCGGCTGATTTCGGTGATCGTACCTTTCAGTCTTTTACCTGTCGATTTCACCAATACCAGGGCCGGTGCATCCTGATCGACCTTTGATATGTGAGATTCGGCAACCATCAGGGTCGCCTGATAGCTACCGGTTCCCTCCACCGTTGCCAGAGGCATCCCCGGATTGGCCAGGTCGCCTTCTTTGACAAATGTGTTGGTCACAATCCCGTGAAACGGAGCCCGGATATGCGTGTAGGTAAACTGGGCATTAACCTCATTCTCCATCTGCCTGGCTGCCTCAAGCTGTGCTTTTGCCATTTCGTACCGAGTGGTCATATCGTCCAGTTCCTTTTCTGATGCGCTTCCTTTTTCGAATAGTGTCCTGAACCGGTTGTAGTCCTTCTCTGCATTTTTCAATGCACTTGTAGCCTGGTTGATCCCGGCTTCCACCTGTGATTTCTTCGCCAGGAGATCGGCGCTGTTCAGGATCAGTACGGACTGCCCCTTTTTTACCTGATCACCCACTTTGACGCGAAGCGATTTCACATTTCCCATCATTCTTGTACTCAGATTGGCACTATTGACGGCCTCCACTTTACCGCTGACATTGATAAAACTATTGGCAGATGTAAGCTTTGCTTTAGCCACTTTCACCTTTATTGCCGCTAAATCAAAAGCTGCCTGTTCGTCCGTGTTGCCTCCGCAACCATAGCTAAGCGCGACGATCAATAACGCTATTATTATTCTTACTTTTTCCATTCTATTTGGTTAAAAATTTGAGGTATTCTATCGTTAAATTGTATTCAAATATTGCCTGCTTGTACTCCAGTTCTTTTTGAAAGACCGTAGTCTCTGACTGCAGGTAATCGGTGGTTTTTTCAAGCCCTTCCCTGAAACGGTCACTTGTAATTCTGTAGTTTTCAGCCGATTGGTTAAGAGATATTAAAGCCAGCTCTACCTTTCTTCCGGCATCGGACAGTCGTCTTCCGGCCTTGTTGAGCTCAAGTTGTTCTTTCTCCTTGTATTGGCTGTTTTCAACTTGTGCTTTCTCGTACGCTGCGCGGGCCTTTTGCTGCTGGCCGGCCGATTTGTTTCCATCAAACAACGCCCATGAAAGACTCACTCCTACCGTGTATCCTGAGGCATTAAATCCAAAGAGCACGTCATCAAACAACTGGTAGTTGCCAAACGCATTGATTCTGGGTAACATCTTGAATCTACTGGCATTCAGCATACTGCCATACGCATCTACAGCCATCTCCTTGGCCATAATGTCTTTGCGCCGGGCAGGTACGGCGCCTTCAAAAACCTGTACGTTCATGCTGTCAATGAGCCGGTCTTCCGGAATGTAAACACTTTCGGTCAAGTTTTCGCCCAGCAACATCGCCAGGTAATCAGAGCTATTTTTAACGCTACTGATTGCATAGCTCAGCCGATTTTCAACTTCCCCGGATCGAACCTGAACAGACAGCAGATCCGTTTTCTTGAGTAATCCCTGATCGTAATAGTCTTGAACAAACTTAACTCCGGATAGCGCTGTGCTTTTCGCTTTTTTCAGCACCTTTACCGCTTCATAAGCCAGTTGCAATTGCATATAAGCATTTAATACTTCAAATTCCAGATATTCCCTGGTTCGATCTGCTTTTAAAGCCATAGCCTCGGATTGTACTTTGGCGGCTTTTCGCATCTGAATGCCATCCAGATTTAATAAAGGCTGTTGCACCATGATATCCGTAGCGTAGTTTTCGACCTGGTCCGGATCATTCAGCAGTGCCGGATCAAAGTCTTCTTCGGTCAATTTTTGCTGGTTCAGTTTTGACCCAAATGCCATCAAGGGATTGTTTGTGAATATGGCCGTATGAGATACAGTGATCGATGGCAGGTATAAAGCTTTGGACTGATTATAGTCCGACCTGGCCATTTCGGCTTCTTGATTAGCAATTTTCAGCGTCTTGTTCCGATCCATCAATTTTGGGATGAGATCGCTTTTGTAAACTGTGATGGTATCTTGCGCCCATATCTGATGGCTGACCATCCAATAAAGCACCATCGCGCCTATCCATTTTTTCATTTCGTTTTCTTCTATTTTTCGGGCAAAAGTAAAGGGGCAATAAGCGGAACTTTGTAACCTGGGTTACCCAAAAAAAGAAACCTTACCCAAGGCAAAACCGTACTCATCCCAATACTTAAATCAGGCAGCTATTCATGTACCCGGATAAGCTTGGGGGAGATTCGTTGGGGCAACCGGGAAATTTTGCTCCTGTAAAGAAGTGGTGGTTTTGAGCGCGGCTGGAAAAGCTAATTGCCGAGATCATGAATTCAACATCGTCCGTTTAAGGGCCAAGCGACGTACCCGATTAGATTAAACCGAGCTGTTTCGGAATTTCGACCATTAAATCAGATATTCGGTCTTTCATATTCCGTTGATTTTCAATCATTTTAATTCTTATTCATCTCGTATTACTTTAATGCATACCTGCTTTTTAGCGCATTTTTTTTATCAATCTTTGATTCGTATTGGGGAAGGCTACGGTTTCACTTATGCTGTAAGTGAAATGCTAACGCATACTTAACTCTTAACATACAGAAATTTATAGGACATAGGATTGTCTTTACTCCGTAATTAGCTTTTTATATTTTTTAATAGTTCCTGTTAAATAATATATTTAGAGTTAGTTCGCTGAAAAAGGAATCAATTTATAAACCGACCAATGCATAAATGAATAACCTGACAAAGGGTGTCTCCTATAAAAGAAAGGACAAATCATATTTCGAATCCCGCGAGTTGAAACGTCATGCCGGTGTATGGTCACTTTGGGCTCTTGGTGTAGGTGCGGTAATATCCGGACATTTTTCAGGGTGGAACCTTGGGCTTGCATCAGGAGGTTGGGGAGGTATGTTTTTAGCCACTATTGTGATTGCTGTCATGTATATCGGGCTCACGCAATGTGTTGCTGAAATGTCTCCGGCTCTACCACACACTGGCGGGGCATATTCCTTTGCACGATCGGCCATGGGACCCTGGGGCGGTTTTTTTACAGGCCTGGTAGAGAATATGGAATTTGTATTGACACCGGCAGTGATTGTTTTTTTTATCAGCACCTACATGAGTGGTATATTCGATACCGGCCCCGAAAGCCTTCCATACTGGTGGTTTGGTTTTTACGTAATTTTTACCAACCTTAATATTATTGGCGTTGAACTAACATTTCGGCTCACTGTAACAGTTACCATACTTGCTTTATTTTGTTTGATCGTCTTTTGGATTTCCTCGATCGGTCATATTGATTTTACAACAAATGCGCTGAATATAAAAGTAGATGATCGTGGTGCTATGGAATTACTGCCTGATGGGCACGGGAAATTTCTACCTAACGGAATCGCGGGAGCGTTAGGCGCATTGCCGTTTGCAGTTTGGTTGTTCTTAGCCATTGAGCAGTTACCCCTCGCTGCTGAAGAATCTATTGATCCAAAGAAGGACATGCCAAAGGGATTGACTTACGGTATGATTACACTGATTATTTCAGCATTCATGATATTATGGCTAAATTCTTCCATACCGTTAGGAGCATACGCGCTGTCCCAATCGGGTGAGCCATTACTTGATGGCTTTAAAATACTGTACGGCTCCGGCACTGCAAAAGGACTGACACTGGTAGCTGTAATCGGATTGATCGCTTCTTTTCACACCATTATTTTTGCATTTGGAAGACAAATCTATTCGTTATCAAGAGCGGGCTATTTTCCTACAATTCTATCGGTCACGCAGAGCAAGCGTAAAACGCCATATGCCGCCATAATTACCGGCTCCGCAATTGGATTTGCCGTATTGATGCTAACACGTTTTTTGGCCGGAACCGAGAAAAGTGAAATTTTTATAGGAGGCGCTCTGTTAAATATGGCCGTTTTCAGCGCCATGCTTTCATACGTATTACAAAGTGTGTCATTTCTGTTATTGCGAATAAACAGACCAAATTTAGAGAGGCCGTACATAAGCCCGCTTGGAAAAACCGGTGCCTGGATCACAATAATAATCGCTTTGGTTACAATTTATTATCAATTACAGGATGTAGCCTATCGAATTGCGGTCTTTAGCGCAATAGGATATTTAATAGTCGGGTTGCTATACTTTGGATTAAGAGGCCGGCATCGTTTAATACTTTCTCCGGAAGAAGAATTTGCGATAAGCAAAGAGGGAAGAAATTGATGAATAAAATGAAAGTTTCATGATTTTATAAAAGCAAAAAACAGTTAAAATCAGATAAGAATTAAATGTAATTTCAAAAAGAAATTTATTAAGTCAAGTTTTACTAACGAAACATAGATGGATATCCAAAACGCTAAACAGTTTATTGAAGATCATCAGATACAAAATATTAAAATCGGTGTAACGGACTGTGACGGGGTGATGCGCGGAAAATACATTCATAAAAACAAACTTAATTCCGTATTGGAAAACGGATTCGGGTTTTGTGATGTTATATTTGGTTGGGATTCAAATGATATGTTGTACGACAAAGATTCGTTTACCGGATGGCGCACAGCTTTTCCTGATGCCTGGGCGCACCTTGACCCTGAAAGCTGTCGCAGATTGCCCACCGAAAATGATCTTTCGGTTTTATTTCTGGCTGATTTTTCAAAAAACGAAGCCCGTGAGATTTGCCCCCGATCCGTATTAAAAAGCGTCTTAAAAAGATTAAGCAATCACAATCTTTCAGCAACAGCAGCCACAGAATTTGAATTTTTTCTGTTTGATGAAACTCCCAGGGGGATAAAAGAAAAAGGATATCGAAAATTAAATACGTTTACACCAGGCAATTTTGGCTATTCCATTCTGAGGAGCTCAAGTCATGCGGATTTATATCATCAAATCATGCAAATGGCCAGTGATATGGACATGCCGATCGAAGGATTGCATACGGAAACGGGTCCGGGCGTCCTTGAAGCAGCTCTTCAACATTGCGATGCGCTTAAGGCTGCGGACGATGCTATATTGTTCAAAACTTTTATGAAAGTGCTGGCCCGGCAGAATGATCTGATGGCAACTTTCATGGCAAAATGGTCATCGGATTATCCCGGGCAATCCGGTCACCTGCACATATCTTTGCAAAATGGAGATGGCTCTGCAGCCTTTTACAATAAAGATAACGATCAAAACATCTCTGATACCATGCGATGGTTTATCGGCGGTCAACAGCAGCTTATGCCGGAGTTTCTATCAATGGTAGCTTCATCGTGCAACAGTTATACAAGACTCATTCCCGGATTTTGGGCGCCGACAGCGGCATCATGGGGAATAGACAATCGCACTTGCGCAATACGGGTAATTCCAGGAAGCTCAAAATCACAACGCATTGAGTACCGTATTTGTGCTGCAGATATTAACCCGTATTTAGCATTTGCCGCAGCCATCGGTTCAGGATTATGGGGCATCGAAAACAAAATCGAACCCGATCGGCCTGTCTCCGGGAATGCATATGTAAAGCAATACCCCAAAAAATTAAAGCTGCCCGCTACACTGACGGAATCGGCATCCCGCCTGAGGTCGTCAATTCCTGCCAAAGAATTGTTTGGAGCGCAATTTGTAGATCATTACGCATATACCAGGGAGTGGGAAGATCAGCAACAAAGAAAGGCAATCACAGATTGGCAAATAGAAAGATATTTCGAAATCATTTAAAAGAATAGTATGTCTGATATTCGGATCATAACTCCAATTGATGGGTCTCATTATTATTCCTATACCCGGAACGACCGCAAAGATGTCGAACATACGGTAAAATTAGCTCATAAAGCACAATCTTCCTGGTCATCCATGTCATTGTCAGAGCGGATAAAGTATGTTTCAAGATTTGTAGATGCCATCGTTGATGATAAGGATGATATTGCTGAGGAGATCACCTGGCAAATGGGAAGGCCGCTTAGTCAAACCCCCGGAGAAATCAATGGTTTTGAGGAGCGGGCTCGATATATGCTGCGCATCGCCGAGAGTGCGCTAGATGCATACAAACCAGAGGAAAAGGATGGATTCGAGCGGTGGATAGAACATGTTCCACTTGGTGTTATCGCTGTTTTGAGTCCGTGGAATTATCCATATTTGACTTCCGTAAATGCGATCGTTCCTGCACTGGTAGCCGGGAATTCAGTCATTTTGAAGCATTCAACCCAAACACCACTGGTTGCAGAACGCTATCGCAAAGCAGCCGGTACAGCAGGTTTACCAGAAGGAGTTTTTCAAATATTACATTTAAATCATCAAAATACTTCCTTGTTAATCAGAGATCCTGATGTAAATGGTGTTTTTTTTACCGGTTCCGTTGAAGGAGGTGTGGCCATTCAAAAATCATTGACAGATAAATTTGTTTCATGCGGACTTGAGCTGGGAGGCAAGGATCCGGCATATGTGCGGGAAGATGCTAACCTGGAGTTTTCAATAAACAACCTGGTTGATGGTTCCTTTTTTAACAGTGGTCAGTCTTGTTGTGGCATAGAACGTATTTATGTGCACAAGAAAATATACAGGCAATTTGTTGACGGTTTTGTCGATCTGACCAGGAAATATGTATTGGGAAATCCGATCGATCCTGAAACCAGCCTGGGGCCAATGGTAAAAACAATCGCTGCAGATTATGTTCGCAAGCAGATTAACAATGCTGTTCGGCAAGGCGGCAAGGCGCTTATTGACGAGTCGCATTTTAAGGCGTCGGAGGAGGGTACGGCCTACCTCGCTCCACAAGTATTGATAAATGTTGACCACAAAATGGAGGTAATGACTGAAGAAAGCTTTGGGCCGGTGGTCGGCATTATGCAGGTAGATTCCGATGCTGAAGCTATAAAATTGATGAATGACTCAAAATACGGACTTACCGCTTCTTTATGGACGGAAGATAAAACCATTGCCCGTGATCTTGGAAAGCAAATTGAAACCGGAACATTATTCATGAATCGTTGTGATTATTTGGATCCTGCGCTTGCGTGGACCGGTGTGAAAAATACCGGAAGAGGTATCACACTTTCAGGATTGGGATATCAACATGTCACTCATGCAAAATCATATCACCTTCGAATAAAGAAATAATCAGAGTAATACATTATGCCACAAAAAACAAACTGGCATTTTCCAACTACAATTTGGTTTGGAAATGGGCGAATAAATGAACTCACAAAGGCTTGCGCGGAGCTGGGAATGCGGCATCCGCTTTTTGTGACCGATGAAGATTTAATCAATTTGGACATTACAACTGCGACGACAGATTTATTGAGATCCGGCAATACAAAATTCGATATTTTCAGTAATGTTCAGGGCAATCCGACCGGGAGAAACGTAACAGAGGGGGTTTCATTTTATCAAGAGAACAATCACGATGGTGTGATTGCTTTTGGCGGGGGCTCTGCATTGGATGCTGCAAAATCTATTGCCTTTATGTCAGGTCAAAAGCATTCATTATGGGATTTCGAAGATATTGGGGATAACTGGACGCATGCGGATGTCAACGGAATTGCTCCTGTCATTGCAATTCCCACTACGGCCGGCACCGGGTCGGAGGTAGGACGGGCGGCAGTAATATTAGATGAAAATCAACGCAGTAAAAAAATCATATTCCATCCTAAAATGCTGCCATCGATTATACTGGAAGATCCGGAATTAACTGTAGGATTACCACCGAACATCACTGCCTGGACAGGAATTGATGCATTGGTTCATGCTACGGAAGCTTATTGCGCACCGGGGTACCATCCTATGGCCGATGGAATTGCCATTGAGGCAATCAGAATGATTTTGAAAAATCTGCCAATTGCTTTTTATGACGGATCTGATCTGGAAGCGAGAGGGCAAATGTTAACCGCTTCTTCGATGGCCGCCGTGGCTTTTCAAAAAGGATTAGGTTCCATTCACTCTGTAGCTCATCAATTAGGTGCTCTTTATAATATTCAACATGGCCTGGCAAATTCTATATTGCTACCATACGGATTAAAGCAAAACGCATCCGCGATTGAAGAAAAAATGATTCATCTGAGTAAAGTATTGGAACTTAATGATGCCGGCGCAAATGCAATCATCAATCTGATCATAAACTTAAGGGAGCAACTCAAAATCCCGTACAGCCTAAATGAAGTCGGGATTGACGATGAGCATGCTGAGAAAATAGGTGCAATGGCGTTTCATGACCCTTCAACCCCTACGAATGCCAAACCTGTAAGCGCTGCGGATTTACAAGAATTATTTATGGCTGCACTCAAAGGTAACTTAGACATGCTTTAGTCGGGTATATGCATCTGCTGATCGTCGAAGGTAATAGCCGGGAAATCTGGCAAAAGCGAGAAAAATATGGAGGCGTTCCATATCATAAGCGGTTTATGACTATGCTGAAATTACTACGACCTGATGCGCATTTGGAGGTTGCATTTCCGGCAGACGATGATGCCGTGTTGCCTTCGGTCAAATCCCTTAGAAAGTTTGACGGGATATTGTGGACGGGGAGTTCGCTATATGTAAATGATCCGGTTTCATGCGTTCAACAACAACTTACCTTCACGGAAGACGTGTTCGTGAGCGGTGTGCCCTTTTATGGCAGTTGCTGGGGGTTACAGCTTGCCGTAGTTGTTGCCGGCGGAAAGGTAAGCGCTTGCCCGAAAGGGAGAGAATTTGGAATTAGTGCCCCTGTTGAATTAACTGAAGCGGGGAAAAGGACCCCTTATCTTCAAGGGAGAAACAAGCCGTACAGTGCGCTTTGCATTCATATGGATGAGGTCGTAGATCTACCGGAAAACTCAACCATATTGGCGGGAAATAGTCATTCAAAAGTTCAGGCTTTAACCATAAAAAATAAAAATTCGGAATTCTTTGGGGTGCAATATCATCCGGAATTTAAAATTTCGGATATGATATTTATTGCCAGATACATGTCAGAAATTCTTATAAATGATGGGGTGTTTGCATCGATTGCAGATGTGGAGAAATTTGTATCCAAACTTGAGAAAAAGGAGGGTTTACCCGAATCAATCACAAATTACCTACAGCATATTCAAGAGGTAAACTATTGGCTTCAGTACCTGATGGGCAGCTAATCAGATGACTAAGCAATAGATATTCGGAAAGAGTCCGTAATGGGAAAAGCAAAGCAATTAATAAAAGCTTTTCAGACATACTGACATAAGGTTGACACCAAAGCATGTTTTCTTTACAAAAAAATGGAAACACGATAATTGAAAACTTTGATCTTACTCACAATTTAATATAGCGATTATGAAAATGAATAAACACATTAGAAACGTTTTGTACGGATTTTTGGCATGGTTAATACCATTTGTCACGTCATTCTTTTTTTACACCAAAGAAGGGGGTTTAAGAATTGATATTTTCTTTTTTAAAACCATAATGATCATAGTTGGCTCAATTTCAGGAGCTATCCTTTTAATATCGTACTTTAAGAAAATCGATACCGGTTATTTGAAAGAAGGAATTTATGTCGGCATGACTTGGTTGGTCATAAATATCCTTTTAGATTTATTTATATTAATTCCCATGTCGGGTATGTCTGTTGCGGATTATTTTCTTCAAATCGGATTGAGGTATATTGTTATGCCCGTAATGAGTATAATGATCGGTGTAGCATTGACAAATAAAAAATAAAACCGGGATTGAAAGCGGATGTAGAATATATCCTGACAAACTATAACAAAGCAGCAATGGTGTCTTACATTGCCGCTCATCCGGAGGATTTTGATGTACTGATAGAGTTGGCGACCTCGGATAAGCTGCCATATTCATGGAGAGCATCCTGGTTATTATGGAGTTGTATGGAAGAAAACGACCCACGCTTGAAAGGCCATATCAGCAGGTTAATTGAAACAATCCCCTCAAAGAGTGATGCGCAACAGCGGGAACTATTCATCATTCTTCAGAAAATGGAGCTCGCCCGGGAGAACGAAGGGATTCTTTTCGACATCTGTGTAGATGTTTGGGAAAAGATACATAAAAAGCCATCCGTTCGATTTAATGCTTTCAAGCTGATCGCTAAAATAGCGAAACGGTATCCCGAATTATCCAATGAAATAGCATACTTTACTCAAAGCCAATATTTAGACTCTTTGTCATCCGGGGCAAAAAAGTCAATTCTAAAAATGAGTAATTCTTTGATCGAAAAAACGAACTAAACGTATGAAGAAAGGGATACGAACCTATGCTTGATTACTACCTTAGGCCTTCCTTGAAAATTGATTTTTGAGGAGTAAAAATATAAAGTCGAGCTAATTCCAGGTTCGCCTTTTCTTGTTTTTAGCCTTGTATCATTGGTTAACTCCTTTGAATAGTACAATATGGATAACATTTATTTAAGCGCAAAAGCGGTTCAAGTTTGCACCCGAACCGCTTTCGCTTTTATGCCCTTCGCTTTTTCCTTCAATCAATTAGGCGAATGTAATCCCATTTTATTGCCTTCCGAATCAAGAAACATTGCGAAATACCCACTTTCATCAGCATGAGGTGTTTTGGGAACAATGATTTTTCCACCATTTTTCTCGACTTTATCAAGAATTACCTGAAGGTTGTCCCCGCCATTTAGGTATACGGTTACTCCATCTGCCGAAGGTTGGAATCCTTCTACTTTCATTATAACGCCGGTGACCATCTGTCCTTCATATGGCAGTAAGCCCATTTCCATGCCTGGGAAATCCATTTTCTCAATTTTAATCTCTAAAATTGCCTGATAAAATTCGATTGCTCGTGAAATATCTGTTGCCGGAATTTCAAAAATGGAAATATAACTGTTCATGTCTTTTGTACTTTGATTTAAGGTTGAATTTGAATTGTTTTTATTATTAAAAGCAACAAAGCTCAGGACTAATATTGCTGTAGAAATACCGAGTATTGTTCTCTTCATGTTTCTCAATTAAAATGTTGAGGCAAAATTATATTACCACTGAGCAACGAAATTGTAAAAATGCGACACGCTCATTTCATTTGTAGAAAACGGAAGAAAGCGTCATATTTTCATTCCCTAGAAACTCTTTGGGGCTAATTCCGGTAAACTCCTTAAAGTCTTTGATAAAATGTGCCTGGTCGTAGTATTCACTTTCATAAGCAATGTTAGTCAGGTTTTCTCCTTCTTCGTTAAGCAACATTTTCAGAGCACTTTGTAATCGAATTACTTTACCTAACTGTTTAGGACTGATACCTATTTGTCTCGCGAATTTTCTCTCAAGTTGCCTTCTTTTGGATAAATCTTCTTTAAGAATATTACTTATAGATGTACTTCCCTTTGTTGATAAGAGTGCATCTATGGTTGTTTTAACAATATTGTCGACCGTTGACGGTTCGCTTAGTTTCTTCAGAAGAAAACGTTCGATTATCTCTATTCTTTGTTTGGCATCGGTTGCCTGAATTATTTCCTGTTCTAATTTTTTGGCGGTTTCTTCTCCAAATAACATTTCTATGGGTGTCTCCTTGTTTGCCAACGTTCTGATAGGCACAGTTACGAAATTGGCAAACCCGTATGGATAAAAACGGATTGCAAATGTGTTGACATATCCTGCCGGTTCTATATAAAAAGGTTCAATAGTTTGTCCCAGTACCATTGAACGAGGTTGTAGAATGAAATTATCTTCGGTAGTATATCGTTTTATGTCATCTCCAAGTATAAATGCCATTTCGATTGTGCCGTCAGGAATTATTCGTTGTCTTTGAGCATCATCTGTTGCAGGCACTTCCAAAGTCCAATAACAACTAATTAGCGATTCTAAATCCGGGTGGGGCTGAAAGGTTTGATAATTCATTAATGTTTGTTTTTCCTAAGTGAAGCACAGCGGTCTCGGCTATGAGTAGTTGTGCGGGTTGGCACGAACATTCACAAGTACGTACACACCAGGCTGAAAATCCCTGCGGAATTTTCAGTGCATGCGAGAACAAGCAATACTTATAGCCATTATTACAAGCTGGCATTATTGTCGAATAATTCTTTGAGTTTCTTTTCCAATTCTTCTCCCCGTATAAAGCGGGCAATGATTATACCATTTTCATCGATTAAGAAATTATCCGGGATATCTCGAACTCCATATATCATGGCGGCTTCATTATCACCTCCTTTTAAATCACTTACATTTTTCCAGGGTAATCCATCTTTTTTCACGGCCTTTTCCCATTTTTTTATGTCGGTATCCAGTGAAACCCCAAAGATTTCAAATCCTTTATCGTTGTATAACTCATATTGCTCAACCAGTTCCGGGTTGAAACTTCTGCAGGGACCACACCAGGAAGCCCAAAACTCAATAAGGGTGTACCTTCCTTTTGTTTTCGAAAGTTTCACCATTTTTCCATTGATATCGGGTTGTTCGAAATCAACAAATTTGTCTCCGATATTTAAATCTTTGTTCTTGGTTATAAATAATTCTATGGCTTGTCCTTCTTCAGTGGAATGCAATCTGGCATTTAATTGTGAAAACAATTTGGCCGTTCCTTCGCTTCCTATCCGTTCTTTTGACCAATTCAGACGAGTAAGGCTTTCATAGGAATCTGGATAATCCCGGATGAATTTCTTGTTGATATCAATCTCTACATTTTGCATTTGTTCATAAATGACAAATAGAGAATCGCGGTTGCTATCTGTTACCAGTGCTTCTAGTTTTTTCATCTCCTTAAAAATGGAATCTTTTCTTTCTAACAGTAGTTCGGATTCTTTCTGTGTTTTGGAACCGTTTATTCGCGCGTTCGAAAGTTTTCCCTTTTCTCCACTGATTTTAATTTTGTTGTTCTCCAACCAGAAAGTTTTGTTATCCCTACTGCTTATTATTCTTAAATGAGCTAACGTTGGGCGGTTGACTTTCCCTTTAAAATTAAATTCTCCATTTACTACAATAGCGGAATCAAAGACCACATTTGTTTTCGGATATAGATACAATAATATTTTGGTGTTATCAGATACATTTTTAGCAGTTCCCTGAATGATATATCCATCACTTTCTGACTTATTTTGACAGGAAATCAATATTGTGAACGAAATTGTAAAAATTAAAATGTTCTTCATTTTATGCTTGCTTGTAACGGTTTCGCATAACCGTCAGTTACGCGTTAAATATACCCAAATTTCGAGTTTATCACTAACCAACGTGTTATTTCGAACTTTGTGAGAAATCCGGTTCAATCGACACTGGATCACCCCACTAAGTAAGCCAGATCTCTCCGCTTCGCTGAAATGACAGTATATAAAGCTGGGACAATGGGAAGCAACTTGTCTGTGTGTATAAGACAATCAGATCTCTCCTGACGTCGAGATGACAGGGTGGGAACTCGAGATGATAAGGTAGGAGCCTACTGATGACGTGTTTTTATAATAATCTGTAAATCAAATAAATACACAAGACCACGTCATTCAAATTTGTGCGTTTTGTATAAAAAGTCAGGTCTTGAAAGGACAAAAGCGTCGTTTTCAATTTTACTTAAGGGCTGGGTTTATATTCCTTAAACAGTTGATTACGTTTCATCGATTTTTTTAATTGCCCGCAACGTTTAGTGTAAAATGCGTTTACAATGCATTTTTACATTGCGTTATGGGCTTCTTCAATTTATCCTTCGTAGTTATGATACTCAGTAATAGTCAAGTAGTATCCGTCAGGATCTCTCAAAGAAAATTCCTTTTTTCTTGTATTCGGATTTATATGAATTTCTTCTTCAAGTTTACTTCCGACATATTCCGCATTTTTTCTAATCGTTTCCAACTGATTTGTCCTGAAATAAAGTAGCAGACCATTACCAGGCATAATTTTTTGATTCATCATTGTAGGATGTTGATGTTCGCCCCACTTATGCAAACAAATGATTACTTCATCATGTTCATCTACCAATATGTCAAATTCACTTCCACCATGTATACTTTTGCATCCCAAAAGGGATTGATACCATTTTGAGGTCTTTTCAACATCTTTTACGGCAATAATCGGGTCGGACTTTATCATCTTTACTTGTGTTTTTTGGGAATTTGCTTAGTACCAATTTTCTTTTCTTCCCTGCCCATAACGGCTTCGTATATAAAAGTAGCGTGTTAAGAAGCTAAATTTTCATTTGCTCAACCTAAGGCAATAAAAAAGTGCAAAACTTAATGCTTTGCACTTAGTGAGCTATTTTTTGTATACATTGTTAGCCACTGGCATAGTTTTACTATTTATATCCAAATATTCATTAAGCAGAAAACATTTGCTGCACCTAATATAAGTTCAAATAAAATTCCCTGAGTAATTTGCTTACTAGGTTTTCCGTCAGTTTTTAAACTAATTAGCCTGCCAATCACAAAACCTATAAATATGAGTGATGCGACAAAGTGCGAAGTGAAAGTTAGTCTTTCTGTAAATGTTCCAAAAAGAACAATGATTCCTACACAAAGCATTACAGCAGCTACTCCTCGCATTTCATTTAGTAAACTAGTATCGTTTTCAAGTTTTATTCCTGAGTTTTTCAAGTAAGTTTTTATTGGATTGCTCAATCTCATCACACCGACAAAGATTAACAAAAGGCTTGATAACGATAAAATAACAATGCTGATAATTTCCATTTTTAATTTTTTTTGATTAATACTTCCGCAAATGTAAATTCACGCTGTGACAGAGATATGTCAAGGGTACTATTGATTTTTTACATATTTTTCAAAATATTCTTTTATGGTCATATTGTGAGGACGAAATGTTTCGCTTTTAGTGATAAGGTTCTCAATAAAATCGATTCTAAAGTGTCTAAAATCGTTTCGTAAACGGCAAAAGGCAATTAGCAAGAAGTTTCCATGAATACTATAGATCGCAAAAGGCTCAATATCTCGTGATGTCCGATTGTTTTCTGAAGAATAATATTCAATTGTTAAGATTCTATATTGCGTGATTGCAGATTGAATCATCATTAAGTTGTTACTTGTCTTCTTTTCACTATTATTCCCGCCAAAATAAATTCTATCCACTAACAAATCCGCATTACTTTTTTGAGAGCATCTTAAAATGGCTTTTATTTTTTCTAATGCATTTGAAATGTTTTCAACTAATGACAAGTCCTTGTTTTTTATCGCTAATTGTTCTATCGTGATTAGAGCATTAGCTTCGGCTTCTGTAAAAAGAACAGGTGGAAGGTGGTATCCTTCCATAATAGAATAGCCTTTACCTTCTTCGGTTATGATAGGTATTCCTGATTTTTCGAGTGTTCGTATATCTCGATAAATAGTTCTTACACTTACATTATGTCTTTCAGCAAGTTGTTTTGCTGTGATAATTCTTTTGGATTGTAGTTGAGTAAGAATAGCGGTTAGTCTTGAAAGTCTTGGTTTCTCTTTTTCTTCCATTTACATTTGTTCTGTTTGTGGCTAACGGTCTGGCCGCATAGGGGCTATTGCCGTTTTAGCCTTTGTAAGCCGTTTTTTTATCTAAATTGATTTGGTCTTATTCCTTTGGCAGCCAATCGTGCTATTTCTGCAATTCTCTTCTTTCTTGTTTCAATTCTTTTAGCAATTACAACCCAATGTAACATTGCTTTTTTAATTGATTTTGGCTGGCTCTGAAAAAATTGCATTGAACTTTCATTTTTATTCAATGCAATTTTTAAATCCTCCGGTATAATCAATTTTTCAACATCATCCATTATTAACCATGTCCCATTTTGTTTAGCAGTTTCTATGCTGTCAAAACCTGCTTTTGTCATTAGGTTGTTTTGGATGAGTTTGGCAACTTTTTCTCTGTTTACTTTTGACCATGTGCTATCAGGTTTTCTTCTGCTGAAATATTGCATATACCTTTCTTTGTCAATAGTCTTTTTAGTGCTATCTATCCACCCAAAGCAAAGTGCTTCATCAACTGCTTCACTCCAACTAACAGAAGGAACTTTTGTTGATGATTTAAAATAGATAAGCCAAACAGATTGTTTTGACTGATGATTTTTTTCTAACCATTTTCGCCAATCTGCCTGGTTCTTAGGACAAAATGTTTCAATATCTTGTTTCTGCATTTTGTTGGTCTGCTTCAACGGTCTAGTATAAGCGGTCGTTTTAATGACGCTTATACAATGT
>JAKSDO010000236.1 GCA_022360055.1 Cytophagales bacterium | reverse complement strand
ATGTCCGTTGGATTTTCAATGTCGAAACTCACCCGTGGCGTAGACAGAATAAATAAAGAGGTCAAAATACGTAGCATGCAAGGAGGTGGAAATTCGTCCGGATTGAGCCTGGCGGGCCTTGCCCGTACACCGCAGATCAGCCTGCCGATGCACAACACAAGTTTCTCCTTCAAAGCAAAAGCCGGAGGCGCCTGGTGGGGTGTATTTGGTGCGCCGTATGTGAATGGTTTTTACAACGAGCAGAAACTGAAGAATGATAAAATACCGGTTTCCGTGCCTGCCTACGGGTATCTGAATTACGAATATGCCGTCGAAGATCATGCTTTATTGGATGTGAACAGAGAGAAAGATGGTGTGGTCACCGGCGAACTTCCGAACCTGCCCATCCCTTCGCTTACATACGATATCTATTCCGTGCATGGCCAGGGCGTTTCAGCCATGTACAGGCCTTTCAGGAATGAGATCGCCATGATCCACGATCCGTATAAAGCGTCCGGTTCGTCGGGGAAGTCATTGGGGGTGGAGCTGGGAGCGATTTTTGCGCATGCAGGGGTTAACGGCAGCATCAATATGTCCGAATCCACTTCCGGTCTATGGTCGGATAACAATGGATTGCTCACTAAATTTAATTTTCAGACCAGACAAGCTGATGATCGGTATGAGCCCTGGAGCTTTAAGGTGCACGGAGAAAAAACAGTAGGGGACGACAGTTACTTTGATGGGATCGGGGGCTCCGAAGCCGTCAGGGTTCGTCTGGGAGGAAGCAAAAGGAACCCGACCATTGAACCGGTCCTTGAAAACAAAAATTGGTCGAATGGCGTGTTCGATAACGATACGGACCATCGGGCGAGAAAGCCGCGGGGGCAGGTGATATCGCCGGTCACCAATGAAGACCTGTTGAAAAATACACAGGAAGTAATCGATCTCTACAAGGCAGACTACATTGACCAGAACGGTTTGCTTAAGAAATTTGACCGGAGTACGTATCCTTCGAATCACATGGCCGGGATGATCGCCACGACGAATGACGGGTTGAGGTACGTTTATGCCATCCCCGCCTACAACCACAAACAGGAAGAAGTGCAATTCAGCGCGCTCGCGCCGGCGGGGGCTGAAACAAGAACCCCGGTTGGAAATGGAGATCTTCCGGGCTATGCGCATCCGGGGACGGATGAATTCCTGGACAAAACCGAGATCCCCGCTTACGCCCACAGTTTTTTACTGACGTCGATCGTCGGGCCGGATTATGTGGACAGAACCGGCGACGGGGTCACGGAGGATGATTTGGGCTATTGGGTAAAATTCACCTATCAGCGCATTACGGGAGCGGGGGATTATTACAAGTGGAGGACGCCCTTTTCCAAAGCGATCTATATAAGGGGATTGAGGAACAAACCCCGGGACGACCGGGGGATGTATTCCTATGGCGAAAAAGACATCTGGTACCTGAAGAAGGCGGAGACGAGGTCGCATATCGCCGAGTTTGTCACGGAGGTCCGGGAAGATTCCCGGGGAGCTTACGCCGCATTGCAGGATGCAAACACGCTGGGCAAGCAGCTCAGGGCATTGAAAGAAATAAAACTCTATACGCGTTCCGCAGGATCGGTTTACCCCATCAAAAGAGTAAAATTCGAATATGATTATTCCCTGTGTCCGGGCGTATTTAACAGTACCGGACAGACCGGGAAACTTACACTAAAAAAAGTATGGTTTGAGTACGGACACAGTGCCGGGGGCAGTTTAAATCCGTATGTCTTTACCTACCATCCGCACAATCCGGAGTACGACATTCATGCATTTGACCGTTGGGGAAATTACAAACCCTATCCTCCCGGAGATTACTTGCACAACCAGGATTTCCCATTTGTAGAACAGGATCCTTCAAAGAAAGATCAGCTCGATGCATATGCTGCGGCCTGGAGCCTGAAGGAGATCCGGCTGCCCTCCGGGGGAAAGATCATTGTTGATTATGAGGCCGATGACTACGGGTATGTGCAGCACCGGCAGGCCATGCAAATGACAGAGATCGCAGATCCCGCGCATGATCCGTCCGGCAAGCTGCTGCTCAGCGACAATGACACGAAAATCTTTTTTAAGCTGGAAGCGCCTATTGAAAATACAGGCTTAAGCGCCCAGGAACAGCGCATGGAAGTATTGAAATACCTGGACAGCGACAGAAAGCAGTTGTATTTCCGCGCGCTCATAAATCTGAGAAGCCCTTCGGAAGACTATGAAGAATTCATTTCGGGCTACGCGGATATCGATTTTGCGGCGGAGATGGGACTGGAAGCGGGCGCATCCGGGGATTATACCTATGGTTATTTCCATTTGATCCGGGAGCAGGGCCGTCATCCCTTTTCGCTCAGGGCCTGGCAGCATCTTCGCGTGAACGAGCCGGACGTGGCGAGCATTCTGAAACCGATCAGGCGGGTGAACTCGGATAAGGATATCATCCGCAATATAAAAGGCATGGCATCCGTCATTCCCCAGGTGAAGCAGATGTTTAGCGGGTTTAATACCTATTGCAGCAACCGGGATTGGGGCAGGGAGGTGGCCGTAGGCAAGTCGTGGGTACGGCTCAACAGCCCGGACAGGATCAAGTACGGAGGCGGTCTCCGGGTGAAGCAATTGACATTGATGGACAATTGGGAGGAGGAAGGGATCTACGGACAGATTTACCGATATACCACGGAGGAAAACGGAGCGGTGATCAGCAGCGGCGTTGCTGCCAACGAACCGGTGATCGGCGGGGAAGAGAATGCCTTGAGGTATGCCAAAAAATATACGGAATCCGTGTCGCTCAGGTCGGACAACAACCTGTTTACGGAATTCCCCCTCAATGAAACCTATTATCCCGGTCCCCACGTCGGCTACGGCAAGGTGACCGTAAAAAGCCTCGCCACAGCGGCGCTGGAGGGGGAAGCGATCCTGAATGTAACGCTTTCCGACGGGCAGGGATTATTTCCCGAGGGCCAGGATATTACCTATGGCACAACAGGCGCTGCGGTGCATGAGTTTTACACCGCCAGGGATTTTCCGGTGATCTCCGATGAAACGGAAAAGTTTGACTGGCAGGATCGAAAGTCCGTTCCGATTCCTTTGATCGGAACCATCTCTGCAAATAAGCTTTCTTCGTCCCAGGGCTATAGCATCATCACCAACGACATGCACGGGAAACCCAAGCAGGTAAGCCACTACCGGCAAAATAACCGGGGAACCATGGAAGAAGAACCCATTTCATGGGTGAAATACAATTACCTGGCCGGGGAGGAGATGTATGAGAAAAATCAGGTGAGGTCCCTGAACAACTTGATGAAGGACAATGGAGATCGTACCATCAGCACATTGTCTGCCGAAGAGCGCGCAAACCCTTCCGTTAGCAAAGTGTATTTTGGGCAGGAGCAGGAGTTCTTTGTGGACGCCCGGCAGCGCAAAGACCATGCGTGGGAAGCGGGAGCAAATTACAATACCGATTTTTGTGCCATACCATTACTCTTTGTCGTAATTACGGTGCCATTTCCTACGGTCTGGCCCAATGCCAGCGAAGATAAAAAAGAGTTGAACACCATTGTGGCCAACAAAGTGATTTTCAGGTCGGGGATCCTGGAAAGCATCGAGGCGTACGACGGGGGTTCCCGGGTGAAAACGCAGCATTTGAAATGGGATAAGCTTACCGGTCAACCTGTATTGAGTCTGGTCAATAACAATTTTGACGATCCGGTTTACACCTACGATCATCCGGCATATTATGAATATGAGGGCATGGGACCGGCCTATGAAAACATCGGGCTGACCCTGAGCCTGAATTCCGTAAAGAAGACGGCGTACAAAGACAACATGTACCACGTCACTTTAGCTCCCGGTGTGAAATCCGTCATGCACCCCGGGGATGAAATGATCCTCAAAACGGCATCGGATACCACTGCGGTAGGCCTGGGCATATATCTTGGCGAGGACGAAGGCAAGGACCTGATCTATTACGACGGCTTATTGCAGGAAGACAGCTATACCGGTCTCATTACCCGATCGGGAAAAAGGAACCAGTTGACCGTCAGCGCCGGAAGCATCACTGCGCTGGAAGACCCGACTCAGGGAGGTACGTCAATTTCATTCGGTGCAACAGTTGTGGAACCTGAAGTAAAGTAAAATATGAAATCTGTTATTCTTTTTTACCGGTATCCGGCAAGCTCCCCTCTGGAGAAGTGCCTGTCCATCCCCGAGGAGTCGGGGGAGGGTGGGGGGATTGACCTTTTGAAGTCCTTCTTGGGAAATTCCTCTCTGCCAGACAGACGGGTAGGAGCAATAAGGGGAATTTTGGGGTGTACGCTACTCATCCTTTGCCTGAGCGGATTCACAGGGTTGATCGTAAACGCTCAAAATCTTACTGATGAGCACAAGGCTGTGGAACAATACATTGAACAACAACAGCAATTTCAAGACTCTATTGTGAATTTAAGAAGGCAACAGGTTATCAATGAAATTTTGGAGGAAATAAAAGCTCAAAAATCTGTTCAGCTATCAATTCCCAGTAGGACTACTACTGTAGCAGATGCCGGAGAATTGGCACAGGATCGTGATGCTCTAATCGATCTGTATAACAGCACGAATGGAGATAATTGGACTAATAGTACAGGTTGGAAAGATGCTGATGGGAATTTTAATCCAGTCGTTAGTAATGATTGGTATGGGATTACCGTCGATGGTGAAGGTTATGTTGTCGCTATACGTTTAGGTATTAACAATTTGAATGGGCAAATTCCAGGTTCATTATCAAATCTTACCAGACTACAAGCTTTATATCTATACCAAAATCAACTTGTTGGGCCTATTCCGCACGAACTGGGTTCATTATCAAATCTTGTGGCTCTGGATTTGATATATAACGATTTTAACGATTCAATACCTCCCGAATTTGGTAATTTGTCAAACCTGCGCGATTTGTTTTTATCTCATTGCCGGTTAATCGGTTCGATTCCTACTGAACTTAGAAGATTATCAGAGCTACTTTTTTTAGGGTTGAACAGTAATCAAATCACTGGATCAATTCCACCTGAACTTGGTGAGTTACTAAAACTTAAAAATTTAAACCTATTCATAAATCAGGTTGAAGGGCAAATACCTCCGGGGCTCGCTGGTATATCGACCTTGGAAATATTGAATTTAGGATTCAACCAACTAAGTGGTTCAGTGCCGGGTGAACTTAGCGAGCTCCCTTCATTGATCAGGTTAATCATATACCACAACAAATTTACGTTTGAAGATTTCGTTTCAAAGGGTTTCATTAATAATATACCACAATTTTCTTTTGCACCTCAGGATTCTGTGGATCAAAAAATAGAAATATCCCGACTGATCGGCGGACCTCTGATGTTAAATGCCAACGTAGATCGTAATACCGCCCCCCCAAGTAAGTATCAGTGGTTCAAGGATGGAGTAGCAATCACAACTTTCGATGTGAGCAATGGTACATTCACAATTAATGATTTTTCAGCGGAAGATTATGGGGATTACCATTATTATATTCAGAACAGCGATGCACCAAATTTAACGTTAAAGAGTAGAATTCAACGGATAATACCTTATGAATGTGTAGAGATTGATTTTGATTTCACAGCTACCCCTTTCATTTGTACTAACAATTTTACAATTACATCCCCTGTACATAGTTGTGAAGAACTGACCTATAGCTGGAATTTTGGTGATGGTGGAACCTCGAATGAAAGGGATCCATATCACAGTTATGCGTCCCCGGGTACATACGACGTAACATTTACTGTAGAATATCATTGCGATTCGTTATGTGGTATTCAGGCAGATACGGTAAGCAAGCAAGTGGTAGTACCAGAGCAGCATTTGGACCTTGTTGAAACAACCGTCAATGTCCCCAGCCGGCGGATCGAAAAAGTCCTGTCCGCTTCCGCGTCTACGTTTGCCGATACCTGGGCCATACCTCGTTCCGACGTCACCGTAAGCGCTAAAAACCCTTATCAGAGCGGCACCATGGGGGTGTGGCGGAATAACGGGTCCTACGTCTATACGGTCGAAAGATCTTCATCGGATCCGGTGAAGATTGCCGGAGACGGGACCTTTTCGCTCAATGCGTTTAACTGGAATTACGCCGGTCTGGAAGCGATCCCCAACTGGTTGAAAGCCAACGATATCACAAATTACAGCGAGTATGGCTTCGAGCTTGAAAACAAGGATATCCTGGGGAACTATTCTTCAGCTATCTACGGCTACGGCGGGCAGCTTCCTGCCGCTACCGGTCAAAACATGAAGTACCGGGAAATGGCATTTACCGGGTTCGAGGATATTGACGGTAAATCCGCCGGAAACTGGAGGTTGGTGAATGAAACGCAACCGTTTATCAAATTCCTCGAGGTCCCTGTGGGGATGGGGGCCCTGGCGCTGGTGAAAGCGGATATGGCTTCACTGAGTACGGATGACTCCTGGACCGTATACGGATTCCGGCCGTTCAGGTTTATTGGCTTTCCGGCCAAAGTTGTGAGCGACAACAAGGTAATATGCATGAAACCATATCCGGAAAATCCCGACTGGACCATTATTTTATTCGAGCAATCCGTGATGCCGCATCTGTGGGCCGGATGGATAGGGAATATCTATGGTAACGAGACGCCGGACCGACCGGATATTGATGAAACCGTCGCACACTCGGGGAAGAAGAGCCTGCGCGTAACGGCAATAAGTACGCGGGAGCAGGACCATTTGACATTGATCCCGGGCAAGGATTACCTGATCGGTTGCTGGGTCTCGGTCAATGACATGCACTTGACGGAGCCGAAGCTGGCTGAAGACATAGGACTGACCATTACGGTCAGGGATGAAGCCGGGGCGGAAATATTCTCCGCGAATTACGCGCCCGAAGGTCCGGTCATCGAAGGCTGGCAAAAACTGTCCGGCATACTGAGCTACCCCTTATCGGCGGCAAAATTTGACTTAACCTTCAAACCCGGAAGCAAGGGAACGGCCTGGTACGACGATCTGCGGTTGCATCCGCTGGACGGAAATATGCAATCCTATGTCTACGAGGAAGAAACGCTTCGACTGAAAGCCGTGCTGGATGAAAACAACTATGCCTCGCTCTACTACTACGACCAGGAGGGCAAGCTCAGAATTGTAAAAAAAGAAACGGAAAAGGGGATAAAGACCATCAGCGAATCGAACGACCATTTAATAGAATATAATCAATGAAATTGATCGAACACCTCAACAATCAATCCTCTTTTGAGAAGAGCCCGTACCTCCCCGACTTGTCGGGGAGGGATAGGCCATTGGTTGTTTGTTGCAGGACGGAATGGAAGGAAAATTAAAAAGCAATGAATGCAACTAAAGAATTTACGCCAAAACACATAGGACCCCGAAAAGGAATAGCCGGAGTATTGCTGCTTGCAGTGCTCCTGCCAGGGCAGGATATGTACGCACAGGATCTGAAGGCGGCATTAAAGGAAATGCAGGACAAATACAGGGAGGCCGGAAACCTTCATATCGTGATGCACATCGATGCATTTGAAGGCCCGGCTGCTCCGGCTCCGTTCTTTAGCGAAAAAGTGGACATCCTGAAACAGGGCGATAACTACCTCTTTCAATTGAACAATTATGACATGCTGTATAACGATGCATATTTCGTACATGTAAACCGGCAGATCAGACAGATCAGTTGTTCGAAAAGGAGCATCGAAAAGGAGCGTCGGCTCCGGCCGGCGGTATTCCCCGACCTGGACAGCCTGTTGTCCTATTTCGATGAGCCGGAAATTATAGGAAGCGATCACGATAGGATACATTTCCGGGTTCGCCAAAAAGGAGGAGCGATCACCCACACGGATATCCGTTTTAACCGCAACACCAAAGCGATCGAAGAGTTGCGCTACCACTATGACAAAGAACGTTTTAGGGGAGATCAGTATGTGAAAATAAGGTTTGAGAAATTTATTCCGGATCCCGCCATCGAAGCGGGAACCTTTAGCGAAAGCAGATACATCGTGAAGAGCGGGAAAGTCCTTAAACCCGCTTTGGGCTATTCGGGATACGAAGTGCTCGGGGATAACCCGTAAAGGTTTGGACATTTTTTGAAGAAGCACAAAAAGGAATGAGGCTGATTTTTAAGTATTTACAGGTCATTGACAGCGAACCGGTGTATGAAGCCCGGTCAGGGACACAATTCGAAGTACGGGGGATAAAGCAATGCTTGGGTTGCCCCCGGTCAGGTTTGGACGTTTACCACCGAAGTACATGAAACTTACATTTTTTCTCACTTGTATTATGCTGCTCGCAAACCTGCCGCAGTACATTTTTGCACGGCATGCCTTCGATACGTTGCCGGCGCTCAACCGGGCGTACGATTCGATCCCGGCCGCCTTACTTTCCGGACTTGAAGATCCTGCCGGGCTCGCGCCGCCGGTAAGCAGGATCTATTCGTATGACAGCCTGGCCGTCGGACAGGAATATGAAGTGTTTCAGGCGCCTCCATGCCTGGAAGGGAGCTACCTGCTGGTGTATCAATTATCCTATGACCTGGGAGACCGGTCCACGACGGAAAACTGGACCGCAGACCTGGAAATAGAGCTGAAAAAAGGCGGCCTGAGCTTGTGGACAAAGGGATTGCATTTGAATATGGAAGATCAGCAATTCCTGTATTCCGTGTTTCATCCGGATACGGTTTTGTGTGCGGACCACTATACATTTGTCATTCATGGGCAAACGCAATCGGGGAGCGTACCGGCAAATAACATTTCCCTGATGCAAAGGATGTATAAAATAAACGAGGGCAACTATGATCCTTCGGCTTTGTTTGCGCTGAATTATGCAGGGATAGGATCAAATGAGATCTCCGTTACCTGGGACGAAGGGGGTGCAGGCGTCATCGAATATGAGCTGGAATGGGTATTCATCGATAGCTGTGAAGCCTTTACCGGGACCACGCCCCCGGAAGCCTTTGATTTTAATGCGCCCGTACGCATAAACACCCGCGAAACGTATTATGACTTAAGCCCTTATTCCCCCAAAGGAGAATTGTGGTTCCGGGTGAGGTCGGTAGGTGTAAACCCGGATTACCCGGGGCACAGGATTAACGGGGTATGGCAGTACGGGCCGGGGACACCGCTATTTATCGATAATCCCGAAGCGGGAAAGAACTGGCAAATCCGGACCTCATTTGCCGAGGATGGCCGCCATAAGCATGTGATGAGTTACTTTGACGGTAATTTCCGGAGCAGGCAGGTGATCACCAACCTGAGCTCGGAGGGATATTCGATGGTGGGAGAAACGTTGTATGACTATGAAGGGCGGCCGGTATTGGATGTGGCGCCCGTCCCGGACCGGAACAGATCGCTTGAATACAAACCGGGTTTCAACACCTTTGAGCCCGCGGATTCGGCAATCATCGCCAGGACCTCGGCCATCAGAAACAAATTCAACTATGATAACGGATTTTTGGAAAATTCCATCCTTTCGGATATCCGTGGCGCCGGGGCCTACTATTCCCCGTCAAATGATTTTTCCACGATCCACCGGGATTATATTCCTGCGGGCAAGGGCTATGCGTACAGCCAGAGGTCGTTCACACCCGACAATACGGGGAGGCTTCGGAGTCAATCCGGTATCGGGGAGCAATTCAGGATCGATGGCGACCATGCGACAAGATTTTTTTACGGCAGCGCGGCAGCAGGAGAGCTCATCCGTTTGTTTGGCAGCAATGCCGGCGCAGCAAGCCATTATAAAAAGCACGCCGTGGTCGACCCGAACGGGCAGCTCAGCATATCCTATCTCGATCAGGAGGGCCGGGTAGTGGCCACTGCGCTGGCAGGGAACCGGCCGGACCAGGTAGAAGGGCTGGCAAGCTACGACTCGCTGTCGTCCGATCCGGTTTCGGTAGACATCAGCGATAAGCATGAACATATCGGAAGAACGAGCAAAACCACACACAGGCTGTTGAACACCGGCCCGGGTGCCGCCTATACCTTTACCTACGACCTGGATGCCCTGGGCGCTGATGTGGCGGAAATAGGATGCCAGGCGTGCAGGTACGACCTGAAGATAACCATTAGGAACCCCAAAGGAATGCCGGTGGACCTGTCGGCCATACCGGGCAATGAATCCGTTTCGGGGTATGGTTATGAGAAGAAAGCGCTTACGGCGAGCGACTGCAACACTGCGACCGGACTTGAGCTTGTGACGATACCGGTGGCATTTACGGAAGTTGGAGAATATACCCTGGCAAAAGAGCTGACCGCCCGCAAGCTTTCATTCGAGGAGGTGGAGACACTGGTGCGTACAAAACCCACCGTTCAGACCAGGATCACCGAGATCGAAAACAGCTATGTACTGGATTCGGCGAATTGTGACATATGTGTGGATTGCGACGAGGCCGAAGCAATCATCGACAAGGCGATAGAAAACATCACCGGTCAAAATTGCGAGCACATCCGGCAAACCATCATCGGCGATATCCAGGCCACTCAGGGGCCGGATTATGTGGTCACCGAAGAAGATATCATAGCTCATGCAGATTATTGTCATTATGAGTTTTGCGTGAAGGATAAGAGGAGCCATGCCTTTGATATTCAGCTCAACAGGTATGATGGCTGGAGCGCAGCAGTGGCAGGTGGCTACAACCATGCACAGGACATCGATCCCTTCTTCAACGACCCCGGATTAAGCGGGTACGATTACAAGTCGACCCTGAACACCTACCTGAATACGGTCACGATCGAAAACATCCCGCACGATACGAACTGGGACGGAGTCGTGGACACGTACGTCATGTCGGGCCCGATACTTGATATAACGGACCCGAACAACGGGAGCTACTATCTCAACGAGGAGGGAACCATTGACGACGAGGGAGGATACCATGTCTTGTATTGGGATTTGATGTCCCGGAGTGCCCAATTGAGCCCGGCGGAATACGATACGGAATTGGATGTGCAGCGCTGGGCCTTATACAAGAGTTTTTATATGGAGGCCAAGCGCAGGACCAGGCTGGATATTCCGGAGATACAAGCCTGTACGGCGTTGAAAACTGCGCTTGAGCTTCTGGATACGATGCCCGCGGAGGCGAATCAGATCGAAGCCTGGGGGATAGCTCAAGGGGTTACCGACAGTGTGAGCACTGTGGAGATCGCCCTTGTTATGGATAACATCGCATCGGTCTGTAACATTACCCTGAATTCTGCGGATTCCAGTGCGATTTATGGATACCTGAAAGCGTATTTTGATAGCAACCCCGGAAATGTATTCAGGTTGGTGCTAGATAGTGATCTCACAACAGATCAGAACCTGTTGGATATACAGACCGTATTGACAAGCTACGATTGCGGTCTGGGTTCGGTTGCCGAAGCAAACCCGCTTACCTGTGTGCGTGATACGATTGTATATGTTCCAGCCCCTGGGGCTGCTCAAACTTTGACAATGATCTCAACAGAGGACTTGCAGCCTGCTTACATGGAACAACAAGAAGTATTTAACCTTGATTCATTGTATACCATAGAAGAATTGAGGCTACAACATCTTACGGACAGTATAATGAGGGTGCAAGAGCAAGAGTATTTTAACCGATATAGAGACGTCTTCGATAAAGGATCTAAAATGGATACAGCCAATACCACAAAAGAGCAGATACGGAATTTTGAGGCTCAACAGGAGATTGTCCGCCGAAGTGCAGAAGAAGATAGGGAATACATAGACCGGCACATGGCAAAAATTGAAGCAAGATTTTTGGAAAGAGAAAAGTTAAGAAGGAAAAAGCGTCAAAAGGAAATGAACGCTCTTATCAACGGTCAGATAAATGTTAAGAAGCAAGAAATAATAAACAGTATTAAATCCGATATAAATACCGGTCGCCAGACGGCGGAAATTATTCGTATGGCGCCTGAAGAAAATGATTCAACCATCAAACGAATAGAAAGGGAGGCATTGATTGCCTTATACAATAGTACTGACGGAGATAATTGGTATGGGATTACTTCTGGAAAGGAATGGAAACAAAATGGCGAGTTCACAGAGGATATCAATAATTGGGAAGGGGTAATATTAAATGAAAATGGGAATATAATTAATATTACGTTGGAGTCGAAAAACCTTTCTGGCCCCATTCCAATAGAACTTGGAAACCTAGGAAGTTTGGAAATTTTGAATCTGAGATTTAACAAAATAATTGGGCCATTGCCATTTGAACTGGGAAATTTAACTAGTTTAAAGATCTTAGATCTATATTTCAACTTTCAATTAACGGGACCAATACCACCAATTGGTGAACTTGTAAATTTAGAAGTAATGGATTTCAATCGTACACGATTAACAGGAAACATCCCGTTGGAAATTGGCAATTTATCGAATTTAAAATATTTGGATTTAAGTAGCAATCAATTGACCGGAAGTATACCATCTGAAATTGGCAATTTATTGGATTTAAAATGTTTGAATTTAAATTACACTCAATTGACAGGAAATATACCCTTGGAAATAGGAAACTTGTTGAATTTAAAATATTTGAATTTATGTAGCAACCAATTGACCGGAAGCATACCATCTGAAATTGGCAATTTAATTAGTTTAGAAAACATACTTTTGATTAACAATCAATTAACGGGAAGTATACCATCCGAAATTGGCAATTTATTGAATTTAAAAGGTTTATATTTAGATGAGAATCAATTAACGGGAAGTATACCGTCTGAAATTGGCAATTTATTGAATTTAGAAGGTTTATGTTTAGATGAGAATCAATTGGAAGGTGTTATTCCTCCAGAAATTTGGAATTTGCTAAATATTGGGAGTTTAAGTTTATCAGGTAATCAATTGACAGGGGTTATACCTGTTGAAATCGGAGATTTATTAGGATTAGTATATCTTTCATTGTCCAAAAATCAATTAACAGGGATGATCCCATCAGAGATTGGTAATTTATCAAATTTAGAATTTTTGTGGTTATCAAATAATCATTTGGAAGGGGCCATTCCAACCGAAATTTGGAATTTGTCAAGTTTAGTAGATTTGTCTTTAAGCAACAATCAATTGACAGGGATTATACCTGTTGAAATTGGAGATTTTTCAGAATTGCAGCACTTATCTTTATCAAACAATCAATTGACAGGTGTTATCCCGGTAGAAATTTGGAATTTATCGGAATTGATGTATTTGGCTTTATCGGGCAATCAGTTCACTGGAAATATTCCTCCTGAAATCGGCAATTTATACAACTTAGAAGAATTGTTTTTAAGCAACAATCAATTGACATCAATTCCACCAGAAGTAGGAAACCTGGAAAATCTAAGAGAATTATACTTAAATAGTAATCAATTAATGGATTTCTCTGTAGAAAGTGGAGGTTTACCAAGTTTGGAGGTATTGCATTTAGGTCATAATCAATTGACATCATTTTCGCAGGTAGCTGAATTTAATCTCGGTCAGTTAGAAGAATTGTATTTAAATAACAATTTGTTGACTGATACAATATTCATCAATTTTGATGAGCAGAATTTAGAAGTACTACATTTAGAAAACAATCAGTTGACAAACGTATTTTCATTTTATAGTGAGGAATATTTTGTTGATTCGCTATATATAAGTAATAATCGTATTGGTTTTGATGGATTAGCAGATATCATTTCTAAATTTTCTGGTCAGCACATAGAGTATATTCCTCAGGACTCAGTTGATATTGGAGGAATTATTGTTGCGAATCTTGGGGATAGTGTATCATTAGTTGCTAATGCTGAACGAAATACCACTCCACTATCGAAATACCAATGGTTTAAATATATAGATGGCGAAAACGACATCGCCCTTACTCCTTTACCAACGGAGGATGGTCATACCTACACGATAAGCTCAGTAGGGGCTTCGGATGCTGGATCATATTATTACAAAGTAATTAATGACGAAGTACCAGATCTCACATTGTATAGCAAAATGATCATTGCACGATTTCCGATAACTCCTCCTGCTCAAAGGAATGCCTTGATAGCTTTATACAATAGCACGGATGGAGATAACTGGACAGGTATAACGGCCGGGAAAGAGTGGAAACAAAACGGAGAGTTTACGGATGATATCAGTAACTGGCATGGTATAACGCTAGATGCTCAAGGGTTCGTAATCTCAATTGATTTAACATCAAATAATCTAACCGGAACTATTCCTTCAGAAATTGGAGATATTCAAAGCCTTGTACTCTTGGATTTGAGTAGAAATCAATTATCAGGAAGCATTCCAATAGAACTTTTTGATTTACTTAATTTGGAATATCTTAATGTACGTTGGAATCAATTATCCGGGAGCATATTAAGCGAAATTGAATTGCTTGAAAATCTAAAATATATAAATCTATCAACTAATCAATTGACAGGAAATATTCCACCTCAAATTGGGAATTTATCCAACTTAGAGCAGTTTTGGTTAGGACAAAATACTTTCATAGGGACAATACCACACGAATTGGGTGATTTAACAAATCTGGTTTATCTAGAATTAAATCAATCAGGCCTGTCCGGAGAAATCCCTTCAGAACTTGGAGGGTTATCGAATCTGGAACATCTTTATCTAAGCAAAAACCAGATATCCGGATTTATACCTTCAAGTTTAGGTAACTTAACAAAGTTGAAAAGATTACATTTAGCGGAGAATCAAATAACCGGGACAATTCCGAACGAACTTGGCAGCTTAACAAACTTAGAGTCAATACATTTGAATAATAATCAATTATCAGGAGCTATTCCTCCGGAACTTGGTAATCTTGTCGATTTAGAGGATTTGCTACTACATGAAAATCAAATAACTGGAGTCATTCCTCCGGAACTCGGAAATTTGGGAAATCTTGAAAGTCTATGGTTAAGTAATAATCAACTTACAGGAACAATACCCATGGAATTGGGAAATATACTAAGTCTGACCTCTTTGATTTTAGGAGATAATCAATTAAATGGTTCATTGCCGGTTGAACTTAGTTCTCTGACCAATATATCAGCATTGTGGTTAAACAATAATTCTTTAACAGGAATAATTCCTTATGAATTTGGCAATTTAATAAATCTGACCTCTTTGGTATTGACACAAAATCAATTCAGTGGTGTGATACCTAATAGTATAGGAGAAATAGCGTCCTTGGATTTCTTTAGCATAAAAGAAAATAATCATGTATTCAAGGATATTATTGAATTTAGATCAATTTATCAAGGGGCATTTAGCTTTTACTACACTCCACAAAATAAAGTGGATGTATCTGAGTTCATTGAATTAACCATTGGTAATTCACTTACACTCGAAGCTTCAGTTGATCGTAATACATTACCTGCATGCAAGTACCAATGGCTTAAAGATGGTGTGCCTATCACAACCCTAGATACAGCAAATCATACTCTGATTATCGATAACGTAACAGATTTAGATGAAGGTGATTATCATTACATCATTACCAATGAAGCACTGTCGGCTTTGACGTTAATCAGCAGGATCAAATATGTACGGAAGTCAAACCTCGTGCCTAAGGTCATTTGCCTCGAATACGACCAAAACAACCCGACGCTGCAGCAAATGACGGTGACAATAGACTTCGAACAGGAAATAGCCGAATGTTTGGCTCGACTGGAACACGAACGTACCATCCTGGTGGAGAAAGCAGTCGAAACCCTGATCGAAGAGGAGGTCGAACAGTTTTATGCGACCTACAATACGAATTGTCTGGCCAATACTACGGAAAAGCTGAGCTATTCCTATACACCAAAGGAATACCACTACACGCTGTACTACTACGATCAGGCGGGCAACCTGACGCAGACCGTCCCGCCCAAAGGCGTGAATCCGCTGACAGGCGCCCAGGTCGAGGATTTCATAGCCGGAACAATCACCGAGCCGGCGCATACCCTAGCGACACGTTATAAGTACAATTCATTAAACCAGTTGATTTGGCAGCAATCCCCGGATGCGGGCGTTTCGCGGTTCTGGTACGACAGCAAGGGCCAGTTGCGGGCCTCGCAGAATGCAAAGCAAGCGACCGGCAATAAATACGCTTACACCAAATACGACGCTTTGGGCAGGATCGTGGAAATCGGTGAAGTGGGCTATGTGGGCGCTATGGATAAAGCCCTGCTGGACAGCGCTCAATTCCCGGATTGGGCAAGCTACGAGGTGCGCGACATGACGCTGACGCATTACGATCTGCCCTCGGGCGCTGCGGGCTTTGAGCAGGAGAACCTGCGGGACAGGGTGTCGTTTGTCGAAGTGCTGGAAAATGAAGGCGGCAGTCCGGTAGCGACATATTACAGCTACGATCCGCACGGCAATGTAAAAACACTGGTGCAGGCCATCCCCGGGTTCGAAGGGAAGCGGACGGATTACATCTACGACTTGATCAGCGGCAATGTCAATTACGTGATCTACCGGAAAGGAGAGGAAGATCAATTCATCCACCGGTATAGGTACGATGAGGACAACCGGCTGCAGGAAGTATATACTTCGACGGACGGCTTTATCTGGGACCTGGATGCGGATTATTTCTACTATCCGCACGGACCCCTGGCCCGGGTGGAGCTCGGCGAGTACAAGGTGCAGGGGGTGGACTACTATTACACGCTTCAGGGATGGATCAAAGGCGTGAACATGCCTTTTGATGGTGACCCCGGAGCAGATGGCGCTTCAGGCTCGGCCATTGCCCGGGATGAGTTTGCCTATACCTTGGGGTATTATGACGGAGACTATGCGCCGGTCGATGCAGCCACAATTACGACCGATCCCCGCGACGGCATTTGGCTGCACTATACGACGGAGATGGGTACGACAGGTCTGTACAACGGCAACATCTCCTGGATGGCGACCCATCTCCCCGAGGTGGGCAGACAAGACGGCAATGATCCGCAACAGGGCTACCAGGCGTTGCTGTACAACTACGACCAGTTGCACCGGATCGTGGGGGCAAAAAGCCTGACAAGCTATACGCCGGGTTCCGGTTTTGGCAGCAGGACAGGCACAGCGGCGTATGATGCAAGCTACAGCTATGATCCGAATGGCAACCTGCGCACGTTGAAGCGCCACAATGATCAGACCGTCCTGACACATGACTTCAACTACGAGTACTTTGCCGGCACCAACAGGCTGAAAAAGATGGGGGATGTATATACCCCGGAAGTGCCTTATAGCAAAAGCTACAACAGCAACCCCGTGGTGGCAGACGGCAGGCAGTACCGGCACATTTCGCTGGACAGCGGGGCCACCGTGACTGCAGGGAGTACGGTTGATCTTGAAGCGACAGAGTCCATCGTCATCAGACCGGGGGCGACGGTGGAAAACGGGGCTACCTTCACCGCTTCGATCGGGCCGGCCGGGCAGGTGACCATACCGGCGGAAGGACAGTATGCTTATGATGAGATCGGCAACCTGATCAGTGATATAGGGGAGGGGGTGATCATAGACTGGACGCCCTACGGCAAAGTGCGGAAGGTGACCGGGGACGATGGAACTGTGGT
>JAKSDO010000177.1 GCA_022360055.1 Cytophagales bacterium | reverse complement strand
GTTGAGAACAGAAACAATACAAACGCCGAAATTGCTTCGACCGTTCCTTTCTGGAATCTGACCTTAGATAAAAATGGAGGCAGCGCCAGTCAAATCGAATTGATCACAAATACGATTCAGGGAGAAACCATACTTGATCCCGACCTTATCGTATTGAATAACCTCACCATTAAAAATGGAGTAACCTTTGACCACAACGGCAATGATGTTGAAATTGGCAGTGACTTTGTCATAGAAAACGGAGCGGACTATCTGTATGACGGAGCCAAGCAAAATACCACAACCATCAATGGAGTGGATAATAGCCTGATGGCATTTTATAATCGTACGGGAGGAACCAGCGATGAACAGCAATTTTGGAACTTAATTATCGACAAGCCATCCGGAAAAACCGTGACTTTGTTATCCGGGAAAACCGGTACCAACAGGGAGGGGAATGCAAACAATCTATTGAGGATAAATGGAGACGCTCTTAAATTGCTTAGCGGAACGCTTGATCAAACGCACTACAGCATACGGGTTTACACGGATACCTTGTTGAACTACGACGATCTTACATTATACGAACCTACGGGTGCGACAACCGACGCAAACAGCAACAGCGATAACGATTTGATCAAATTCAGACCGGACCCGTTTGTTTTGATCACAGCAGATACCTCCAAATTTGGGAACGTGCGTTTGAACAATGGAAGCAATATCGTAACCCTGGTCAGTGATGTCTATATGGAACGTATGGAATACAAGCATGGCAGAATTGATCTGAAGAATCAAAATCTTAAAATCGATAAATTGTTTATAAACTTAAATGTAAGCGAGGCAGACTGGAATAGTTGCGGGGGGTGTAATTCCGTGGAGGATATGCTCATCCTGGATGGGAATACTTCCGACGGCGGATTATCGCTCTATGTAAATGCCGATCAAACCCTGACGTTTCCTATTGGAATAGGTACGGATGGCCTGGATGCGGATGTGGATGTCGGGCCCGGAACCGGAAATTCAAAATATACACCTGCTCAGGTGACGATAAGCAACTATTCCGACGATGGCTATATTACCATTCGAACGGTCGACGACCAGTTGGCCACAACAAATCCATCGGGGGATATTTTGTCGTACTATTGGCGGGTCGATTATTCGGATTTTTCCACCCTGCCTACAGTGACCTATCAATTTACCTATTATGACGATGATGTGGACGGCGGAAATGAAGCGGGTTATGTGCCCGGGAAAGTCCTTGACGATACGCCTTTTACCAGGTCGAGTGAAATTGCATCCAATATAAATACCTCAACGAATAGCATAACATTTAACGGCGATACAGGTAGCGGGGCTTCTCCTTTTACGCTGGAGTTGGCCAACTATACCGCCGGAGCACCCGCAAGGTTTACCGGAAACGTGGAAGTATATTATACCCGGGTGCTGGGCGACGCCGCGATGACCAACTGGCGCACAATAACAAATTGGACCCTGGCGCCTAACGGTAGCCTGGAGCCACACGACAGCCGGCAGCCGGCAGCCGCAGATTATCCGAAGGCAGGAGATATCGCTTACGTCGGCTGGGTACCATATGGCGATCCGGCATATGACGATGGGAAGCCTCACGGTATCGAGATTGACGGTACGGAAACTTTTGCCGAATTGCGATTTACTCAAATGCTCGACATGAGCGACAATCCGACGGCGAGAAATTATGAATATAATTTTCAGTTCCGACCTACTGTATGCATCAATCCGGGAGGCGCCATGAATGCTCAAGCTGTAAAAGGAGAGGGCGCATTCTGGATGAGGTCTACAGGTGGTAGTCAGGTTGATCCGGATTTCAGTTCAGTAGATATGGGAGCGTTTGCGCTCGAGGATTCGGCTTATATGATCTACGAGAGCACCAACAGTTCTTTTGTGTATGATCATATTCCTTCGGAAGTGCCCAACTTGATGATTGCGGGCAATGGTTGGGGCAGTATAGACAGAGATTTTGAGATATCGTCCGATGTAACGGTCAAGGAAGACTTTGAGTTGTTGGGGGATGTGAATCTTGTGTTGAGCAGTGGGGGTTCGGGTGACTTTTACGTGGAAGGAGACTTAAGAATTATTCGATTGGATATTAATGGCAATGATAGTCAGGGCGATGGCGAAATCGCCTTCCCGAACGATGCCTCCCGAACAATTGAAGTATTGGGTGATCTGGAGCTGGTCAATCAGAATGCCCTGGTAAATATAAGAAGCGCCAATGCTCCTGTGCAAGTAAGCAATCTTATTGTGCACTGCAATATTATACAGGACAATACGAGCGGAGGAGGTCTTCAACTGAGCTCAGGGGCCGGATTGGATTATGTGCATCTGACGTTGAGCGGAGAAGGAACACACAACTTTGAGCAAACCAGTGGAGCAGACGCCAGTCTGTACTCCGTTACGGTAAACAAGGGAACGGATCAATCTTCTTCGTTCTCTTTTGATGGTAATTTTACACTGGATGGCCCCACCAGCGGTGTGGGTGTGGATAAGGCGCTGACACTCGAAAATGGGATCGCGGTGATCAACAATTCATCCATCAATATCGATCTGAGTACAGGTGATGACGATTTCAACATTCCCGCTACTGCCGGTTTACAGGTAAGCGATGGGCAGGTCAATGTAAGCGGCGATGACTCAGGGATATTTCTTGACGGCTCGCTGATTATTGACGGCGGCACGGTGGATATGGATGATGGCTCGGGAAATGGCAATAATTACATCGAGTATTCTTCATCCGAAAGTGCCCGCATTGACATAAGCTCTGGTACTCTGGTCGTCGGCTCTCAGGTTCGGGGAAATCCCATCACCACAAAAAGCGTATTGGATTATACCCAAACAGGGGGTACGGTAGTAGTGGGGAAAAATGCAGCTCCGGAAGCTTCCAGAAGTGTATTTGAGATCCTGAACACAGGCAGTAATTTTACGTATACAGGAGGTTCTTTAACATTAGTGAGACAAAATACCGCCAGTCCGGGTGTCGCGGCATTAAGAATCCTGCCGACTTTCAGCGACGTAACTCAAACGATAGTTATTGGAAATTCGGATACACCTGCCGGTCAAACTTCATTTGGCATCAATGCCAATATACCTTTGGCGGGCCTGACCATTACCGGAGGGCCAAACTACCCGACAGGAATAATTCAGGTGAATCCTCTGAATCTGACGAATACGCTTACGATTGATGCCGGCGCTGAGCTGGATGGGAATGCTCTGGAATTGATTCTGGAGGGCGATTTTGTGAATGATGGAACGTATACGCCCAGCGCAAACAAAACTACTTTTTCAGGCTCTTCGGCGCAGAGCATATCCGGGACAGGAACGACCGCGTTTTACGATTTCAATAAGACGGGTGCCGGAACGCTCAATTCAAGTATTGCTTTTACAATAAACAATGATCTGACCATTTCGGAAGGAATATTCGATGACAACGGCAATACGATCGATGTTTTAGGAAATGCTGAAATTGATGCCACTCATCAGAGTACGGGAGGCGCCGGAGACGGACTGCGTTTTTCCGGTTCGGCAGAGCAGCAGCTTACCCGGTCTTCTTCCGGTACGGGAACTATCGGTATGCTCACATTACAGAATTCCAACGGATTGGTGATCCCCGAGGGCAATGGATACGATTTTGACATTGATGGCGGATTAAAACTCAACGATGGGGTATTTAATATCGGCAGCTCAGCGGTGACCCTTGGCGAAAATGCATGGATAAGTACCACTTCGACATACTCTCTGACCAACATGGTGAAAACCAACAGTTCCTTTACCGATAATGGGTTGGGCAAAATATTTCCGGCCGGATATACGGGCATGTTTACTTATCCGATCGGCGAAGTAAAATATACCCCGGTGACTGTGGATTTCAGCGTGTCCGGAGGGACCAGCGGTTCGACAGTCGGCAGTATAGCGGTGAGGCCGGCCAATGAATATCATCCCACGGTCGATGACGGGATACAGGGAATGCCTTCCCAGCCGGACGTAAATAATGTATTGCAATATTACTGGACGCTTCGGGCGAATAATTTCACCGGATTTGCAGCAGATATCAAGTTTTACTACGATCAGACGGACGTTTCAGTGACAGAATCGGGTTACAGCGAGGCGGATTACATCCCGGCCAGGATCCTGGCCTTCAGCAATCCGACCAATCTTGTGAATAAGTATGACGCATCGGATCTGGATGAAACCAATAATATCATTTCATTTTCAGCCGCTTCAGTATTTAACGGCGTGGATGAAAACGGAGTGAGCGGAGACTATTTTGCGGGCATCGATGAGGCCATACCGGATAACGTGGCGACCTACACCGTGGATGTGAACGGTGGGTCAGTAGCCGGGAACAGCTACGATATCGATGTGCCTGGCGGAGGCGCTCCGAGTGGTGCGGTTGTAGTGATCCCGAACGGATATACCCTGGATTTCGATATTGACAATGTGAAATTGTACAAGACAGAGATCCAGGATGGGGGAGTACTCGAAGTGAATGATACGGAATTTCATCGCTTGGGCATCGTAGAAGGGATAGGCACGCTCAAGTTCGTGCATAATGGGGCCGGCAATCCGTCGTTACCGGCAGGAGACTTCGGCACCTTTTTCTCGTGCTCCGGCGGTGGCCTGGAATACGGAGGAACGGGGAGTTATGATATTCTTGGAGGTATTCCGGATATAAGAAACCTGACTTTGAGTGGATCCGGAGATCGGAATTTACCGAATGCAAATGTGACCGTTTGTGAGGATTTGGTGGTGGATGGGGCTACTGTAAACATGCGAAATGACAGGCTTGTAACTGTCAATAATGACGCAAATTTATTAAGTGGAACTATAAATGCACCAGCAGGCACAAATAGCTTTTTTTTCGTCAGTGGTAGTTTTCAAATAACTGGAGGACAATATTATGGTAGTACAAGCGGGAGAACAATTATTTTGGGGTCTCTAGTTTTGGATGGAGGTGCCTTGGATATAGGATCAAATACACATAGTTTCAGATTGTGGGCGGATTTCAATTTTATTAGTGGCAGTTTCTCCGGCGGGACCGGAAATGCGGATATCTGGTTTAATTCTGTTGCTGGTATTCAATCTACATCGTCTGTTATTACCGGCAACTTTATTGGAGTAAATTCATTCAATATATTACATATTAATAAACAGGTTACTGGAACAAGTTTAGTCTTAAATGGAGATATTGAGATAACAAAGGAATTGGAATTCAGGAAAGGAATTATCAATACTAATGGCAACAAATTAATATTGGGATCGTCAGCGGCAGTTACCAGTCCTAGTGAAGATTCTTATGTTAATGGCCGTGTAGTAAAGACTTTATCCAATGCCGGAGATGATTTTACCTTTCCTATAGGAAGTGCCACTCGCTACAGACCAGCCTATGTACAGGATGTGTCAACGGGAGGTCTGGCTTGGGAAGCTGAATACTTTGGTGCATCTGCTGTTAACGAAGCATCGGTCACCAATTTGTCGCCTGCCGATCCATCCATTCTTACCATGAGCTCCCAGGAGTACTGGAAGATCTCGGACGGCAATTCAGGTCCGTCCGGGGTCACGGCAACTGTTGGCTTGAGCTGGGGAGCTGAGAGCGATGTTTCTTCTGCCATGGCAGAACGCGAGCAGTTGGAAGTGATGGTCTGGAACGGAACGAACTGGGACGATTATGGAGGGGCCAACTTCAGCAGCGGTCATAGCCAGTCTCAAGGATCTTTCAATTCCTCTTCTTCGGTTTCATTCAGTGAAAAAATAATCACACTCGGTTCTACCGATCTGTCCAATCCGCTGCCTGTGGAGTTGGTATCCTTTACAGGAAAGGAACAGAATGGCATCGTAAAGCTTACCTGGGAAACCGCCTCCGAGCTTAACAACGATTATTTTGTGATTGAGCATTCCACGGATGGATCGAATTTTGTCGAAGTAGGAAAGGAGGAAGGAGCCGGAACAACACAGGAAAAACAGACCTACTTCTTCCTGCACCGAAGGCCGGTTTACCCGAATAATTATTATCGCTTGAAGCAGGTCGATTTTGACGGAGCATATGAATATTCGGATATTATTGTGGTTCGTCTTAATAAAGTCCTGAACGAAGTGAAAGAACTTGATTTTGTACTTTACCCGAATCCGACAAGTGGAAATTCCGTGAACATCCGTTTGAATAGCATTGATCACGCACAACCGTTGGTGATCGAAGTAGTAAATATGAACGGTACGCACATCTTTACCAAGCGATACGATTCCATCGATCTGTACGGGGATATCGAACTGAGCTTCGGGTATGGAGCAACAAGAGGTGTGTATATCGTTAAATTAATTCAGGAAAGTGGTACCACTTTTAGACGCTTGATGTTAAAGTAGTTTCGAGCGCATTCAATACGTAGAAGACGGTCCAGCAGGATATAAAATATAATTCCCCGGTCCATGAGGAATCCAATCCTGGATTCCTCGTGGACCGCTGGAGGCTCGGTCAAGTTTTGGTGCGTTTTATGTTCTATTAGCAGAGGAACGCCTGTGACTGTTGACAGGTCTGCGAGTCCTTAGCGCCTACGATGTCTCCGTAAACTTTTTGATGAGTAGTGGTGCAAATTGCACCCGGATAATCTTCAATCAGGTAGAGTTGTCCGATTATAAACCCTTTATCGACAAACGTCGAATTCTCGCGAAGGTACCTGGCCACCTCATGCGGAATCTCCCGGCGTAAAAGCCCATATACGAAGGGCAGGTGGATGAAGTTGTCCGATAGCATAGACCTTGACCGATCGGTAATATTCAAAAAAAACCACTTATTTACAATTATATCAACTTCTTCAAAAAAAGCATTGCAATATCACAATAAATGGCTAAACTTATTCTGCTTTAAAGCAGTTGAATGCTGCTGTTTCGTTCGATTAATTTTTTAATGATGTTACTCGATATTTCAACTTGGTGGTCCTCGCTTTTGCTTCCGGAAAAGGTATACTGGGTCATCGCAATCCCATCGACTATTTTATTGATTGTGCAGATCATCATGACGCTGGCCGGCGGCGGTGCGGATGAAGTGGATGTCGATTTTGACGGGGATACGGTTGCCTTTGACGCAGATATGGACAATGGTGTGGGATGGCAATTTTTCACCTATAAAAACGTGCTTGGTTTTTTCACACTTTTTGGATGGACAGGGCTTGGTTTTCTTCAAATGGGTTTGGGGTTGCTTATTGCGGTTTTGTTTTCCATGATAGCCGGACTTATTATGATGGTAATTATGGCAGCGCTTTTTTACTACATCGGCAAGTTACACCAAAGCGGCACCTTGGTTATGGAAAATGCGATAGGGCGGACCGGCGAAGTTTATTTAAGGGTGCCTCCAAACCGGGAAGGACATGGCAAAGTACAGGTGGAAATTCAGGGAACATTTCAAACCATGGATGCCATTACCGATGATGAAAAGGAATTACCTACGGGCAGTGTGGCCCAGGTATTGGAGATCGTCAATAATCAGATACTATTGGTAACGCAAATGTTATATTAATTTTTTAGATATGAGTTATATATTAATTGGATTGGTGGCAGGAATTATATTCCTGATCATCATTCTTTCTTCTATTTTCAAGAGGTACAAGCGGTGCCCGTCCGATCGTATTTTGGTTGTATTCGGTAAGGTGGGAAGCAGCCCGGACGGCACAAGGACAGCGAAATGTATTCATGGCGGGGCCGCATTTATATGGCCGATCATTCAGGATTTCCAGTTTATGGACCTGACGCCCATTTCCATTGAAGTAAACCTGACCAATGCCCTGAGCAGACAAAACATTCGTGTGGATGTGCCATCGAGATTCACAGTAGGTATATCTACCGAACCGGGCATCATGAATAATGCGGCTGAGCGATTGCTGGGATTGAGCCAGCAGGAAATATACGATTTGGCAAAGGATATAATTTTTGGTCAGTTGCGGTTGGTGGTCGCCACCATGGATATCGAAGAGATTAACAGTAACCGGGACAAGTTTCTTGCCAACGTAGCAAGCAATGTGGAGGCCGAATTGAAGAAAATCGGCTTAAAGCTCATCAACGTAAATGTTACGGACATTAAGGATGAATCGGGATATATTGAAGCTTTAGGTAAAGAAGCCGCAGCCAAGGCTGTAAATGATGCGCGAAAGAGTGTGGCGGAAAAGAATCGCGATGGATCTATTGGAGAAGCGGAAGCAGTCCAGGATGAACGAACCAAAGTGGCGGCGCTGACTGCGCAGGCCAAGATTGGCGAAGCAGAAGCGCTTCAGGAAGAACGGATTAAAGTTGCCGCGGCAGATTCCATGGCTAAGATCGGAGAATCCGAAGCCGATGCAAATGCCAATGTTGGGGAATCCGAAGCAAAGAAAAGTGAGCGCATCTCAGTATCCGAAGCCAATGCCCGGGCCGTGGAAGGAGAGAATAGGGCGAAAATTGATATCGCAAATTCGGAGGCGGAGCGAAGAGAAAAAGAGGCTGAAGCACATAGGAAAGCCATAGCTGCTGAGAAAGTCAGTCAGGCCAAGGCGTTGGAGGAAGCTTATAAATCCGAACAGCAGGCGGAAGTGGCCCGGGCCGAACGGGATAAAGCATCTCAGGTGGCAGACATCGTAATTCCATCACAGATCGATAAGGAAAAGGTAGAAATTGATGCGGAAGCGGAAGCCGAACGAATTCGACGACAGGCTAAAGGTGAAGCTGATGCGATATATTACAAAATGCAGGCGGAAGCAAATGGTATATTGGAGATTTTGAGTAAGCAGGCAGAAGGATTTCAAAAGATCGTTTCCGCCGCTGGGTCCGATTCCAAAGATGCTGTATTACTTATGATTGCGGATAAGCTTCCGGAGATTGTGAAGTCCCAGGTAGAAGCAATTAAGGGCATTAAGATCGATAAAGTTACGGTTTGGGACAGCGGTTCGGGAAACGGTAACGGATCAAATGCCACCTCAGACTTCCTGGCGGGGCTGGCAAAATCATTGCCTCCAATTGACGAATTATTGAAGAATGCAGGGATGGAGCTTCCTTCTCTATTGCAGGGTGCAAAGGAATTAAAAGCTGATGCAATGGACGCACAAAAAAATATTGATAAGGGTTCCGTTGAACCCAAAGACAAGAAAGAGGGAGAATAATCCTGCATCCGGCTTTGAAACGATAAAGACATCGTATCAATTCATTGCAGGGTCATAATGATCCTTCAGACATCGTTATTTTTCATCCTGTTCCGGAGCGATGCCTTACTTAATACCGGATTCGGTGTGAAGAAGGCGTCCAATCTATGAGGAAGGGTTGCTGCATTCGTACGTGTTCAAAAAATCTTATTGAGGGGTTTTTTATAACGAAAACACCGGATATTTTCGAAAATATCCGGTGTTTAAGCACCATTAATTTAAAATGCAACAGCCCTGGTCAGGCGCTCAGTGGATTCCAGGTGGGACGCTGTTTCAAATTCGCCGGACATTTCCTCCGAAGGTTTATCCCGGCAGGGCAACAGTCGAGGCGATCTTTACGCATTCCGTTGGCCTGAGGCATCAACATAGCAGAAAAAGGAGTGTCCAGATCTTCAGATAAAGAGACCGTTGCGCGGCCTCTGATGTATAAGTTGGCTTTGGTTTTGTTGAAAAGGTTTATTCCGGTGTTTGACGACGTTAATGCAGAAAAAACAATGTTATGCGCGAGGGGTATTGGATATCTGGTAGGTTTATTGAAAATAAGGTGTTTTAAATTACACGTCACGCCGGAATTGGCATCAAATTCGGTCTTTTCAAACGGATGGTTCATCGGTTAATGACTGACTTATTTAATGTTAATAATTGGTTTAATATTGATATTTTTTTGTTTAATGTAAATTGCTTCGCCCAAGAATGATGGTTTGCATTTTTAAATAATAGTTTATTGAAAGTCGTTCTGAGTATTAACGAAATATAACACTTTTATTTTGAATGTTAAAAAAATGATATAATTCATTTAAAAATTTTTGATTGAAGAAGCGTGGCTTTTTTAGATTTGATACAAATAGTATATTGCCGATCTGGAGGAATGCAGGAGTTGTTCACTCATAGAATTACTTTAATAATTAAACCTACGGAATGCAAAGACAATCGTGGCGAATGACGCCTAAAGCTGGTACCATAGACAATCTAAAGTTCACAGATGAGGAGTTAAACGATCCGCAACCGAACGAGGTACAAATCGAGGTCAGGGCAATCGGGTTCAATTTTGCCGATATTTTTGCCATGTTTGGATTATATGGAGCTACTCCGGAAGGTACATTTATTCCCGGCCTGGAATTTTCCGGGAAGGTAGTCAAAATAGGGGGCGAGGTAAAAACTCATACGATTGGACAATCGGTTATGGGTGTTACCCGGTTTGGAGGATATACCACGCACCTAAATATTGACCCAAGATATGTAATGCCTTTGCCTGAAACCTGGAATTTTGAAGAAGGTGCTGCCTACCTCGTACAGGTATTGACAGCCTATTATGGTTTGATTGAGCTTGGAAATATTAAGGAGGCACAAACCGTTTTGATTCACAGCGCTGCCGGAGGTGTGGGAATTTGGGCAAACCGCATAGCAAAAAGATTTAATGCCTATACCATTGGATGCGTAGGCAGTCCGTCCAAGCTCGAATTCCTGGAAAAAGAAGGATATGATTATGGTTTTGTGCGGGGCAAAAATTTTCGGGAGGATCTAAAACATGCTCTGAATGGTCGTGATCTGAATATAGTTATGGAGTGTATTGGAGGGGAGGTTTTTATGGGCAGCTATTTGGCTATGGCGCCCGAAGGAAGAATGATTGTCTATGGTTCTGCCAGGTATGCACAACCCGGTGATAAACCCAATTATTTGAAATTATTTTGGCAATTTTATAAACGGCCTATGCTCGATCCTCAAAAGATGATCGAGCAAAATAAATCTGTGATGGGTTTTAACCTCATCTATCTTTATGATAATGCAAAGCTGTTGCACGAAATTCTGGGAGTGCTTAACAAGATGGATCTCGGGAAACCGTACGTTGGTCATACATTTGAGTTTCGGCAGCTAAAGGAGGCCGTCAAGCTATTCCAGACGGGAAATACCGCAGGTAAGGTGGTGGTGAAGGTTTCGTCAGGTATTTCTACCTGACGGAGACTCCGGAGTCCTGTAGAACTCCACAGTGCTGAGTCCTCTGAGCGTGTCAGATAGAAATACCTGACACCAGGGCTATCGAAGCTCGGTGCGGTCCCGCCGGATCGTGTATCGTCAGGTCGTGTATCGTCAGGTCGTGTATCATCAGGTCGTGTATCATCAGGTCGTGTATCGTCAGGTAGAAATACCTGACGAAGGAAATGTGTAAAAAATATGAATACCTGTTTTTAAAAATCAATGGATTTGGGCAATTTTATTGGTTATGGATTATAGAAGGAATATTTAACTTTTAACCGATGTCTCCGAACAAAACAGGAAGAAAGTCAGCGCAAGGTATTTTGCTGACCTTGAGCTGCCTTTTCACGTATTCTTGCACGTACAATTTGTATGTTGCGCCTAAGCAAGTAGATTGTACCGGCGCAACGGCTCAAAAGTGTTATTTGATCAGAAGTACTTCGACTGGTAACTGGATCATGCACTATCAGGACATTCAGGGATTTGACTACGAGCTTGGGTTCAGCTACAAAATAAAAGTGAGAAAGGAAAACATTAAAAAAGCTCCTTCCGATGGTTCCACATTCAGGTATATTCTAGTTGAAGTACTCGAGCAAAAAGATGTCGCTGAAAACATTGCAGTGAGCGATCTGCTCGACAAGGATTGGCAATTGGAATATTTGATTTGGAACCATACCCAATATAGGGTAGAAGAGCAACCGCCTGTATTGAAGTTTGAGAAAGATGGAAAAGTTAGTGGTAACGGCGGATGTAACAACCTATTCAGCTCATTTACGCTTGACGGAAGGACTATAAATATGGCCGAAGTTGGCTCAACCAGAATGATGTGTGAAAGCGGGATGGAAATGGAAGAAGTGTTTATGAAGATTCTTGAATTGGAGCTTCGAGCAATTTTTGATGACGGCAAGCTGGTGTTGTCTGCCGACAGCGGCAACAAATTGATTTTTAATCGTAAATAGAGGTTATGGATAAATAAAGGTTTTTTACCTTTGAAGCAGTATTCGATCTTTTTCAACCTGGCATGAATAAAACCTCACTTTCACCTCAAATAAATCGTATTCTATCCATTGACATCATCCGGGGTATTGCCGTATTGTGCATACTTGTCATGAACATTCAAAGCTTTGCCATGATCTCTGCCGCCTACTTAAACCCGACAGCCTACGGAGATTTAACCGGCTTCAACAAAGCTGTGTGGACAATTAGCCATGTTCTGGCAGATCAAAAGTTTATGTCCGTATTTTCGATGCTATTTGGTGTGGGGATAATACTGTTTTGCGATAGTGTGGAAAAGAGAGGATACCGGCCAACGCGTTTTTACTATCGAAGATTATTCTGGCTGTTTACTTTTGGTCTCATCCATGGGTATTTATTTTGGCATGGCGATATTCTTGTTGCGTATGCCGTTTGCGGCGCATTGGCATTTTTGTTTCGAAAGCTTTCCCCCATGATATTGTTGGTCCTGGGCTTGATCATATTTACGATACCTTCTTTCAATTACTGGCTTTTTGGCAGTTCTATGGAAATGTGGCCGCCAGAGGCAGTTGATCGTCTCAATCTTACCTGGGCCCCTACGGAAGAGGTTATTGAGAACGAAATTACTGCACTCACCGGTGGGTTGGCCGCTCAGCTTAAATGGCGAATCCCGGAAACATTTAAAATGCAGACCTACATCTTTTTTATCTGGCTCGGCTGGAGAGCTTTTGCAATGATGTTGATTGGAATGGCATTATTCAAGATTGGGATATTCAGCATCGGATTTAGTAAAAAGTTTTACGGCATCATTTCATTGATGGTATTGCCGGTTGGGTACTCCCTGATCATTCATGGTGTCAATAAAAATTTTGAAGCCAATTGGTCGGTAGAATATTCGATGTTTTTTGGATCGCAATGGAATTACTTTGGGAGCTTGTTTGTCGCTATCGGCTACCTGGCATTGTTGATGTTGCTCACAAAATACTTTAAAATGAGTCTGTTGTCAAAAGTAGGGAAAATGGCTTTTTCCAATTATTTATTGATGACTATTGTTTGTACCGTTGTATTTTATGGATTTGGCAATTTTGGAAACGTAGACAGGCTGGGGCAGTTGGTAATTGTATTTGTCGTTTGGACCCTGGTCCTCATATTTAGCTGGAGTTGGCTTAAGTATTTTTATTTTGGTCCGATCGAATGGCTTTGGAGATATCTCACATATGGAAACAAACCGGCATTTGTACGTAAAAGAAATTAAGGATAATCAATGCAATTATGAGATTACAAGAGATAAAGCTCCTCAAGAAGCAAATGAATAAATTGGACACTTCCGACTTTGATCTTGAAGCCTGGAAAACCGGAGCCACAATTATACTGGAGCGGATATTTGGTCCGGGCAATCAGAAGATAAGCCAGATTGAGAAGATCAAATATGATCAGAGCAGTTGGGCGCTCAGAGAGGCAAAGGGATCAAAGAATATGATGGAAACCTGTAAAAAACAAGGACGAGAAATACTTGGGATTGCAATAGACGAATTAGAACATTTCGGATTACCGGAAGAAATTGAGGAAGCACAGGCAGCGCCTTTTAAAAGCACCATAGTTCAGGCCCTGGAAAACGAATTAAAAATATCGGAATATCGTGAAGTAATTAGAATTATTGATTCGGACAAAAAAAATACTGAAAAAAGAAAAGAACTCATTGAAACACTCAATGACTACGGACATGACATAATCGAAAACATATTGACATCTATTTTGCTTTCAGATCAAACCAAAAAATATCTATGAGCCATGATTCGCAAGGATTACATACTTCGAATGGTAGAGGAATTTGCAAAATTTCTGGCTGAAATTATAGGGTTGAAGCGGGAGGGTAAGTTTCAAGAAGCGCTTCAGAAAATTGATGGTGTATATCGGGGGATGATTGACCTGGATCCGATCGTTCTTAAATCCCTAAATCCCGGAGAATTGCTGGTTTTTTTACAAGATGAAAAAAAATTTTCCAACACCTACTTAAAGATGATTGTCGAGTTGTTGTTTGAAGAGGGGCAGATCTATACGGAACATGGCGATCCTATAAGTGCCAGAAATGTATTGGAGAAAGCTAAAATCCTTATAAATCATCTGATGGAAAACGATTCGACGTTTTCATTTGACTGGTATGAGAAGTTGAATGTAATTGATGGTTTGCTTGGATCTTAGAAGGGCAACGCTGTTTATTATTAAAGATTTAATTCAGAAATATCTTCCATATAGCCGAATTTTTTAATGAACTGTATTGTTCTTCATATGAGATAAATCATTTACTTATGCCCACATTAAAGGAAGCTGCCGAGAAATTTCTCAAACTTAAGCGTATTGCCGTGGCCGGGGTTTCCTCGACAAAAAAGGAAGCGGCAAACTATATCTTTGAAAAGTTGAAAAGTTCCGGGTATGAAGTGTTTGCCGTTAATCCCAAGACAACCGAAATTGATGGGAATCCATGCTACCATAACCTGTCTGAGATCCCTGCCAAATTAGAAGGAGTGGTGGTTTGTACACATCCGAAGGTAACGCTTTCAATTGTGAAACAATGCGCTGAGCTAAAAGTAAAACATGTATGGATTCATAGAGCTATGGATCAAGGGAGTTATTCTCCGGATGTTGAAGAATATTGCATCGAGCATCGGATAAATCTTATCCCGGCGGGCTGTCCCATGATGTTTTGCAGGCCTGTCGATTTTCCACATAAATGCATTAAATGGGTTTTACAATTTACGGGCAAATTACCTAAGTCCTTAAATACATAAATAATCAGACCTACTTTAGCTAATCTAAGTGCGACCTTGTATTTTCGGCCGAATATTTTTTTATGCAGTTACCAAACGGAGTACTATTTCTAATCCCGGCATTGATCTGGGGTTCTACATGGTATGTCATCAAATTTCAGATTGGTGATACAGATCCCCTGTTTTCTGTCGGCTACAGGTTTATTTTGGCCGGAGGAATCTTAATGATTTACAGTAGACTTTTAAAACTAAACCTGATATTTCCACTAAGAAATCACTTTTTTATTGCGCTGCAGGGCGCATGTTTATTTGGGATCAACTACTGGCTGGTGTATATGTCTGAAGAACAGTTGACCAGCGGATTGGTTGCCGTAATTTTTTCCGGTTTGATTTTTATGAATGTTTTTCTCAATGCAATAATCCTTAAAGCTCCAATCAGAAGGAATGTAGTTGTTGGCGGAGGCTTTGGAATTGTTGGGATATTTCTGATTTTCCGCGATGAACTAACGTCCTTTAACCTTTCAGACCGGAATTTTGTGGCCTTTCTTATGGCATTGGGTTCCGTAACCCTGGCTTCGACAGGAAATATTTTATCTGCATATAATCAGCGGATGAGAATTCCCGTAATTCAATCCAATGCGTATGGAATGATTTATGGGGCCTTCATAGTTCTTGCAATCGCGTTGTTGTCCGGCAAAAATGTTAGCATTGATTTGAATTTTTCATACTTGTCTTCACTCCTTTATTTGGCCGTATTTGGGTCAATAATCGCCTTCACGACCTATCTGAACTTGCTTGGAAAAATCGGGCCGGACAAGTCGGGTTACATTTCCCTGGTAATGCCGGTCATAGCACTTTTACTCTCCACACTGTTGGAAGGCTACCAATGGACAATCTATGGTTTTGTAGGTATTTTGCTGATTCTAAGCGGTATATTCATAGCTCTGCAGAATGAAAAATCAAAACGGATGGTTTAATTGTACATACTTGACCCCTAACCAGAGCCGGGTCATGTGAAATGGAATCGTCTTTTAGGATAGAGCGAGGTCAAATACCGATTCAGGTTTGCCATTTATATCTACTGTATAAAAGCATTTGGTACATGTTGCCATCGTGATATGTGTTTCAGATACTTTTGCACAGCGTCCCGCGTTGAACGCATCCTTTGCGTATCCCCGGTTATTTTACGGATCGAACGATGATGTTTTTACGTGTTCTGCAATCATAACTGTCCTGCCAATATAACATTCGCAGTTTCTTATCACGCTACGAAGCGATGAACGTGATGATTACGAATTAGTTGCAAAAACTTTACTTTGGAGATAAGCATGCACTTGAATGGTATGAAGTGATGAAATTATTTCATGTAACGTCTGTATTGATTAGGAAATTTGTAATGGCGAAATCACTCGAATTGATTTCGTGATAATAATGCAATTTGGTTCTGTTTTTGGGGCAAAATGAGTTTAAGAACAAAAAAAATATGTTATCTGCATATAAATTTGTCTAATTAGGTGTAAAAAAGTGAAAAAAATGTAGTTTTGGGCTTCAAATTGAAGTCCTTGAGTTTGATTTCACAGTATTTAATTTTTATCAACTTATTAATGCAGTTTATATGATGAAAAAACAAAATCGGCGTAGAATTTTACTATTCGGAGTTTTTATTTTTTTCATGTCGAGCAATGTATTTGCCCATGGAGCGTCTGATATTGATTCCGGAGCAACTGCCTGGATGATCACATCTACGGCTTTGGTACTTTTAATGGTGCCTGGGCTCGCTATGTTTTATGGTGGCCTGGTGCGTACAAAAAATGTTTTGGGCACGATGATGCACAGTTTTGCAGCCATGGGCATAATGAGCGTACTTTGGATAATCGTGGGATACAGCATGTGCTTTGGTCCAAATGTATTGGGAGGCTGGTTTGGTTGGAATTCCGATTACGTATTTCTTGCGGGGATCGATACAGTGATCATGGATGGTGGTGTTCCGGAATATGTGTTTTCAATGTTTCAGGGGAAATTCGCAATAATTACTCCGGCTCTGATAGCGGGAGCGTTTGCCGAAAGGGTTAAATTTAAAGGTTATATGTTTTTCATCGCTCTCTGGGGGATTTTGGTCTATAATCCACTGTGTCACTGGGTTTGGGCAGAAGATGGATTTTTGTTCAATCTGGGCGCAAACGGAGCAATTGATTTTGCCGGTGGAACGGTTGTGCATATTTCGGCAGGTATCAGCGGGCTTGTAGCTGCTCTTTACCTTGGCGCTCGGCGCGGATATCCTAAAACCGCTATTGAGCCAAATAACCTCGTCATGACCATGATTGGCGGTGGATTACTATGGGTTGGATGGTTTGGGTTTAATGCCGGAAGTAGTATTTCTTCGGGGTTAAGTACGGCTCAGGCACTTACCGCCACCCAGGTTGCGGCCGCAGCAGGCGCCATGGGGTGGATTGTTATTGAAGGAATTCATCAGGGGAAAGCTACAGCCTTGGGTTTTATCAGCGGAATCCTGGCCGGTTTGGTCGCCGTAACTCCGGCGGCGGGTGTTGTGCAACCATTCGGGGCGTTGATTCTTGGATTTTTAGCTTCGGGAGTGTGTTACATATTCATCATATTGAAAAACAAGTTTGGATATGACGATAGTCTTGACGCTTTTGGCGTGCATGGCATCGGCGGAATAATAGGAGCAATTTTCTTAACTTTCTTTATAAGAAAAAGCTGGATGGAAGAGGCGGCTGCCCTGGCAGATGGCAGTTGGACATTAATGCAGCAACTGGGTGTTCAGGTAGCTGCGGTTTTAATCGCCGTGACCTACGCAGCAATCGTAACTTATGTCCTTCTGATAATCGTCAGCAAAACTGTAGGACTGAGATCTTCTAAAGCAAGTGAAATGGCAGGCCTCGACAGTTCATATCACGGCGAACACGGATACGGGATGTTAAATCCTAACTAGAAAACACAATAAAACCGGCAGGACCGGAGCAAATTCAGGACACACACGAGCATGGTTATATTTCTCTGTGTGTCACCAACCTTAAAAAATATAAACGGATGAAACTTATAACAGCAATAATACGGGAAACTCAGTTGGATGCGGTTCGGGAAGCATTGATTGAAGCGGATATCACCAGATTAACGGTAAGTCGCGTTTCAGGGCACGGTCAGCAGCAAAGTGTGGAGATATACCGGGGTATGAAGGTCGTCCCGGATCTGATCCCCAAAACGAGATTGGAAATTGCCGTAAATGATGAATTTGTTGATATTACGGTAGATACTATTATTAAAGCGGCGAGATCTTCCAGCGATGAGATGGGTGATGGTACTATTGGAGATGGAAAAATCTTTATTACGGCCCTGGAAGAGTGCATACGGATCAGGACAGACGAGCGAGGTCCTGCTGCCATCTGATGATAACAGGAATTCGCTATGAGGAAAAGGCGGCCAATTGCCGCCTTTTCCTTTTTTAGTTTTTTCAGTACTTTTTAATTGAACTATCGATCTCGTCGGCCCAGGCAAGGATGCCGCCCTTGAGGTTGTACAGGTTTTCAAAGCCATGATTCACTTCAAGGAAGTTGATCACCTGACCGCTTCGACTCCCGCTTCTACAATATATCACGACATCTTTATCCTTATTAATTTTGTCCAGGTTTTGCATTACGGAACCCATTGAAATATGATCTCCACCTATATTTGTAAATTCTCTTTCGTTTTGCTCTCTGACATCGATGAGTTGAAAATCCTCCTCATTATCCAGTTTAGTTTTGAGTTCCTGAACAGTTATTTCTTTCATTTCAATTTTATTTGAGTATTAATTATAAATTTGAGCCCTAATTTCATTTTGGAATAACGAAAATAATAATTTAATGCGCAGTACCGAGCAATAATTTTCAATATTCCGGTTTTGTAATTGCTTATAAATGAAACCGGCAGGGCCGGAGCAAATTCAGGATACACACGAGTATGACAATCTATCTCTGTGCGTCAGCTACTAAAAAATATAAACAGATGAAACCGGTGCGACCGGAGCGAATTCAGGACGCACACGGGCATGATTATATTGCTCTGTGCGCCAGCAAACTAAAAAAGTATAAACGGATGAAACCGGCCATGCCTGAGCTAATTATTGAGATACACGAGATCATGATGATCAACGGCACATGGTGAGGTTTCTGCAAATTTTAAACACATGAAAATTACACTGAATCGGTTAGATAATGCATATCACCTCGAAGCTGAGAATGAAGAAGGTCAAAAGATCGAGACGGACGGGGCCGTAAGCATCGGAGGCAGAAACAAAGGAATGCGCCCCATGCAGTTAATTTTGGCTGCAGCAGGGAGCTGCAGTAGCATCGATATCATTTCGATACTGAAAAAGCAGAAGCAAAATCTTAAAGATCTTGAAGTCGAAGTTACCGGGGAACGCGAGAAAGACAAGGCGCCTGCCCTGTTTACCGATATTCACATACATTTTAAGCTTTATGGAAAAATATCGGAAGCAAAGGCAAAACGCGCTGTGGACCTTTCTATTGAAAAGTATTGTTCCGTGGTTAAAATATTGGAAAAGACAGCAAACGTAACATCAAGTTACCAAATCATCGAATCCTGATAAACTGCAAGTAGTCAATGGCAAAGTGGAAGAATTTTGAAACCAACGCGATAAGAACGCAAACAGAACGTTCGGCCCAAAGGGAGCATTCCGTTCCCATTTATGCTACCTCAAGTTTCGTATTTGATGATGCGGAGCAAGCCCGAACCCTTTTCGCAAATGAGGTCAAAGGAAATATCTATACCAGGTTTTCCAATCCCAATAACGACGAATTCATAGAGAAACTTTGTTTGCTGGAGGGAGTTGAAGACGGTATGGCCATGGCTTCCGGAATGGCGGCTATGTTTGTAAGCATGGCCTCTTTTCTCAACCAGGGCGATCATTTATTGATTTGTCGTTCCGTATTTGGATCGACACATCAGATTACTACCCAGCTATTACCCCGGTGGGGGATTTCATACACTTATATTGATATTCACGAGCCCGGTAAATGGGAGAGTGAAATAAAAGAAAGCACCAAGATGATTTTCTTGGAGACCCCATCCAATCCCGGACTCGATATCATTGACCTTGAATTTGTTGGTAAACTGGCCGAAAAACACAATTTGATCTTTAATGTTGATAATTGTTTTGCGACGCCATATATTCAAAATCCGGCAAAATACGGAGCGGATATCATTACTCATTCGGCGACCAAGTTTATAGATGGGCAGGGCAGAGTAATCGGAGGAGCAGTTTTAGGGTCTAGGCAATGCATCGAGAAAGTAAGATTTTTTGCGCGACATACCGGGCCCGCAATGTCGCCCTTTAACAGTTGGGTACTTTCGAAAAGTCTGGAAACACTGGCTGTACGTATGGAAAAGCATTGTGAAAATGCCTTGCAACTGGCCAAGCATCTTGAAAGCCACCAAGAAGTGTGTTCTGTTCGCTATCCTTTTTTACCGACACACCCGAATTATAAAATTGCCAAGAAGCAAATGAGGCTTGGTGGCGCCATGGTTTCTTTTGAATTGCAAGGAGGCATGGAACAGGGTAAGCAGTTTTTAAACAGTTTAAAGATGATATCTTTTTCAGCAAACCTGGGAGATACCCGGAGTATTGCTACGCACCCCGCATCAACTACGCACTCCAAACTATCGGTTGAAGAACGGGCGATTGTGGGGATAACCGATGGCCTGATCCGTGTTTCAGTTGGATTGGAGCATATGGACGATATAATAGCCGACATCGAACAGGCAATCAGATGCAGCCGGAAATGATAGATCGAATGTCGCTAATCAGGACGGAAATGAATAGCCAATTTTCCGGTAAAACTTATTTCTAGACTTTATATTTTTATCAATGGGATCTCTGATGCATTTTAACGTACTGTCAATTGCGTAAACCTCATCTACTTGAAATTTCTCCGAAATGAATTCATGGGGTGTGTGATTGTATTCCTCCATAAAGAATTCATTGATCTGCGCCAATATATTCTTGTCGTGAATTTCATTAAAAATATCCAGCAGCTCATGGGAATTCGCTCCATTTGTGAGGCATTTATGAATTTTTATTGCTAGCTCCATATTGATAATATGCGTCGCTAAAATAAATAAATATTAATAATAAATTAAAATTCAGCTTGCTAAGTAATAAAAACTTAACAATCGAGATTTTGTTTGACATACCTGGTGCTGCCCCTGTCGTTTTATTTGTCGAATAACGAAGGCCAGCGGACCCGCCATTTGGGTTCGGGCTGAATTATTTTTTTATTGTGTATGAAGTGCAAAGGCGACTGGTCTGTAGTTAAGATATCTTTCGTCGTAAAATTGACAATTTTTGTCTTCTGTACGTCAAACCCATCCATGCGTAATTAGTTAAGTTAACACACAAAAAACTTAACAACTATGAGCTATTTACAACAAGCTAAAAACCTGTATGCAATGACCGGTCAGGGTCAGATGTTAGAAGCCTTCGAAAAGTATTATCACGATGATGTCGTAATGGTGGAAGCCACCGGCGAAGTCAGGGATGGGAAAGACGTAAGCCGTGAATTTGAAAAACAGTGGCTCTCCACAGTTAAGGAGATGCACGGCGGAGGAGTTACCGCCATTACTTCGGACGAAGATGCCGGAATAACCATGGTTGAGTCCTGGATGGAAGCGACTTTCCAGGATGGAAACAGGGTAAAAATGGAAGAAGTCGCAGTTCAGAAATGGCAGGGCGAAAAAATTATTCATGAGCGGTTTTACTATAACATGCCGTCTTAGAATTCAATCCTTGCATTCCACTATCGATCAATATTAAATAGCGGAATGCATACTTCCTCTATTCAATTTCCGTAATTGGAAATACTTCAGGATGAATAACCGATCAACATATCAACCCGCTAAGATGGGGTGACGATTCCATAGTTATGCCATGAAGTTTACTCAACACCATCGGCTTTTAGGCCTGCAAAAAATATGTTCAAAGTAATTAAATCTTATTTCGTCTGCTTGATGATCCGTTTGATAATACCGGTAAAGTATTTTCCATGATTTGGGCCGACCCAATTCATAGCCATGACTTCGTCGTGCTTACAGGAATTATAGTGCTTATCCTCAGTTATGTACCCAACATAATTTCCATTGAAGCTGGTGATAAAGAGTTTTTTGCCATAGCTTTCGGCAAGCTTATCCAGGTTATTATTTATGGATAATTCTCCCGAATAATCACAGGGCATGCCCAAAAAAAGAATCTCATCGATCTGAAGTACCTTGATATTCGCTTCTAGCGGATCGAACAGCATTTCAAATACCCAATTCCTAAGACGGGTATACCTTGAAATCCTTAACTGTGAAGGTCCCAGTTCGACATTCAGATCCATGCTTCCGATTACATAAGCGGAATCGTACGAAATACCATCTAATTCGTTCATAATCTTATCCGTCAATACATCCCCGACGGTTTTTATTCGCTCCGGACCTTTTGGAAGGTCAATATCAATATTATGACTACCTACCATACCGGCGCAAAATATTGCAAAATCAATGGCAGGTTCATCTTCAAGGTTATCGATCAAAACTCCGGGGTAGTCTCTGCTCACCTCCCAAACGTCTGCGTCCAGATTGGTGGCATGTCCGGAAAATGAAATCAACATTCCCCTTTCACCATTGGTTTTTTGAATATGCAAAATGCGTAAAAACGGATCCTTTTTACCTGTTTTCGGCATAAGTCTGTTGATTACCAGTTCACCCGCATCGATTTTTTGAAATCCGATGGTAGCAGGTGATTTGTTTTGCCGGGCTTGTTCAATGCTTTGTAAAACGTTTTTAACGACAGCATTTACGTGCTCAGTGTTAAATTCGCCAAAGGCAAACTGGCCGCCGATTGAAGTATCAAAATTTCCAAAACCGTTATGTGTATGTGTTGCCGATAGAAAAATCTCATCCTTTGAAAAACCTTTCCGGCCCAAAGCAAATTCCAGTCTTTTTCTGATCTCTCTTGGAAACATAATCAAATCCAGGCTGATGATCACAACCTCTTTCAGGCCATTATCGAATACCAGTGTTCTTGAAAACAGTGAATCGGCAATTGAGCAATACGGCCCGCGCGGACCGTATCCGGCCATATCCGTAGGTTTTTCAGGAGTTATATTCACGGCGGACCATCCGACTTCCAATCCATTCCCGTTTTCGGTCTTATCGAATCCGGCAATTGTCAACGTTTCCTCAACAGGCGGCTCCGAATTATAATTGATGGGGGCAAGGGTGGCGATTGCAAGAAGAGCAACAACGGTAACAAATACTATGATGCTCCAACCGATTTTCCTAAGCATGGATTTCAATTTCTTTTCCAATTAAAGCCCGAAGATAACGGATTTAAATATTAATGTTGACACCGAACACCACATCATGAAAAAATGGCCAAGATTAGCATGTATAATAAGTAATGGTTAATTTTAAAGTGGTATTAACTTCAGGTAGGATCGGAGCAAATTCTGGACACCCACGAGCATGACTACATTGCTCCGAGTGTCAGCAACCTAAAAAAATATAAATGGATGGAAAAGTCATACCAACATATCTGCCGTATACTATTTGTATGTGTATTATTTTTGTTTTCCTGCGAATCGAATAAAAATACCGAAAGTAAATCCTCATCTGAAAAAAAGGCCGAGAAGGCGGAAGGGTCAAAAAAGGAAGAAAAATCCACCGCACAGGATCACTGGATTGACGAGTCGGAAGCAGCTCACCTCAGCAATACCTGGGTAGATGAAGAAGATAAGGGAGAGCTGAGCAATACCTGGGCGGAGGACGCATTTGCGGAGGAACTGGGTGGATCCAATCTCACAAATTCATGGGTAGACGAAGACGGCGAAACCATCTATAAAAGAACCGAAGTCCCCCCGGAGTTCGTTGGTGGAAAAGATGCTTTATTTGAGTACATCAATTCAAACATCAAGTATCCCGAAGATGTGAAACGGGGAAATGTTTACATCGCCTTTGTTGTGACTAAAGAAGGGAAAATCAGAGACACAAGGGTTGTAAAAGGGATAAATGAAAGTTGCGATAAAGAGGCACTTCGACTGATCAAAAACATGCCAATATGGGATCCCGGTATGCAGCAGGGTAAGATCGTAAGTTCGGTGTATGGACTACCCATTATATTCCGACCAAATCCAAACAACTGACCCGGCTTAAAAAAATATCCGTTTATTCCCATTTTAGATTTCAATATGTAAAATCAATTTCATCTTGGGACGTTCAGTAGATAACTCTTTAAACTATACTTAATAGAACAGGAAACAAACCTTCAACTCGATGAAAGCGCAATATATCATACCGGCGATTACTTTTTTTTTCTTTGCGGTACAGTCAAATGCTCAGAGAAGCCAGACAGAGATAGATAAACAGGTAAGGGAGTTCTTGGAAAGTAAAAAAGGGGAGTGGCGATATTGGAACGTGCCTTACCAGGATGGGCAGGTGCTTTATGAGATTATTGTAAAAAACGGATATACTTCCGGATTGGAAATTGGGACATCGACCGGACATTCTACAATATGGATGGCATGGGCCATGAGTAAAACAGGGGGAAAGGTAATTACCATCGAGATAGATGAAGGAAGGCATAAGACCGCTGTGGATAACATCAAAAAAGCCGGGCTTGAAGAATATGTTGACGCAAGACAGGCAGACGCCCATGAACTGGTGAAGGAAATTCAGGGGCCATTTGATTTTGTTTTTTCGGATGCCGATAAAAGTTGGTACACACAATATTTCAAAGACATAGATCCGAAATTGAAGGTAGGAGGATGCTTTACAGCGCACAATGTTAGTAATTCATTTGGCGGCGCGAGCGAATTTGTTGAGTACATAAAGAGCAAATCCAACTACACGACTACAATCGATAATTCAAGCCGGTCCGGGATATCAATTAGTTATAAGAAATCTGAATAGTATATTTTTTGGAAGATAAAGCGAGGGAATTTTTGACAAGACGATTAGGTCTGTTCCCAATTACAAATATCGTAATTGCCAATATGATCGGTGCCGGGATCTTTACGACTTCAGGACTGTTAATGGCTGATTTAAGAGATCCAAAGCTCATGCTGCTACTTTGGCTGGCAGGAGGGATTATTGCGTTTGCCGGAGCCATGTGCTACGGTGAAATTGGTGCGTCAATCCCGAAGGCAGGGGGTGAATATGCTTTTTTATCCGAATTATTTAGCAATAAGTTAGGTTTTTTAAGCGGATGGGTATCGTTTGTTGTTGGCTTCTCGGCTCCAATCGCCGCCTCTTCAATCGGTTTCAGCGAATACCTGTACAGAGCGATTCCTTCTGTTTTTGAGGTCTCCTGGTTGGGAATTGAAGGTATGAAAAAAGTTTACTCCATATTCATAATTCTGATATTTACACTCGTACATATGAGAGGTGTTGACTTTGGCGCCAAAGTTCAAAACTATCTCACCTTATTAAAAGTGTTGCTCGTTGTCGGATTGATCTTATTTGGATTCTCCGCCGGAACCGGAGACTTCGGCAATCTGAAGTCCGTGGAGGCCAAACCAATAATGAAAGCAGATTGGAAGACGATCGGTCTTTCGCTGATGTGGATTATGTTTGCTTATAGCGGCTGGAATGCATCCGTATATATCGGGTCTGAAATCAAAAATCCAAAAAGAAACATTCCCTTGTCTTTATTGATCGGAACCGGGATCGTATCTCTCTTGTATTTATTGCTCAACCTATTATTTATTTATGCAGTGCCTCCGGGTGAAATGGAAGGTGTAATTGCTATCGGAAGCCTTGCCATCGGTAATTTATTTATAGCAAACTACGAATCATTGTTTTCTTTATTAGTAGCATTTGCCTTGTTTTCATCCATCAGTGCATTTATTATATTGGGCCCACGGGTATACTTTGCCATGTCAAGAGACGGTCATTTTTTCAAATTTGCGCAGCAAGTCCATCCCAGATATCACGTGCCGACTTTTTCCATTGTTTTTCAGGGATTGATTAGTGTCATCATTATACTTTCAGGGACTTTCGATCAGATCCTTACATATATGGGATTCTCGCTTGGGATTTTTCCACTCATTACAATTATAGGGTTATTCAAATTGAGAATGAATAATAGAAGCGCCCTTAAGTTGCCCGGATATCCTGTTACCCCGATCATCTATATTGTAGCGGGTGTCACAATGCTGGTATTGTCCTACCTCGAGCGACCTCTTGAATCATCTATTGCGATTTTAACCATCCTGATTGGATTTCCTGCCTACTATTTATTCGGCAAGGAAGAAAAAGGAAGGACTCAGCCTAAAAATTAGAGATCTAAAGGTTGTTGCAGAAGCCCGTTCCGCGTTCCAATGTCGGACTTAGCATGATTTTGACTATTTACAGAATCTTTATGCCGGAAAATATGCTTTATTGGTGCTGCGAGGTCTCATCTGCCCGTTAAACCGATTTACTCATACGTTTTATATAGAGTCTAATTTGGGAATGGCATTAAAACCTTGGTTTAGGTCACTTGAGCGAAACAATTTGTGTAATTATCTCATGGATTCCATGTAAATAATGTGCAACACCATCATCTTCCGGATTGCTGCATAACGCTTTGCTAAATATGAGATGTAACATCCGGTATTCAGTATATGTCGATCAGGTTTTCATGTTTAATATTTTCACCGCAGGATACAATCTCGATCCCCATGGTACGATCCAGTGCTATTCCGGATCCCCAACGAAATTTGGTGTTACTGTTGGGAGGAAAGCGCTTTGTAAAAACTTTCCGGAGTCGAAAAGAAGAAAGATCTTCGGATTCAACCAAATACAGGTCAACTACGTTTTCATCGTTTTCATCGCAGGCCATGGCGGCAAGAAAGAGCCTTTCTTCCGAGTCCTTGGCAAAATTAATATTTTGGTAGCTCAACCAACTTTCATTTATCCAATCGGATTTATCTTGTTTTATACAGTTTATTGAGTATTCAAGCTCCAGCGAAGCGCCTTCTTCGTGCAGCTTTTCCTCATCTATCCGGTAAAAGTCCAGGTGCCGTGCGTCCCAATCGCCAACAACTACCACCACCTTTTTATTTTTGGCCGTTATCCCGACGCAACCTGACGTGGCTCGCTTATAGGTGCCCATCCGATCGATGATTGCAATCGGATTTGTCGGAGGCTTTTCCGGATTATCTATACGGAATACGAAGACCTTTGATTTGTTTTTGGCATCATTATCTTCGACACCAATCGCCATCAAATTTTCGTAAATCTGAAATCCTCCGGCGTGTTTGAAGGGTTTTTCCAGAATTTTATTCACTGAAATGACCAAATTCCTTTCACCGGTTTTTATAATAGAATAGTAAGAGTAGGTAGAAGAACTTCCGGAAACCACATAGTATTCTTCAAAATTGTGAGTTAGCCGCTGGATCCCTTGCAGGTGGCCTCCCGTATTATCTATTTCCAAGGAATTTGTAAAATGGATCTTGATTGGATTGGTATTCAACTTTTCAAAGGATGCAACCATAGTACTTACATCCTGGTTGTATTGAGGATATCCAAAGATTGCCGTAAATAAAAAAATTGAGGAGAGTGGAGTTTTTACGAACATAAGACAATTGTATGTTATGAAAACCTATATTAATGAATAAAATTTTAAGATTGTAAAGATATTGTGATTTTTGGAGGCGTTTTTTGAAAGCCTGCTTGGTTAGGGGGTATGGCGTGTAGTCGATCGGCGATGATTTATTACGGATGTCTTAAGCGGGCATTTCAATAAAGTGTGATGTCTCAGCGAGAGACTAAAACCAGTAAATGCGGGACGTTACGATCAGCGACAACGGAACAGCCAGGTCGATGAAATTAGCGGGTTGCTTTGAAGCTTTTACGGCCTTAAATATAGTCCCTGATATCGGTAGGTATCATACCGGCGGTTTTGGCTGCTTGCAATCCCGGATCGCCATCTTCGAAAACCTGGCAATACTGCGGTTCGACATTCATGGCTTCGGCACATTTCAAAAATGTTTCAGGATTTGGTTTTCCTTCCGTCACATCGTTTTTAGAAACGAGAATATCAAAGTATTTATCTAAGCCAAGCACTTTAACAGCCTCCCAGGAGTGATCTCCCGGACTGCCGGTACCTATGGCCATGGGTAGTTTCCCGTGGTATTCACGGGCTAAAGCAAAAACCGGTTCTACCGGTTTCAGCTTATCGATTTTCCTTAAATATGTCTCCTCCTTGAGTAGGCTGGCGGTCTTAGGTTCGAAGTCGGTGCCATGGCGTTGATTGATAATTTCGAATATCCGGTCAGATGGTACGCCTGCCAGGGAATAAAATTCTTCCTCTGAGAAATTCAAACCCTTCATGAGGCAGACCTCTTTCCATGCTTCGTAATGCAGCGGCATGGAATCCACCAGGGTTCCATCCAAATCAAAAATCAGGGCTCTGGCCCGAGGATCGACAGTTAATTTTTTCACCTTGTATTTTTTGCGCAATATTAGCAGAAAGTCGGCAAATGTCTCTGAAAATTGCCGATATAATTGCATTAAAAATTAATTTTTCCGATGATTATGTGCCTTTTCAGAGCTTTTTTATCGAATCCCGGATAATTAATTCCGTATCGAGGTTAATGATGCCGGTTTCAATAACGTCTTCGGTTTCAATCTTGTTTAGAAGTATCTTCGCACCTTCTTTACTCATTTCTTCGACCGGTCTCAATATAGTTGTCAGGGTCGGAGTTAGGTAAGCTGTAAACCCCATGTCATCGAAACCGGAAATCGATATTTCATCGGGCATGGCAATTTCCTGCTGTTTAATTGCCTTCATCGCACCAAGTGCCATTTCGTCGTTAGAACAAAATACAGCGGTGGGTCTTTTGTCCAGATCGAGAATTTTCTGCATGGCATTGTATCCGCTTACCAGGTCATAGTTTCCGGGGAAGGCATATCTTTCATTGAATTCCAGGCCGGCATCTATGTGAGCATTTATAAATCCCTGCTTTCTTTTGTAAGTAGTTTTAAATTCAGGCTTACCTTCGATGATGGCCACGTCCCTGTGCCCTTGATCCAATATGTATTTTGTGAGATTGTAGGCACCGGTATAATCGTCGGACAAAACGGTAGTCACTTTTTGTCCTATAACTTCCCGGTTTAAAACAACCATGGGAATTTTTTCTTTCAACACATGTGCAATAAATTCATCGTCGTTCGGGCTTTGGCTCATGACAATGATTCCGTCAAATGTTCGGGGATTTATCTGTTGAAAACTTTCCAGGTCGTCAATTGCTTCAACGGGTAAGTTATATTTCCCTTTGACGATGCTATTTACACCGCGCACGGAATTGAGAAAGAAATTGGCAGTTGTTCCTGTTTTTAACGTTGAAAAGAACAGGCCGATGTTGTAGGATTTTGACAATACAAGGCTTCGGGCACTTACATTCGGGCGATAATTATACTTTTCAGCGATCTCTTTGACGCGCTCTTTGGTTTCCTCACTTATGAGTGGGCTATCGTTTAATGATCTCGATACGGTGGTATGAGATACATTGAGCATTTTGGCTATATCCTTTATTGTAATACTCACGAGTTAAAAATAAGCGGGACCACCCGTACAAGAGTGATCCCGTAGGTTCACCTAGATACTTAAACTACATATGTCGATGAGGCGGTTTCACCTCCTCTTCCGGTCCAGTTTGTGTGAAAAAATTCTCCCCGTGGTTTATCAACCCGTTCGTACATATGGGCTCCGAAATAGTCCCGCTGCGCCTGAAGCAGATTTGCGGGTAACCGTTCGGACCGATAGCCGTCAAAGTAGGCGAGAGCGGTAGTTAGCGCGGGTACGGGAATGCCATTAGCGACAGCTCCCGAGATAACCCTTCTCCAGGATGCCTGGGCCGCCTCAATCTTTTCTTTGAAAAATGGATCTAACAACAGGTTTTTCAATCCCGGATTATGATCGAAAGCTTCCTTGATTTTGCCGAGGAATACGGACCGAATGATGCATCCGCCCCGCCACATTAAAGCGATGCCCCCGTAATTCAGATTCCATCCATATTCTTTGGCAGCTTCACCCATCAAAGCGTAGCCTTGGGCGTAAGAAACGATTTTTGATGCGTACAAGGCATTTTTAAGATCCTCGATAAAGACGTCTTTATCTCCTTCAAATTTTGGAGTGGGGCCGGAAAGTATCTTAGAAGCTTCAACGCGTTCCTCCTTGATTGCTGAAAGACATCTTGCAAAAACAGCTTCGCCGATCAAGGTTAGGGGAATGCCCAGGTCGAGCGCTGCGACCCCGGTCCATTTTCCGGTCCCTTTTTGACCCGCAGTGTCCAGAATTTTTTCAGCCATTGGTTCACCGTTTTCATCTTTGAAGCCGAGAATATCTCTGGTAATCTCGATTAAATAACTATCCAATTCGCCTTCGTTCCACTCCTTAAATACCCGGTGCATTTCGTCGTACGACATACCCAAATATTCTTTCATGATCTGATAAGCTTCGCATATCAGTTGCATATCGCCATATTCGATTCCATTGTGAACCATCTTTACAAAATGTCCGGCGCCGCTTTCACCCACCCAGTCGCAGCACGGACTGCCGTCCTCGACCTTTGCTGAAATCGACTGGAAAATTGGTTTTACGTGTTCCCATGCTGCTTTTGATCCTCCCGGCATGATCGAAGGGCCTAATAAGGCTCCTTCTTCTCCTCCGGAAACTCCGGTGCCGATGTATAAAAAGCCTTTGTCCTCAACATACTTTGTTCTTCGATCGGTATCGGGATAATGGGTGTTTCCCCCGTCAATGATAATATCGCCGGGCTCCAGATGAGGAATTATCTGTTCGATAAAATCATCCACGGCGCTGCCTGCTTTGACCAAAAGCATGACTTTTCTGGGCCGTTTCAGCGATTTCACCAGTTCTTCAATGGAATGAGTCCCGATAAAATTTTTTCCGGCTCCCCTTCCGTTCATGAATTTATCGACCTTGGCGACCGTACGGTTAAATACCGCAACCCGGAAGCCCTTACTTTCCATATTCAATACCAGGTTCTCACCCATAACGGCAAGACCAATAAGACCAATATCTGCTAATTCTTTCATCTTAGTATGTACAGTTTATGTGATTTATAAAAGTTTGTTTCCAATTATTGCCTATTTGATTGCTACTGAAATCGATCTTTAAATGCCCACAAACCAAGAGCCGGATTTGAAATATAATAGATCTCTTCCCCGCCTGGTAAGGTGTTAAAGCCATCCCTCAGATTTTCTGGATTATAGATTTGAAGCATCTCATTCAGATCGGCATATTTATAATGTACCTTTTCAATTTCTTCTTTTGTTAAATGCCCCGGACAATAAGTGATGTCGAACCTGCCTTCGGAAGTACCATGTATTAGATGGGCCGTTGCGCTGAGATTATTTTGAAGATCTTCATTTGTTTTGGTTAGCTTTAAAATCTCTGGGGTCGTCAAATATCCATATTTGCGAATGAGCCTGTCGATTTCTTTATCTTCACCGAATTCTTTTAGGCCGGGAGCCAAAACAATCAGTTCTCCCCCGTCGTCAAGAGCCATTCTCGTCCTGTAAATGCTTTTGTTGCCCAGCCATGTACTTTTAAATTCGGACGGATCCAGATAAACGACCACTTTTTTTAACGGTTTATCCAACATTTTGAAATTCACTTCAAGAGATAATACTGCAGCTTTTTCGAAACACTCCATATCATCACCGATGTAAAGCCCTTTGACTGCAAGCTTTCCATGCTCGTCTTTTCCGACAACCGTCTGAATATAGACAATGGGCAAGTCCTGCGCAAAATGCTCCGAAGCATAATTCATGATCTCTCGTACCGGATTTACAGCCCGCCCCATTATCCGTTCCATTCCATAGGCGGCACCGATAAAGTGGCTTTTGTTTATGCCCTCGACTCCACCCGTGCCCACAAAAATGTTTTTATTGTAATTGGCCATGCCAATTACTTCATGTGGCACCACCTGGCCAATCGAAAGAATGAGATCATGCCCTCCTTCAACCAACAGTTTATTTACCTGGGCCGGCCAGGGATAATCCACTCTGCCTTCAGAGACTTTTTTTACAAATTCGGCGGGGACCTCCCCGAGCGTGATCACATCATTCCTCCAGTCATGGACCCTGAACAAATCCTTTGGAACACCCGAAAACATTTTTTCAATCTGTTCATCGGTCATACTTGTATGGGTTCCCAGCGCAGGCAGGATATCAATAAGTTTATCGCCATAATACCGGTAGCTCAACCGTGTCAGCTCACCGGCAAACGAATGAAACCGGGTGAAATCCGGAGGCAGGGCCAATACCTTTTTTCGCGGACCGATTTTGTCCAGTGCAATTGTTAGTCCATCCCACAAATCCTCTATGGACAATGAATCTTTGGCGGAACCTCTTTTAAAATATAACATGGTTTTTCCGATTATCTTTTCACCCGAGCATTCCCTGCCCAAACGCTCCAGACCATATCTTCGTCGGCCGGCTGAGCGTAATCGGTCAGGAATGTGGTGGCCATGGCTCCTGTCGCCCACCCGAATTGGATCCACTTTTCAGGTTCCCAATTCCGCAAAACTCCGTAAAGTAAACCTCCGACAAATCCATCGCCTCCGCCAATGCGATCCAGCACATGAATGTCTCTTGGGTTAACGACATGCCAGTTATCTTCTTCAAGCATAATAGCTCCCCATTTGTGGTGGTTTACATGAACCACCTCACGTAAGGTGGTTGCGAAGGCAGATGCATTCGGGAAAGTCTCTTTTACTCTTGCGATCATTCCTTTGAAACTTTCGATCTTGGCTTCCAGACCCTGACCTCCGGCTTCCGGTCCTTCAATGCCCAGGCACAGTTGAAAATCCTCTTCATTCCCGACCAAAATATCGGCAACCGAGGCAATTTCCGTAAACGCATCTCGAAGCTCCTTTTCCCTTCCTTTCCAGAATGTTGCCCGGTGATTTAAGTCAAAGGAAATACGCGTGCCAAATTTTTTGGCCGCTCTGGCTATTTCCAGGCAGAACTCGCTTGTTTCAGGTGATAATGCACCAATAAGTCCCGATAAATGGACAATTTGAACGCCGTCTGCCCCAAAAATCCGGTCGAGATCAAAATCCTTTACATTTAACGTTCGGCCTACTTCTCCTGCCCGATCGTTGTGAACTCTTGGCCCTCGCGTTGCAAATCCACTGTCTGCAATATTGAATTGATGTCTGTACCCCCAAGGACCTCCCTGTTCCACATCCGGGCCTTCGTAATCTATATTTCTGCTTTTAAGATTGCTTTTGATGAATTTCGCAACCGGGCTGTCTTTGACAAAAGTTGTCAATACTTTAGCGGGCAGGCCCAACATTGAAGATATTGTGGCAACATTTGTTTCAGCGCTCGTGGCTTGCATTATAAAAGTATCGCTGCTGTGTACCGGTTGCCCGTTTACGGGTGTAATTCTCACGCCCATGCTGGTAGGTACCAGTATGGCATATTTGCAATTGTCTTTAAGTTTTATGCTCATGATCTATTATTTATAAACAACACTGCTTTTCTCGATACCAAGTTCAAGGCCTCTCAGTTCTGCCATTCCTCTCAACAGTCCTATTGCGGAGTAGCCCGGATTGGTCTTTTTGTTCAAATCGTCCAATATGGTATGCCCATGGTCTGCTCTCATCGGGATTTGGACATCGGGGCGATAAACGGCTTCCCGCCGTTTTTGTTCTTTCAGGATCTCGAGTATAACGGCATACATATCGACATCGCCCCTTAAATGGCCTGCTTCGTGAAAGCTTCCCATGCCGTCGCGTTGAGTACTTCTGAGATGGGCAAAGTTTAATTTTGCGCCAAACCGCTCGATCATACCTGTCAGGTCGTTGTCCGGGCGTACGCCATAAGATCCGGTACACATGGTAAAACCGTTGTAAGGAGAATCAATAACATCAAGCAGGGCCGCCAGATCAGATTCGGTGCTTACTACCCGCGGCAAGCCAAACAAGGGAATTGGAGGATCATCCGGATGAATGGCCATCTTTACTCCGGCTTCGATTGCCACCGGAATGATCTCCTTGAGAAAGTAGGCGAGATTCTCACGGTAAACCTGGTCGTCGATGTCTTTATATTCGTCAAGTTTTTCCAGGAATTGCTCGATGGTGTATCCCTCCTGAGCTCCCGGCAATCCCGCAATAACGTTTTTTTGCAAGACATATCTCTGTTCGGAAGAGAGGGATTCAAATTTTGACTTCGCCAATTTCAGGATTTCTTCGGAATAGCTTGCTTCGGCATTTGGCCGGTTCAGTATATAAATATCAAATGCGGCAAATTCCAGCATATCAAAGGCCAAAGCTCTGGCACCGTCCTCCAGTTCAAACTCGAGATTGGTCCTTGTCCAGTCGACGACCGGCATGAAGTTGTAACAAACTGTTTTTACTCCGATTTCTCCGACATTTCTTATGCTTTGCTTATACTTTCCGATCCATGCATCCCGGTCCGGTTTCCCTAATTTTATGTGCTCATGCACAGGTATGCTCTCGACAACCGACCAGGTAAGCCCGCGCTCTTTTGCGGGTGTCTTACTATCGTCCCACTCGATCAACCTCTTTCTGGCCCTTAAGACTTCAATCGGCCAGACTTCACCGATAGGAATCTCATGTAACGCGGTGACAATTCCAGTTGCACCGGCTTGTCTGATATCGGCAAGTGTAACGGGATCATTTGGTCCGTACCATCGCCATGTTTGCTCCATGCTCATCGCTCTCGTATTTTAAAAGTTAGACCCCACTAAACGCGTTGAATCCTCCATCAACAGGAAGTACAATACCCGTCACAAATTTGGACAGATCGGACATCAGGTAATTTACAGTACCCTGTAACTCTTCGACTTCGCCAAATCTTCTCATTGGTGTGTTATTAATAATTTTCTCTCCGCGGGCGGTGAGGTCTCCCGTTTTTTCGTCCGTGAGCAAAAAGCGGTTTTGGTTGGTAATGAAAAATCCGGGGGCAATGGCATTTACCCTGATGCCTACCGGGGCAAGATGTACGGACAACCATTCCGTAATACTATTGATCGAGGCCTTGGCAGCAGAATAGGCAGGCACTTTGGTTAAAGGGCGGTACGCACTCATGGAAGACACATTTAATACCACGCCGCCCGCATCGAGCATATCTTTTGAGAGAATCATCGTCGGCAGTATGGTGCCCATAAAGTTGAGGTTAAAAACAAATTCAAATCCGGACATATCCAGCCCGAAAAACGTTTTGCCCAAATCATTTTTAAGATCATCGGTCATTACTTCGGCTGTTGAAGTGGCTTTTGGTGAATTGCCACCTGCTCCGTTGATCAGCATATTGATCTTTCCAAGTTTTGTATTTACTTCTGCCTTAGCAGTTTCCAATGAAGCTTTATCCAGCACATTGGTTTCCACACCGATTGATTCACTTCCTGTTTCAGCTTTCACCTCCGTGGCGACTTTGTCGGCCATTTCTTTGTTCAAATCCAGCAAAGCGGTTTTTACTCCCGCCGATCCAAGCCCCAGGGCCAGCGCTTTACCGATCACACCTCCTCCTCCCGTGATCGCACAGATTTTATTATTCAAATCGCCAAATGATATTTTTGTCATGCTTGTATTTGTTTGGAATTGTAGTCTTTGAACCAAATATAATAAATTTATGCACACGTGAACATTAATTTGAAGAATATTTGGACGGATCGACTATTAATTTTGAAAATCCGATCATTCGAAACATTGATTTAAAAATATTTACGATAAATTTGGACATAGACTTTTTGATTTGTTGGACAAACCATTTTACAAATGAATACGAAGACTTTTGATACTCCGGCCTTAATGGGAGAAGCAGCAGGAAATCATGCCGCATTGAAAATCGAATCGGCAATTAGCGAATACGGCGAGGCGAATATCATTCTGGCCACGGGCGCCAGCCAGTTTCACACGCTAAAGACCCTGGTTGGTTACGGTATTATCGACTGGTCAAAGGTAACGGTATTCCATCTGGACGAGTATTTGGGGATTGATGAGCATCATCCCGCAAGTTTTCGGTTGTATCTGAAGCAGCGCTTTCTCGAACACGTAGGCAGTGTAAGAGAATTTCATTTTATTGATGGCACGGCTGAAAATCCTCGGGATGAATGCAAAAGGTTGAACGATCTGGTTGCTCCGCTTGAGATTCAGGTAGCTTTGGTAGGTATCGGTGAGAACGGACACCTGGCGTTTAATGATCCTCCGGCAGATTTTGAAGTTGAAGATCCATATATTATCGCTGACCTGGATAAAAAATGCAGGCTGCAGCAAGTTGGAGAGGGGTGGTTTGACGGTTTGGAGGATGTGCCGACTCAGGCGATTAGCATGACCGTTAAGCAGATTATGAAGAGTAAAAGCATCATTTGTTCAGTTCCGGATGAACGGAAAGCCCGGGCAGTCAAAGATTGCGTCCTTGGCGAAATTAGCAATATGCATCCGGCATCAATCCTCCAGAACCACGGGGATTGTACGATCTACCTCGATAAGGAATCCGCAAAATTGTTGTAATAACAATTCCGGTAAATCTTTACTAAAGCATCTCCCGGATAAAGCTTAAATCTCTTTGAGCTGGCCATCGGAAGCCGGATATGCCATTTTCTGGTCGAGCTCATAGATGCGCTCCATGAGCTGCCATTTCTCATCTGCCGAAGCAGTTTCCGAAGATTGTTGAAATTGCGCCATATGAGCTTCCCATTCCGCCTGTCTGGGTTTTTGGGCCAACTCGGCAAAGGCCTTTTCGTGATCAAAGTCCGCAACAGTATCCATGATCATAAACAGTGAGGTACCATGGATATAGATCTCCATGTCGAGGATTCCGACCTCCTTCATCCCTTCCCGGATCTCGGGCCATACCCGGCCGATTCCATGGGCCTTTTTATATTGCTCGATCAATACGGGATCGTCAACGAGTTTCAGCGTTTTACAGTATCTTTTAAATTTCATACACACTCGGATTTTTTATCCATGGACTTTTTTGAATGCGCGATATCCATATCTAGCGATTACAATAAAGCATATAAACGGCAAGATAAAGGAGAAGTTCACTGCAGGTAAAAATCCGACAGTTTCCAGATCGATAATTGCTCCCTGCAAGGGAGGCATCAACGCTCCTCCGACAATTGCCATTACTAATCCTGCGGCTCCCAGCTTTGCGTCCTCGCCGATACCATCGAGCGCTATACCATAAATTGTCGGGAACATTAAGGACATGAAGGCCGAAGTGGCGATCAGACAGTACAAGCCCAACATGCCTTCTATAAATATCACTCCGGTTATGGTGATCATTCCTCCAATTGCGAAGTACATCAACAGTCTTGCCGAATTCATGTATTTCATCAAGAGCGTGCTGATGAACCTGCTTGAAATAAATATGGCCATAGCAATGATGTTGTATCGTTGGGCTGCGGCCTTGGTGATTCCGAGATTTTCGGCATACTGAATTATAAACGTCCAGCACATGATTTGCACGCCTACATAAAACACCTGAGCGGCTACCCCCTCCATATACAGTTTGTTTTTGAACAGACGCTTAAAGGAATCACCGGCACGCGCCTTACCGGTATGCTCAGTCTTGGGTAATTTTGCAAACAAGATTATAAAAAACATAACCAGCACCACAAGACCCAGGATTACGTAGGGGTCCCTGATTACAGCCAGATCATTCGTTCGTATTGCCGCTTTTTCAGCGGCGCTTAAGGTCGGGAAAATCAATTCGCCGGCGGCATCCCTTTTGTCCGATTCCAGTGCCGACAATATTACGTTTGAAGCTACAAACATCCCCAATATGGAACCCATCGGATTAAAAGACTGAGCTAAATTCAGCCTGCGTGTAGCCGTAGATTCTTCGCCCATCGACAGAATGTACGGATTGGCAATGGTTTCGAGAAAAGCAAGGCCAAAAGTAAGGATGTAAAGAGAGACCAGGAAGAAACCAAACATCTCATACTGTGCGGCGGGAAAAAAGAGCAACGCGCCGATAGCGTATAGAATTAATCCCAGGAGAATCCCCTTTTTGTACGAATACTTCATAGCAAATAAGGCTGCCGGTATCGCCATAGTGCCATATCCCCCGTAGAATGCCAACTGTACCATGGCGGCCTTGGCAGTAGAAATTTCCATAACGGTTTTAAAGGCAGCTACCATCGGATTGGTAATATCATTGGCAAAACCCCACATGGAAAATAAACATGTGATGAGAATGAACGGAACTATGTATCTTTTTTCAAGCAGTACCCCTTTGACTTTGTTCATATTTTTGGTGTTTCTTAAATACCCTGCGCAGGCAGATTATGCATTCATCAAAAAAATCTCGTGAATCTAGCAAATATTTTTTTAAACAGATGCTTTATTTTTCCATAAAACGATTCCGCGCTCATCAAAAAATGGTATTCCAGGCATCAAGTAAGACTTTTGGAATACGAATACACGAATATGAACTAATTTTACTACCGGGCAATTTTACCGTCAAGATCCCAAAGATCTTTCCATCCTTTTGCGCCTTCCCACAAAAACACCTGTCCTTTGATAAGCCTTGAATTTTGCTCAGCCGATTTTAATTCCTCCATTTCCTCCTCCGTAATCGGATCTTTAATTGCGGCCTCCAGGTTACTCATATACTCGTTTTTATGAACGGAGAATGGTATCGGAATCTGTCCCCGCTGGACAGCCCACTTGACACAAACCACCGCTGGATGAATATTGAGCCTTTCAGCAATTTTCTGAACTGCCGGATCTTCGATATCTACCGCATCGTTTTCCGTCTTATCCCTGTCCGGCCGTGTAGGTGAACCGATCGGACAGAAACCAATGGGTTGGATTTTGTTTTCGATCATGAAATCAAACAGTTCCTGCTGTTGAAAACAAGGATGGAGCTCCATCTCATTTACGACAGGCTTGATCCTGGCGTCTTTCAGGAGAAGTTCCATTTTGGCCTGTGTCATGTTGGAGGTCCCGATATTTTTTACCATTCCCTTCTCGACCAGGGTTTCCATTTGCCTCCATGTTTTCATGAAGTTTTCAATTTTGAAAGGAACAGCATTCGGACTGCGGGAATCCACATCACAGCCCGGGGCGTGATAATTTGGGAATGGCCAGTGTACAAGGTACAGATCCAGATAATCTAATCGCAGATCATCCAATGACTCCCGGCAGGCCTCTTCGACCTCGTCATGGCGATCATTCCAGACTTTTCCGGTGATCCAGAGTTCCTCCCGTTTTACAGTCCCCTCTTCGATGACCTCTGCAATCGCTTTTCCGATGTATTTTTCATTCATATAAACTGCGGCGCAGTCAATATGCCGGTATCCCGAGCGGATCGCCTCTTTTACTGCATTGGCGATCTCTTCATGGCCAAACCTGTCGGAACCGAATGTTCCCAGTCCTACGGCAGGTATCTCTGCGCCGTTGTACAATTTTCGCATGGGCACTAATGCCGGATCAATCTTTTCCATAACTTTTTTAACTAATTGAATCTCTGATTTGTTGATTTGATGAACGGCTCAGATCAAAAACACGCATCAAACCCAACTCCCAATAATTCCTTTGCAATTCCTTCCAATACTTGCTTATCGCCCTGAAAATGGAAAGTAGCGTGTTCATGAGCAAGAATTTCTCCGGGAGCAAGATTTGCAGCGGTCGACGATGTCTCTAATTCATAAAACGGTCCCATTTGAGATCCGTCCGGAAGAGGCCCGTCATTGTATGAATTTACCACGTCGCCACTAAAAGGATCTTCCTGATATTCCCACATCGAGTTCACATAATCCTCCTTAGCAGGATCAAATGAAAACTTTGCAATCGTAAGGATTCCATTTTCAGCATCGTAGCTTCCGATGACAGGTTTTGTTCTGGCCGGACCAATTCCGATTTTCCCTCTCTTTTTGCCATCGCCTTTAAAAAGAATCGCCCCTTCCAACACTTTTAACCTGTCCTCTTCGATCTTACCAAAATACGAATCGTTGAGGATCGGTCCCTTTGCATTGCTTTTATAGGGAATGATGACGGTATTTTTATCTGTCGAAATCAATTGCCCCAGAATCCAGATGGAGAGCATGCCTGTTGCTTTTGTCCACGTAAAATCATTTTCATTTGTCATCCTGTTAATTGACTTAAAACCAACCGATCTTACATTTTCAGCCATTTCGACTCCCAATTCCAATCCTACTTCTTCCCGGTTGAATAACAGGATATCGCGCTCTGCCTTCACTTTCAATTGCCTGTCAGAGGCATTTGTCAACGACATATGCTTAACCAAAGAAACCTCTTTATCTGAAGAGGCAACCAATGCCCATGACTCGGTATCGATGGGTGCAGGGGTTTGCCAATCCTGCAAACCAAAGGTCGCTCCCGGCTTGAAGAAAATGGAATATTGTCCTCCTTCAGGGCCAATCCAATAACGATCCTCGCCCCCCCAGTTGTTACAATGTTTGAGAATTTCGCCGGATTCTATCAGGTTGTAGTTGATCCAGCCGAAGCTAAAACCATCGTCACCCGCTGCCGTGCTGGTAAATACCCGCCCCTGAAGGGACGGACACACCAGCGCTTTGGCGTCCCCGTCTTCGAGAACTATAATATCCTGATGCTTTTCGAGAAACGTTTTATCCGCATTGAAATTTTTGTCAGCCACCTTGCGATTTATTTTATCTCCTCATCGAAGACAACAGCTACCTTACCACACTTTCCTTCATCCATCAATTCGTAAGCTTTATTCACATCGTCGAGCGTAAATCTGTGGGTCACCAAATCTTCGGGATGAATTCCCCATCTTCTGATTCGCTCTACCAATTCTTCCATCTTCCAAATACTGGTGACCCAGGAACCAAAAATAGTGATCTGGTCATGAATAATATCCGGACTTGGATTGAATTCTACCGTACCACCTTCTCCGATGAATACACATTTCCCCCACTTTCTGGTACCGCGTATGGCTAATTGGCGTCCTTGAGTATTTCCCGAAGTATCACAAGTTCTTTCACAACCATTTCCTTCGGTAACTTCCAATATTTTATCAAGGGTATCTTCTCCGGAAATAAATACATGGTCAGCCAATCCCTTGTCAACGGCAATCTGGCACCGTTCCGGAACTACATCAACACCAATTAGTTCATTGGCTCCCATAGCTTTGGCCAACATCAGTGTCGCTAACCCGACCGGTCCCAATCCTACTACCAAAACGGCGTCATTGCCACAAATTCCGACCTTTTCCAATCCTTCGTATACTGTTCCGAATCCACAAGCTATTTGAGCTCCGTCGGTGTACGTAAGTTCCTCCGGAAGTAAAACACAGTCTTTTTCATCAGCTATAATGTACTCGGCCATACCTCCGTCTCTCTGCCAGCCATAAGCTGCCCTGTAATCACTTGTACAACTGATCATATATCCTCGCCGGCAATCATTACAGCATCCACAACCTGAAATGTGATAGAGCACTACCCGGTCTCCTTTTTTAAATCTCTTTAGCCCGGGCCCTTCTTTGATGATCTGCCCGGCCGGCTCATGTCCGGCTACCTTATTTTGGTAAGCCTCAGGCCCTTTACCCAAATGCTCACGATAAATGGCTCTGATATCACTTCCGCAAATTGTCGAAGATTTTGTTTTGATGAGTACTTGTCCGTGACCTGGTTCAGGAATTTCAACCTCTTTCATCACTACCGTACTATTACCGGGCAGGAATGCTCCTTTCATTGTTTTCATTTACTTGGTGTTTAATATTTTAAATATCCACAGGTGATTCATTAATAGATTCATTTCACTCTGACCTTTTGGCAGAACACTTGTGTAAACATATCTGTTTTTAGACAGGATTTCCAGTCAAACGTTTGCGCAGATTTTGCTCAAAAGCAGTTCATCAAAGAGAAGAAAACGAACAGTATATTGCTTAATTATTTTTAACCTTTTGTAAAGGTTACTTTACATTTATTTAAGTCAATGGTCTCAGAATTATCATTTTTCTCCAGGGATCAGCTAAGATTCCAATTTATCTGAGAAATGGCTGCCGAGCGATTTCAGAATCGTTGCCGGTATTCGGCGAACTGCAAACCATTCATCCTATTGAGGGCGGGAAATTTGTTTCTCAGGTATTCCTTGTATTTCAACTCAATGGTGAAAGATTTTGGCCAATTCATTTGTTCTTTGTGCTATCTCTTATGATCAACTCAGTAGTTAAGACCTTTGGTTCTCCCGCATCGCCTGTTTCAATCAGGTTCATAAGTAATTCCATGCCTGTTTTTCCAATCTCAAACGCGGGCTGCTTCACGGTGGTAATTTTTGGGGTGGTATAGTTTGCCAAAGGTTCGTCGGCGTAACCGATAATGCTTATATCACCGGGTACGTTGAGCCCCGATTCATGAATAATTTCCATGGCTTTAAATGCGTGATAATCACTATGTGCCAGTAAGCCGTCAATTTGATGATTGTAGATTAATCGCTTCAGACACGCTTTCAAATGTTCCTGATCGCCGTGGTCAATTATTTGCTTCTCAGATATGCCGATCTCATTTCTCTTCATGGATTCTTTATAGCCCATCAACCGGCTAAATGTGGTTGAAATGACCTCCGGCCCCTTGACAAATACAATCTTTTTACAACCCATGTCAATAAGGTACTGAGTGGCTTGCATTGCTCCTTCAAAATCATCTGTCATCACATAAGGTGCCTGAATGTCTTCACACATTCTGTCCAGGAAGACCACCGGAATTTCTTCATTGATTAACTGTTGAATATGGCCATATTCCCTGGTCTCATTCGAAAGCGCTACCAAAAGCCCGTCGACACGTGCATTGAGCAGAGCTTCCGCAGCTTTTTTTTCTTTTTCATATTCCTCGTCCGAAACGCAGATGATCTGTTGGTATCCGGCTTCGTCGAGCACGCAGTCAACGCCTTTAATTATCCTGGAATAAAAATGATGTGTGAGTTCAGGCACGATTACTCCGATCGTAAATGTCTTTGACTTTTTCAGGCGTTGGGCGTGGGGATTGGGGTGGTAATCCCATCTTTCGGCCAGGTCCAGGATTTGCTGCCTGGTTTTCGGATTCATCCTTCCTATGCCATTCAAAGCCCGTGAGATCGTGCTTGGAGAAAGATCCAGTTCTTTGGCTATATCAATAATTGTGACTTTCCTCATTGAAAGGTAATTCCGATACTGAATATTAGGAATTATTTGACGATGCTCCTAACGGATTCGAAATTTTAGCCAGCGGTTGTTGGATCTAAAGTAAAACACAAAGGATTCAAACCCGCTGGCCGGACCTTTTTCAATTACAAGTCAAAAATATAGAATTATTTTTTTACCAGACTGGCCGATCCTTCGGTATCCAATTTGAATACAATGGCCATTTCATTCACGACCTTATCCGGCATGGAAATTTCGAGACCGTTATCCTTCACTTCCCAGTTGAGGTCACCTTCATATCCGACCAGGGAAACCGCATGTACTTTCAAATCTCCGGCCAGCCTGTCCTTTCCGAATGATTCTAAGACCACCTTTTTTTCATCCGGCCAACCGAAGATGGTAGCGTAAATGATATTCCCTCTGGTGGTATATCTCAAGTCTTTGTTGGAATAAACCAGCTTGCTGAAAGCATTGTGATTTTTAAAATGTCCTTCCGGTTCTTTGGTGGGTCCTTCTCCATATGTAATCCAGGGCCTGGTTTCGTAAACAGCTTCTCCATAAGCATCCAACCATGCGCCAAGCTCGAGTAAAACTTCTCTTTGATTTTCCGGAATCGTACCATCGGCCATCGGCGAAATATTTAACAACAGCACTCCATTTTTACTCACAATATCGATCAGCACATGCAATACATCCTTTGTCGGCTTAATCCTCAGATTTTCAGTATAGCACCAACTGCCGTAGCTTATGGTTTCATCGGTCATCCACGATTGCTCTCCCAATTTATTCATCCTGGATTTTTCCAGGTCATTTAAGCTAAAATCCAGAGGAAGGTCGTCCTGCTTTCTGATGATTACTACCTCTTTCCCCCATTTATCAGCTTCATTGAGATAATAAGCGGCGAACTCTTTTCTTTTTGATTCCGGAATTCTGTCAAGCCAGGAGTCAAACCATATGATGTCCGGTTGATAATTGTCAATGACCTCCTTTAATTTTCCCAACCAGACCTCTTCAAGCCATTGCTCTTCCGGGATATTGCCATAAAGATATTTTAATCTTTCATCATCAGACCGAGTCGGCATACCGGCATAGTATGGGTAGTGGCTGTTTCGATATGCCCGTTTTCGACCTTCTTCGGGAATTGAATCGAATCTCTGCAGGTGTTTAGCGTGGTGAAATGTGGTGATTAATTTCATGCCCTGGCTTCTGATGGCCTTTTCAAGCTCCCCGGTTATATCTCTTTTGGGGCCTGTGTCGAGCGTGTTCCAGGGGGTTATTTTACTCGCCCACATGGAGTACCCGTCATGGTGTTCGGCAACCGGCCCGGCAAAGCGTGCGCCTGCTCTTTTGAACAATACGGCCCATTCTTTCGCATCGAAATGTGCTGCCTTGAACATCGGTACAAAGTCATGGTAGCCAAATTCCGAAGGATGTCCGTATTTTTCAAGATGATGTTTATAAATAATGTCGTCTTCATGATGCATCCTGCTTGGGTACCACTCATTTCCAAAGGCAGGAACAGAATACACTCCCCAGTGAAAATAGATGCCTAACTTAGCATCCTGAAACCAATCGGGTTGCTGATTATGATGGGCAAGTGAGGCATAATCAGGCGCATAGCGATGTTCCGGTTCATCTTTCTTTTTTTCCGTACGGCAGCTAATCGTGCAAGACAACAGCACAATAATCGGGAATAGACTTTTCATAATGAATGTATGGGTTTCAGAATTGTTTTAAAATCAAAAAAAGTATCGATACACAGGATCCATTGGTTTGCCAGATAAAGTTAGAATATAAATGATCACCAATCCAGTCAAACGTTTGCTCAGATTTAGGATGCGGTTTCACTCCCTTTCAATGCGGATTTCCCTGACGTCGTCCGAATTCCAAATTTGGAATGGGTCGGAATTTATCTTAGAGTTGTGATCCGCGGATTGAACCGGCTTCAATATCACAAAAAACGATCGCAACCAACAATACCGCTCAAATTCGAACGTTGAATTTATCAAAGTGAGGGCTGGTAATTATGGGTTTCGGAACTTAACCAGACAAGAAGATCGTGGTTCGCGTATTTTTGATTTTTCAAATCTTTTTCACTTTTTTCTTTAGTATATCCAAAGCAACACATTTACGAGCAGGTGAGATCGTCGTAAAAAAAAAGTCTCCTGGCAATAACCGTTTTACGATCATAGTAATTTTGTATTCCGACAGAAAATCAGATACGAAACCCGGTTACGGCACCCTGGATCTTGGGGATGGAGCGATTATTCCGGATTTGGCTGCTGCGAGTACCAAACAAGTTGTTCTTCTGGACAATCACATTGTCAAGAACGTTTTTAGTATCGATCATACGTTTGCCGGTGCGCATTCCAGCTATACTATTGGATACCTGGAATTGAATCGCAATCCCAATATAATCAATATGCCGAATTCTGCAAATACGCCATTTTATATTGAAACTACGGTACTTGTTGAGACTCCCTGTGGGATAAACAATACCCCGTCACTATTAATCCCTCCAATAGATTATGCGGCTGCCGGGAAACTCTTTGTTCACAACCCCGGGGCATACGATGAAGAAGGAGACAGTATTTCTTACAAGTTGGTGGTCCCCAGGCTATCGCTCGCGCAGGAAGTTGCCGAATATTATTTCCCGGAAAACCTGGTCCTGGATTCGGCAAGCGGAAAAATATATTGGGAAACCCCAAAGATCATTGGAGAATATAACATCGCCTTTGAAATCATTGAGAGACGTATTGTCGGTGACAGCAGTGTAATCATCAGCCGGATGACCCGCGATATGCAAATCATCGTTGTTGACAACCTGAGTAATCCTCCGAAGATAACTGTTCCTCCTGATACCTGTCTGGTCGCCGGGGATTATATTTCCGCAACTGTTTCAGCTTTTGATACGGACTATGTGAAATTGGAGGCATTCAGCAACACTTTCTTATATGAGGATTCT
>JAKSDO010000175.1 GCA_022360055.1 Cytophagales bacterium | reverse complement strand
TATTCACAAAAAGCAGATTACGGGTATTTAACACAAAAATCAAGTTATCAAAAATATCTGTCAAAAAGCGGTGATATACTCAATGTAGCGGATACGTTAATGATAGGTATTCCAAGTTCAGATTTAGGTTTTATGTATATCTCACAGGGTGGATATGGGGTTAATAATGATTTATCTCACAAAAAAGTAATTATCAATAAATTGAGAACATACGGTAAAAAATCACAAGGATTTAAGATGTATGTTCATTTCAAGGGTTATGGTTTGGCTCCGGTAGTGATTGATTATGAAACAGCACTTGAAACTGGAGAAATAATAAATCCGAATGCAAAACTTTCCAGAAGAGAAGCTATTGATAAACTAAAAGAAGCGAAAGAGTTATTTGATTTAGGTTTACTTACTTCAGTAGAGCTTGATAGTATAAAAAGTGAGTTAAAACCATTAATAATGAAATGAAATATGCACATAGTCGAGCAAGCTATAGGATTTCACCCCTAGCTTCTCGCAGAACTGTACGTGAGCCTCTCAATTCGTACGGCTCATATTATGCAGCCGATTTGGCTGGGAATGATCGGTCCGATTTGTATCCCAGTTCCCAATGATAGAATAAGTAGGGGTATGATCTTGTAACCCGCCTCAACCATACTATGGTTTTGACTTTGCTGTCTTCAAGGCTTTTGTACTTGTTCAATATCCACTTTGTCAGTCGATGGCGAAGGTAATATAATGAAATTCCTATTTTGTTTCATAACTTATAAATTAATTAAACAACATTTTTTAGACAACCTATTTTTTAGTTTGTGTTATGGAGGTTAATTTATCCCAGGATTTATCCAAGGAATTGTGTGCTTGTGGACTTTTTAATATGTTTAATAGCAATAGTGAGGAAAGAATCAAGGTTCTTTTTAAACAAAGTGCTAAATCAATTGATAATATCCTATTCAAATATCATTTCCGAAAGGAAACCGGAATAATTCCCATTACAGAACCCTTCAGGGACGTTTTCAAAGGTAAATCCGAATTGGTAGTTGATTTCTATATAAATGAGGAAATGAATGCTAGACCTGCTACATTAGATCGGACAGTAAGTTAAGGTAATAATGAATATTGAAGAACATAATGATTTTCTTGAAATAGAGAAGGTTATAATGGCAGTTGGTCGATAATAGTTACTCATATATAACTATTCATCTGGTAAGCACCTCGTACTGGGTACTTGTTTTTTTAAATATTTTGGAAGCAAATCTTAATTTCTTCAATTGACGGTATTTATCGGAATTATACTATTCTTATGCCTTCTTGTATCTTGGGAATTGGATCATTACCTGATCTCTTCAAGTTTGGTTTTTGAAAATTCCTGATCAGGATTTATTGCCAGTGCTTTCTCATACCATTCTATGGCAAGGGCCTTATTGTCCATGGCTCTATACGCGTCTGCCACACTGTCGTGCCACCCGGCGTCTTTGGGCTCCAGTTCCACATTGAATAAAAAGATCCCCAGGGCCTCTTCCTTGAAACCGCGATCAAGAAGTTCGTATCCCAGATCATCGAGACACCATCCTGCAAATATGTACTTATCAGGGTTATTCCTCTTTTCTTCTAAATAGATTGACCGGCACTTTTCTATTCCCTCTTTAAGCACAAAATCTTTTAACTTGTAATGGATTGGAATGACCCATTCCTTTTCGACATGACCGAGTATTAGCTGTTGTAACATGATTCTTGATGCATCGCCACTCCAAAAGAAATCATTGTTAACCATCATTACCAATGCCGCATCCATTTCAGGTATAAATGCAAAAAAAGAGGAATATCCGGTGTCTCCTCCGCTATGATTTATCACCCGGTAATCTCCCAAAGTACGAACAAACCAACCTAGGCACACGCTATCGGCTCTTCCCGCTTTATATGTTGATTTAGTCAGGATTTGGTATGACTCTTCATTATAAATTACATGACCATTGATCTTTCCTTTATTTAAATTCACCTTTGCCCATTTCATCATATCCTCCACATTGGAATGTAGGGTTGAACTTGGTGCATGCCTTCGATTGTACGGGTACACCTCACTCACTGCAATTTGTAAAGAATCACCAAGTACGTGTGGCTTAGTGGCAAGGTGGTCGGGAACATCGGGCTTAGAGAATGTACTGTTCACCATTCCTGTAGGGTCGAAAATATTTTTCTTCATGTACGCTTCAAAAGTTAGACCTGAAGCCCTTGAAATCACATTAGCAAGAATATCGAAGGCCGCATTGCTGTAACTGTACCGCTCTCCTGGCACAAAATCAAGATGAGTGTCGGAGAAGCTTCGTGCATAGCGTTCCGCCGCCTGGTCATCAAATTGTGGTTTGTGCCATTCATAGTCATCCACATCTGGAATGCCGGAAGAGTGGTTGAGCATTTGCCGAATAGTAATGGATTGAAAGTGTTCATCGACCATTTTGAAATAAGGCAAATATTCAATCAATTTGGCATCTAAATCAACTTTATCTTGCTCAACCAGTTGCATGATAGCTGTGGCTACAAAAGGTTTGGAAACAGAGGCCATATGAAATAATGATTTGGTAGTCATCGGATCTTGAGTGTCGAGACCATGTACTCCAAAAGCTTTGGAATAGATAACTTCATTGTCCTTTATCATCCCAATTACATACCCGGGAATTCCCCATGATTCTTTTTGAAGAATTGCCAATGAATCAATAGTTGCTTCAAACAGATCAGACTCAGATTTATGACCTGAATAGTCACATCCCCAGATAAGAAGAAATGGTAAGAGTATGAAAAATCTCGTCCATTCGTTATTCGGTTTTCGGAAAAGTCGGGAGTTTTTTATATGCACAAAGTTTAATAATAAATCCAGTGTTAATATATATCGCATATAAATATACCTAACTTATAGCCATTCACTTAAGAATTATTCAAAATTCTTATTTATTTGGGGCCAATTATCGTTAAGAATGCCGGCATTCTTTTACCTACGTTTAAAGCGATTTTGCCTCGAACCGAGTTGTCCAATTTCTATTGATAAGGTACAATTTGAAGTTTTACTTGCCATGGGCAGGGCTTGCGATGAGTGGGGATTTCACTCAACTGGTGCGCAGCCCGGATTTATTCTATTTTGAATTTGACGTTTACTGTGCTTTCTACTTTTATCTTTTCAAACTGAACATCAGCAGGTTTAAATTCTTTGTCGTATTTTGGGGAATAGCCTCTAATTTGAACTCCCGCAACACCTTCATGCATTTGGTTCGCCCGATAGTTATCCGACAAATCCGATATAAAAATTGCGTTCCCAACTTTTTGATTGAGAGGACTGCACATCGATTCCGCATGTTGCCTGGCTTTTATGATCGCCTTGGATTTAAGGGCCAGTCTTAGTTCGTCAACTTCAGAAAATTCAATTTTTTCAATATCCACATTGGAAACTTCAATTTTTTCCAGTGCAATAATCACCTTACCGGCAGTTAAGGCATCTTGGACAATCAAAGAATAAGATTTGATCTTTAAAACATCTTTTTGTTTAAGAAAATACTTCTTTGCATTGATGCAGGGCATTTTCACCCAACGGAAGTGGTTGGAGACAAAATCAGTTCGATCTTTCAATATGTGGATGAATTGCTGCTGCATTTGACAAGAGGTGTTCGTTGGGACAGTGATCATGTGATCACCATGAATGACGAAACGGTGTTAATAGTCCAGGAACTTAACCGAATGGACGCCTTCAACAAGGTGAATATTGGTCTAGACTTTTTTGATGCGAGTATAAATAGAGTAAGGGCTTATGTTTCCGGTATCAGGTCTGCATTAAAGAGCTTGCTTTTTGCCATGCTTGAACCAACTGATGATCTTTTGAAACTCGAGGAAGGGGGCCAATGGTTTGAACGACTGGCCCTGTTGGAAGAGATGAAAACAAAGCCTTTTGGTGCGGTATGGGATTACTATTGCATGAAAAATGATGTTCCCGTCGCCCAGGATTACATAAAGGAAGTGACAACTTACGAAAAAGAAGTGCTTTCAAGGCGATAATAGCTGAGCTTTAGGAAATCATGATTGATACTGTTTTAGATCATCCCAAGGACCAGATTACAGAAATCATTAAGCCGATATATCAAGTGTTAAGTAAAAAGTGACGTGTCATTTCGAGGCCTAACATTTTTGCAAAATGCACAAATTTGAATCACGTTTGTATATTTAGAGATACTCTTGTAAAATGGCCGGTCTTCGTATAGTGCTTGATTGCCTGATTTCGACTTGTGAGAAATCTGGTTTAATCGACACCGGGTCGCCACTAATAAACCAGATCTCTCCTGACGTCGAGATAACAAGGTAGGAGCCTCGAAATAACATAAACGTCGTTTTTAATTTTACTTAACACTTTGAGCGTCTCGCCCGGACTTCTTCTCGAGACGCTGTGTTGCCCTGTGTTTGGCTCTGAGTGTCCTGGCATACAG
>JAKSDO010000162.1 GCA_022360055.1 Cytophagales bacterium | reverse complement strand
GAACACGATGCCGCCCAAGGTCACCACCCACTTGACGATAATCCACTTGTGTTTGAAGAACCCCCAATTCGTCAGGCTGCCGTACAATATGCCGGTGAGGAGGCACCCCATCGCCCCGGGAACGATAATGAGATCGTCAATAAACTTGATTGTCCTGTCGATGCCGTACAGCTCGCCACCTCCTTCGGGGGGCAGGCCGTAGCCCATCAAAATAAGCGAGATTCCCCCGCACACCCAAAGACAGACGAATAATAAGTGCACGGCCTTCAGCCACTTTTGACCCCTCGATGATAATTTCATGATTTCTCCTCCCTGCTCCATCGAGCGTTAGACTTGTCCGCCTTCTTGGCAACTGTTTTTTAAGGATCCCTTTGCTGAAAAAGAATCCGGCCACGCATCCGGCATGGCTTGAAACATTATATGAGTTATGATGGAGGAATACTCGTCCACCATTCATCAGACTTCCTTGGGAAATTTGAGCTTCCCGTCGCGCTTCCCGATCAACGGTGCCATGGATGTACCCGTCAGGTTTTCCAGGTAGGCAGCCAGCACCTGTTTGCAAACGATGAGGTCGGTGTCGCGAATGCCCTTGAAACCCTGTTTGGCCATCGCTTTCACCAGCGGAACGGTCGATGCGAAGACCTCTTTGCCACGCGAAGTCAGGAAGACACGTTTGCAACGTTTGTCCTCGGCATCCTCGACACGCTCCACCAGCCCGCCGCGTTCCAGGCCATCCACGAGCTTTGTAATGCCCGTCTTCTCCTGAAACAGCGCCGCGGAAATCTCAGCGTGAACCTGGCCGTCTCGAACGGACAACACGGCCAGCACCCGCCACTGCTCCGGGGTCACGGGCAACCCGTGCTCCGAGATCATGGCGGCCAGTTGGCGGCTCATGGCTCTGGCCACGAGGGTCGTGAGCTGGCCCAACGAGCCGGCCAATGGATTCTTGGAATTACTCATGATTCTTGTGTACGCGATTTAAGTTGAATAGTCAACTAAATTTTGATTGCTCGGGGGCGCGGGCGGGTGGGGCAAAGGTAAACCCGGATATTTCATGATAATTTGAGTGAAGCACCTATAATTATTTTTAAAACAAGAAGTTGGGCTCATAAACATCAGGCAATGGAGGTCTTTCATGCGGATGCCGAGGCACTTGAGAATGATGGCATTCAGAGATTTTAGCTGGTAATGACGGGGATGCAAAAGGTGTGGGTGTAACTCTTTTGCATGACTTGGTTTTAAACCTGTAGACTTTGGCGGTTTTTTCAATGCTGGGTTGTTGAAACCAAGATTCGGTGAACGCCGCAAGGGCGATGACTAACCGTTATAGCGGTTCTCAAAATAACGTTCCGATTCAGTTTTTCATGCTACGGGGTGAACAGCAAATGACGCCAAGGCTGCCGATCCTTTCAGCGAACTTGATATGATTAAGGCCCTTTTTTTTCGGAACATATTTTTGTCATTTG
>JAKSDO010000084.1 GCA_022360055.1 Cytophagales bacterium | reverse complement strand
GCACAAAAAATTCAGGAATTAGAAATGCACTTAAAATTTCTAAAAGATTAATAAAATGAAAAAATCATTCGTACTCACATTGATCTTATTTGTAAGTTTTGTTACGACGGATCTTTTTGCCCAAACAAATGATTCGATCTATTATACCTTAAGTACAAGTGGTGTCTATGCAAATTACTGGTGCAGAATAGCTTCGATGGAATTTACTTATGGCTATCAGGATTTTGGCAATACGGTCGAAATATTTGCAAACGGGTCAAGTACTCCGAAAACCTTTTGGGGTAAGCTTATTGTAAGGAGCAAGAGGCAAGACCCGGACCCCAACGGCCCGCCCACCAATTTTCAAATGCATCTCTATGACTCGAATTTGGGAGCGGACAACATACAAGCCGTGCAGAATAATAATGTTGTTGATATCTATGTTAGAATCCCCAGCACGTGGACCAGAATGTATTTCAGAAGCCTAATCAGAGGGAATTCAACTTTTCAATTCTATAGCAATCAACCTTTCATCCAGCACCTTCCTTCGGCGGACAGCTATTATAGCTGTAACGAAGGGAAATTAATATCAGAATTAATAGTGGCTAAGAACATTGAAACCACGGAAGTGAAAGTAAATCAGAGCTACTGGCCGGACTACGTTTTTGATGAAAATTATCGACTCAAACCATTGGATGAGATAGATAATTTCATCCAAAACCATGGCCATCTCCCGGATATCCCTTCGGCAAAAGAAGTAGAAGAAAACGGGATCAGCCTGGGTGAGATGGATGCCAAATTGCTTCAAAAGATCGAGGAGCTGACGCTTTATGTGATTGAGTTACAAAAAAAGTATGATGATCTGAAGAATCAATATGATGCCATATCAAATCAATAGAAACCAAATAAAGACTGCGATAGAAGTTAAATCAGGTCCGGAGTAAAGGAGATGAAGTGCTATCCCGTACCACGGAAGGTACGGCGGATCTCACCCGGCGCATCGATTCCCTGCAAAACCTGCTGTCAAATAAACTGCTTCCGGACAAACCATATTCCAACAGCATCCCGAAGGCTTATAT
>JAKSDO010000069.1 GCA_022360055.1 Cytophagales bacterium | reverse complement strand
GTGTTTTCCGGCCTGTAAAGCCATCAGTGTTGCCGGGGCATGCCAATGATCGGGAGCTGCAATTACCAACGCATCTACATCCTTACTTTCCAAAGATTTGCGAATATCGACATATCCAACCGGTTTCCTGGCTTGCCTATCCCTAACAGCTTCGGTACATTTTGCAATCGCTCTGGCATCGACATCACAGATATGAGCCACCTCACAATTTTTCTGTCTCGCAAAATTTTTGGCCAATGAAGTTCCCCTGGAGTTGACACCCATCACAGAAACAATTATGGTACCATTCGCATTTAAAATGTTCGAGTAGCTCCGGGCGCTAAAAGCCGGCAATACACCGCCAACAGATAGGGCGGCTGTACTTTCCAAGGATTTTTTAATAAAGGCTCTTCTCGATTTTTCCATGATTTTAGTGCTGTTTCATTAAATACTGATTCGCTTCTTTTTTGGACAAATCCCATATAACATCCAATGATACGGAACTTCCTTTCAATTTTTTACTCGCATCTGCCGCCTCCATAAATGCCAATATTTCCAGAGTCTCACGCTGTTTTATCGGGGAGATTCCGGTCTGAAAAAATTTAGCTATTTCCAGGAGTAAGGGTTTGTATCCCTGATACGGACCTAAAGCCATAATTCCATGTTCTCCAAAAGCGGTTCCTCCATAGCCTCCTTTACCGGTCCGTGTTCCACGGAATGTCCCGATACGATCATCGTTCCAAACTCCGACAACTACATCTGTCCCGCCATTGTGAATACGAGACACACTTTTGCAGCCTGTACCCATAACCGTATACAACAATTCTACGCCATGTATTCCGTACCAGAAAAGATCGGGATGGGTAGATTCGAGCTTACACGGGCTATAGGTGGAGGCGCCAACGACCCGTCCAATTTCACCTTTTGATACAGACTGAGCATGCTCCACATATCTGAGGGATGAAGAAGAGAATACCGGGACATTTTGCAGTTTTGCTTTTTCAAATATTATGATTGCGTCACGCAGAGAGGCGGTCATGGGTTTGTCAATAAACATGGTTTTACCAGCTTCCAATACCGGTATGGCCTGCTCCAGGTGCAAACGGCCATCGTTGGTCTCCAAAAGCACTACATCGACCATATCGAGCAATGCCGGGATGGAGTCTACAATTTCAACTCCCAACTCCTCCATCTCTTTGGTGTACTTCGGTATCCTGCTATAGCTTGATTCGATCTCATAGCTTCCCCTTGGATATGCTGCCGCAACTCTGTATCCTCCTAATTCCGGGTCCGGATCCGAAGCGTTAAACTCTTTGGTGAATGCTACGCAATGCGAAGTGTCCAGACCGATCATTCCAATTTTTTTCTTTTCGCTTGAGTGATCTTTGGCCCAAAGTGAGTTGTTGTTTATTATGCTGAAACCAAGGCCGGCGGAAGCTGTGGCTTTAATGAAACCACGACGATTGTACGTATCCTTCATGTTTCAAAAGTGATTTATAAAGATTTCTTGAAATGAGCGTTCGATTTAATTTAGCCCGATAAGTTAAGATTTTCAAATTATGAAAGGAAGCGATATTGCAAAGGAACAAAGGCATACTGTATTTTTCTAATCGCTAATCCTTGTGAGTTTCTCAAAGGCAAAAACTTCGTGACCACTGTCAAGCTTTACCCTTTTAAACTCTACGCCTATTAGCTTTGCTCCTTTCCACCCTTGGTTTTGAAGTTTGATGGATTCCAAATTTTTGTGAACAAATTTAGTTTTGAGCTCACCGCAAAAATCCGGACCATAGCAATTCATAACAATAAAGCTTTCACCGTTGATTTCAGCGCGCCTTTCAAAATAGTATGTTACGTCGGATGGATTTTCCTCGATAAGCCGCATCAATTCATGCTGGTAAGCCCACGAATTTTTGTCCTTATCATTCAAAATCTCATTTGAATTGCTGTAGCACCCAGGCTGATTGCAGGATGAGGTTATTAGGATAACAAGAATTAATGAAAATAACAGTCTCATTCAAACAGATTTTAAAAAAACAGCTTTAATAATTGTTATTACGAACCCTCCGGCCGATGGACCGGAGGGGGCGACAAAACCATTTATCGATCACAGCGACAGCTTAACGATCGCCAGCGCACAACAGTCTCACAACGACGAAATCAATCCTCCAACACCAGCTCAATGACCGGTATCTCTACCGGTGGTTTGCTTACCGGGAGTCTTAAGTTAATATCATTTTCGGAAAGCTCTTGCTTGACCCAATGACCGTGAGGCGCAGTAATCCGGATCTCCGAAGCATCGTGGAGAAATTGTGCGTACTTTACTTTCCCTTTGTATCCTTTCAGTGTGAAATTTTGCAATGGATAATCCAGCAAATGAATGTATAACCGGTTTGTTTTTGGATTGTACGTCAGCAGACTATGATCAGGTACTTCAAATGATTCCGGGGCCTGGCTGCAGCCGTAAATTGAAGGACTGTTGTATTTCATCCATGCTCCCATCGAACTCAGGGCATACTCAGCTCGATAATCGATCTTCCCTCTTCCGGTAGGGCCGACATTTAGAAGTAGATTACCTCCCTTGCTTACAGACTCAATAAGCAGTACCAACAATTGCTTGGTGTCTTTCCAGGTATGCTCATCGCGATAATAACCCCAGGATCCGGAAAAAGTCTGGCAGGTTTCCCATGGTATTTTCTTTCCCTCGTAGGTGGGCCATTCCGGTACTTTAAATTGTTCAGGAGTAGTAAAATCCCATCCTCCCTGATAGTCTTTAAGATCCGCGCGATCATTGACAATGATTTCAGGCTGAAGCTCACGAACCATCTTCATCAATTCTACGGATCCCCAATCATCCCGACCCTTTCCGAATTTGCCCGGGAAGGAATAATCGAGCCACAAAATGTCAACTTTTCCGTAGTTGGTAAGAATCTCACGAACCTGGTTTTCAAGATATTCGCGGTAGATACTCATGTCACGATCCTTGTTGAGTGCATCGTATTCTTCCTGTGTATTGGCACTTTGAGGATGTACCCGGTCAATGGTATATTCCGGATGGTGCCAATCGATCAAAGAATAATAAAATCCGATTTTCAATCCTTCGGCTCGAAAAGCATCGACCCACATTTTGAGAAGGTCTTTACCATATGGCGTATTAGTGGCCTTGTAATCCGTAAACTTGGAATCGAAAAGTGTAAATCCTTCATGGTGTTTAGATGTGATCACAGCATACTTCATTCCCGCTGCTTTGGCCATTTTTGCCCATTCGACGGGATCGTATAGATCGGGATTGAAATTATCGAAGTATTTCCGATACGCATCGTCCGGAATGCGCTCTCTTTTTTTCACCCATTCGTGCCTTCCCGCCAAGGCATATGTGCCCCAATGAATAAACATTCCAAAGCGGTCGTTGAGCCACCATTCCAGCCGCTTCTCTTTTTCTGTTTCGGTTTCATTCCAGATCCTCTTTTGTGCAATTGCAAACTGTGCACACAGTCCTACGACAATTAGCATCACTACTTTTCTCATGTTTGTAAAATGGTTTTTCAAGTAAAAAATATCTGATAAAAATACTAAATCATTTCGGGTCTGGCGAAATATTAATTTCCTAATTATCATCTCCCGGCAAGAATGGTCCGGAATAAAAGTTTGGCATGAGGTTGAGCCCGGCACCTCGTCCTAATTACCCTATTGCCCTTTCCAAAACCAGAACCGAAGCATGATTATTCCCGGCAGTAAGAGGTATCTTCAGCCCGATCGCCCACTTGAAAAGGACGCTGATCAAAATAAAGAGGTCCACCATATGCTGGAATATAGACGAGCAACAGCCCCAAAAGACGCTGTAAAGCTAATAGTACCTGAAAATGAACGTATTTCACCAAAGCAATTTGGATTTATGGATTAATTTTGAATCCGATTTTTTGACGATGTGCGCACCAAAAAATTGCTTTTAAGTGCGGGGACTGCCACCGTTAATGATGTAGAATACAATATTAATTTCATTGCTTGCAAAGTAATATTTCGCGCACCGGTCAATTCTTGTTGTTTTAACTCAATTCGGGATTATTAAAAACTAAATTCACATACAAAAATGAAACCGGTAGGACCGGAGCAGATTCAGGACACACGCGAGCATGACTATACTTCATTGGGGATCAACAAACTATAAAAATATAAACACATGAAACCGGTGTGACCGGAGCAATTTCAGGACACACGCGAGCATGATTATACTTCATTGGGGATCAACAAACTATAAAAATATAAACACATGAAAAGAATCATATTTCCAATACTATTGTTATTCCTTACCGGGATATCCGAACCGGTTTTTGCGCAAAAACCATCCGATAAGGCAATCAGGAAATCTATGCTGAAAGCTTACAAATGGCAACAGAAAAATCCAAAACACGACTTAAACGACTGGACGAACGGAGCATATTACATAGGGGTAACAAAGGCCTATCAAGCCACGAAAAATAAAGCCTACGCCAAGGGTCTGAAAGCCATGGCAGAATCATTGGACTGGATGCCGCGTCACCGTTGGTATCATGCCGATGATATTGCTATTTGCCAATCATACATTTACATGAAAGAAAATGGTGTTGAAGGAGCAAACTTAAAACCTACGGTTGATGTACTCAACCGGATAATGACAGAAGAATACAACTGGAAGGACAACATCAAGCCGATTTACTGGTGGTGGTGTGATGCCTTATTTATGGGGCCTCCGGTTTTTGTGCATTATGCTGTTTATTCCGGAGAAGACAAATACCTGAAAGCAAATGACAGGCTTTACAAAGAGTGTTATGATTTGCTTTTTGACAAAGAAGAGCATCTTTTTGCCAGAGATATGCGCTACCAATGGAAAGGGGATCAGGAATACCTGAAAGAGGCCAACGGAAAAAAAATATTTTGGAGCCGAGGCAATGGCTGGGTAATCGGTGGTCTGGCATTGCTTCTACAAAAAATGCCGGCTGAGTATGACAACCGCAGCTTCTATGAGGATCTGTTTAAAAAAATGGCCGCCAAGCTAAAGTCTATTCAACCGGAAGATGGCATGTGGAGATCAAGCTTGCTTGATCCTGAAGCATATCCTCACGGCGAAGTAAGTGGAACCGGTTTCGATACCTTTGCATTCCTGTGGGGAATCAACAATGGATTACTCGATAAAGACGAATATTTACCGGCTGCTTTAAAAGCCTTCAAGGGATTAATGGCTTGCCAGCAAAAAAGTGGTAAAATGGGATGGGTACAACCCATCGGAGCAGATCCAAAGCGAAATTTCTCCGCAGATAGCTGGGAGGTGTACGGAACAGGATCATATCTGCTCGCCGCAAGCGAAATGCTAAAGTTGAAAGAATAGATAACCACCAAAGTAAAAGAGGACCCCAAAACGGCGTCCTCTTTTTGTCAAACCCACAAATCAAAACGTTCTAAAAGTCGGAATCTTTAACGGTTTCGCTCACCGCGTTTATTTCTATATACGATTAGATTTCTATCGGAATCACTGTTACTTATTCTACCGGCTGACCTCTGTCCGCTCTCATACCGGCTTCTGTTACTGCTTTGCGATCTTGTCGGCTGAAAAGTTCCGGTTTTGTTTACCGGAGGTTTTCGAATCGTCGTACTCGTCCTGCGACGTTGCTCATAAACATTGTTATTATGGGCAGTTTGCGTATTTCGATTACCGCGGGCATGGCCGTTATACTGCTTATGCTGCTTTTCAACATAAATATTTGTGTAATAATTATTATGGTGCTCATGATGTCCGTGGTGATGGGTATTTATATAAACAGTTTTATGATGACTGTGATATTTCGGGTAATATGTCTTGTAATACGCCCGATGATACCCACAATGATTCGTACAACTGTGTGACAGTAAAGGATAATGATGTCTGTGCCGTATTGTTTTATAAATATGACCGTGACGATCGAACCGGAGCTCTACGAACCACCCGTTTCTATGTAAAAGCACATTGTAATGATGATGACCATATCTATGAAATCGATGGACATGTGCTATGTCATAACCATAGTAGCTGTCGTAAATCGAATACTGTATATATTTTGGCAAACGCCAATCGTGAACATTCCCAAACGAAGTATAATAATACTGAGCTTTGCCGGTTGAACTGATCAGGAGAATCAACCCCAATATCAATCCTATATTTCTAACCTTTTTCATGACTCTCTGTTTTTAAATTCGGTTAGAAAATAATCAAGGACTGTGCCAAAATTAAAAGAACACATGTAAGTGATTGTCAAACAACCACTTATCTTAAATGCTTTAAGAGTCCATATGAAATACTAAATTCCTATGTGAATGGATCTCATAACCATAAAAACTCCGAAGGAACATCCCGCATAACCAAAACTTTTTTTATGTATCAGTAAATTAAATTGAAGGTGTCGCTCCTCCGTCGACACGGATGCTTTCTCCACTGATAAATGCGGCGGCCGGTGAAGCTAAAAATCCGGCAAGGGCTGCCGTCTCAGATGGATCGGCAAAGCGCCTGGCAGGAATATTCGCCTTCATTTCCTTTACTTGTTTGTCATAGGATATTCCTCGTTTATCAGCTATCGATTTTATAAGACTTTCAAGCCTTTTTGTTTCCGTAAGTCCGGGGAGAATATTGTTTACAGTGATACCAAACGGACCAAGCTCGGCACTTAATGTCTTTGCCCAACTGGCTACGGCTCCGCGTGTGGTATTTGAAACGCCAAGATTTGGAATAGGTGTCCTTACGGATATTGAAATAATGTTTATTATTCTACCATATTTTTCCTTCTTCATCAATGGCACTACAGCCTGAACAATATGATGATTACATATCAAATGTTGTGAAAACGCATTGATGAAATCATGGGGATCTGCTTCGATAGCCAGGCCAGGGGCCGGTCCTCCTGAATTGTTTATCAAAATGTGAACAGGATTTTTGTTTTGGGTATATTCCGAGATCACATCCTTTACCTCTTCCGGAAATCTAAAATCGGCCGCTATTAAATCGTGATTTTGACTATTGGAGATATCCAGCTCTTTCAATACTGCTCTCATACCACTTAGATCCCTCGCAAATAAAGTAACGTTGGCGCCCAGAGAAGCAAGCTCTTTTGCTACAGCCTTTCCGATACCCTGAGTACTTCCGCAAACGATCGCCGTTTTGTTTAAAAGATTAGTTTTCATTGGTTTTATTTTTTTAGTTTGCTGACACACAGAGAAATACAATCATGCTCGCGTGTATCCTGAGTTTGCTCCGGTCCTACCGGTTTCATATTTCCTAATCTATTTATTTAATGTTAACCGTATAAATCGGTATTCCCTTTTTATGATTATGCTCAAGTATTCCACTTCATTGGATTAGGTCCATAAATTTCCTTTTTTATCGGAAGATTAACACTTTTCAGATCATTTTTTTTCATTCACCAAAATCGTTACATGATCCCAGACAGCAATTGTTTTCCTCTCGTAAACCTTGTGGATGTCGATATTCTAAAGAATCAAACTCGTGTGGAAACAAGCCTTTAAAATTCAATTTGAGGTAGAGCATATACCGTGATTGGTATTTTCTCAATTTTACCTTTTAGCTGTGCTAACGAATCTCCATTAATAGACTATTTTTATTTGAAAGCTTTTTTAAGGACAATGACTGCTATCTGAACCTGAAACAATTACACCGACAGCGCATTTGTGAATTTAAAAAGAGGGACAGATATAGACCCGTTCAATACCTAAATAAGCGATTTTTAAGATCAACATTAGCCTGACACGCAATTTGTGAGACATAACACAAGCTTCGGGGATAGCACCGCCCATCGCAGGTATCAAAAGGTGAGCTTAGGGTGTTTGAGTTTTTGTTACCCACATTTCATCGTGAAGTTTAGTAATTGAGTTCAGCCCAAAGTCTTCGATGCGCAGTATCCACAGCATATGTCCATTTTGTTCCCCATTTTTCACCTGATGCCAAATATATGTCTGCCCCTGTTGGGCGTTCCAATTCACCCAGAAGATCAAGGCCCTGTAGTAAATCATTCGGAGAAGCAGAGCTTAAAAGCTCAAACTTATTCAAGTCTATTGAGGTGTTCAAATCGTAGATTGAAATCCGCGTATTAGATTTCTCATCATAGTAACAGTTCACAAAATCAACTTCAGGAATGTTAATGCCGGAATGAAGTTCATAGGTATCAATTACGAGCTGGCTGCAATCGTTCGAATTGGAAAATTTAAATAAACCAAACAAATAGATGTGCTTAAAATTAGTGATAAAGCAATCCAAAATATCTTCCTTTTTATCATAGTTTAAGTATTTGTGGGTAACGTTTAGGCGAGCATCTGTTACTATGGACGCTCTCCATTATTAGCGGTTTTTATTTTTAATCTGGAAGATTACAGTTTGATTGAAAGCTCTAATTGTCCTCCTAAACCGAGTTGAATGATTTTTTGAAGTGTTGAAAGGCGAACCTCTTTCACATTATTTTCGATTTTTGATATATATGATTTTGTTGTTCCGACTCTAATAGCTAGTTCTTCCTGGGTCAATCCTTTTTCTAATCGAGCTTTGTGGATTAATGCACCGATTTTAAAATTCTTATATCCAGATTCTAGTTCATCGCGTTTTGCAGTACCACGCTCACCATAGTGCTTATCCTTGAACTGATCAAGGGTTAAGATATTACTTTTTTTCGTTTTCATATTCTTCTCTAATTTTAAGCGCTCTTTCAATTTCCTTTTTTGGGGTCTTTTGTGATTTCTTTTGAAATCCATTTATGATCACAACTAATTTTCCCTCCTCAAAAAAACAGAATACTCGAAAAATGTCCCGCCCTAACTGCACTCTGATTTCATATAAACCTTCAGTATTCTCAAGATGCTTTAGGTAGGTTTCTGGTATTCTTTCAAGTTCTTCTATCAATTCAAACGTCCAGATTATTTTATCCTTTACTTTTTTTCGTTGCTTGACAAAGAATTTTTCAAAATAGTCTTTGTAAAAGATTAGTGTTCGACACTTTTTGTTATTACTCACGAAACAAATGCATCAAAAGTTGCCCGATAGTACAACTTTTTTCAAATTGCATATAACGTCCTGCTAAACGCCGTAGGCTCAACCTTTCCAAATTTCTTCTAAGCTAGCGGATTGAACTTCCTCTTCCAAGAGGTTCAGCTCGCGTATTCATTTTAGCGTCTGTTTACCGCTCGTTTTTTATGATTTTTAAGAATGCTTCAGGTGAAAAAACCGAAATTTTGGAATGCTTGTAATCTTTTGTATTTCTTGTGATTATTGAATTAATTCCACTATTCTTGATCGCGACCGAATGTTGTATTGCGTCTTCGAAATCTTTTATTTCACTTTTCAGGGCATTAAGAATATCAGATTTACTTACTTCTAACACTTCTAATAAATCAAGTAATGCCAAAATAATTTCTTTTGATTTATTGGTTCCGATAATGCGCCTTGTTATGTAATGTATATTGTTGATAATCAACGATGATGTATATAATTCAACTTCTCCTTGATCGGCTAAATTGAAAATTTTCGAGGACCAAATAGCATGAGGTTGTCTATCGATTAAGAAATCGATAATAACATCAGTATCGACAAATACCTTATTGACCATATTTTTTCATTCGCTCTTCGTCAAGTACTTTTTTATAGTCAAAGTCAGGTTTAACTTTTAGAATTCCTCTTAGTTTTTCGACACGTGGAGATAAGTTTTCCGATTTTTCGTCCAACTTGTGCTCTGTCAGAAATTTGAAATAGTTCTCAACCATGTCAGAAAGGCTGCGTCCTCTTTCCGAAGCATATTTTTTGGCTTGTTCTATTATTTTTTTGTCAAGCGTCAATGTTAATTTAGTAGTCATACGTGTGAAGTTAGCACATTTATACACGTGTGACTAATGAAAATGTTTTAATTTCGAAATGAGCTGTAACTGTTTGACTAAAATGTCGTGCAACGGTTAGGTTGAGTGTAAATCATTCGCTCGTTTTGGTCTTCCGTAAAAGCTGTTTTCGGGAACTCATTCGGCTAGGTTAAAGGAGTTGAACCGCTTGGGTTGATCGCGCCTTTTACCTTGTAAGGGCTTCCTTTAAGATCCAAAAAATCAAAAATTTTTGCTCATGATTTCACCTCACTTTCCAGTAGTTGTGCAACGGCTACCGTTGTTGTGCTTCGCGCTTTTTATAAGTCTACACGAAATTTCAGATGACCACCTAATCCACACAGAGGCAAGAATCTATGGGCTGGGCACAGCTTCGCCACGTGAGTCACATGCTGATGCTAAATCTAATAAGTATTAAGTTGATTATGGAACATTTTTATGATTTTTATTGCAAAGTATCTACATGGACAATAGCCTGGATAAGCTGAATTCAACTTCCCCCCAAATACCGATACCGATTGATCCTCGCAACTTGGCAGGTTTTTACCATTAGGAGAAAAAGAATTTCGAAATGCGCGTTTCGCAAATAGAATTGCGCGTTTCGAATTACATATTTCGTAATTACGTAATTCAAATTTGACATTTTGAGCTTTAAGCTTGCTGTCTGCTAATTGTTAGCTGTTTAAAGTATCACCATCCGGCAATAGCTAACAAATGTTTGTTTCCTGCTAATAATTATTTACCGAAGGCTATCTTTTGTCTGCATTATGTTTAGCTGGGACTTCAGTATTTGAGTTTGAATTTAAATTGTCTAGATCATTACCCCCCAAAATGAAATACTTCAAAATAGAAAAGAACTAATGAAACGATAATTCCTAAAATGAAAAAAACCAGCGATAATATGATATTTGAATTCCGTTTCTTCTTTTCATTGGATTTCAGTTCCAATTCATATTCATCCAAGTCCTTGATTCTCTTTCTTACAATATCATAATGAGACTTCACATCACGAATTAATTCTTTGAACTCGGGATAGTAAGTATTGTATTCTTCACCTGGAACTTCATCGATATACTGAATTAGCAAAGGTTCATCCTCCGATGACGCATTACCCTGTGCATCATAGTAACCTGCAATCTTTGAGTTTTTTTCTTCTCTTGATTTTGCTAATCGATCATCGCTATTTAAAAGAAAATCTTTGGTTTTATGATACTGGTCGCCAAGCACTTCATACAAAACTACCTTTTTATAGGATAACAAGATCTTGTGACATTTCTGTATGTATGCATTAATCAGAAATTCTAAAGCATCATAACCACAACGTTTTAAATGCCTACTTGCATTTTCTATCTCGCTTTCAATTTCAGTAGTATCTTCAAATTTATCGTTATTAAAAATACGAAATATATGATCATACGAATTTCTGAGCTCATTTACTAGTGCAACAGGAAATTTGTCATAAAGCTCCTCGGCACTCAAAACATAGCTTTTCACCTCAGCATACAAACAAGCTAATTGTGAAAATTTTTTTGAGAATAGCTTTTGGGACTTACTCACCAAGTACTCTATAAAGATTTATGGGAATGGATTAAGGCAATGGATGTCTTTTTCTGAATGACAAATCTTTATCGATTTGATCTGGAAATAAGAACTTTAGGAGCTGAGCTCTAACACTTCCCCGCAGTTTTTTGGTAGTAATTTTTTTGTTAGGATAAACTTTGTAACTGGTATTAACAGAATCACTTATCCCTGCATCTCGAAGGATAGATGAGATTAGATTCGATCTCATATGTTTTGAAAAAATTGTTTATGTTCAATAAACGGCTGCAAAAGTAGTAAGTTTATAGATTAATTCAAAAATTACTTACTAATGTTAAATATATACAAAATACTTAACCTTCAAAAGACAGGCCAAGATATTTTATCTTGATTGTTGCGTTTAAATGAGAAATCTTTAATGTATTAGCAATTAATGGAGTAATCCACAAATAGCATTTCGAAGTTTTCATAAATACCTAATCAGAATTTTAAAAGAAAGAATTTGATTTAAAATCATAATTCTCTTAAATCTAAATATGGCGCTAAATGTTTACTCCATAAAGAAAAAGAGTTACAAACTTCTTCGTAACTCTTTGATTTTTCAGGCTCCCCCACTTGGACTCGAACCAAGGACCTACTGATTAACAGTCAGCCGCTCTAACCAACTGAGCTATGGAGGAATTTCCCATCATTTCAAAATGGACTGCAATATTAGTGGGTTGATCTTAATTATGCAATAGACTCGTCCTAATTTTTATTTACGACCGATTTAATGGCGAAAATAAGCCGTTCAAAGCGGGATTATTTTCAGCATTAGTATGGTATATAACAATATTTAAACTTAGTTTTGCACCTGATTCTAAACCGTCGAATTTTTTAGTTTTCAACATGTCACAAAAAGGAAAAGTAGCTCAGGTAATCGGACCTGTTGTGGATGTAAGTTTCGAAGAAATTAGAGAAATCCCAAGCATTTACGATGCCCTGGAGGTGACCAGGCCGGATGGTCAGGTCGTTGTGTTGGAATGCCAGCAGCATTTAGGTGAAGACCGTGTGCGTACAGTAGCTATGGATAGTACGGAAGGCCTTGTACGCGGTATGGACGTAATTCCCACAGGTAATCCGATAAAAATGCCCATCGGAGAAGACATCAGAGGCCGACTTTTTAATGTGGTAGGCCAGGCGATTGATGGTATTCCCCAGCCGGAAGCCAAAGGCGCTTTACCTATTCACAGACACGCACCGGAATATGAAGACTTATCGACAACTTCGGAAGTATTGTTCACCGGCATAAAGGTTATCGATCTTTTGGAACCCTATTTAAAAGGAGGTAAAATCGGACTGTTTGGTGGAGCAGGTGTTGGAAAAACCGTATTGATTCAGGAGTTGATAAATAATATCGCCAAGGCACACGGTGGTCTTTCTGTTTTTGCCGGCGTCGGGGAACGAACACGTGAAGGAAATGACTTACTTCGCGAAATGGTTGAATCCGGCCTGGTAAAATATGGCGATGAATTTTTAAAATCCATGAAGGAAGGCGGATGGGACCTTTCAAAAGTAGATACGGAAGAATTGAAAAAGTCTCAGCTTTCAATGGTATTCGGGCAGATGAACGAACCACCGGGAGCGCGTGCCCGGGTTGCGTTATCCGGCCTTACTGTCGCTGAATACTTCAGGGATGGAGATGAAAAAGGAAAAGGAAATGACATTTTATTATTTATAGATAATATTTTCCGATTTACCCAAGCAGGTTCTGAGGTATCCGCGCTTCTTGGTCGAATGCCCTCTGCTGTAGGTTATCAGCCGACACTTGCGACAGAAATGGGTGAAATGCAGGAACGGATCACATCGACAAAGCGCGGTTCAATTACTTCGGTACAAGCTGTTTATGTGCCCGCTGATGATTTAACGGACCCGGCTCCGGCAACGACATTCTCACACCTTGACGCAACAACCGTACTCTCGAGAAAAATTTCGGGATTAGGCATCTATCCGGCTGTCGATCCGCTGGATTCAACATCAAGGATATTGAATCGTGAAGTTTTAGGTGACGAACACTATGAAACTGCCCAGCGCGTAAAAGAGATACTTCAACGGTATGCGGAACTTCAGGATATTATTGCGATTCTCGGAATGGAAGAGCTTTCCGATGAAGATAAAATGGTGGTACACCGAGCCAGAAGAGTACAGCGATTCCTGTCACAGCCGTTCCATGTAGCGGAAGCCTTTACCGGACTTCCCGGAGTACTTGTAGATATCAAGGATACCATTAAAGGATTTAATATGATCATCGATGGAGAGCTGGACCACTTGCCCGAGGCCGCATTTAACCTTGTCGGCACGATTGAAGACGCGATCGAAAAGGGAGAACGATTAATCGCTGAGGCTAAAGGTTAATCAATTTATTCAAAATGCATTTAGAAATCATAACGCCCGACAAAACAATTTTCGATGGTGAAGTAGATTCTGCAACTTTCCCGGGAAGCAAAGGGTCTTTTCAGGTTTTGAATAACCATGCAGCCCTTATTAGTTCCCTGGATAAAGGTAAAGTAACATACAAAATCAACAATAGCGAGCAGGAAATTACGGTGAATGGTGGTGTGGTCGAGGTGTTAAATAACAACATCATTTTGCTGGTCGAAGAAATCATCAAGGAATAAATATCCGTCGAGATAAAAATGGAAGCTGCCCGGAATCGAGCGGCTTTTTTAATTCAAAACCTCCCGAAGCACCTGTATGGATTTGATTTCCTTTATTGAATCAAAGTGCAATCTGTAATGATCCAGGATTGCATACATGACATCATGTCTCACCGTTTTTTTCATCTTAAAAGGTTGGTCGTAATCCGAACGAAGTAAAAAATCGATGCATTCCGCAAATTCAGGATCAAAGACCTTAGCATGCCCCACCTCTTTGAGCATGCTTTGCCCGGAGGCAGGAACAATTCCTAAATACCGGCTAAGCCTCAATAAAAACTGTAAATGGAAGTTCTCAAAATCAAACGGCAGGCAATCTAAAGTTATTATTGATTCATTAATGAAGTGAAACAATACATCGTTATCTTCTTCTGCCCGAAGCGTATAATTCAGTAACTCGGTCAAAAACAAAGCAATTGAAGATTTTCTGATGTCAAATGGTATTGTTTGGAAATTGTAAACACACTTTACCTCACTGATCCGGTTTAACTCTTTTCTTTTGTTGTGATAAACTATAAGATCGAGCATGGTAAGAGGTTGAAACAGGGCAATTTTTGTTTTCGCATGTTTCGTTCGCACACTGTTTACAATGTATGATTGTATTCCAAAGGTTTCTGTGAATATCCTTGCAATAATAGATGTTTCTCTGTACTTAATATAGGAAAGCGCAATTCCACTGGTTTTATAGAGCATTCACATCATGGCTTTAAATTCAACGCTTCTTTTTCTTTTCTTTCATACCCAGATTATAGCACCGTCTGCACCTGGCTTCGTAGATGTCCTTTTCACCCAGGAATACCTGCTTGCCCGAATCATTAAACCTAAAGGTATAACTGGCAATGGAGCCGCATTTCATACAGATCGCATGAGTCTTTGTTACAAACTCGGCTACGGCCATGAGGTCATTCATCGGTTCGAATGGTCTTGCCATGTAATCCATGTCGAGCCCGGCAATGATTACCCTCTTACCTGTATTTGCCAACTTGATAGAAACATCAACGATTTCCTCATCAAAAAACTGGGCTTCATCTATGCCTACTAAGTCACAGTCCGAGGCAAGTAATAAAATATCATTTGCAAATTGAACCGGTGTAGATCGGATCTCCTTCCTGTCATGAGATACAACGTTTTCCACATGAAATCTTGTTTCTGTAGCCGGCTTGAAGATCTCAACCTTGAGGTTTGCTATTTTGGCCCGGTTTAGTCTTCGTATCAATTCCTCTGTTTTTCCGGAAAACATTGAACCACAAATTATTTCTATCCAGCCGGTCTCGTTTTTTTTACTTGTGTGCTTACTGCCAAAATTGGGCTCAATAAACATTTATAGCAGGTTTATTATCCATCTTAAAATTAGAAATAATCGTAAACTTATCGGGAAATGTGTTTGGTAATTTAGCTAAATATTTTTCGTTGAATAGGAAATAATTTTTCCGTTTGGCTGTATTTTTACATTTGAAATTCTTTCAATTCTATGGAAAGCAATATAAATCATCAAGTGATTGAATCCTACGCTAAATCGTATGCGGATCTTGTCATAAAAAACTTTTTCGAAAAGGAAACCAGTATAAAAGGGGGGGAGATTTCATCGTTTAGTGAAATAAATCAAATTAATTATTTTGTTTTTAAAATATTGTTTGAAAAGTGGAAATCCGAGTTTGATAATCTTAAAAGCCCTTACTTCAATTATGAAGCGGTAGAAGTAAAAAAGGCTGCTCAGTCGTTCATGAATGTGCTTTCAAAAAATATTCGGATAAAGAAAGAAGATTTCAGGCCATTGTTGGAAGAAGCCGTTTATAAAACGCTTCTTTTGATTTTCTCACCGTACGAATACTATTTACAGGAAATCAACCATCCCGGTCATCAGAAAATCTCTATAAACGACCTTCATACAATTCACAAATACATCAAAATAAACGGGCATTTATTGACTGCATACATTGATCGGTTTCACTCAGACGGAATTCAAGAAGTGTTTAACGATGACGCTGTGCGCATTTTTGATGAAGTGTGCGAAACCATAAAAGAAACACCTGAAGATTTTGAGCGCTATCAGGAGGAATTTTCAAAACTTATCGACCTGAACCTGGAGGAAGTTTATTCGCCATCAGGGGAAATCGTCAAAGAAATTCCCGAAAATGATGGCGAGCCAGACAATTTAAACGAGAAATTTAAATCCGAACAGCAAACACTTCTGGATACGCTCGACGTAAACCATGAAGATGCTCTTATTGATATTCACGAAAAGAAACCTCTGGATGGAATTAAGAAAAGCATCACCATAAATCAGCGGTTTATGTTTGAAAATGATCTTTTTAATGGCGATAAAAGCGAATTTGAAATGGTGATCAACTACCTTGACAATTGTAAAACGAACCAAGAGGCCATGGAATTTATCAATGAGAACTACGCGGAAAAGAAAAACTGGGATATGGAAAAAGAAGAAGTGATTGAATTTCTGGAAGTAATAAAAAGAAGATTTCCCGAATAGACTTACCTTACCAACACCTGCATCCTGTGCGCATCAATTTTCAACAGGATGAAAATCAATACTGTAAAAGCCCACAAAGATGATCCTCCATATGAAAAAAGCGGCAATGGAATTCCAATTACCGGGAATAATCCTATGGTCATACCTACATTTACCAAAAAATGTATGAATATGATGGAAGCTACCGAATATCCGTAAACTCTCGCAAATTTCTCTTTTTGTCTTTCTGCTATTCGCACAAGTCGAATCATTAAAAAAACAAAGAGAAAAATAACAGACGTCGTTCCAATCCACCCCTGCTCTTCTCCCAATGTGCAAAATATAAAGTCCGTACTCTGCTCGGGCACAAAATCAAATTTTGTCTGAGTGCCCTGCAAATAACCTTTTCCCAGTAAACCTCCCGAACCAATCGCAATTTTTGATTGGGTAACATTCCAGCCATATCCCAGAGGGTCTGCTTCGGGATTTATCAATGCTTTAATTCTATTTTGCTGATGAGGTTTTAAGATATCATTTACAAAATAGTCCACACTCCAGATAACACCGATTACAATCAAGATTCCGGCCACAATGGTTAATACCCGCTTCCACTTCTTTTTACCAAATAGAATAATCAACGCACCCAGGGCGATTACCGCGATAATCAGCGTAGTTTGCGGAAAGATAAGTGTGAGCACAAACAAAGCAATCGCTGTCAATCCTATTACAATTACAGCGGGGTTTAATCCCTCACGATAAAGCACAATTACAAAACCTCCAAAAACCAATGCGGTTCCCGTATCTCCCTGGATGACGATCAGAACAGGAGGAACAGCGATAATGCAAGCTGTAATGAAAAGATCATTAAATTTTGAAAGCTTATAATTAACCTTGCTCATGTATTTTGCCAGGGCAAGTGCTGTCGCAAATTTGGCAAACTCAGAGGGTTGAACCCTGAAACCACCAATACTGAACCAACTTGTAGATCCGGCAACTTTCGTGCCTACAAAAAGGACAGCTATCAAAAGAAAGATTACAACTCCATAAATAATATAGGCAAACGAGTCATAAAAACGGAAATCCACTGTCATTATTACCAGGATGATGACCATGCTTGTTCCAATCCAGATGAGTTGCTTGCCGGAATTCAAGGAAAGATCGAAAATGCCCACTTGCATTTCTTCATCATAGACCGCAGCATAAATGTTTAGCCAGCCTAATATGATCAATGTAAAGTAAATAGCAATTACGATCCAGTCAATCTTATTTACTATGGTCCTTTCCTGTCTCAATAGATAAAGTGTCCTCGTTTTACATAATCTTCTATCCAGATCTTTTTGATCTCTTTTGTAAGATATTTCTCAATCATCAGGCCTGCAATTGATGCGGCGGCCCGGGCACCCTGTCCTGCATTTTGAACATACACGGAAATTGCAATCTTGGGATTCTCCTTAGGAGCAAATGCAATGAACACGGAATGATCTTCGCCGTGTGGATTTTGGGATGTCCCGGTTTTACCACAAACCGTAATACCGGGAATTGCCGCTCTAAAGCCTGTACCTCCCGGCGCATTTACGACAGCATCCATGGCATCAATAACCGAACGAAAATGAGCGGTATCAATCCCGAGAAGATGCTTTTTCAGATATTCTTCCTTTGGCTTTCCGCTCGCCCCAATTTCTTTGATGATGTGTGGGGTATAAAAATAACCCCGGTTGGCAATCGCCGCCGAATAATTGGCCATCTGCAAAGGACTTGTCAAAATCTCTCCCTGGCCAATACTAATCGAATTGATGGTGGACCATTTCCACCGGTTTTCGCCATAAATACCATTATACAACTGAGGGGATGGGATCTGTCCCCCCTTTTCATTGGGGATATCGATCCCCAGTGGCCGTCCCAGCCCAAACCTGTATAAATATTCATTCCATTTTTCAAGGCCCAGCCTGGAATCAACAAACGTGTTTTCTGAGCGGTTGCGATTAATTATTCTTTTAAAAACAATGTAAAAATAATTGTTTGAAGATTTTTGTATGGCTTTGTAAACATCGTAATAGCCGGGAGGAGCGTGATCTCCTACCAGTGCTCCGCTGCAATATATTTGCTCTTTTGGAGTAATTACACCTTCCTGAAGTGCGATCAGCGCCTGTAAGGGCTTGAAGGTGGAACCCGGAGGATAAACCGACATAATAGCCCTGTTGAAAAGCGGTTTCAAAGAATCCAGGGTAAGCTGGGCAAAATTCTTGCTAAATAATCTGCCGCTAAGGAATCCGGGGCTATACGAAGGGCTCGAAATAAGACTCAATATTTCTCCTGTTTCCGGTTCAATAGCCACGAGCCCTCCGGCCAGGCCTTCCATCAGCCACTCTCCATATTGCTGAAGCTCCAGATCTACGGTTGCGGTCAGGTTTTCTCCGGGTAGGGATATGGTGTCTCTTCTTCCGTTTTTAAACGATCCCTTCACTACTCCGCGAACGTTTACCATTTTGTATTTTATACCATTCTGTCCTTTCAATTCTTTTTCATATTCCAATTCCACTCCGCTGATGCCGATGTAATCTCCCTGTTTGTATTCTCCCGTTGTGTCCCGCTCTAATCGTGTCTTGCTAATTTCTCCAACATAACCCAATGCATTTGCCAGACTTTCATGTTCATAGCCGCGCAGAGATCGCACTTGCGGATAGAACCCGGGATAATCTACCAGAAAATCCTGGAATTTGGCAAAATCCTCGATGGAAAGCATTTTCATAAAAACAGAGGGTTGAAAAATATCATACTCCCGGACTTCGTTCATGCGAAGAATAAATTCTTCTTTCTCTATACCTAACTGCGCGCAAAATTTTGCAGTATCCTTTACACCGGCTTCCTTGGGAATGACCATTAAATCAAATACAGGATCATTGTGCACCAGCAACTCACCGTTCCGATCATAAATAATCCCCCGATAAGAGTAATCACGTATTTTCCTAAGAATATTATCCTCTGCAGCCGGGCCATACGTATCATCTAAAAACTGGATCTGGAATAACTTGATGCAGTAGATTAACCCGACAATTATGAAGGTAAATTGAATAAAGTATTTTCTGTTATCTTCCACAACTAGGTTGCCTTCTTATAGAACAAATACTGGATAAGCACAATTACAAAAAACGATAATATCGTACTAAAGAAAACCTTTGATAGCGTTTGGAAAAATAAATCAAATCCGCCGGCTTCAAGGTAAAAAAGCGCCAGGTGATGGATAAAAATCAGCGGCAAGGAGTAAGTGAAAAACCAACCGAAATCCAGGGTCTTTAGATTTGGGATTTCAATTTCTTCATAGCCTCCCCGAGGAGTAATAATATTTAGCCAATAAGGCCTGAGAAATGCGATTAATGTGGATGCGGCAGCATTTATTCCGATGCTGTCGTAGAAAATATCGAGTGTAAACCCTGCTATAAAAGCTATGATCATTATTACCAGCGGCCCCAATTCCAACGGGAGCATTAATATAAAGGCCACATAAAGAAAACAGAAAGCTGTGTCAAATAGTATGAAGTTTTTTAATAACAATACTTGAAAAAGTACATAAAGAAAAAAAGATACGATCACGGATATAATGGTTCTATTACTCATTTTCCTGCTCTATTTCCGATTCCAATAGAAGTCGCTCTTCCTTTGTCGGATTCTTGACAATATAAACATATGCCAGATTTGAAAAATCATTTGAGAGATGTACATCGATGTCGTAATATCCATCTTCTCCGAGATCAAAATCATCAATAAAACCGATCCGGATGTTCTCCGGAAAAATAGAATTGAAGCTTGATGTCACAATAGTGTCGCCTTGCTGCAAAACAATATGTTTCGGGACAAACATAAATTTTGTCTTTAGAATATCGCTTCCATCCCATTGTATACTTCCAAATGTATTGTTTCTTTTCAGGCTGGCTGAAACATAGACATCCTTATTTAGCAGTGAAGCAACCGTCGCAAAATTTTCAGAAACAGACATAACTTTGCCCACAATGCCATTTGCGCTGATTACACCCATACCGGATTCGACTCCATTGGCACTACCTTTATTTATTGTTAAGTGATTATGCGAAAACCTTGTTGAATTATTGATGACTTTGGCGGCCAGGTATTCTTGTTTGTACACACTTTTTGTCAATTCAAGCGAATCCTGCCGGCTATTTACGATGATCGGAACCTGGCTTTGAGATAATAATTCCCGTAATCGGGCATTGTCGTTGGACAGTTCTTCGTTGATACTCGGTAAATTAAAGTACTGTGAGATATTATTCTTTGTCTGATAGATGCTTCCAATCAATGCATTGCTGGTATGAAAGAAGGCGGCACTATGATAAGGATTGTTCCTTACAAGCAACCACATACATATTATTTCAAGAAAAAGAAGTAAAAGAAACGCTCTGTAGCTATGTAGTAATTGTAATAACCGATACATGAGCTGCTTATGTCATCAACACAGGCTTTAGTTGACCAAGATTTTTAAGCGCAGTACCGGTTCCCCGAACTACTGCCCTCAACGGATCTTCTGCAATGTGCAAAGGTAATTTTGTCTTCAAAGCCAATCTTTTATCCAGCCCTCTCAACAGAGCGCCGCCACCGGTCAGGTGAATTCCATTATCATAAATATCTGCGCTCAGTTCAGGGGGTGAAATCTCAAGCGCCTTTAAAACCGATTCTTCAATTTTTGAAACGGATTTATCTATGGCAAAGGCGACTTCCGAATAGGATATTTTAATAACCTTCGGAATACCCGTCATTAAATCGCGTCCTCGAATTTCATAATCGTCCGGCGCTTCGTCGAGTTCGGTAAGCGCCGAGCCAACTTCAATCTTTATCTTTTCAGCGGATCGCTCACCGATAAGTAGATTATGCTGACGTCGCATATAATCGAGGATGTCTTTGTTGAAGGTATCCCCGGCGATCCGGATGGATTGGTTACAAACAATTCCCGATAAAGCAATAATGGCAATCTCCGTAGTACCTCCTCCAATATCTACGATCATCGATCCTACGGGCCGGTCTATATCTATGCCAATTCCCAAAGCAGCAGCAATCGGTTCATGAATCATATATACTTCTTTTGCTCCCGCATGTTCTGCAGAGTCGCGCACAGCGCGCTTCTCGACTTCGGTAATCCCCGAGGGAATACAAATTACCATTCTATGGGATGTTGGCAACCATCGCTTGTTGTTATCGATCATCTTGATCATGCCACGAATCATATGCTCTGCTGCGTGGAAGTCTGCAATCACGCCATCTTTCAAAGGTCGGATCGTTTTAATATTTTCATGAGTCTTCTCGTGCATCTGCATCGCCTCTCTTCCAATAGCCAATACCTTGTTCGAATTTTTATCGATCGCGATAATTGACGGTTCATCAACCACAATCTTATCTTTATTGATAATCAAGGTATTGGCGGTACCCAAATCGATGGCAATATCACTAGTAAAAAAGTCAAATAATCCCATATGAATATTTTAATGTAAAAGGGCTTGGAAGTTAGCAATCAGAACCAAATTAATAAGTGTAAAATACACATTAAACTTACCTGTAAATTTTTAATGTTTAAAATGTCTGGTCCCTGTAAATACCATGGCCATTTTGTTCTTATCGCAATACTCAATCGAGTCTTTATCTCTTATGGATCCTCCCGGTTGAATTACTGCTTTTATGCCAGCACTATCGGCAATCTCAACGCAATCCGGAAATGGGAAAAAGGCGTCAGACGCCATCACGGTGCCATCCAGAGACAATCCAAACGTCCGGGCTTTTTCAATGGCTTGCTTCAGGGCATCGACCCTTGAGGTCTGCCCCACACCGCTGGCGATAAGTTGGCCGTTCTTTGCCAAAACAATCGTATTGGATTTGGTATGCTTGCAAATTTTACTTGCAAAGATCAATGCCCTGTTCTCTTCCTCGCTCGTTTGCCGTGAAGTGACCAACTCGAGATCTTCAATTGTATCGGTTTTCAAATCCCGATCCTGTTCGATCACACCGTTTAATATGCTCTTATACTGTTTGTTCGTATCCAAGTCGGTTTTCTTTATTAAAAGAATCCTGTTTTTCTTCTGCTTTAGAATCTCAAGCGCCTCATCCGTATAACCCGGTGCGGAAAGTATTTCGAAAAACAACTTATGCAGCTCTTCGGCTGCGTCCGCGTCGACAACTGCATTTGTAATCAATACACCTCCAAATGCAGATACGGTGTCTGCTTCAAAAGCTTTTAAATAGGCCTCTTTGACTGTTCTACCTGTAGCGCATCCACATGCATTGGTATGTTTTAGTATGGCAAAAGCTGTCTCATCTTCAAATTCCTCTATGAGGCATACAGCGGCATCAATATCAACCAAATTATTATAAGATAACTCTTTCCCGTGGATCTGTTCGAACATCTCTTCCAGATCTCCAAAGTAGATCCCCTCCTGATGAGGATTTTCCCCGTATCGCAAAAGCTTGCTTTTTCTTATGGAATTCTTAAAACTTTTAACTTTACCTTCCGGGTTTAGGTAATTAAAAATGGCGCAGTCGTAATGGGATGACACGTCAAATGCTTTGGCAGCATACAATTTTCTTTGTTCGACGGAGGTTTCACAATTCTGATTTTGAAGCATTTCCTCCACATCTTTGTATTGCTCCATAGATGATACCGTGAATACGTCCGTATAGTTTTTGGCAGCCGCACGGATAAGTGAGATCCCTCCAATGTCAATTTTTTCGATGATGTCCTGTTCATCTGCACCAGACGCAACGGTATCTTCAAAGGGATAAAGATCCACAACAACCATGTCGATGGCCGGAATATCAAACTTTTTCATTTGATCTTTATCGCCAGCATGATCTCTTCTGGATAAAATTCCACCAAACACTTTTGGATGCAAAGTTTTCACACGCCCGCCCAAAATCGAAGGATAACTTGTGAGATCTTCTACCGGAGTGACAGGGATGCCGGATTCCTCAATAAATTTTTGTGTGCCTCCCGTAGAAAATAACTTTACTCCGTTATTGTGCAATAAATTGATGATCGGTTCAAGATTATCTTTGTGATAAACGGAAATTAATGCTGATGTGATTTTTTTTACAGACATGGATTAGTTCATTTTTTAAAGAACGCAAAACTACTTTATTAATAGGTAATATTCAATCAAATACGAGTCGGGAGCTTATCAATTCTTTTTTCGGAATGCAGATCTATCTGCCATGCAAAATTACTTGCTCTATTATTTTCGGATAATGCTCGTATTCAAGCTTATGGACCTTGTTTGCTACAGCCTCCGGAGTATCTGAAGGTTCTATTTTGCAGGTTGCCTGGAAGATAATATTCCCCTCGTCATAGGCTTCATTTACCCAGTGAATGGTAATGCCGGATTCCTTTTCCTTATTCTTTACTACTGCTTCATGAACAAAATTGCCGTACATGCCTTTACCTCCATATTTTGGCAACAGAGCGGGATGGATATTTACCATCTTTTTGTTGAATTTTTTCACAAACCGTTCCGGAATCAGCCACATAAAACCAGCCAAGACAACAAAATCTATGGCGTTTAATTTCAATACCTCGTCAACTATTTTCTCTTTGTAAAACATATTTCTGTCGAATGCGAAATGTGGGATTTTATGATTTTCCGCCCGCTTCAATACATAGGCACCTGAGTTATTGGATAAAATCAATGAAACTGCGATGGTCTTGTGGTTTTTAAAATGCATTATTATTTCTTCTGCATTGGTGCCGTTTCCGGATGCAAAAATCGCAATTTTGGTTTTCACGGGTTTTGGTGGTTAAAAACTAAAAAATATCATACTGGAAATTCCCGCAAGCATTAGCAGTTTACAATACACACTTAACTGGTGAAATCGCTGTTGAGAATCCGCTCTATAAAGTAAATAAATTAAATATACGATTGGAACAATTAGAAGGATAAAAAACAAATTCAGGATATGATTTTCCAGCTTATGGGAAAGATAAATGAAGACAATGGCAAAAAAGAAAATCAATCCGTACAGAAAATATTTTGTCTTGCGCAATCCCCAAACAATCGGAAGGGTTTTACTTCCGAATCTCAGATCGCCTCTTAAGTCTTCCATATCTTTAATCACCTCTCTGACTAAATTGATCGAAAATGCAAATATTGCATAATTCAAAACAAGTGAGAAATTGCGCTGATAATAGACCGCAACCACAAGAATTGCCAGACCTGTTAAAAAAGCGATTGCCAGGTTGCCAATAAAAGGCATCCTTTTCAGTTGGTTTGAATAGATCCAAAGTAAAAATCCGGCAAAGAAATTGATGATGCCGACTTTAATACTCAGATAAAGCCCGGTTGCAATGCCCAAAATGTTCAATGCTGCATGCGAGACGAGCACGATCCTTCGCTTAACCAGCTTTCCGACAACTACTTTCTCCGGCTTGTTTATATAATCGATCTTAACATCGTAATAATCGTTGATGATATAACCGGCCGCAGCTATCAAAATTGTAGAGGATGACAGCAATAAAAGCTTGATATCATAGATTTTATCCATCCAGGTTTCCGGATAAGCCACTAAAAAAATTACGGAGAAATATTGGGTTAGACCGATAATTATTAGGTTTGGAAACCTGGTCAGCTTTAAAAAACCGGTAACCGAAAAGCTTTTTTTCCTTGAATTTTCCGGACTCATTACTGGATATGGATAAAAATATAAATGTAGTACATTACGAAGTGATTGATGCGGAATTATTCGTTTAAAATTAGATCTGTAATCACTTTATAGATCTCCCGGTAGCCCGTCCCTCTCAAAAAATCCATATGTCTGTCTAAAGTTTCAAGATCACCTCGCGCAGCGGGGCCGGTCCGTGCATTTGCAGGGCCAATATCCAGACCTTTGTTTATTGTCTCCGCAATCAACGGTCTTAACAATTCGAAATCAAATGCTCTGTTTTTCAGGATAGTTTCTGAAATTTCAAAAAGCCGATTTGTGAAATTGCATGCAAACACGGCAGCAACATGAATAGCCAGACGATCGCTCGAGCCGACAGACAACACCTTTTTACTTATTGATTTTCCAAGTTTTTTGAGGATTCCGGCGGTATGATCGCTCTCAGTTTCAATTAAAATCGGAATATCTTGAAAAGTGATTTTTTTACTTTTCGTGAATGTTTGCAAGGGGTAAAATACTCCAATGTGATCAGTGCCCGCGTATCCCAGCCTATTGATTGATTGGCTTCCGGAGGTATGAACGACCGTGACATGATCGGGCAAAGCTATTTCACGGGCAACTTGCTCAATTGCATCGTCTGAAATGCAAATGATTACCAAGTCTATTTCAGATTCGGAAAAATCCAATGATTTGTTGATTTCAGCATGGTACAACCTCTGTTGCAGGGACCGGGCGTTTTTGGTGTTTCTACTAAACACCTGAACAATGCGATGGCCGACATTTTCCAGCTCAGGCGCCAAATGCCAGGCGAGGTTGCCCGAACCGATCATAGCAATATTGTAATACTCAGCCACAGTAGATCTTATCGTACTCTTCAGCTTCCGTAAAAATCTGCTTCCTAAGGATCTTTCCCATGGCGTCGTAATAAATCACGACGTAAAAATCAGCCTCAAGTATATATTTTTCCGCAAAGTAAACCGGATCCTCGACCGAACCAATATTGATTATGTCGTTGAATGTCGCTCCGACCACTTCACCGTATTTGCTGCTGAGAATTCCGCTCTTACTTTCCTTGGTGATCAAAAGGATCTTTTCTTCCTCGTCATCTCGCAATACTTTATATTCATTAATACCTTCAAACACGAAATCTTTATTTTTGATGTCATATAATTTCCATTCTTCATCTTCTTTGACCAAAGCGACTGAATCGTTCCAGTTTAGAATTTCATCGAATTTATAACCTGTGACATCCTGGTTTTGAAGATCGACGAGCCCAAAAGACCTTCCTTTATTTCCAATGAAATAATAGTTGCCGAAAGGCTTCAACGCTTTTTGATACTTAGCGCTTAAAAAAACATTTTTGTCATAGTTATATATGCCAAACCTTCCGTTGATCAATGTACTTACATATCCTTTGTGATAGTTTCCAATCGCAGCATACCGGACTTTCAGCGCCAGTTTACCGCTCCGATGAAAGAGTCCTTTTTTACCTGATTTTTCTACCAGTAAATATTCTTTGCCCAAAGCTTCTACAGAATTGTACCTTCCGTCCAGAATTTTGAATCCGTTGATGTTAAATACCCTGAAATTACCCTTATCCGTTTTCGTAAGCAGGTACTGAGCATATTTTTCATCCTCCGCCTCTTCAAGATTGGAAGGTCTGAGCAATCTGGTTTCTTTTGAATATGAAATATCGATGATACTGTCGTTATCAAATATTGCAAAAGTCGTATCGCCCTGTACGATTATTCCGATTTGTTCACTTAAGAAACGAACTGAATCATAGTCAAACGTTCTGGGAAAATCAGTTTCCGCATTGTAGATGCCCCATTTGTTCCGATATTTCAATGCCGCTCTCGATTTATTGAAATCTACTTTATCAAAGTCAAGATCCGACAGAGGGTAAAAGATCTGGTCGTATATGCGGTATTTATTATTCTTCTTCACCATCCAGCCTTCATACAATTCATAGAAGTTTTGTTTATCGAGCCTGATATTCTCCTTTAAATCCAAATCTACCACAGTCTCCTTATCGTCCTTGAACAGCAACAATTGCGACGCATATATCAATTCATAATCATCGTAATTGAATTTCAGCATGGGTTTTTGAAGATTGGCAGCTTTACTTAACATCTCCACATTTTGAACGGCATACAAATCGTTTTCTTCTATCAGCACAAATCGCCCCTCCGAATAGATATCGTCATATTTTGGCTTTAGGATTTCTCTTCCGGAAAAACTCTTCAGACCCCATTTGCCATTGAATTTAAATTTGATGAATGCATTTGCTACCAAACCTACATCCTCATAATTGAAATCGATCATCCGGAAACCGGATTTGTGGTAGACACCAAAATACCCGTCCCGCTCAATCTTTAACGCTCCGCATCCCAAATCTTCGACCGATTCATAATCACCCTTGAATATCAAACCTCCGACCCGCGAAACAATCATTTTTTCACCATCCAATTCAACCTCCAGAAAATCCTCCTTAATATTTCCGCAATAATACTCTTCCTTAATTTTTGAGTAGGTAAAGTCAATCAGCTTTTCTCCGTTAAGCTTTGAAAATCCATATTTATCCATTTCAAAAATTGGCATCAGACAGCCTATTTCCGCACGAGCAATTTTCAGTAGGGAATCGCGCTCGTGCAGAATATCAAATCTATTTGTAAATCCTTCCGCGGTAGAATGCTCCTTGTAGCAATGATATAAAAGATCCAAGGCTTTCCGGCGTATTTTACTTTTCGGATATCGTTCCACAAACGTCATGTAGCTATCCAGATCATTGTCTGCTGTTGAGATTTCAAATATATTTTCCTCAGCATCATCTCGGTAAGGTGTGTGTGGATTATTCTTCAAAAAACGTTCGTAACTATCCAGTTGCTTATCCTTGGTCTTTGTAAAATACAGCAGCTCTTCATACTTCGATTTTGCATCTTCGATCTGGACGGCATCCGGATAAGTGCGGATAAAGGATTGAAAAGCTTCATACGTAGCTGTTCCGACCGCGTGGTCATAGGCAATTTCATTCCTAAAGGCAACAGCAGAATCCGACTGTACGGCTCCGTTAAATTGATTTAAAAAATAATTGTAATCCCGGATGGTGTGTTTAGCCTTGGCCCGGCGAAAAGCATGTTGCTCAACAGTTAGTTTTTGCTCTTGAAGCACTACATCATTAATATCTAATTTTTCCAAGTTCTCAATGGCCCTGGCATCATGAATGCTAAAATCCGAAATTGCCCGATTAATGAAATAATAGGAAGTATCGATATTGTATCCCGGATATTTTGGCGTGAGGTAGAGCAAGGAATAGAGGTATTTGGCCCCGGTATTGATCGTGTCTTTCTCGGTGGATTTTTCGAGCAGTTCGATCAGCTTTGCGAAGTCACCTTTCTCCAGCAATTTGAATGCCCGTTTGCTTTCTGCTTTTATCGCAACGGGTAAAACGGCAAAGACAATCGCACAAGTAATCGAAAAAAAATATTTAAATACCCTCGATAACATATCTACTTTTCTCACTGTCTTAAAAATGTAGTCAATTCGTGTTAAGTTAATCATAAAACGACGTTTTTGTCATTTCTTACGCCGTTACCGATGACGTGTTTTTATAAAAATCTGTAAATCAAATAAATACACAAGACTACGTCATTCAAATTTGTGCATTTTGCAAAAATGTTAGGCCTTGAAATGACACGTTACTTTTTACTTAACACTGGTAAACCATAAAATTAACAAAAAAGTACCGGTCCGATACCTCAATAGGAAGTAGTATTCACGAAAATCTTACAATTTCGTCCGGCACCTCTTATCCCGGAGACCGGAGAGTTGACAAATATTCTGTGCCATCTGGACATAAGATCAGCACGAGATATTTTCTCACTTTCCGCAATTCAGTGAGACGATGGTCCGGGATAGAAGTTGAAGCATTAAGAAGCAATTGAAGTATTCTAAGATAATATGCCGAACGGATGTTATTTTAATTGACGTTCAATTACCGGAAACTGAGCTATCCGTAAAGTTGTACAACCATAAGGTATAAGGGTGATTTCCTCTTCCGGTGTTTCAACTTTTCGCAGCGGATGCGGCGATAATGGAATCTTTCCAGTTGAACCATTGTACAGTTTCCAAAACGGGATTTGCTTACCGGTTGTTTTAAGCATTATTGGTGCATTTTCCGGGTTCCATGGCATGTTTGCAACTTTATCTGCGACAACAACCTCAAACTTCTCCGGCTTTATTGTTCGGCGTTGAATACCATAATTCCAGGGCGTTTCAGGGTAAACTTCGTAATAGGTATCGGTGTATTTATCGATTTTTACACTTCGCCAATCTTCTTCAATTTTAAGTGCATAAACCAGTGGCCCGCGTTCAATGCCCAACGAACGCTCATACCAACGGGAGAAACGAAGCTCCATTGGGAGGTACAATTCAACCACATCGCCTTGTTTCCACGCTCGATCAAGAACTGCAATGTTGTTTTCCGAACTAAAATCAACGGCCTTACCGTTAACTTTTAGTTCAGCATTCTTACACCAAAGCGGAATGCGCAGGTGGAGTGGGAACTTCACTGTTTTGGATGTTTTGTACGTAAATTTTATATCCTCCTTAAACGGGTAGGCGGTCTCTTCCAAAAACTCAACTTCAGCTCCTTCAGCCACCTTTGCTTTTACTTCCGAAGGTCCGTAAACCAAGGCTGCCAAGCCATTATCAGCTGTGGCATACCACATATTTTGAACAAACTTTGGCCATCCCTGGTGCATATTTGCCAAACAACACGGATATCCGGTGGTTGTTCCGAATAAGGTAGCACTACCGTGGTAATCGCAATCGAAATTTTTAGGCTCGTGCGTTATTAAAACCTGGTTGGTTTGCTGATAATATTGTCTGCGCATAAAATCATCGGTATGTTGTGTCGGCAAGACATTGTAAGCAATTTTCTCGAGGTAATCGGCGTAATAAACATCTCCTGTAATGGGCAAAATTCCTTCAAAGGAATACATCATTTCAACGGCAGAACAGAACTCCGAGCCCTGAGTCGGATCATTGCCGTGCAGGGCTTCGTCGCCACCGTACATGCCGGTTACAAAACCGTGTACATCGCGAACTGCCGCCAATCCTTCTTTTACGGCATCAACATATTTTGAGTCCTTACTCTGCTGGTAATAAATTACTGGTTCTTTTAATCCCTGCGCCAGATTTACACAATGAACCGAGGCATATGGATTTGCTTTTCGAAGTGAATTATTCGTAAAAAGCTCTGTCCAATCGTAAGTTTGTTCGTGAAGCAATTCTCCCAGTTCCAGCAAGAATTTATCACCCGTGATGTTGTAAAGCCAATATACAATTTGCAGATTGTCGCCTCCCCTGCGGTTTGCCCAATAGGTAACAAAGTCCAATTCCTTTTCAGGCAAAGTTTCCAACTGGTACTTAAAATATCGGGTCATCAATTCAATCACACGTTCATCTCCAGTCGCGGTATAATATTGCTGAAGCACCTTCAGCATCACCATTTTAGGCCACCAATCCTCGCGCATTCCCTGTTGTGTTCCCGGAATTTTCTCATAATCCTCAGGCAAAGGCTGCGGGCCGAAATAGCCATTTGATTGCTGATTTTCAATACTCCAATCCACCCAATTTTGGGCTTTGGCTTTCAATTGAGGATCATCTAAAAGATAAGCCAGCGGAACAAGACCATCCACCCAATACGGACCGCGCTCCCAGCCGTCGCCGGTACCGCCAAGCCAACCGTTGTTATCGCCGCAAACCACTTCGTAAACATCGTCCAAATTACCGGTTAAACCATCGCGTTGAATTTCCAGCATCTTCTGCAGCATTCCCTTGGGCTTTATTGTCCCCAGCGGCAATGCGGTGTATGGTTGCTCGATTAAAGGAGCCTGATTTGTGATGTAGTGTTTGTTGCCTTGTTGTTTTGCCGATACTGCAAAAAACATGGAAATGCAAACGATTAGAACTATAGGTTTCATATCTTCAGAATTGGACGGAAGACCGAAAAAACTCCGATCTTAAAAATCCCGTTCCCCATAAATTATTAAGTTACATATTTCCATTAATACTCAATCGGATTTGGTTTGGCTGTTTCTCTTGACGGTTTTGGCCAAACCTTTGTTTCATAGGCTGTTTTTTCCCAAAGCACTTTTAATTCTTCAACCCTTTCAGGATATTTCTCAGCCAGGTTGTTGGTTTCGGTTCTGTTCGAATTTAAATCGTAGAGTTCCCAAAGCGTTTCATCTTCCGGATTATCAGAAACCAGTTTCCAGTTGCCCTTTCTAATGGCTCCGTGTCCTTCGTGCTCCCAGAATATGAAGTCATGTTTCTTTCCTACCTTTCCATTAAAGTTATCAACCAGGCTGATTCCTTGTTTTGGCAAAACCGGTATTCCATCTCTGTTTTCGGGGTAGTTTGCACCTGAAACTTCCAGGCAGGTGGCCATGATATCAACCACGTGACCGGGCTCTTCATCCATTGTTCCCGTATTTTTAATTCCTTTGGGCCAATGCACAATTAGTGGAGTTGCAATACCTCCTTCATGGCAGTAGCGTTTAAATTTTCGGAAGGGGGTGTTACTGGTCACTGTCCAAACACGCCCCTGGCTGGTCCCTGCACGTCCCGAGTCTTTGCGCCACTTGCCGTAATTTCGTTGGGTATTTTTTCCCCATTGCCAACCATAATCTTCTCCCATTGGCTCGGCAGAACATCCGTTATCTGACAAGAAGAAAATCAGGGTGTTATCCAACTCGCCTTTTTCTTTTAAATGATTTACCATGCGTCCGATGTTATCGTCCATGATATCAATTTGGGCAGAATAGATGGCGCGCAGGAATTGCAAGTCAGCTTTTACCGTATCGGGCAAACTTTCCCACTCCGGCGTATCTTTTTCGGGCAATTCCCAATCGGGCGAAACCAACCCCATTTCAATCATTTTTTCATACTTATCCTGACGAAGTTTTTCGTAACCGGCTACATATTTGTCCAGGTATTTTTCAATCACCTCATCATGTGCTTCTAGTGGCCAGTGTGGTGCATTGTACGCTACGTATTCAAAAAATGGTTTTCCTTCGGCCAGAGCCAGATCGATGTGTTCAATGGCTTTCGAAGTAAACACATCTGTGGTGTACCATTCTTTTCCATCAGGCTGTGGTTCGTATTCTCCGGGATTGGCGGTTGCCGGAATAACAAGTTTACCATCCTCAAAAATCTCGCACCCTTTTAAAACCTTAAAATAGCTATCGACCCAGTTATGAATACAGTAGGACTTTTGAAAACCTCGGTTTTCGGGCCACGATTTTTTCACTGTTCCTGCATGCCATTTCCCGGAAATCCCGGTCGAATATCCAACGGCGGCTAAAACTTCAGGAATGGTAACACACGAATCATTCAGAATCCCCAAATAACCCGGCCCGTTTGAAATATGGGTCATATGACCGATTCCGCATTCGTGGGGATAAAGTCCTGTCATTAAACTGGCGCGGGTAGGACAGCAGCGGGCGGAATTATAAAAATCTGTAAACCGTATTCCGTTTTCAGCAAGAGCATCCAAATTCGGAGTAGAAATTTCCCCGCCATAACATCCAATATCGGAGTAGCCCATGTCGTCGGCCAAAATTAAGAGAATGTTGGGTTGATGCTCATTTCCTTTTTCTCTATGACAAGAGGTTAAGAAAAAAAGAGTTGCTATAGGGATTAAAATTGCCCTTATGTTTATGAGTTGGTTCAATTTGAATTTTCTTTTTTGTTCTTGAACGGACTGGGAAAAACGTTTGTTCTTTTCGCCCAGGTATACCATTTTACAGAAAGGGCGTTTACTCTTTTAGGATATTTTTCTGCAAGATTGTTCATTTCTGTACGGTCTTTTTTCATATTGTACAATTCCCAGGGCGAATATTCACCTGTTTTTGTATTCCCTTTTCTCACCAGTTTCCAGTTGCCTTCCCGTACGGCCGAATTCAAATGATGCTCAAAATAAATGGCATCATTTCTGGATGTCTTTTTGCCTTTAAAAAAAGGAGATAAACTAATTCCTTCCATTGGGAGAATCTCATTGTCCCTCTCCTTCTCAGGAAAGGCCGTTCCGCTTATATCAACACAGGTCGACATAACATCTACGAGGTGTGCAGGTTCTTCAATAAGATTGCCATTCAATTTTTCCCGGATACCATCCGGCCACGAAACAATAAACGGAGTCGCAATCCCTCCTTCATGAACAAAATGTTTGTATTCGCGGAAAGGAGTATTCGATACGTTTGCCCAGCCTTTTCCGTAGGCTATAAAAGTATCCTCAGCTCCTGCCATAACGCCGGGGCCATGTTTTACCGGTCTGCCGTCGCGGGTTTGCATTGGAGGCCAGATTCTGGTCTGCAACTCATCGGAAGCCATTGGTTTTAAATCGGTGGAATAAGGTTTTTTAGGTACATTTCTTCCGTATCCTTCAGCGCATCCACCGTTGTCCTGAAGATACATTATTACGGTATTTTCAAAACATCCCTGTTTTTTTAGCTCATCAACTAATTTACCAATACCCCGGTCCATACAATCGACCATAGCGGCATAAACCTCCATGTTTCGGATTTCCCATTCCTTATGTTTTGTATGCTCCCAATCCTCTGCTTGGTCAGCCATTTTCCATCCGGGGTCAATAATACCAAGTTTTTTCATTTTCTCCATGCGCGCTTTACGAACCGGTTGAAATCCACCGTCATATGTACCCCTGTACTTCTCAATATCTTCGGGCAAAGCATGAAGCGGCCAGTGTGCCGCAGTGTAAGCCACGTACATAAAAAACGGTTTTTCAGGCGACTCTTTCCGGTGGTCTTTCAAAAACTCAATGGCATTATCGGAAATGGCATTTGTATAATAGTAGATTTTCGGTTGATACAACGAATCATTAAGGGGTGTAATAAAGGTATTTCCCCGGCATAATGTAGCAGGATCGTAAAAACTTCCGGCTCCTGCGATGGTTCCATAAAACTTCTCGAACCCGCGTTGCAAAGGCCAGTTAAATTTTGGTCCGTTGGATTCCTTATGACGTGTTACATGCCATTTGCCTGACATATACGTCCGGTAACCACGATCACGTAATACTTCTGCTATGGTACAAACATTGCTTCCAAGATCGCCTTTGTACCCGGGTAGGTTTCTGTCATTTACCATTAAACCGATTCCAGCCTGATGCGGATAAACACCGGTGAGTAAACTAGCCCTGGTCGGACAACATCGTGCAGAATTGTAAAACTGAGTAAATCGTAATCCTTTTTCAGCTAAACGGTCAAGATTAGGAGTATTTATTTCTCCGCCATAACAACCAATATCCGAATACCCCATGTCGTCTGAAAGAATGACAATGATGTTGGGCCTCTGTGTTTGGGGTGAATCAGCAAAAACCGAAACAGCCGCAAAACAAATGAGCACACAAGCAGTTACAAATCTTATCTGTTTCATATCACAAATTTTCTCTAAAGTCCTACTCTGGCTGCATATTCTTCCCACATTGCCGATAACTCTTTAACTTTTTGCGGATTTTGCTCTGCCAGATTGTTGGTTTCACACCGGTCTTCTTTTAAATTGTAAAGTTCCCAGCTTATCTCGTAAGGCATATTTTTACCCCATACCGCCTTCCAATCGCCCAATACCACTGCTCTGGCCCCCTGATGCGAAAAATAGATCGGCCGAATCTGGAGCGTTTCGCCTTGGAAAATGTTTAGCAGGCTTACGCCTTCCATTTTCTGGATCGAGTTTCCGTCAAACGTTTCAGGATACTGCGCACCTGTTACATCGCAAAGTGTAGGCATAATATCAATCAGGTGAATTTTTTCTCGTATCCACTCCCCGTTTTTACTTTTTATACCATTCGGCCAGTGCACAATAAACGGAGAAGCAATACCCCCCTCGTGAGTGAAGTGTTTATAGAGCTGTAAAGGGGTGTTGCACAAGTTTGCCCAAGCACTTCCATAAGAAGAGTGTGACCCTATTTGTCCTACAAGGTTCAAGCTGTCGCCTCTGTGCAAAATAGTTAATCCTCTTCTCGATGGGCCATCAAAACCTAAAGGTCCCCATTCGTAACATGCACCATTGTCGCTGGTAAGCATAACGATCGTATTATCGTACTGACCTGTTTCTTTTAGGTAATTTAAAATTTGCCCGATTCCATGGTCGACGTGTTCAACCATTGCAGCAAAAGTTGCCATTCTACGCGCTAAATCACGCTTTCTGTCCATATCAAGTGAATCCCAGGCAGGATTTTGTTTGCCTGAAAACCCATTTGCAACCTCATCGCGATCAACCGGAACAAGAGCTCTTTCCGGTAGCGTCCATCGGTTTTTATCTTCAATCAAACCAATTTCTTTTAATTGGTCGAAACGCTTTTCTCTTAATTTGTCCCATCCTTGCATGTACAAATCAAAATATTTATCTACAGTTTCCTTAGGTGCCTGAACTGGAAAGTGCGGCGAAGAATGGCCTAAGAATAGAAACCAGGGCTGATCTTTTTTTTGTTCCGCCTGTTTTAAAAACTCAAGAGCATAGTCATTAAAAATATCAGTCGCATAAAACTCGCCTTTGGGTTTGTCAATCTCCTTTTCCCTACCTTCCGGCAAGCGAATGTAGGCATCCGGATCCCACTGATCCTGGGCATATCCCATATCGTATCCGAAAAATTCGTCAAACCCGCGTTTAACCGGACCGGTTTTTTCATGCATGTGCCATTTGCCGACATAATAGGTATTGTAACCCACTGTCTTCAAAACTTCGCCAAGAGTTACGCAATCATTCCGTAAATGACCGAGATAAGCTGGTCCAAGATCTTTTTTAGGGTTTTTTGTTGTAAAGTTAGCAATACCGGCCTGAGGTGGATACAAGCCTGTCATTAGAGCAGCCCTGCTTGGACAACAGCGTGCTGAGTTGTAAATGGATTCGAATCTCAAACCATTGGTTCCCAACCGGTCCATGTGTGGTGTATTTATTTCACCTCCGTAACAACCCATGTCAGAGTAACCAAGGTCGTCAAGCAATACAAACAACACATTGGGTTTTTTATCTTCTTTTTCTTCGCATCTGAAAGAAACTGCTATGGTTAATACCATCAAAAGGTAGTTTAAAATTTTCATTGGATTATTCTTATTCAATTCTATTAATCAATTCCAGCCGTATCAAGAACTTTTTGGGCGGCAACACCAGTAACTCCGGGCGTTTCATCATCCATTTTAGCAAGGTGCTTGAAGGCATTTGTATAGCTTTTAAAGTATTTTGAAATCTGTGTTGTATCACCAAGTTCTTCGTACCACAAAAAAGGATCTTCATCAATGGTTTCTCCTTTTTTAGCCAGATCTTTTCTCCATTGGTATAGCTGTGTTTTTAAATCGGAGATTATCGGTTGAGACGACTCTTCTTGGGAAATATTGAAATGGCACATCGGGTCTTTTTCTAAATCATACAATTCCACTTCTTTGGTGATATGATGAAAGCCAGCCAACCATTTATCATTCATGATGGAGGTGACCATTGTACTTTCAATAACCACAAAATCATTTACAACTTGACCAGGTGTTCTAAATACTTCGACCAAACTCTTTCCTTCATTTTTTTTAGGATTTTTATTTCCTGCCAGCTCAAGAAACGTTGAATACAAATCGGCATGCGTTGTAAATTCAGTTCTTAAGCCCGGCTCAATAACACCGGGATGCCACACCACAAACGGAACCAATGATTGTGTTGGAAATGAAGCTCCTTTGTGCAACATTTCATTATCGAATAAAGCGCTTCCATGATCTGATGAGAAAACAACAATTGTATTTTCCAACTGCCCGCTTCTTTCCAGTGCCTGCATAATCTTTGCAATCCATTCATCAATGAAGGAAAGTAAACCATAATGCCCTGCACGTAGATTCCTACGGATTTCCAATTTCTCTTCATTGCTTTTTTGGTCGTAAATTCGCATTAAATCTCCTCCGTAACCATAGCGGTGCCGTGTATAGTCGATGGGTTTTGAATCGAGCTCCCCCTCAATAAAATCGCCGTTTGGCAGGTTATCCATTTCGCGATACAACTTTGCAAAACGCTCCGGGGCATTCCATGGATTATGTGGTCCCGTGAACGACACCCACATAAACCAGGGATTTTCTTTCGAAAGCTTGTGCTCTTGAATTGTTTCAACCGTTTTTAATCCAACAAAAGCATCTGCGTGCAATTCTTCATCGATTTGCCAATCGAAAAAACTTTGACCACGGGGTAATCCGCTGTTATCTCTTTGTTCCCTTATTTTTTCTCTGCTTGATCCTTTTTCCTCGAGATACTTTTGATAATCATCATCACGGTAATTACGGTCTTTGCCTTCAAGAGTAATTCTGATGTCGTAATCATAGTCCGATTTAAAAGGATGAAAATGCATTTTACCTATTCCTATGGTCTGATACCCCATTTCCTTTAAATCGGTCGTGAGCAATGGAAGCCCGGGCTGTTTTAAAGGTATGGAGCGATTATCCCAAAGCGAATGAGAATGCGGATAATGTCCGGTAGCAATGGTGGCCCGCGCGGGCATACAAATGGGGGCGATACAACAATGACGTGTAAAAACCGCCCCTTCTTCGCAAAGCCTGGTTAATGCAGGCGCATGTAAAAAAGGAGCTCCGGTTACCGGCAAATCTTCTCCTCGCGTATAATCAGTTGTAATAAAAAGAATATTGGGGCGTTTAAATTCCTGCTCTTGTTTCTGGCATGCACCAAAAGCTATAGTTAAAAGAATCGGGTAAAATATTTTCCTAAAGTCAACCATAATTAAATATTAATTGAGAATTTTTCTGTTCGTCTGTTCTTCATGACCCGTCCAGGTATTGTTCTTTTTTCCGGGCTGCCTCTCCAAAGCTTTCATTTCTGTTTCTATACCTTCATCGCCTTGTTCTTTCATCCAGGCCGAAAGTTCTTTTCGCAGTTCAATCTTTACATCTTCCATATCAGGATTTTCTGCAAGGTTATTCGATTCATAGGGATCGGTCAGAATATCATACAACTCTTCCTTTGGGCGGGTTTTATACCGGGTTACATACTCGTTTCGTTCTTTATCGCCGGAAGTTTCGTTTAACCATACACTGTAGATACCCCGCGTACTTACATTTACCATGTTGTAAAAATGAGCGCCGCTATTCAGGTTAAGAATATATTTGTATTGCCTGCTTCGAACCGAGCGAATGGGGTAACAGACCGAACCGGAATAAATCCCACGGGTTGTCTGAATCCCAAATACATAATTACGGTGTTCTTGTTTATCATCCCTTAACACTTTTAAGAAACTTTGCCCGTCAAAACCTGTCTCGCCATCTGCATTGCTTATACCTGTTTTGATTTCCAATGGATCAATACCGGAAGCTTCCAATAAAGTAGGTACTACATCCACGTACTGGGTCAAAGCCTCATTTCGTGTGCCAGGTTTAATCTTCCCCGGCCATTTAACAATAAATGCTGTTTTAAGCCCCATGTCGTAACAGGTCCATTTTGCAAAAGGAAAGGATGATCCCTGTTCGCTGGTAAAAACTACAATGGTATTTTTGGTTTTGCCAACCTCTTCCAAATAATTCATACAAACTCCCAGCAAGCTATCGGAGTAGGTAATTTCGGCATAATACCGGATTAAATCGCTTCTTGTTTTTTCGCAATCTATCATGTATTCAGGAACAGCAATTTTGGTTTTGTCATACTTTTCCACCGGTCCTCTATTCCATGGAGAATGGGGCTGATTGGATGAAACGACCAGAAAAAATGGTTTGTCTTGTTTCAAAATCGGCTTGACCCGTTCCAAATCAATATCCATACCGTCTCCGTGATCGTGATGCCTTCCGCCCAGAAACTCAAACGGAAATGAGCGGAATGGCTCATGATGGATTTTTCCGATTAAAGCCACCCGGTAATCGAGATTATTAAAATGATGCGCCAGGCTACGAACACCGTCGTAAACCATGCTATGATTGGGATATGCGCCGGTCCGTGCCGGGTACATGCCTGTATAAAGCTGCATACGGGTTGGGGCGCACATAGCCGTGGACGTATGCATATTGTCGAAACACATTCCTTCTTCTGCCAATCGCGAAATCGTTGGAGTGAGCACATCGGGATTTCCGTAGGGCTCACAATCCCTCCACGACATATCATCGGCATGAAAAAACAATATATTCGGTCGCTCCGGATTTTGTGCAATAACGGCATTTGCTACCAGGCAGTAGAAAATAAAAAGTGATCCGAGTTTATGCATAATATCTTTTAATCAAGGTGAATGAATCTGTTTCCGGTCTTTAAGCTGAAACTAATCTACTGTCCATTCGTAAATTCCGGCCGGATCTTTACCAATTTCAATTTCCAGTTTTAAAGCTTCGGTTTTTAGTGGTTTAAAAGTTGCCGTACTTGCCAAGCCATCTTTTTCAACCGGGTATTTTGCTTTTACTGGTTTCCACTTTCCATCTTTCTGATAATAGAGTTTCCACGATTTTGGATACGAACCTTCCCCGGCTGTGCTTTCGTGCCAATACACCGAACTTTCAGATATTTCAGTTGCTTGCTCAAAGGTATAAGTAATCCATTCCTTTGATTCTTTTACCGGCCACCAGTTGAAGTTTGGTATGGCTGTCGATTTTGTTTTCCCCGGAATGTACAAATCATTTACATATTTTAAACCGCCAGTTCTTGCCTGTTTTGAAGTTTCTATTTTACTTTTTGAAGCAATGGTTGACTGTGGAGCTGCTCTGGCATATTCTTTTTTGATTGGCAACCACACCAGCATTTCAGAAGCACCCCGGTTGGCCCAACCGTAATATGGAATGGCGGTAAGATTTACATCCTGCATCTGAATTTCGCCGTCTTCATTTTCATAGAGCTGAAATGCTTTCCCATGGATTGTCATTACCCCGTCAAGCAAATCTTTTTGGAATTCAACCTGAAATGGTGCTTCCGCTAAAAGAAGATTATTTGCCTTCCTGTTCGGATGTTCATGACCTTCCACGCAATAAATTACCGGACCGATCTGAAGTGCCGCCCTGCCGATGTTATCTTTCACATTTTCACTGGAAACTATTTTGCGCACATCAAAAGGAAACTCTATTTCGATTTTATCTCCTTTATTCCATTGTTTTGAGATAACTGCATAACCTTGCTCTATTTCAAAATCAATCTTGTCACCATTTAGCAGAATAGTTGGCTTTTGATTCTTACGATCAACGTAGCTGTATAGGTCGGTTGCCACTGGTTTGTCTTTTATCCAGGAAGGGATGCGTACTCTAAGTTTGAATTCTGTGGCTTTTTCAGGAAAAAGTTCAACCTTTACCTTCCCGCCCCATGGCAAAGAACTCTGCTGTTCTATTTCAATATTTTTACCATCTATTTCCAGTGCTGCCGCACTGGAAATGAACAGATTGATATAAATATCTTCATCTTTTTTTGCGTAGATATAACCGGGAACTGAAGGAATTATACGCGAAATATTTGTTGGGCAGCACGAAGTATGAAACCACTGGCTGCGTTCTACATCGCCTCGCGATTCAAGCTTATTGGGATAGAAAAATAAATCGCCCGATAATGCTACACCTGACAGTACATTATTGTAAAGTGCCAGTTCTAAAATATCGATGTATTTTGAATCTCCATGGGTTAAAAACATTCTGTAATTCCAGAAAATATTGGCTATGGCTGCACAGGTTTCGCAATAAGCCGTGTAATTTGCTAGCCTGTATTTTTCCGCAAAACCCTCGGCACCCCCTGGAGAGCCAATTCCTCCGGTAATATAGAGCTTATGGGCAGCAATATCGTACCATAGTTTTTCCATAGCATTCAGATAAGCGTCGTTGCCGGTAAGTGCTGCAATATCGGCCATGCCGGCAAACATATAGATTGCTCTTACAGCATGGCCAACGGCTTCATCCTGCTCAACCACCGGTTTATGAGTTTGATCGTATTCTTGACGTCGCAGTGTTTTCCCACGCATATCGAGGAAGTACTTTGCAAGGTTCAGGTAGCGTTCTTCCCCGGTACACACGTATAGTTTTACCAAGCCTATTTCAATTTCCTGATGACCGGGAATAAGCTCCAGTTTACCGGTGCCAAAGGTATTATCCACCAAATCGGCACTTTTTATGGCCACATTCAGAAACGAACGTTTCCCGGTAGCTTCGTAATGCGCAACCGCTGCTTCGTACATGTGCCCAAGGTTGTATAGTTCGTGCGATCCCTTTTCTACCGCCATCCACCGGGCTTCTTTAGTATCGCGGTGAGTACCTTCCCCCATAATAGAACGGACCGTGTATAAATACCCGTCGTCTTCCTGGGCACCGGCTATGTGAGAAATCAGCGTATCCAGGAACAATTCCATCTCCTTATCAGGATTAGTGATTAAACTATAGCTTGCCCCTTCAATAATTTTAAAAACATCTGAATCGTCGAATCCTCTCCTTTTTTCGGGGAAAGTACCTTCCTCCAATCCGGCGGCAATCCGGAAATTTGCCAATCGGCCACTTTCTTCGCTTCGTTGAAAAGCTATAGGAATGGTAACTTCTTTATTAATTTGGGCCCGGTTTTTCCAAAAACTGTCGTTAAGTTCCACTTTGGCAAATGGAACCGGAGATACCGGATAAAAATCTCTGGTCTGTGCCAAACAACTTGACACAAACAGAATTGCCGATGCAACTATTAATATAGAGTGCTTCATTATTAACTAATTAAAGTTTTAAAACAAAGGCTCTCTATTGAGCCTTTGTTAATTTTAACCTAACTTATTCTATGAATAAACCTCTTAAGGATTGTAAATATCGTCCAAAGGATTTTGAACAGATATACCGCCAAAATTCAACTCATCTGTTGGAATCTGCATAATAAATTGATACGAATGGGCAGGGATGGTAATATAATCCTGAGCATCGCCTTCTTTCTCCAAGTCTTTTTCCAAACGCAACAAATCCCAGAATACCAATCCTTCCGAATACAGTTCTTTTCTCTTTTCTATCCAGATGGCCTCGATTAATTCCTCTTTGTTTGCGGTGGTGGTTACTGATGCATTTCTTGATGTTTGTAACGCATTGAGCAGGGCAAGTGCCTGATCTCCTTTATTTTGACGTGCCAAAGCTTCAGCTTCTATTAAATACATTTCAGCTGCTCTGGTTACAATCATATCGCCGTACCAATCAGCGCCATCATCGCGAAATTTGTCTGAAGCCCAGCCTGAATTAAGTTCACCTTCATCGCTATACCAGAACAGATTTCTCACATCCTGTTCTTCAAACATATTAACAAAACTTTCGTTTGCACGCAGCGTATTATCTCCTGAAGCGGGGGATCCTTCCGGTCGATGGTTATTAATATTCCATCTTCCAAATAAATTCTGATTGCGAATATTATCATTTTCAGTTTGTTGAAATCCCCATATCCATTCGCTGTTAGCTTCAGCAAATCCGCTGCGATACTGCTCGCCCGTCATTAATGCATATCCGGTACGAGCCGCATTGGCATGGCTTTCAGCTTCACTCCAGTTTTGCATTGTTAGATAAACCTGTGCCAGAAATGTATTTACTACATCTTTGTTTATGTATTCCAGGCCCGGACGCTCCCAGTTTGCAAGTAAACCTAAAGCAGTATTTAAATCGTCAAGAATTAAAGTATAAACCTGCTCTACAGTTGAACGGTCAGCCTGCTTTCGTTCTGCAGTTGCACGCGTGGTATAAATTGGAACACCCGGCATATCCTTAGCAATACTATAGGTTTGTTGGAAATACCGAGCCAAATTAAAATAGGCCCATCCCCTTATTGCAAGTGTTTGTCCTTTTATTTCAGCAACTACCTCAGGTTGATCATCATTAAAAGCATCAATTCCTTCCAAAATAATATTACAGTTATTGATAATCTTATAATGGTATTCCCAAGACCTGTTGGCATAGGAACCGTCGGCTTCGGTTCTTATAGACAGAAAAATACTTGAATTATAATATCCATTACCGATAGGACGAATCCATAAATCAGGTGATGAAGTAAGGTTGTAAGCCTGCATTCCGGCAATACCTACCGTAATTCCATTTGTACCATTTTTAATGTATTTATAAATACCGTTCAGAACTACCTGATAACCGGATAGGTTTTCGAATAGTTGTTGTTCCGATACATCAACTGAAGGCTGATGATCCAAATATTCCTCACATGAGGAAAACATCAGTGCAAAAACCAATATTGATATTATATACTTAAACTTCTTCATGATCATACTTTTTAAAATTGAATTTGAATACCACCAACAACCGTTTTCCTGACTGCATAGTTATAATTAGTAATACCATCAAATCCTGCCACTTCAGGGTCCGTACCTCTCCGGGCTGCAGGTCCCCAGGTTGCAAGGTTCTCCCCCTGTGCAAATACTCTCAAAGAACCAACTCTAATTTTGTTTGAAACAGACTGCGGAAGCGTATAACCAATATTTAAATTTCTCAACCGCAGAAAGTCGTTAGTGAACATATATTGGTTTGTAGCTCTACCGTTATCGCCAAAATTCTTATGCGAAGGACGTGGAATCCGCGCTTCAGTATTTTCGGGTGTCCAATGATTATCAATCCAGTAAGTGATTAAACCAAATGCATTCCGCATATTAACATTTTCCCGCCAAACAACATCATACATTACACCGCCTACACTGTAGTAAAACATAAAAGATAAGTCAATACCTTTATATGAAAAGGAATTTGTCACCGAACCAAAGAAATCAGGCAAAGAAGAACCCTGATAGGTGCGGTGGTCCTCGTTGTTTGCTTCTGCCCATTTGTGCGTTATTTCCTGACCGGTAACATTACCTGCTTCATCGAACACATTTTTATACCAGGTATTGTCTCCGGTTTCCGGATCAACACCGGCCCAGGTTGGAGTCCAAAACTCGTAAATAGATTTTCCAGCTACCCATTTTCGTATACTTGATCCAGGTACAAACATTTCCTCAAGAGGCATCTCCTTGATCTCATTCTTAAAATGAGTTGTATTTAAAGAAATATCCCATTTAAGATCAGAGTTCTTCAGGATTTGGTATCCGAGAGTTAGCTCAAAGCCCTTGTTTTCAACCTTTGCGATATTATCATCTACCGATGTAATACCAAACGATTGTGGAAGTGGTCTTGAAAATAACAGATCATTGGACTGACGAATAAAATATTCCACCTCCCCTGAGAATCTTCCACCAACAAGGAATTCAAAACCGGTATTAAACTGAACATTTTTCTCCCAACCTAATTCAGCGGTTGGTAATCTTTTTTCAATAGCGCCTGATTCTTCGTAAAAACTATATGCAGGGTCGAAAAGTGCCTGATAGGCATATAATGAAATTTTATCATTCCCAGTGGTTCCATAACTTGCTTTCAACTTTAAGTTATCCAGCCAACCAACGTCCAACATAAAATTTTCTTCTGAGATTCTCCAACCTCCCCCAACAGACCAGAAGTACCCCCATCGATTATCAGGATGGAACCTGGACGAGCCATCTGCCCTGAAACTGGCTGATGCATAAACTTTATCTTTAAAATTATATTCTAAACGTGACATAGCACTGGCAAGACTGTATTCGTTGGAGCTTGAAACAGCATTTGGTTCCGCCGATGCCGCGTTTACTTCAAAAATTCCCGGTACCGGAAATCCTTCTTTGTAACTAGAAACATTATCGCTCCTCCAAGCATAAATCTCATTACCCGCCATTAGGTTAAACTTATGGCCATTAAAATCGAATAAATAATTTAATATGTTGTTCCAGGTATACCCAAACCTCGTGGTATTAGCTTTTGAAGCCCAACCCGGTCGAGTAACGATACCAAATACAGGGCTCCTGTATCTATGACGGTTATGAATGCTAAGATCTGCACTAAAACTTGACCGTAAATTCAGGTTTTCAAGAAATTCGAAATTTACCGAAACCTGATTAATTAGTTTATGGTCTTTATTAACGTTAAAAGCATAGCTGTCCGGCTCGTATGGATCGATCGAAAACTCAAATGGGTTATTACCGCCAAAGAACCTTCGCCCTGAATATGACTGCCCTCCTCCACGTTCCAATGCAAGGTTCCCATAGGCGTCGGTCATAAATCCTCCACGCTCATGATCAAACTGATAAGGATGTATTGTATTCGGTATTGTTCGGACAAAACGAGTAGATTCTCCCGGATCATTCTGATCATTTTTAATATAGTTTAAAGATGCATCTATTGATATTTTTTCACTAATCTGAGTACTTACGTTAGCTCTGGTTGACCACCTGCGAAATCGTTGATTTAAATATTGCCCCTGATCATCCATAAGCGAAGTAGCAAAAAACAGCCTTGTCTTCTCGGTTAATCCGGTACTGATATCCAAAGAATACTCTTGCCTTAACTTTTTCTCAAACAGATCGGTCCAATCATATTCATAAAGTTGAAAGGCGCCTTCTTTAATTTTACCATCCAATCCTACAGGTTTATCCATATTATAGTTACTTCTGTAGTTCCTGGTTTCTCCAAGATAGTTGGTATGAGGCCTGGCAATATAGAATCTATCGGTTACCTTATTACTTGCCAGCTCACGCGCTTCGTTATCGGTTTTACCAGCGACAAGATAATCGTAATAAAATCCTTCCCAAACAGCTTCGTACTGTTGATCAGAGTTCATTTTTTGAGGAAGTGCCACGGCAAAGTCTGAGGTTCCCCAAGTAGACTTAAAATTCACAACAGTTTTTCCGGGCGTACCTTTTTTTGTGGTAATCAAAATAACACCATTGGCAGCCCTGGATCCGTATAGCGAGGTAGAAACCGCATCTTTCAAAATTGAAACGCTTTCAATTTCATTTGGTGCAATACTACTCAACGAGCCATCATAAGGAATTCCGTTTAGTATAATAAGTGGATTGTTTGAGGCACTCATCGAACCAAATCCCCTGATTTGAATACTGGCATCACCCCCGGGTTTGCCAATTGGCGCAACTACTTGTACTCCCGCACTCAATCCTTGTAAAGCATTGGACAAGTTTGAAGAGGCCGATTTTTGAATAGCATCCGTTTCAATAAATGCTGCTGAACCGGTAAATGAAGCCTTTTTTGTGGTACCATAAGCTATGATTACCACTTCTTCCAATGAGGTTATATCCGGTATAAGTGAAACGTCAATAACATTCCGATTCCCAAGTACAACCTCCTCCTGAATGTAGCCGACGTAACTAAATACCAAAACAACATTTTCTTCATCCGGAACCTTCAGAAGGAAGTTCCCATCCATATCCGTTATGGTCCCATGATTAGAACCCTTGATTAACACATTGACGCCCGGAAGTTCACTGTCGTCTTCGGAAGAGATTACCGTACCTGTAATTACCCTTTCCTCCCTTCCTTTCTCAACGGGAAGAAGTACAATGTGCCTGTCAATGACCTGGTATTTAATCTCATTCTTGTCCAGAATCCTGTCCAGGATTTCAAATATAGTTTTATCCCTCACATTAATACTTACCGTCTTTTCCAATACAACCGTCGTGTTGTCATACATAAAGGAAAATTCTGATTTACCCTCAATGACCTTAAGAACCTGTCTGATACTAATATCAGTTACATTGACATCCAGCTTGGTTTCCTGGGCATACCCCGAACCAAAACTTAAATTCAAACTTACAACAGAGATAAATACGATTATAAGTTTCATGACAACCAGCAGCTTTATAACAGCGATATTCTTTACTGAGCTTTCGCCCGGTTTAAGATTTTTTTTCATAATTTTAACTTGGTTTAAAACAGTCTTTATGCTGAAGTAGGATTTTGCATATGACTGTTGTTTTACTAAATATTTTAAGACCGGGATGTGCAGTTCCGGTCTTCCTTGTTTAACAGTTGTTTTTATTTTTCCATAGGCATCATTTTATTACTTCTTTTTTTTAATTATAACTTTCATTCCATCTACATTGTACTCTATCGGAGTCATGACAGAAATTAAATCAAGTAACTCGCGTATCGATTCTGTTTTAACGGTAAATGTTAATCGATGCTTGAACTTCAAAGACTCTTCCAACTCGATCTCTACTCCATACCATCGCTCCAGGTACGTAACAATTTCTTCAAATGTCTGATTTTCAAAGATGAGTTCATTTCTGGTCCAGGAAATCACTCTTAAAACATCACCGCTTGCCTTTACTAATTTGTCTGTTTCCTTATTGAGTACCGCTATTTGCCCGGGAGACATCCTTTCCAGGGTTTTTCCGTTTCTTGTCAGACCGATGCTCCCTTCAACCAAACTTATCTCTACATCGGAATCGGTAGGATAGGCCTTCACGTTAAACCGGGTGCCGTAAACCTGCACATCGATATTCTCGGTATTAACATGAAAGATGTTATCTCCCTTTTTGACATCAAACATTGCTTCGCCTGTTAATACAACCTCTCTTTGATCCGTAAAGGCTTCATTATAGGATAAGGTTGAGCCTCCATTCAGATATACCTTGGAACCATCAGGTAAAACTACCTGTGACTTGTTTCCCTTTGGAACAAAAAAGTTGGTTATATTTTCCGAATCATTGGTCTTGAGTAAGAATGGGATTGATAGCCCCACTATTATTAACGCTATAGATGCAGCCACTTTTTGTACAATGCGGATTAGCCTAACCTTTCCTTTCGGCAATTGAATTCGATTCTTAATCCTATACCAGGCTTTTTCTTTATCAGGGTGAAATGACCGGGAGGTTCCCTTGGTCAATTTATGAATTGTTTTTATTTCATCGACAAATTCTTCATTCCGCTTATCTTCTTTAATCCAGCTACCCAATTCCGGTGAAACTTTGCCCTCATCCGATCTAAGATGATTATGAATCTCATCCCACGGTATATTTTTCTCTTTTTCCCCCATAGTTATTGATAAGTCACCCAAGTCTTACCTAGCCCCAAAAAAAAATTTCATTTTTTTTTGATTAACGTTTATGCTAAAGCCAGAGGAATTTGTCTGATAAAATCAAACATCATCTCTCTAACTGTCGGAAAGTATAAAATTCAATGTGGATAACTCCTATGACAACAAATTGGCAATAAATAAAAGGAATATTTGCTTTTTGTATGGTTGTAAAAATGAGTGTAGCTTTTTATATGCTATCGTTATTTGGTTTTCCACCGTTTTAACAGAAATACCAAGTTTATCTGCAATTTCCCGGTTAGTCACGTCGTAATCCTGACTGAGCTTAAAAATCTGATAGCATTTGGGAGGTAAGGCTTCAATAGCTTTGTCTAGGATATTCCGAAGCACTTCCTGGTCAAGTTCTCCGGATATTTCGTCTTCCGACCCCTCTTCAGATCTCAGCACATTATGGACCGCCTCCCTTTTCCTGGTATTTCGCAGATGATTCAGTCCTCTGAATTTTGAAGCAGAAAACAAGTATGACCGAACTGATGTCTTAATACTTAGTCGCTCCCTTTTCTCCCAAAAATAAACAAAGATGTCCTGAACAATTTCTTCTGATACAAATTGATTATTGATGTATGAATTCACAAAATTGCACAAATCAGAATAATAGGCATCAAAAAAGTATCTGAAAGCATCAATATCACCTTCTATCATTTTTTTAATGATAAATAATTCGTCTGCTTCAATTTCTCCTTTCTTCATCTCAGCTTCAGACAATGGCTATCTGTCCTAATATTGAACAATTCTATACATTAAAATTTGAAAAAGCAATTATAATACTCAGGCCTTGATATTTGAAAACAGAGTTCATCATTCAAAGGCAAACCAGCTCATTAGAGTTGGAATACACGTCAATCTGCTTTTAGTTTTTTATAAAAAGCATAATCCGTTCTCGTGACAAAGAACTAATTCCTTTTGATGTGGTGGTGCCGGATGTTCTAACCCATCGGCAGCATGCTATAGATTTGATAAATCAAACCCATATATTTCTATGAGATCTATTTTGGACATTCGTTATACAACTCCTCAATGGTCTTCGTTTATTTTTAATTTGCAACAACTGAGTAATTGCCACATGTATACTTGCAATACATCATGCATTAAGCCGGCAGATGTTTCATGCGTATGAAAACCAGTATCCTCCGGAAAGTCGATGCCTCTTTTCTGGAATATGACCCGGAGTTTCGCTAAATTCAAATAAGCAAAGAATTCATGAATGAAGCCCTTTTTCATCCTGTGTTGCAGTAGTCTGTTCATCTTCAGCCAAGATGAATATGCCGGATTGCGCCATCGAATGGTGGAAAGACAAATCAAAGCCCGTGGGGTTCGCGACCAAAAGGTTCTGGAGGCCATGATGACAGTTCCGCGCCATCTATTTGTTCCGAAGGAGCATCGCTCCTCCGCATATCAGGACCGCCCATTGCCCATAGGTCATGGTCAAACCATATCGCAACCATATATCGTCGGATTCATGACCGAAGCCGTCGCGCCGGACCACGGTGATAAAGTACTGGAAATTGGAACAGGAAGCGGCTACCAGGCGGCTGTATTAGCTGAAATTGTAAAAGAGGTTTATACCCTGGAAATCATCCGGGAGCTGGGATCAACGGCCAAAGAAAGATTAAATATACTTGGTTACACCAATATAAACGCTAAAGTGTCTGACGGGTATCATGGCTGGGTCGAGCATGGACCTTTTGATGCAATTGTGGTAACGGCTGCTGCCAAAGAAATACCGCAGCCACTCATCGATCAATTAGCTGAAGGCGGAACCATGATCATCCCGGTAGGGCCCCAATTCAGCGTGCAAAACCTTGTGTTGGTCAACAAAAGTAACGGCGCAATAAAAACCAAAAAATTATTAGCCGTAAGGTTTGTTCCATTCACACGGGATTGAAATGTATCGGATTTTCCATGCGGCCCTGTCTTTCCTTCGCTCTTGCGGTAATTGTCAGGTAGAAGAAGCAATCCGGCATACAGAGCGGAATCGCTTTGTGCTTCACAATTACGGTATTGCCGATTATTTCTTCAACAATCCGAGCACCTTTTCCCAGACAATTTCACTTACGGGAATTCCTTCTTTTAAATTTCTGGCTCGAGTTTGTAATGTTCTCTCTCCAGGGTAATAGGTCCGTTCTCCGGGATGCATTGGCTCTACGTCATGGGTATAATCGATAATTTCATTAAGTAATTCTTCACGTAAAGCGCCGTCTTTAAATATCCCGGGATATATACATAGAAAAACCTGTGAAATCCCATATTCGAAGGTCCGTTGACTAATCTTGAAAGTTGAATCTCCGGCCGCCAGGAGTGTAGTCAACATGTCAAGAATCATAGAAAGCGCAGAACCTTTCCAGTATCCGATCGGTAGCCCGCGTTCTGTTTTGGTGATCTTTTCCGGATCTTTGGATAATTTGTTATTGTCGTCCCATCCTCCCGGAAACGGAAGCAGCTTACCCTTAAGTTTGTAATCATTGATTTTGCCAAAGGCAAATTGGGAAATAGCCATATCCAACACGACATGGCCCTTCTTTCTCGGAATGGAAACAACCAAAGGATTGTTCCCGATACGGCTATCCCGACCTCCCCAAGCCGGCATATTTGGCTGGGTATTGGTAAACAAAATCGAAATACATCCTGCTTCTGCGGCCTGCCAACCATATGTGCCCCCGCGCATCCAATGGTTGGTGTTTCGCAAAGCGACCAAGCCCATGCCGTGTCTTTTTGCAAGGTGAATGGCCCGGTCCGTACATTTTGCTGCATTGATAATTCCGGGACCCAAATTTCCATCCCACCGTTCGATCCCTCCAAGAGCTTCTACCTTTTCAGCTTCTGCATTTATTCTAACCGTTCCATTTTCTACGTATTCAATAAACAGGGGTACGCGATTTATTCCATGAGAATTTACGCCGTCCATGGTGTTTTCGGCATATACTTTAGCGATAAACTTTGCTTTTTGATCTTTAAAATTATACTTGAGGAACAGTTTGTATAGAACCTCTCGCATCTCATTCAATGGGATTCTCATGCTTTCTCGATTTAGACATGAATCTATAAAAAAAATCCTATTGAAATTTATTCAAATAATGAGCTTTCTTTCTAAAAAAGGAAAATTCGTCACTGGTGTCCGGCAAATTTCCCGTCTCGGCAGGCAGTATCTGTCCGGCCAGGGAAGATCGATGGCAAGGGTCCGGGCATCAGGCGGCCACCTCTTTACGCTCGATAAGCTCATCGATCGAACAGCCCAGGAAATTGGCTATATACTGTAATTGATATAGTTGAGGGTCCGCTTTCTTGTTGACCCACATATTCCACATAGAATAGGTGGCATTCATCTCTTTAAGCTTTTGATCCGAGGGTCTAACCCACTCCATTCCTCTCTGCTGCATAATTTCCTTAATTCGATTTACTTTATCTTTCAATTGTTTTGGTATTCTTTCTGATGCTCCGGCTCTCATAACATTCTTAGTAAGTATGCAAATGTACTCAAACAGTATTTATCACTGCAAATATATGTATGTTTTGTTCCTAAATAAATATGAAATAATGCGTTTAATGCGAAAATTCGCATATAACCTATACTATATGAACATTAAGGATGTCATGAATAATGTCAAACAGATACGTTTGGCGAAGAATTGGACCCAAAAATATCTGGCGGATGAACTGGAGGTGACCGAAGCTACCTATGGCCGTTATGAAAGTGGTAGTATAAATATGAAACTTGAGCACTTTCTAAAACTCGGTTCAATATTTAACATGCCATTTGAAGATATAGTCTATTACAATTCCTCCAGACCTTCGGAAGAAAAAGACAAAAAGCTAAAAAAATATGTTGTTCTTCTGGAGGAGAAAGAGCGGAAGATCATGGCCATGGAGCAGGAGCAAAAGTATTTGACGGATAAAGTAGCAACGCTCGAAAAAAGTGCGGACAGAACAGATAAATACATCAGTCTTTTGGAACAGGCTGTAAAGGATAAAGACGGTGGGAAAACCGAAGATTCCTTCAAATCCAGTACGGGATAGCCTATAAAAATACTGCCCATGCCCCACTCAAACCCGATTTGCCGCCCAGGGTATGTCCTTTGGCGGGTGCTGTCCAATAAGTGCCATAAATTCTGGTTTTGTTGGGGCTAGCTCCCACATAACAGGAAAATAATCTATTTTATGCGCCAAAACATTAACTGAATAACCATATTTTTTGGATATTTTCCTACCGCCTGACTTATTGGACAATCCCTATCAAGCCCTTTGAAAGCTCCCGGGATATAGAAAAAGAATTCTATTGTTGGATTAATCGGTAGCAGCCATTCCGGATGGCAATTCCACAAGCCTAAGGTTTCTGAAGCGGATCTCCGCTCCTTCTGCTTCAAGACATAAATACCCCCTGCGCTGTGTTGAGTTGCTTATACCATTTACGAATTTTCCGTTTACGGAAAGCTTGATGGTTCCGTCTATGCATATCACATCATAGATATTCCATTCACCTCGCCCTTTGCATCTGTTTTCGTTGGACTTGCTGCGCTCACCGCGCGGATTATCAGGGTCTGTTTTCACTCCGCCAACACCAAAAAGCTCACCGTGCACATAAGCTATTGGAGGCGTTTTCCCATTTCGTTTGTTGAGTTTCACCCAATCCAACTCGAGCATTTGTACCTCAACACCGTCGGGCAAGCGATTCTTTTTTCCCGGAATCGCTTTGCTCCAAACAAAAACACCGGAATTACCTCCGGGCTCCATATGTTTCCATTCAATATGAAGCATGAAATTTTCATACATTTTTTCGGACCGCACAACTCCGATTGGACGGCCATGGCAGATCAATTGTTTTCCTTCCTTTTGCCAGGTGCTGTCTTCGGTATTTACATTGATCCATTGTATCGGATCTCCTTTTCTCTTTTTATTGAACAATAATTCATCCGACCTAAATTCCCGACCAAATTGAAATGAAAAGTCAGGATGCTGAGCGTTCAAACGCGCTGGTGAATGAAAAATAATGAATAAAAGAATTATTGAAATAGCTGTGAAAGCGGATTTGTTCATTCCTCGAACTCATTTGGCTTAGATGGCGAATCTATCAAAAAATAGACATTTTTGCGCAAATAATACGTTGGATAAATCAATTTTCCCCAATGGGCCCTTTAATGATGAAACATTCCCAAATTCATCCCTTGCATTTCCTCACCCATCAAAATCCATTCAATCCCTGCGGGATTGCAATAGCTAACAGTCTACCGTGGGTTGTTTTTAGCAGGACCTGAAACTAATAATTCATTCTAGTTTACTTTTAAATCATCCGGCTTTTAATGAAATTTACATTCGATACTGCCTCCTTAGCTCAGCCGGTAGAGCAACGCTTTCGTAAAGCGTGGGTCGCAGGTTCAAGTCCTGTAGGAGGCTCTGATCATTAGTTGGAATTGTTTGACTTTTCCAACCGAAATTAGTTCAATGCGTCGCGGCAGTAGCTCAGTTGGTAGAGCGTCGGCTTCCCAAGCCGAAGGTCGCCGGTTCGAACCCGGTTTGCCGCTCAAATCACCCAAATTTGGGGAATGCTGCTCTGTAGTCTTTGAGATTAAGGCTTTTGATTTCCAAATAACCGTTTACTCGATTATAAGCAAATAATCGTTACAGGATCACTTGATTTTATATCACGTGTAATACCGGCATTTTGATGCAAAGCTGAGTTGGTTGCATGTTGGTTTTATAGACTGAGGGTCGAACCCGCTTTGCCTATGGACTTCGGTCCGCAGAGATTCGGGCTCTGTTTGCAGCTCGCCCTATTTATAAAATCAAGTCGCAATTGATCTCCACATCATCAATAATTGCCCCCTTGTTCCTATAAAAGTCAATGGCATTTTGATTCCATTTGGATACTTGCCATTTTACTTTTTTACATCCCTGGTTTTTAGCCAATTTAAACACTTCATCGATTAACCAGGAGCCCAACCCTTTGCTCCGGTGCGTTTCAATTACAAAAAGATCATCCATGTAGAGTGTTTTTCCTATCCATGAATACCATGCAATAAAGGTAGACGCAAAACCAACAAGCTCCTCATTGTCTTTTTCAGCGACAAGTATTTTAAAATGGTCCTGTTCGGCGATCATTTCCTCCAGTGAAATCATAAATCTCTCCGGTGTCTTTATGAAATGAGAAAAATCGCGATTCATTTTATGAACTTTCGCGAAATCGTTTTCATTTGCAAGCCGGATTCTATAGTTCGTTCTTCCCATTTTGTTACAAAAAAGGCTTTTGAGTCCGCCTTTTTTTAGTATTTTCTTTCCGTTTATTCATCCCACAAAGTTTCATTGGTATAGCCCAATGAAGGCGCATTCCAGAAAGCACCTACAATATAGCGCCCATTAAAATCCAAATCCGCGATTTTGTTCATATCATTTTCGCTCAATTCTACTGTGGCTGCATCAAAATTTTGCTTCATTCTTCCGGGATTCACCGATTTTGGAATTACGGAAGTACCTCGTTGGATGGCCCATCGGATGAGCACCTGGGCAGCAGTAATCCCATTTGCATTGGCAATTTCACCGATTGTCGGATGCTCCAATAAGCTCGGTTCATCCTTGGCCTTAAATTGAGGAGGCCGGTCGGTTGATCCCAACGGAGAATATGCGGTAAGCACAATATTCTCCTGTTTACAATAATCAAGCATTTGTTTTTGCTGTAAAAATGGGTGCAGCTCGATTTGATTGACCTCCGGTTTTATATCGCAAACGGAAATGAGGTCCTTTAATTTTTTTACGCTAAAGTTGGAAACGCCAATATGCCTGGTTAAGCCTGCCTTAACGCAATCTTCCATCGCATTCCAGGTGATAGCGGTAGGGATTTCTTCGAGGCTCAGATAATCCGTTTCCGATGATGGAAATACAACATCGGGTTTCAGTGCAACAGGCCAGTGAATCAGGTATAAATCAAGATAATCCAATTGTAGGTCTTTAAGTGTTTTCTCCAGTGCGGGTCGTACATCTTCTTTCAAATGCGCATTGTTCCACAGTTTGGAAGTTATCCACATTTCTTCACGCTTTACGTCACCGTTTGCAAATGCATCTGAAAAAGCCTGGCCGATTTCCGGTTCGTTTAAATACAGCGCCGCACAATCAATATGGCGATAACCGATTTTAATGGCTTCACGAACTGCATTATAGACTTCTCCGGGGGCCGACTTCCAGGTACCAAGGCCCAGAGCGGGCATTTCATCGTTATTTGAAAATTTAAATGTTATCATTTTGATTTAAATTATGAGCTAAACTATTAGTAAACCGATCCTGGCAAAATATAATAGGTAACCAAACCTACAACCCAGAAGATCATTAATCTGTACAAAAGCGAAGTGGTATCGTTGCTCATTAATCCAACTCTAAATTTCCGGATCTGGATTATTAACATCATGAGCAGCACTAAGATCATTCCCACATGTATAAAAATTCGTATTCCCTGCACGTTCAATATAGTGAACATGATTCCAATGATAAGTACGGACAAAAATAGATAAGAAAATGTAGAGACGATCCGATCGAACTGATTTTTGGTTTTAATTTTTCGAAAAGCAATGGCTACAAAAACGTAGAGCAACGCGAAAGCATTTAGTCCCAAGCCTAATACGAGTTTACCGCCTTTAATTTCAAGTGTGTTCATAATCATTCCTGTAAAGGAAAAAGCGAACAGAATAAATTCAATTTTTCCGATCTTCTGTAAAAAAATTATTTGATTTTCCTTAGAATCCATTGAACAGTAACGTGCGTACCGGCACTCCATTTAAAAAACGTAGCAATATTCCAAAATTATGTTTTTTTACGCAAGAGCTAGTGGTGTAATCAGCCGGGGAATTCATATTTTCTAATTATTTCTTTTCCAGCAAAACAAGCATCTGCAAACCTCCTTTTTATCAGATTCACGCACCATATTTGCCAGGTAATGATTCTCATTTAGTCTTTCTTGAAAGATTAAAACTTCCTCCCCAAGTTTTACCTCGCCCAAATAATTAATCTCAAGACTATCTATGTGTAATTCCGATAGGATCTCGATGGGAAAACTGTTGATTAACAGCTCAATGAATTTCACATTATTGACATGGTAAATTAAATCGATATCGGTGTATTCGATCTTTCTCGCTCTCAAAAATTCAGGTTTTTTCAGTGCGGGCAGCTTTTCCACTTTTTCCTCTATTGCTTTTTTATCCTTTAAACCATACAATGCATCTTCCAGCCCTTTAACGGTCCCAGGTCTCCTGGTTTTAAGGTTTATGGCGGCCCAGGAGCTTGTCGCCTTGATAATTGATTTATTTTGATCGTTGTTTATATTGAAATCGCGAATATAAAATATTCCTTCTTTACCTCTTGACCATGTTTCCAGAATCATGTTGTCCTTCCAGGCCGGGTATTCGGTGATGTTTACCTTCAATCTTGTCAAGACCCATACCTGGTTTCGCCTCATCATATCATTGAATCCGAAGCCCGCACATTCGGCGTGCATGCTTGCGCCTTCCTGCAAGAAATTACAAATTGACATGATCTGAGCTTTACCAGCGGGATCCATATGAAAAGTACACAAGCGGAACTCTCCTTTCCAGATCTTGGGGACGGTCATTTGCAGTTCCAATTATAGAGTATATTTATCCTGAAGGTCGATTCCGGCCAATTCCACAATAACGTCTGAAATTTTAGCAATCACCTTGTTCAGATATGCTTCACCCTTTTGCTCTGTTGATTTTGCAGGATCTCCGATACCAGTATCAGAAGTTACTTTCATCCATTCGCGCGGAGCCCAAAACCAGCCCTCCTGTCTCGCTTTTAATTTCAATCTTCTGGCTTTCCCATTCCCGGCTTCTGAGAGCGGTAATACCCAATCGGGAACAATATTTAACATGATACTCGTCTCCATTTCTCCTGCGTGATCACCCGAATCTTCAAAATATGTCTCCCAATTGGGATCAACCGAATACCAGTTAATCTGCCCGATAAACATTTCAGGATGTTTGCCACTTAACTCACGTATCATTTGCTTGAAATCATTGCCTCCGTGTCCGTTAAGAATTACGAGCTTTTTAATGCCCTGACCGTTCAGGGCACTCACAATGTCCATCAGGATCTGAAATTGTGTGGAAGGGTTTAAATTTATCGTAAGTTTAATGTCCAGTTGCTGGCAGTTTACACCATAGGGAATATTCGGCAATACGACAACTTTTGCTCCGCGACCCCAGGCTCGCCTGGCAGCTTCTGCAGTAATAAATTCATTTTGAATATTATCTGTGCCATAGGGCAGGTGATAATTATGCGCTTCCGTAGCGCCCCACGGCAGAATAGCAACTTCGTAGTCGGTTTCCTTTACGGTCTTCCAGTTCGTCTCCGAAAGAATAAATGATCTAGGGTCCATAATTTTTGTTATTTTTTTAACATTGGAAAAAGTCGACGGATTTCATTATCGTTTGGTTGTTTTCCATATTCGCAAATCTCAAATCCCTCAACATGTTTTGCAATCGTAGCCTTATCTCCATACCATTTCTTTAAAACTTCAACTGTTTTTTTGTCCGGGCTATTACTTCTCCAGTTTCCCAACCATTCCAGTCTGGCTTTTCCATCTTTCGGAACTTCGTCTAATCTCCCCATAGTCCAAGGCAGCCAATCAAAATACTGTGATTCATGAGCGGCCATAGCATGGATCTTCTGTTCGAATACGTCATCGATGATCACGGCAATATCCGGCTCAAAAGGATTTGGTTTTTGAAATCCATCTTCAGAATAAATAAATACAGGGTTTTTCTTCAAGGGTGGTACATCCGGAGCAATATTTGGAACAATAACCATATATGCTGCATCCTGAACAAGGATACCCGTATATCGGTGGTCCGGATGATAATCGTTAGGCCTTGGCGCAATAACGATATCGGCATTCCACTTTCTAATTTCACGGATTACTCTTAAACGGTTTACCAAAGTAGGCATTAATTCTCCGTCATGATTATCCAAGACATCATATTCAACACCAAATCGCTTACCTGCTTCCTTGGCTTCAGCTGTTCTTATTTTGGCAAGTTCACCACCACCCATAGCATAATGACCCGCATCTCCGTTTGTCAGAGAGACAAACTTTACATTGTGGCCCAGATTAGAAAAAAGTATGGCAGTACCTCCGGCATCTGCATCACAATCGTCTGGGTGAGCTCCAAAAACAATCACATTTAGTGGTCTATCCTGGGCAAATAAAAATAGCCCTGAAAAAACTAAACAAATGATCAATGCTATCCTTTTCATATTTTCATTAATTATATAAACTCGATTTTGGAAACAGCTTAGAAACTCAACTGATGAACTCCACTCCCTCTTCAAATTTCTGTATCATTGGTTTTTCACTATAAACATCCTTTCCTGCTTTCAATGCCTCAACGGATATCTTTTTATGCCAATGATCGGAAGTAGCTGCAATAACGGCATCTGCATCTTCTCTTTCTAATATTTGTCTATAATCCCTGGTAAGAAATATGTCATTTCCCCAAAGTTCTTTGGCACGATCCAATCTGCCCGAGTATAAATCACACACAGCAACAAGTTTTACACCTCGATGCTGCACTGAAATGGCATCGTATATTCCCTGTATCCCGGAACCAATCAGAGCATGGTTTATGTGATCGTTGATGCTTAATCTACGATAAGTATAAGTTCTCGATTGAAGCTGCAGGTCCTGTTTACAGGAATTTGAAAATAAATATGGCGAAGATGATACAAGGGCTGATGTCAGAGACGCCTTGCGTAAAAAGGATCTTATCGAATTTTTCTTGCGATTTATTTCCATGGAATGTCATTTACAGATAATCTGGAAAAATAAATTACTGCTGAATTTACATCTTTTTCTTTCGCTTACAAAGGACAAACCCTTCCGGTATTTTTCCCGAGGTTATACTTTTTGCTAATCTTGCCCCGGATTCCAAGACGTCCGGAAAAGTAACGTAGAGCTGCCAATTTAGAGAGACGATAATAATTGCCGGTTTTCCGGTAAGACATAAAACTCAATGGTCTGAATTTGGGAAATCCAAGATCGGTTTTTTCAAGGCAACCTGATGCTCATGGATTGGTTCCGCACGATTCATGCTTTGGCGGTCCGTCAGGAATCCGGCTCCGTGAATTTTTCGGATTGATTGAATATTTAAACTTTTCTGTCGCGATTTAATCATGGATACGGAGAGGTCTTCGCGATTGTTAAGTATCTTATAAAAAATCTCCGCGAAGAATTCTAAAACGTTTTCTCGCTTCCGCAGCTTTGCTGCTTCCGGGATACTTGATCAAAAAATTCTGATATACTTCTTTCGCTTTTTCTTTTTCCTTGAGTTGTTCTTCATAGATCGTTCCAATAAGAAAAAGCGCATCATCCCCCAAAATGTCTTCCCCATAAGTATCGACTACGTTTTGGAGCAAGGATATCGCCATTTCAAATTTTCCCATTTCCAAATTTAATTCCGCCTGGCGATACATTATTTCATCCACAATCGGATGTTCGGGAGCATCAATTTTCAATTTCTCAAGAGCATCAAGGGCTCCGAATTTTTTGTTTTGAAAAATGAGTAAATCGATATCGGCAAACCTTTTCATTATCACATCCCCGGTATCTAACTGTGTATTATCTTTTATGAGTAAACTTAGTGACATGGCATCGTTTGCTATTTCTCTTGAAGTCGCCATTTTCAATATATCCAAATGACTTTGAGCAAGTGCAAAATCACCTCGATAATAAGAAAGTTTCGCATTTCTCAATTTGGCCTCATATCCGATGGGTGTCTCTTTGCTCGACTTTTCAACCTGTGAGTAAAGCAAAGTAGATTCCCAGGGCTCGCCTATAAGTAAATAAATATCTCCCAGATCAAGTTTTGACTTGTCAACAATTGTCTTACTGATTCTCGGAACTTGCACTATTTCTTTCAGAATCATAATTGCCGAATCGTGTTCATTAAGATAAAAGGCATAAAGCAAGGCCTGACTCCTGAGCGCTTCAATGGTATGTTGGTTCAGACCCACATCCTTAATCAATTCGCGGTAATCATTAATCAACGTTCTAATATTTGATTCTTCGACCGGGAATGTATTTTTCACTATTTCTTCTCTGGTGCTTATTACCAACCTTCTGGCAATTTGATAATTTGGAGTTCCGGGATATTCATTGATCAGGTATTCAAAAATTCGTACGGCGTTTTTATAATCTTTGTTAACCATGGTTATTCTTCCAAGCTCCATTACTTCAACACCATTTAATTTTTTTCTTTTGTCAAGAGCCCTTGCCTGTATAAACGCCGAATAAAAGTTTTTCCTTTGAATATTTATCCAAATAAGCAATTCGTTGTAAATCATATTATTTGGCGACCGCTGTACCTTATCATACATCATGGTTTCAAAGAGTTCAAGATCCTCCTCCTCGTGAAGTACATTTTGAAGTATGTTTTTAACAGATCTGATGTTCTTGGGATTCTGATTTGTATAATTCAAATATTCATTGATCATCTCTTCCTTTTTGTTGAGCAATCTGTAAATGCCCGCCATCTGGATGGCATATGCGGTAGGATCGTCCATGCTTTTCCTGCTTTGCCTGTATGTTTCTGCGGCAAATTCCAACTGCTGATTTTTTGAAAAATGCTGAGCTGCTATCCTTACTTTAAACGGATCTTCTGAAATTTGATTGATCAGTCGATCATAATACTTTTTTGCTTCCTCATTTTTATTTTGCTGAACAAAAATTAACCCTTTGTCTATTTTATAGTATAAGTTGGAAGGATATCTTTTAATGGCCCTTTCAATGTAATTTTCCGCCTGCTGAAAATTACCGGTCATCAGCATTAATTGAAAATAGCTTTCATGTATGAGCGGAATATTTTTATTGTTCTTTTCCAACTTTTCAAATAGTAATAATGCCTTTTCATTTTCACCTTGTTGAATGTATTGGTTGGCTATTTGAATGTCCGTTATATTTTGTGCTTGGAGCGTGATTTGGATGAAAAAGGCACAAAGGATACAAAAATTGAAGACTGGTTTTCCGGTTTTCAACATGTCAATACATCTAATAATAATATAATACATAATATATATTTAATATTATTATTTATTAAGTCTGTGGATAAGTGGATAAATAAAGAGATTTTTATTTGCATTTTTCAATTGTGAATCAGAAAAGAATAGGTTTTTACTTATACACATATAATTTACATGCAATTGTTTGATATTTAGATATTTATATTTTATCCACATTTTAGTGTTTTTCAAGATTGATTTTTTATCGAGGGACGTCTGTAGAAAACTTTGTTGAGAAAATTTAATTTTTGAAAAGTTATCAACAGGTTTCTATTCACATTTGGTAGATCGCAGGTTTGCTTGTTGACAAGAAAGGTTATTATCATTTTATCCATAAGTTATGCACAAATTAAAATGTAATATCCAGGGTAGTCCGCCAGTCGGCTCTTATGACCAGCACCTCAGGATATATGTAAACGGGTTCGGGTTCTATTTGTTTTAGCATATTTCCCGGGCTCCATTTTCCGTCGTTATTGGCATCGATCAGCGCCCGTATTTTGTACGTACCGGGCTTTATGTTTTTAAAGACGATTGACTTTCGGTTGCTGGTTTCTTTTACAACTTCATAATTTTCAGAGGTCAGTTGAATGGTAAAGTTCTCATATTGTGTATTGACATTTATTTCTTGAATTCCGTTTTCTTCCGGTACGATAAATTTATAGTTGTAACCTGAAGCAGCACTTGTGTCAAGATCTGCCGATTGAAACGCTCCATGACCAAAATATAGTTGCAACCCGGTGTTTAATTTAGGTCCCTCTTCTTTTTTGCTTTTTGAAATTTGTTGTTTTAATTGGGTTTCCTCAGCCTCTGTTCTTATTGAATCTTTTACTTGTTGCTGATATCTTTTTCTTCTGTTGAGTATGGTGTCGGCTTTGCTTTTATCAATTTCGATGGTGAATGATAATTCGTCCCTAAATTTATTCCAGACCAACGATGAATCGTGCACCTGGACAATTTTAGTCGTATCAAATTGGATAAATATACTGTCCGTATTTATATGTAGGATGGGTTTGTTAAATTCTATTTTAACATCCGTGAAGGTTTCGATCGATTGGTTGTTTTCCGGAAGTACGCGGAGTTTGAATTCATCTTTCTTTCTTTTGCTGGGTGAAAACTTTACGTACAATGTATCGGATATTTTGGATCCCACGGAATCGACTGCTGCAAAAGATATTTGCAGCGAGTCAATATTCTGAAAGTTATTATAAAATCTGATTGATTTCTTTTCCTTGGCTCTGTTGGTATAAAATGTGTGTGTGTTGTTTATTGACGTGATGGAATAGTCGACAATGTATTTATTGAGGTTGATATCGAAATATTGACCTGAAGCCAAAGCAGTCATCATTTTGAATTCCGTGAGATCCAGATTTATTAAATCGACGTTCATGGTAACCAAACCGGTATCGAGGACAATTGTATCTTTTTTGAAACCGTATATCTCATCGTCTGTTTCTAGGGTGAGATTTTTGTTTTTATCTGAAAAGGCGTACAGAAGATATTCACCGTTTTTAATATTCTCAATAAGGTAGGATCCGTCTTCTTTGAGCTCCGTGAAATAATATGGAGAACCATTGTATATATTGATGGTATCATTTGCGCGGTAAAGTCCGACGGTAATATTATCCAGAGTATCGTAAGTTAATAGTTCCTTGACGTATCCGCTTATGGACATGGAGTCAATATATGTACCGGTACTGAAAGCAAATTTGTTATCTTTTGTGGGGTTACCTTCGGTAATATCTTGAATTGATTCTCTGAAGTTTAATGTGTAGGTAGTACTGTCGATGAATGGATCTTCAAAATCTAGCTTGAGTATATTTTTTTTGATTGTGTAGTCATATTCTGATTTTGTCAAAGGAGTTATAATGAGTTGATCTTTAATTTTATCCGTTTTTATTCGCTCGTCAAATTCCATGGTAATGGTTGTTCCTTTAAAATTTGTCGATTTGTCATGAGGTGTTGTGAGGATTCGAACAGGTGGAATAGTATCACGAGGACCACCGGTAGGTGGAGTAATGTTGGCGCAGGAAGACAATATGGAGTACGTGGCGATAACGAAGCACAGATGGAAAAAATATTTTATCATTTACCAGCGATATAGATTAGACTTGAATAATTGTTGTTTTTTTTAGCGTAAATGTTTGATTTATAGGCTGTTGTAAAAGATTTAAGATAATTAGACTTTTGATTTCGATATTTTTCACTCAATAAACTAACGTAGAAGGAATCCAATTTCATTGGTAAAATATTATAAATATTTAAACCGTGTTTGTTGAGAAGCAACTCCATTGTGTTTCTTGAAAAATGATACAAGTGCCTCGGAACGTCGTATGCCGCCCAGTGGTCTTTGTAGAATTGCGCATCGTAACTCTGATGATTGGGCACAGCAATTAGTAATTTACCGGTTTTGTCGATTTTTTTTACGAGATGGTTTATTGTCGTATTAAGATCCGGCAAGTGTTCAAGAACGTGCCATAAGGTAATAAGCCCAAGATTCTTCAAATCTGCAAGTTTGTCTAAATCCGAAACAATATTGGCATCCGTGAGCTCGGTAGCTATTTTTCGAGCATCATCATCCGGTTCGGTTCCATAAATATCCCAGCCGTTTTTCTTACATGACAATAAGAAGTTTCCCGTTCCGCAACCAACGTCCAATATTGATTTTTGATTTGTAATGGTGTTTATAAGTTTAATTTTTCCGGATAGTGTGAAATGACGGGCTAGTTTATATATGCGATTAATAAGATTATTTCCTTTGTTGGAGTGAGAAATATATTCTTGGGATTTATAGTACCTGTGCAACTGGTTTGGAGTTGGTCTTGGATTTGTGAACAGCAATGAACACTTAGAGCATTTTGTAATAGTAAACTTTTCTCCTGTTAAAAAGTGGTCGGTACAAACGAGATGGTTTTTGAATACATCATTATTACAGATTGGGCAAACTTTCAGTTCTTCCTTCATATTATCTTCCCAGATAAACCATTATTACAGAAATGTCTGCGGGTGATACGCCGCTTATCCTGGTCGCCTGGCCGATTGTTTTGGGCCTGATTTTGGATAATTTTTCAATAGCTTCTGCTGAAAGTGCTTTGATCGATCCGTAGTCAAAATCGTCTTTTATTTTGAAGTTCTCCAAATGCTCCACCTTTTCGACAAGTTTTTGTTCCTTCTCAATATAGTTTTCGTAGATGGTGATTATTTCGGCTTGTTCTATAATTTCAGGATTGTATTTCGCCAAATACCCTGAAAAATCTGGGTCCAGCTCTGCGACTTTTTCCATGTCCAGCTCCGGTCTTTTAAGAAGTTGGTAGATACTTGTCTTTTCCTTTATCGGGGTAGAATTAATTTCAGTGAGTTTTGAATTAATGTCCTGAGGAAGAAGTTTTTTGTGTTTAAGATCGTTGGTAAGTTTCTTAATATTCAAATTTTTTTCCTTCACCTGGTTAAATCTTTCTTCCGATGCTAAACCGATTTCGTATCCTAGTTTCGTTAATCTGAGATCGGCGTTATCTTGTCTGAGCAAAATTCGATATTCTGCCCGTGAAGTAAACATCCGGTACGGTTCTTCTGTTCCTTTATTTATTAAATCATCGATTAAGACCCCGATATAAGCTTGGCTCCTTTTAAGAAGGATCGGGTCGCTCCCATTTATCTTCCTGACGGCGTTTATTCCGGCCATAAGTCCTTGACTTCCAGCTTCTTCGTATCCCGTGGTCCCATTTATTTGTCCGGCGAAATACAGGTTCTTAATGAGTTTGGTTTCCAGCGAATGATTCAATTGGGTTGGAGGAAAATAATCGTATTCGATGGCATAGCCCGGGCGAAACATTTTAATGTTTTCAAATCCTTTTACTTCAGTAAGAGCTTTGTATTGCACATCTTCGGGCAGAGAGGTCGAAAATCCGTTAATATAAACTTCAACTGTGTCCCAGCCTTCCGGTTCTACAAACAATTGATGTCGTTCGCGTTCTGCAAATCGATTAATTTTATCTTCAATGGATGGGCAGTACCTTGGACCAATACCTTTAATTCGGCCGGTAAACATAGGTGATTTTTCAAAACCTGTTTTAAGGATACTGTGAACTTTGCTGTTTGTATATGTGATGTAGCAACTTCTTTGTTTATGGAGATTGTACTTTTTTAGAAATGAAAATTGGCCCGGAATTTCGTCGCCTTTCTGTTCTTCAATCAGGGCGTAGTTAATGCTTCTCCCGTCCAGTCGGGGTGGTGTGCCTGTTTTCATTCTACCTGATTCGAAACCGAGCTTAATAAGTTGCTCTGTTAATCCGGTGGCAGGGCCTTCTGCAGTTCTGCCTCCTCCGAATTTTTTCTCACCGATATGTATGATTCCGTTTAGAAACGTACCGTTGGTAAGTACGACCGATTTGGATCTGATTTCCATTCCGAGACCGGTCTTTACACCGATTACAGAATCATTTTCTATAAGTATCTCACTGACCATGTCCTGCCACATATCAATATTCGGATTTTTTTCCAACGCTTCTCTCCAATGCTTGGAAAACAGCATTCTGTCGTTTTGTGTTCGTGGGCTCCACATCGCAGGACCTTTTGATTTGTTCAGCATTCTGAACTGGATCATCGACTTGTCCGAGATGATTCCGGACAAGCCACCCAGGGCATCAATTTCACGAATGATCTGACCTTTGGCAATACCACCCATCGCGGGGTTGCAAGACATTTGAGCGATAGTCATCATATTCATCGTAACCAGCATAACTTTAGAGCCCATTGTAGCTGCAGCGTGTGCAGCTTCACATCCCGCATGACCGGCGCCTACAATTATAATATCGTATTCTGGAAACATGTTCTGTAAAAACCAGTGTTCCACGTGGAACAAATAGTGTATTGCAACTAGAAGTTCCACGTGGAACAATCCATTTTAAATTAGAACCGCAAAGCTAAATAATGATTTTCTTTTTTCCTCATTTCTTCTTTTTCTGAATCAGTTTTGTCATCAAATCCCAAGAGATGCAGAACTCCATGGATCATGACTCTGTGCAATTCGTCCCGGAAGGAAATTTTCAATTCCTCGGCATTCTCCTTTACCCGATCGATACTTATAAAAATGTCGGCTTCAACCGTGTGTTTTTTTGAGGATTGGTCAAACGTGATAATATCGGTGAAGTTAGTATGGTCCAGATATTCTTTATTGATATTCAATAAGTACGCATCTGAAGTGAAAACATAATTTAAAGCGAGCAGCTTCTTATTGTTTTGATTAATTGCGGCAGTAATCCAGTGTCTAAGTTTTGTTTTGTTTTTGAGGGCGAAGTTGGTGTCTTCAGTAAAAAAACGAATCGATGTCATTTTAACTCATATAAAATGACAGTTCAACCATACTGCCATTTTTACTAAAATTCACTTCATCAGAAAGGTGTTTCATTAGGAAAATACCTCTTCCGGATGGCTTGTCCAGGTTTTCAGGAGATGTTGGATCAGGGAGGTTCTGAAAATCAAATCCTACCCCTTCATCTTTAATTTTAAAGTTGATGATATTATTATTTAAGGAAAGGCTCAATGTCACATTTTTTGATCTGTCATTTTTATTCCCATGCATAATTGCATTGTTTACCGATTCGGTAACAGCTATCATAATGTTACCGTAAATATCATCGTCAAGATTGAATCGCTCTTTGGCATTATCAATAAAACTCTCAATAATCCTGATATTTTCAGTAATTGAAGGAATTTCGATTTTTATTGTATCCATTGTTATTTAACTACCTAATCGCTTAAAATACTCGTTTACTTCTTTTTTGTAATATGGGTTTAGCTTTGCCGGAACTGTTTTTAGCAGTTCGATTTCCTTTTCTTTTGCTTTAATGTACTCTTCGAATTCTTTTGGTATGCTTTGTTTGTAATCTTTGGCCTGCTGTGCTTCCCGCTCATCATCCAGATCCCGTTCTCTTTTTGCTTTTTCCGCTTCCAAAAGTCTGGTAACAATTTCTTGCTGCCTTCTTATTAAATTATCTGTAAGTTGTTTATTAACCAAATCCAACTCACTTTGTTCCATTTTTTGCTCCAAATCCTTTAATGAATTCCCGCCTTTTTCACCTGTTCCATCATTCAATTGTTCTTCCATTTCCTGAAGCATTTGGCGAATTCGCTCTTGTTCTGCAGCCATTTTAGCCAATTCTTCCGACAACTGTCTTCCTGACTTGCCACTTTTTTTCAACTCATTTATTTTCTCTCCAAGCTGTTGTTGCAATTCCGAAAGGCTGGGTACTCTGGCATTTTGAGGCTGACCGCTCCCCATGCCCATAGAATTCATCATTTGTGACATTACATCGTCAAGCATCAGGGCTAAGTCATTTACAGAAGTCATGACATATTGCTGCTTTCCTATTGCCTCGCCTTTTTTTCTTTCTTTAATTGCATTTGCAGACTCATCCAAATACTGATTCAATTCGTTTACCTTTCTTGTCACAACGGATTGTATTCTGAAGTCATTTTTCGCTAAAGATATCAAACTATCCTGAATCACCTTAGCGTTGTCCTTAATTTTTAATTGTTTTTGAGACAAATCAAGAAAACGCGGATCACTCTGGTGAACTCTCCTAAAATCATTCATGACACTTTCCTGCTCAAAAGATAACTTAATCAGATTATCCAATATATCTCTAAGCTGATTTAAATTCATGTTCATTTGAGATTGCATCATCATGCTTTGCATCGATTGCAACTTCTCGGAAAGCTTCTTCATCTGCTGGCTGGCACCTTGCTGAGCCTTTCCGGCTTTTTTGTTTTTATTTTGTTGAAGTTGTTCCTGAGCTTCCTTTTGTAGGTTTTCTATTGCTTCCTGCTCATCGAACGTATCCTGCATCGGTTTGGGCCGTTCCAAATCCTGGTTCAGTTCCTGCATATCGTTTATTTCCTCTTTTAATTCATCGAATTCTTCGTTCAATTGTTGCTGTTCTTTTTTTAATGTATCCTGATCTTTTGATTTCTCAAGTGTATTTTTTGAAGCCTGTTCTTGTTTTTTCTGTAATTCAGAAGCTCTCTGAATATTTTCGTTGAGCTTAAATTCGAATTTCATCTTTTTAAACAGCTCAAGAGTCCTTTCAAGCTCTTTTTCAAAATTGCCCTCTCTGCTATTTAACTTATCAATAACTTTTTTCAGATCATCAATTTTACTTTGCTCTTCAAGCAATTTTTGCAATTCTTCATAAAGCTTCTTCGTCTCTTCATCCAATAATTCATCCATCAATTGCTGAAGTTGAACCATCTTGTTCTTAATCTCCTCATTCTTGAATTTATCAAAACGATCCCTTTTCTTAATATCCGCATCAAATTGTTCCCTCATTTTCTTTATTGCTTCATCGAGCGCTTCTTTTTGCTTTACAAGTTCTTCAATTTGTTTTTGATCCTGCCAGGACAATTCTTTTTTTCCTTTAAGTTTATTGTCAAGATCTTGAAGTTTTTCATTGAGCTCTCTAACATCTTCTAATGTGTTATCTATTTGATTTTCAGCGTTTTCAGAAGAAATTTTAAGGTCTTTTCTAAGTTGGTCGATCGTCGGTATCTCGAAGGTATATCTTGCGGTCCTCGTCGATTTTCTTCCATTTATTCCATCGTTATCCGAAACCTGCAAATAATATTCGAGTTTCTCTCCGCTTTGCAGTTTAAACTCATCCAACCGCCAATGGTAATAAAATGATTGACTGTTTTTTCTTTTATCCACATTTAGCTTTATTCTACTATATAAATCGTCCTTATTCCCGTGTTCATCGAATGTTTTATAATAAATTGACAAATCCGACAGCCCATAATCATCGGAAATATTTCCACCAAAAATGAGGTATTGAAACAATACGGTATCACGCAATTGATCCAAATTGATTTTTGGAAACTCATCGGGAATTACTTCTATATGGTACTTTATCGCTTCCTTATTTTGACTGTAATCGTTTTTTAGGTTAATCGCGTACTCTTCGGATCTACGCAATGATTTCTCATGTCCAAATGATTGATTATCAGTACTTTGAATGATAAACATATCTTTTTCCCCAAATTTAATACCGATTTCAGTTACATCGCTTGTCGAGAAACTCCACTTTGCCAATGTGCCATCTGGCGCCTGAAAACTACCTGTATTATCCAAATTTTCCGGTGCTCGATTTAGATAGGACGGATATAATAGCGAGACATTAAAGTTTTTTATTCTGGGCCGGTTTACAACATCGATCGTATACGCCTTTGAGTGGAAACCTGCAGCTTCAAAACTAAAAACAGAGGACTCCTGTATCTTTTCAAAATTATACTTATAATCCCTCAGGCCGGATTTTTGCAATTTCACTTTCCGGTTGTCGGTGATCAAATAGACACTTTCCGGCAGATCATCGCCCGTTAATTTCAGATTCAACACAAAATCTTCATTTCGAAAAGCCAACAGGTTTTCATTTTGGATCGAAAACTGAAACGGCGCAACCGGAATAAATTCCTTGTTGAATTGAATAATTCTTTTGGTAGGTTCCGTGATTGTTTTAGGAGAAATAATTCCCAAAACGGCCAAAGCCAGAAATGGGAAAACCAAATATTTAATGTATCTGACGTTTTCTTTGAAACTTATCACATTTTCAAAAGAAACTACCTGCATCTGATTTGAACGCTGATCAATTGATGCCAGTAGCAGATCATTCTTTTTGTCAATCTTTTTTAGTTGTACCAGATTAAGCAATTTATCCCTGACCTCCGGATAGAAATTGCCAATATTTATTGCGGCACCTTCATCACTTATTTGTTTTTTCTTTAAGAGCAATTTTACTAAATGGGTTATGAGCCATTTATACAAGACTATGGCGCATATCACCAGATAACCAAAGAAAAGAATAGCTCTTACCGCAGAGTTTGATTGGAACTGATATTCGATAAGATTGAAAAAGAGAAAAGCCGATACCAATACCGTAAGGATGTAGATTGATCCTTTAAAAATCAGATTTAAATAATATTTTCGCTTATAGCGGTTTAATCGATAAGTTAAATTTTTATTCAAGTCTTATTTATAATGTTTCTGCTTCCTCAAAATACACGCTTCCCAAATCCCTGTATTGCATCGGATTGTTAGGAAAACTCTTCACATACGACTGTACCAATCTATAACCTTCATCATACCATAATATAATAACGGGAGCGTCCTCCATTAGTTGGATTTCAGCTTTTTTAAATAATTCATTTGCTTCTGCTATTGATTTTGCTTTCAATGCATTTTCGTAATGCCTGTCAAAGTCACTATTTATATAACGGGCAACATTTGGATAAGATGCCTCTTCCAAACTGTTAGGCACATCTTTTGACGAAAAAATCCATAAGAAATTCTCAGGACTGGGAAAGTCCGCAACCCAGGCTGCCCTCAGCATATTATAATTTCCTCCATAGCTTTTTTCAAGAAGTTGTGCAAATGGTAAAATTTGTAATTCGACATCGACATTCAGATGATCTTTAAGCTGCTTTTGAATCTCAACGGCAACATTTGTATTCCGCTCACCTTCAGCATTCAAGAGAAATTGCAACTTTGGAAATCCTCTCCCTTCTCTATAACCCGCTTTATTCAAATAGTATCTGGCCGAATCAATATTCAAAGAATATCCATTTATTGACTCGATATCATAATTTGAAAAAACAGGAGGGGTAATACCATGATTTCCAGGCGCATACCCTTCTCCATTCAATACAAAATCCAGAATTTTGGTTCTGTCAATCGCAAAATTGAATGCTTTTCGAACATTTTTATTTTTGAAAACACCGGATTGATTATATAATGTTAAAAATTGTGTCATCATCTCCGGTGATCTTTGCAGCTGGAACTGACTGTATTCCCCATTTGCTCCGGGCATTGTTTCCTCTAAAATTTCAATAATATATTCGGTGGGAAGCCTGTAAATCATATCGAGATTACCTTTTCTGAATTCAAAGAGCTCGGTTTTCTTATCCTTGATAAACTGAATGCTAACTGCGTCGAGGAAAGGCAGTTGATTCCCAAATTCATCTTTTTGATGATAATTTGGATTTTTTTTCAAGATTATCGATATATCCTCATCAACGTCGCTTGCATCAAGTGAAAATGGCCCCGTGCCTACGGCATTTATTCGCATATCTACGCCATATTTTTCTTCAGCCTCCCTGGGATAGATAAAGCAAGCCGGTCTCGCCAGATTAACTGTAATCAGAGAATTTGGTTCAATCAACTCCAACTCAAATGTGTATTCGCCGGTTATCCGGATACCTTCCACTTCAAAATCAGGAGTTTTATTTCCAGAGCTTGCTTTGTAGTAGGTATCCGCTCCTTTCAGAATCTCCTGAAAAATTGCGAAATTCTGATTATTGATGCTTTTGGTACAGAGTTTAGTAAAGCAGTATTTTACGTCAGTCGCTTTCATCTCCCGTCCTTTTCCTCCTGGAAAACAAGGATTATCGTGAAAGAGCACTCCCTTTTTCAGCTCAAATTTATAGATGGTTCCGGACTCATCTACCTCATAGTTTTCTACCAAACCTTTTGATACCTCAAGTGTTTCGGGATCGAACTTGAAAAGGCCTTCATAAATCTGAGAGGCTACCCGGTATGAATAGGCATCGGTAATGTTATGTGGAAATAGATTTTTGATATATTCCGATTCATTGATCCGAAATACACCTCCATAATATTTTCCCCCTTCAGCCTGCGTTAGTCCGGCGTCAATATTACTTTCGCTTTTATCTCCTCCACAGGAAACTAAAAAAATCGAAATAAGAAAATAGGTGATAAGATTGCTATATATTTTCATAATTAGCTGCTAGCTAGCGATTTAAATTCATTTAAAAGTAAATATATGCTTATTTTAAAAACTTTTCCAATTGTTGAATTTCGACGACGATCCATACAAATAATATCATGTAATACAATGATTGTTATGCAATGCGAATGATAAAAACTTTACAGATATTCGGTTTTCAATTCATTTTAAAAATTGATTTCGCGTTCGAAATATTCAATTATATGCATTTTCAAAAGTTTTTCTTGATCCAAAATGTCAAAGTGGGGTAGTTTTTTCTGAACTTTCCAGTGAGGCCAACCCGATTCATCAATGCCTTCAAGTTTATAAAAACCGGAAAGACTCAAAACCTTACAAATCGCAATATGTATCAGATCTCTTTTTTCTTCTTTCGTAAAATCTCTTGCCCCTTTGCCCAACTCCTGTACACCGATAAGAAACAATACGCTTTTAAGATCGGATGGTTTTTTCCCAATCGAAATCTCTAGTTTTTTAAGAAGCTTTTGCCATTTTTGTTCAAGTTCTAAGTCTTTTTGGATCATCCAAATCTATTTTTCTTGCAATTTGAATTTTTATTGGGTTTGCAAATATAGGGCTTGGTTCTTATAATTTTGGGAATAATCTTAGAAATGAAATTAATCAATGATCTACTAAACATAATTTTTCCAAGGCTATGTTGTATTTGCGAAGAAGCCTTAACTATAAATGAGGAGTTATTGTGTTTTCACTGCAGGAGCGAATTGCCTAAAACGAATAGCGACAATTATGCATATGAAGAATTTAACAGCAGGTTGTTTGGAAAACTAAATACAAGTTTATCCGTATCTTATCTATATTTTTATAAGTCGGGCATTACTCAAAAGCTTCTTCATCAGCTGAAATATAAGAATTTCCCTGAATTGGGATTTCTGATAGGAAACTGGTTCGGTCACGAATTGCAACAAAGGAATTTTTTGGATCATGTTGAGGTAATTATTCCGGTACCTCTTCACCCTAAAAAGGAAAGAAAAAGAATGTATAATCAGAGTGCGTATTTTGCCAGAGGAATTTCAGAAGTCACGAATATACCGGTAGACTCAAAATCGTTGAAAAGAATTGATTATAACAAAAGCCAAACATCGATGTCAAAAGAACAACGATGGGAAAGTGTAAAACATGCTTTTAAGGTATTTCAATCCGACCATGTTGCCAATAAAAACATCCTGCTAGTTGATGATATCGTGACAACGGGAGCTACGCTTGAAGCATGCGGGCATCAATTATATAAGCATAGAGCTTCCAGCATATCCGTTGCTACAATAGCCTTGGCCAAATAAAAAAGCCCCGATTAAAACCAGGGCCTTCCAAACATTTTTATTTTTTCCTTTAATAATTGGATCCCGCTCGAATCATTGCACAACGGAAACCAATTGTTGCTGTTGAAGAATCCTGATCCATAAATCTTCTGGTCCCCGGAGATAACCAGTAGGCGATGTCCTTCCACGATCCGCCTTTGTAAACGCGGGTTTTATCCGATATCAGGGAATTAAAGAACTGATAGTCATACCCGCTTGCCGGATCGTCAAGATTCGGATCTACTATAGATCTGCCAATTAAATCCTCTGCGCTTCGTCTTACGGGATTGAGATCTTCCATATCCTGAAATGAAAGCGGGCGATAAACATCAAATACCCACTCATTTACATTTCCAGCCATATTGTATAATCCAAAATCGTTTGGAGGATACTCATAAATGTACTGGGTAATCATTGCTCCATCGTTTAACTTTCCTGCAATACCGGCATAGTCACCTCGACCTCTTTTGAAGTTTGCAAGAAAATAGCCCATCTTCTTACCGTAGGGATTTCTCAATGCATGGCCATCCCAGGGATAAAGTCTTTTGTGCGTTTGGTTTTCATCCAACCATTGCGTTCCGATCAATGCCTGTGCGGCATATTCCCACTCAGCTTCTGACGGCAGGCGATAATTAGGTAAAACAACGCCGGATTCAAGAGGAATTCTGCTTCCGGTACTTTCTGCCGGGATTTCTTCCAAACCGGCATCCTCTGCTAACTTTAAATTCACAACGGCCGTCCTCCAGCCACAATAATCTACGGCTTGTTTCCATGAGACCCCAACAACCGGAAAATACCTAAATCCCGGATATCTCAAATAATGATCTACATACGGGTCATTATAAGCTAAATCTCTTGCCCAGACTATTGTATCGGGCAGGGCAGATTCGTAAAATTCTCGTGATGAATCCAGTTTTACATAGTATAAATATTCCAACCAGTGAATATTGGCAACCTCGGTTTCATCCATATAAAATGAAGCTACGGTCACAGCCCGTTCAAGATTATCATGGGTATTGAATACGTCTTCTTCATAAGAACCAAGAACAGTTCTGCCGCCTTCAATAAAAACAAGGTTTGGACCTTCCGGCTGTCCTCTAAAATCCAGCACCTGGAACCCCTCATCGGCGTTGTACTCCAAACCGGTGGCAGTACTTATACTTCCCGGATTAGTAGCAGTGGGATTACTTCCTGATTTGCAAGCACCAAGAAGGAAAATCGCCGTAATAAACAACGGACTTGTGTAAAGAAACTTCACAAAATTTTTCATAACCTGTTTAATTAACTATATATACTGCTCTGTAAAACACTCAATTATAGCAGTTAAAACACAAATTTACTTCAATTAACAATAAATACGAAAGCACATTCTGGATTTTATCCAACTAATTGCAGGAAAAATCACATTAAATATTACATGCGCACACGATTTCCAGCGTTATAATGTTAGTGCCTTCTCTACGTAAAATAAATTCAAAATCCATGAATTTATTGCATCTGTAATGATTTTATTTTCAGTATCTCATTCAATTTATTCAATGCATAATCCAAAGAATCAATACTATTGATCACAAATATCACTTTGTTTTTGCCATCGCGGATCTTGCAAAGCGCTGGATATTTTTGAGCAAAGTTTAAAATGCTGCCAAATGTTGATGAGTTATAATATTGTTCATTATCAGATGATAAAAGGTAAGCTTTAAGCGTCCCATTTTTAATGATCAGTTTTTCAAACCCAAGGTTCTCGGCATACCAGCGCAAATGAACCACCTTGATCAAGTCCTTTACCTCATTTGGCAATGGACCAAACTTATCTTTAACAGACCTGATAAATCCATCCAACTCATCTTCCGTTTGAAGATTATCCAGTTCATTATAAACTTGTAAACGCTCAGATATATTTGAAATATAAGTGTCGGGAATTAATAGTTCAAAATCCGTTTCAATGGTACAATCTTTCGAAAATAATTTTTCTACGTCGACAATCTCTTTTTGAAACAACTCTTTAAATTCGGTTTCTTTCAATTCCCGGACGGCTTCATCCAGAATTTTATGATATGCATCAAATCCCAGATCATTTATAAAGCCGCTTTGTTCGGAGCCAAGCAAATTACCGGCACCCCTTATATCAAGATCTCTCATGGCCACCTTGAACCCATCACCAAGATGTGAAAACTCTTCCAATGTCTTCAGTCTTCTTCTTGCTTCTGATGTTAATCCTATTGATGGAGGTGATAGTAAGTAGCAAAATGCCTTTTTATTTGATCTTCCTACTCTTCCCCTCATTTGGTGGAGGTCCGAAAGTCCAAACATATGGGCCTGGTTGATAATAATTGTATTTGCGTTCGGAATGTCCAAACCGGATTCTATAATGTTTGTTGAGATGAGTATATCTGCGCGGCCTTCTATAAATTTAATCATGGCGCTTTCCAGTTTTTTACCGTCCATTTGACCGTGCGCCACAGCGATCCTTGCATCGGGAACCAGATTGATAATGATATTTGCAACCTGCTCGATGTCTTTTACACGGTTATGCACAAAAAACACCTGCCCTCCCCGGCGTATCTCAAAACTTATTGCATCGCGAATAATTGTTTTCCCGAACGTATGAATTTCCGTTGTCACCGGCTGCCGGTTTGGTGGGGGGGTCGCAATAATGCTCAAATCTCTTGCTCCCATGAGTGAAAAGTGCAAGGTGCGCGGTATGGGTGTGGCTGTTAAAGTTAGGACGTCCACATTTACACGGAATTTTTTAAGTTTCTCCTTTACGCTGACTCCGAATTTTTGTTCTTCATCGATTACAAGCAGTCCCAGGTCTTTGAAAACAACGTCCTTATTGACCACTCTGTGCGTGCCGATTAATATATCGACTTTCCCTTCGGAAATCCTGTTTAATATACTTTTTATGTTTTTGGAAGATTTAAATCTATTTACATAGTCTGTGCTCACCGGAAAATTCCGAAGCCGATCTTTAAACGTTCTGTAATGTTGCATGGCAAGGATTGTGGTAGGAACCAGGACGGCCACCTGCTTTCCATCCAGAACACATTTGAATGCAGCCCTCATTGCTACTTCAGTTTTGCCGAACCCTACATCTCCGCAAATCAATCGGTCCATTGGGTGAGCAACCTCCATATCTTTTTTAACATCCTGGGTTGCTTGTGCCTGATCGGGTGTGTCTTCATAGATAAACGAACTTTCCAGCTCAACCTGCATGTAGTTATCTTGTGAGAATGCAAATCCAGGGGCCGCTTTTCGTTTGGCATAAAGGGCGATTAAATCTTTTGCAATGTCCTTTACCTTTTTACGGACACGTTTCTTTTTATTTTCCCATTCCTGAGAGCCAAGTTTGCTCATTGCAGGGGGAACTCCTTCCTTGCCAGAGTACTTCGAGATTTTATGCAGGGAATAGATACTGACATACAACATGTCATCATCTTTATAGATCAACCTCAGCGCTTCCTGTTTATTTCCTCCGACCTCAATTTTATCCAGTCCGGCAAATCGACCGATGCCATAATCAATATGAGTTACATAGTCGCCCGTTTGCAAGGATTTTAATTCATTAAGGGTAAGTGCCTTGGATTTCGAGTATGTCGCTTTGGATTTGAACTTATGATATCTTTCAAAAAGTTGATGATCCGTATAACACAGAATTTTATTATCATGATCTATAAATCCGTTTCGAAGGCTGAAGTTTAATGCATTAAATTGCAGCTCCGGATCAACTTCTTCAAAAATAGCGGTTAACTGATTGATCTGTTTAATGGAATCTGACGCCAGAAATACTGAATATTGGTTATTTTGGTTATCGGATAAATTATCAGCGATCAACTCAAAATTCTTGTTGAAGGAAGGTTGGGATTCAGAGTTGTAAGTAAGTGTTGAAATTGAATTGAAATAAAATCTGCTTCCGAATTCGATGATATCGTGATTTTCTATGTCAATCAGGAAAGAGTCCTTCGATTCAAATAAAAGTTCCGGATTCTGAATGATCTGCGTCAGATTACTTTTATTCAGGATCTCATGAAAACTGGATTTTGCTTTTTCATAGTATTTTTCGACGGTATCAATTGTAAGCTGTACATCCTTAATCCAGATCTTTGTGTTTTTTGGTAAAAAACTTATAAATGACTGTCTGGATTTATCCTGAAATTTTGTTTGAAGGTTTGGAATAACTCCAATTGATTTTACGTCTTTTAAAGAAAGCTGAGTAGTAGGGTCAAATGTTCGGATACTTTCTATTTCAGTACCAAAGAGTTCGATCCGGTATGGCATTTCAAAAGCGTACGAAAACACATCGATAATTCCACCGCGTATGGCAAACTGACCAGCTTCGTAAACGAAATCTGCTTTCTCGAAGTCAAGTTCAACCAGTTTATTCATTAAGAAATCCAAATCGACTTCATTACCTACCTCCAAGTTGATCGTAGTACTTTTGAGGAATCTTTTATTAATTATCTTTTCGCATAAAGCTTCCGGATAAGATACGATCGCAATGTTTTCAGATCTTCTGGCATTTAACCTGCTTATAAGTTCGGTTCTAAGTAAAACGTTGGCATTTTCAGTTTCTTCAAATTCATAAGGCCGCCTGTATGAGGTTGGAAAAAAAAACACTTCCTTTCGCGGCATGAGACTTTGCAGGTCATTTTGAAAATAGGCTGCCTCTTCCCGATCATGCAATACAAAAAGTTGACTCTGAAATGAATTACGACTTGAGATTGAGGCACCCAGAATAGCATCCAGGCTTCCGGACAACCCTTTAATATGTATGCGCGCACCTGCATTTGGTTTTAAAAGTTCCGCGAGTGATTGTGATATTATATCGCCTTTATAATGATTTAGGAATTCTGCTGTTTTCAATAATTTCCCGGTTTTTTCGTTTCAAAATTACGATTCTTATTAAGTTCTCTGACTTCCGATTAAACAAAAAAATAGTAGTAAATTTATAAACCCTTTTTTTACAATTGAGTTTGTATGTTACTATTTATATGAAGCCATCAAATCAACATACAGGGGTATCAGCGAAGCGACCGGTCATTCACAGAATTGAAGGATTGCATCCGTTCAAAACGATTTCGTATTTAATTATTTCCATTGCCTGTTTACTTTATGCTTTTATTTCTTTTTTGTTTATCAAACATTTGGCTTTCGAGCTTAATGGTAATTTCAGTTTTTACCTGCCAAAGTTCTTTACCATAAGCGCAATTCTGTTGATTTGCTCTGTTTATTTCACATCAAGGGTCTTAAGTGCTTTCAAAAATGATGAAATACCGCATCTTCGGAAGTTATTGAGCTATACGCTGGTTTTAGGACTACTTTTTTTTATTTCGCAATCTATTGCCTGGATGGAATTACTTACCATGGATGTAAATATTGTAAATAGCAAGATAACCACATTTGTATTTACATTTTCTGCAATCCACTTAAGTTTTGTTTTGGTAAGTATGATTATGTCCGGTATTCTGTTTTACAGATATATGCTTATTGAGTCTGATCCTGTAAAAACATTGATTGCCACTACAGATCCATTGGAAAAAATCAAGCTTGAAATTAATAAAGTGCTTTGGCACTTCAACGTAATCTCCTGGACAATGATCTTTCTTATGTTTCTTTTTGTTTTTTAGTTGGAGTACTTTTTAAAGATGTTCTCCATTTCATCCAAGTGCATAATATATGAAGGGTTCCGAAGTGTTTTTCTTAGAACTTCTGCAATGGCGTTGTAATTAAGGCCCATGCGAACTCCCAATTCTACACAAAAAGAAACTTCCTCTTTGTAAATAAGCTTGTCAATACCAATAAGAATTATTAATCGATGAAACTGCTCAATCACTTTTGATTCTCTTTTTGGGGGAGAGAATGAGATCTCAATTTTTCCATCTTTAATTTTTCTCACTTCATCTTTTTCAATTCCTAATCTTGCCGCAACCGAATTAATGAAATTCAATTCCATATGTGATTCCTCTCCATCAATTTGAGATAAATTAATCAAGTCATTGATATGACTAAGCTTTTCCTGATAATAAGGGTCCATTTGAAAATCTTTGATAGGTAATTAGGTATTCACTTAGAAAGCGATATATATTAATGGATCAAATGTATAAAATATTTTTATTTCTTTTTTAAAAGTGTAATGAATACAATTATATGAACACTTCAAATTATTGGATTGAAAAGCTAAAACTGGAGAAACATCCGGAAGGAGGATTTTTCACGGAATTATATCGGTCTTCGGAAAGCATAAATAAAAATGCCTTGCCCGCCAGATATTCCGGCAGTCGAAATTTTGCTACTTCAATATATTTTCTTCTTGAAGGAGGTGATTTTTCTGCCTTTCACAGATTGCAGTCAGATGAAATCTGGCACTTTTACCAGGGAACCGCACTCGAATTATTTGTATTGAGCACCGATGGAGAATTGCAGCATTATTTGCTTGGCTCCGATTTTGATGCCGGCGAACGGTTACAGGCCGTAATTACAAAAGATCACTGGTTTGCGGCAAGAGTCCGTGACAAAGCAGGTTACGCGCTTGTAGGTTGTACCGTGTCCCCAGGTTTTCACTTCGACGACTTCGAACTGGCAAACCAATCAAAATTGATCCGGCAATTCCCATCGCACGAAAAACTTGTTAGAGAACTGACCATTCGCTGAACGATCGATTAATGCGGATATTTTTAGGGTAGATTTATTGCATGCCGGATCAATCCGTATTCGATAATTCGCACGCTATTCTCTGTCTATCGTTGTAAGCCTATTCCATACCATTTGCCATGTTTATTATGTACACCGGTATTTTGTCGCCCCGGGCAGGAGAGGCATACAAACTCCATTAGAACAAAAATACAGACTTACCCGAAGTAGGCCATTCCTGAATCGCGCTGCAGCACATCGATCTTCAATTTACGATTTTGAGAAAACGAAATATCATATAAGAGTAAAGGGAAAAGGCATATGAACGGACATCTCATATGCCTTGGCTTTGAATGACAAAAAAACTGCGGTGAGCAAATTAGTAAACCTCTGACGGATTGAAGTATAAATAAAAAAGGGAACCCTTTCAGAGATTCCCTTTTACAAGAACAAATACAATTCCTATCCGCCAATTTTGATTATTTTCGAAATTTTCTTTTGTAAATGAGCCACTTCCCCTTCCCCGTCACGCTCTTTGATTGTGTTCATTGCGCGCACATAATATTCGAGCGCTTTATCCGGAAGCTTGTTATCTATGAAGTAATCACCTTTGAGCTCGAGATTGAAGGGGGTTTCAGCGATTTCCAGAGATTGGTCAAGCCATTCTGATGCCTGCTTAAGGTTCACTTTTTTCTTAAAACACTTCTCAGCACTTACTGCTAATGTGTACCAATCGTGAGGACCCGCATTTTCAACGGCCTCTCTTGCTTTTTCGGTTGTTCGGTCATCCGCCATGGTCATGGTTGCGCTAACAATTAGCATGATTAAAACTATTGTTGCAGCGAAGTTCTTTTTCAATTTTAGATTATTCATCATGTTGAATTTAGGGTGAGACTTCATTTTTGTTTTCTACCCAACTTAGTCTAAGGTTATGCCAAAAACCATAAGTCACTTAAAATCAGCATAATAGTAAAAATTGTCAAATCTTCAAATTTATAAATTGTTCGATTTTGAACAAATATTCGATCTTGAGCGAACAAATGTATTCCTCGTGTCATATTAAATCCTAAGCCTATTTGTCATTTAAATCGCAATGAATTTATATTTAATTTCATCCGTATAATATGAGTCGAAAGAATCAGCGTATTTAAATTCGAACCAGGTTCTTAGCGGTACATTTTTATATAGAAGTGTTTTGTTATGAAGTATCACAAGTAAAAAGCCCTGATCATTATCGCAGTAGAAATACGATGCCTCCCGAATCCCGCGAACTTGATCTGTTTCAAATGATTGAACAAAGTTCAACTCCGATTTTTTCAGGGAATTTATTATTTTCTCTGACGACTGAGGACCTTTCGGATAAGTTTTGCAAACACACGCCTCATCTGCGATAGCGAAGCTGTACATCAGCAAACTGAAAACCAAAACGATCAAATTTTTCTGCATACCATGCGCAATCGGTTCGTGTTGATAAACGGAGTACGGAATCATTCGGCCAAAGCATGCATGCAATTCGAGTATCATATTATAAGGTGAGACGAATTATAAACTGAGTGAGGTATTCCGTATTTCCTCAGATCTCGTTTTGTATGCAATGTTTACGGAAACCATATACGCTAGTTCGGCCAGCGGCTCAAGCCTAAAAATGGCTTTGTTTCAGGAAATCTCAACGTGCTCCTCCAGGCATCTCCAGGATGTATCGAAATAAACCAAATGCTCAATAATAGGCAAGCTCCGAGCTTAAGATCTCACGCTTGCTTATTCCAGGTCCCTCGATAAAAGCCTCCAGATGCCTGGAACCGCCGATCTGGATGTATTCGAGCCGGACAGGATGATAGCCCGGGGCAAGGGCGATCTGCCCGCTTCGTTCGCGGGCGCCGTGAGGACCATCATTGCTCACCACCAATTGGTCATGGACATACAGCATACTTCCGTCATTGGTGATTGTGCTAAAGCTATACACACCGGTTTTTTTCACATGTAGATATCCGGTAAGGATCAAGCCAAATTTTAACGGTAAATCCACATCCGGATAAGTCATAGATTTTACTATTCCGGTTTTATCAGCGGATTGCGTGGATAATTCCGCTGTGGAGTTGAGAACATCGTTCAGTTCAAAGTATTGATATTTTAGACCTTCGTCCGGAGAATTCAGAGCTTTCCCTTTTAAGGGCTTTTGTTTTATAAATTTCCCTTCAAGGATTTCAGTAGCATACCCTTTTGGTGAATACCCTTTTGATTTTACCGTAGTGCTTTTATCCAACTGAAACGGACCTTCGTAAAGGCTTGATCCTGAGCTTGGGTCAGTTCCGTCCAGTGTATAGCGAATTTCAAAACCGTTTTCTCTTCCTTCAATTTTTACAAGAGTCTTTTCAATAAAAATGTTTCTTTCCTCATAACCGTCCAGATAAAAATCAAGACGGCTAAGTGCTACCGCTTCCCGTGCTTGTTCAGGTACGGGAAGCAGGTTCGATTTGCCGCTCGGGAACATATACCAATAAGAAACAGGAGCGTGGTTCAAAACCGTTCCTGCCTGATGCCATATTTCCATATCAAATTTCAAGCTGTTGGAAAAAGGAATTGCATCCAACGACCTATACCTCAGATTAACGACGTATCCGGGCTGCATAGCTCCCCTGCCGTCGGGCTGTGCAATAAAAGGATGATCAAAATTATTGGGATTTGACCAGGCATATCCGTAAAAATCCTCCGAACCCGTTCCAAAGTGAGAAGGAAATTTTTCACCGTCAATAAATATTTTTTCATCGCCTTCTCCCCACCAGGCATCGGTAGTATTAAATAGAGTCACTCCGTTGCCAACGAGTACACCCCTACCTGTAAGTTCTACATAATTCACATCAAAACGATCGGTTTCCTCATGACCTACATTTTTTCCTCCTTTCCGGGTCGCGATGCGATTATCTTCCCGCCAACCTGCTCCAAAATACATACTTCTGTCGTTCCATGTATAGCCGGAATATTCGATTTGGAATTTATCAACAGAAACATCCTGGATTCCGTAATTTTTTATCCGCACAATCCCGGTATCAGCAAAAGGCATTATCCACAGGCAGGACATAGTGCCGTCTTTATCAACCTTGGTATACCGGGTCTGGTATGGAGATATTTTATATCCTGATCCATAAAAATCGCCTATCGGACACCAGACAGTTCGATGGCCATCGAATTCCATTTCAAGAACGGTCGATCTCAATGCCTGGTTTATATCTTTAGCTTCTGCTTTCAATAATATTTGGCGGATGGCTTTAGAGCCGGAAATTACGATCTCAACAGATTGATTTGGCGCGACGACGCGGTCTTCCATTCGTTGGAATTCTAATGAATCTGCGTTTCTACAATCATAATTAACTATGCATTCTTGTACTAGCTTAATTTCACTTGAGTAGCTTCTAAGATCCTCTTTTGTAAAAGAAGTTATAACCGTTTCATTTTCGTACGTTCGATAATTTATGTTGTAGTAAAATGCTTCTCCTGAAATTGCGCCAGGTATTTCATCGATGCCGCTGCTTTCATAAGTGATCTTGCAATGTGTGTTGTACGCAATTGGGAAATAAAGATTATGACCCCGCTTGCGATAATCCGTTAACTCCGAAACAGAGGTAGCCAACGGGCCTTTAATAATTCCATCGCCACTCATCATTTTTAACACTTCGCCTTCCAGCTCAGGTTCTGAATTATGGTCAATGTAAAACCTCAGAATTCCATTTCCTTCATACAGCGCTACTGTGATCCAAAATCGCACAATGGCTCCCGGGCCATCGGCATCAAAAAGAACAAATTCCCTCCTGCCTTGATTATATTCCGAGCGAATAAACTGGCTTCGATCTGCATTGGCAAACCATCCGGGCTGATTCGGACCAATAGAATTTCGGTCATAACTGCTAAACTGCCTGAGCGAGTAATAGGGATCCGGATATTCCGTCAGTCGATCGCGGTCTATCATTTCGAGAAGCAAAGAACCCGTAGTAATTTCCCGTTTCCCGGAACAGTGGCAAAAAATGAAAAGGAAAACAACCGAACTTAATATTTGTCTCATTCCGGAATAATTGTGTGTTTAGTAAAACTACTTTTAAATTATCGGAGAGGACTAGTTTCATTCGATTATTCATAAATTTTCCTCACATTTATGTCGGAATTGATTAGCGAGATCAAATTCAATATAATTTTGGGAAAAATTAAAAAATGATGACTTTCAATCGAGTTTCTTAAAGCAGAAGAAATTATATTGTAGGCCCGTATTTTTTTATTGGAACTTAAATCAATTTTTGAATATTAAACCAAAAATTTTCATGAGACAATTAGCCTCAATTTTTTTAACTGTATTGATCATTTCATCCTGTAATACCGGGAAAAAAATCGAGCGGACAGAAACAAAAACAGAAATGAACAATACGGAAGCCGAGTGGATTTACCTCTTTGATGGTACCAGCACGGAAGGCTGGAGAGCATATAATGGCAGTGAATTACCTCGAGGATGGGTGATTAAAGACGGAGCCCTGACGTTTGATACAGAGTACAGGCTTGAAGCAGACCGAAAAGGTGGCAAAGACATTATTTATGGTCTGGAGGAATTTGAAAATTTTGAACTTTACCTGGAGTGGAAAATTCCGGAAGGCGGAAATAGCGGCATATTCTATCATTTAAAGGAAGGATATGAAACGTTGTCTGAAGTAGCTCCGGAATACCAGCTTTTGGATGACCTCAAATGGGAGGAACTTAACCATGCAAAACTGGAAGATTGGCAAAAAACCGCAGCTGATTATGCGATGTACACTCCGGATGAAAGCAAAAAGCAGGTGAAACCGGCAGGCGAGTGGAACACATCTCGTATTCGATTTACACCTGAACGAGTGGAACACTGGTTCAACGGACAAAAGGTATTGGAATTTGTTCCATGGTCCGATGATTGGTATGACAGGAAAGGCAAAGGAAAATGGAAGGATGCGCCGGATTATGGAAAATTTAAATCCGGGTATATCGGTTTACAGGACCACGATAGTCCGTTATGGTTTAAAAATATAAAAATCAAGAAGTTATAATTAAAATTTGAGTAAAATGAAAAGAAGGAATTTTATAAAAAATGCGGCCGCATTTGCCTCAATAACGATCATGCCGTCTTCGGTATGGGCAATGGCAAAAAACGGAAAAGTTAGAACTGCACATATCGGGGTCGGAGGTATGGGCAATGCCGATCTTGGAGCCATAGCATCGCACAAAATGGTAGAGGTTACCGCTTTGTGCGATGTGGATTCAAATGCGTTGGCAGCGGCAAAAAAACTACATCCCGAGGCAAAGACTTTTTCGGATTACAGAAAACTATTTGATAAACTAAAAAATAAAATTGATGCGGTTGTAATTTCCACGCCGGATCATACGCATGCTCCGGCTTCATTGATGGCCATGGATTTGGGCAAACCCGTCTACTGCCAGAAGCCGCTTACACATCATGTGTCCGAGGCCAGGGCCGTAAGAAAACTGGCCGAAGACAAGAACCTGATCACGCAAATGGGCATTCAGATTCATTCTTTTGATGAGTATAGATCTGCCGTTATGCTCATTAAAAATGGGATCATCGGCAAAGTACATACTGTTCGGGCATGGTCGCCTAAAAACTGGGGCTACGATGGTCCGGCGCCAACCGGAAGTGATCCGGTTCCACAAAACCTCGATTGGAATCTCTGGCTGGGCACATCACCCGAAAGGCCCTACAAAGATAAAATCTATCATCCTGGAAACTGGAGGAAGCTGTTGGATTATGGCTGCGGGACATTAGGAGATATGGGAGTTCATATATTTGATACGCCATACACTGCCCTTGAACTGGACGTTCCGAAGACGATTAAAACAAGCTGCCGAAAACCTACGGGATTCGGACATCCGGAAAAAAATGTGGTTACTTATGAGTTTCCCGGAACCCGGTATACAACGGATACCTTAAAATGGGTTTGGTACGATGGTCCCGGGGCGCCGCAAGATCACAAAGACCTTAGATTACCGGGTGGCGAAAAACTTCCGGAGCAAGGATCCATATTTATTGGAGAAAAAGGAAGGTTGCTTGTGCCGCACTGGGCATTCGCAAAACTCATTGTAGACGGAAAGTACGAAAAGGTAGCGTATCCGCAATTGGATAAGGCCGACCACTATCATCAATTTATCGATGCTTGTATGGGAAAAGACAAATGCAGTGCCCCCTTCTCTTATGCTGCGAGGCTTACGGAAGCCATATTATTGGGAGTAGCTGCAAACCGATTCCCGGATCAAACGCTTCATTGGGACAATGCATCTTCAAGCTTTGCCGAACCCGAAGCCAATAAACTATTGGGAGGCGAGTATAGGAAGTTTTAAAGAACAGGATGTTGCCTTAAAAAACAATGTGAAGCAATCCACCTGCCCCAAATATCGTGCGGCAGGTGGATTTTCGATGATGGTTGCATGTGTATGGGAGTGGTAACATTTTTTCGGGCTAGAGGCTATGAAAAAGGTTCTCCCTGACATCAAATGATATTACCTGTTTAATGGAACCGGAATCCATCTTGCACACAACCCGGTTCAAAGCACAGACGCTTCTTATTTCACGCTTTCCGGGTCGGTTTTCGAACCTCTGTTTTGATAAAAATAAACCATTGTTTGCTCTCGCATACCTCCTATTGCGGATCAAACCGAACCCGATCTTTTGTAGAATACCCGCCGCTCTTCCAAATATTTCATAATATACTCGAAACATACGGCATTTTTTCCTATCAACTCCGGCGGAAATACACCTTTTGCTTCAAAGACACCGGCAAGTAACATGTTTGCGGCTGCGGTGGCGGTGTATCCTGTGGTGCGGGCCATGGAGGAAGTTCGGGTTTCGGAATCGTATTCGTCATGCAAATGGTAAACGACTTCTTTGTGCTGCCCTTTGTCATTTTTGCCTTTTATCGTAACTCTCATTACGGTAAGCTCCTCTTCCGTCTCGCCCAGTTTCCATTCGTCAAAAAGAATTTTACTGGTAAATTCCAATGGCGCAATACCGACTCCGTTTACATCAATTTTTTCAGAATTGAAGAAGCCACTTTCTTTCAGCACTTTAATGTATTCCGCATGACCCGGGTAGCGCAATGTTTTTTCCTTCAGGTTCTGAATATGTGACATGGTATATATAATCGATCGAAGTCCATCGGAATTAAAAGATTCCAGGGTTCCGACTTTATCAAATTCGATGTATTCGCAATCGGTTAGAGGTTCCCGTACGATCAGATTTCCATTTTCGACATAGCGCGCCGGCCGGGTATATTCTTCGATCACATCAATAGGTGAGAAAGGCGCTTTATAGTAGAAAGGCCATTTTTTATTTTTTGGCAATCCACCGACCAGACATTCAAAATCCGTAACCTTTATTTTTTCATTATAGTAACCGAGTATGATGTTTCCCATACCCGGCGCCACCCCACAATCGACAATAGCTGTAACATTCTTTTCGACAGCCAGCCCGTAGAGATCAAGTAAATTTTCTGGCGAAAATGATATGTCGATTACATTTTTACCCGTTTCAATAATTGAACGGACCGTTTCGAAACCAATAAAACCGGGAACAGCGCAGATTACCAGATCATAACTTTTTAATACCTCACGCATTATGCGTTTGTCGGTTACATCCATATGTTGGGTAGAAAGCGCATCGCACTTTTTCTTCGCTTTGTTTAAAGCCATCCTGCTCAGGTCAGCGATGGTTACTTCATGACTTTGTGCCAGGTCGATCGCCATAGCGCTTCCCACCATACCTGCGCCAAGTACAATTATTTTGTTCATTTGAAAATTGCTGCTATAATTCGATATCTCGAAAGTAATGAGAAATTTTTCAAAGTCAAGGATCGAAGCAAACCCAAATTAGCCGTTGAATTCCACGGTTTCTTTTCTCCGGGGATTCTGATAAAAAAAGCAGTTATATCATTACAGTCTTTCCTCCGTTTGCAATGGATTCCCAAATTTTTTCTACAATGATTATGTCTTTAAGTCCTTCTTCGCCGGGTACGCGCATGGGCTTTTTATTTTTGATGCACCAGGCCACTTCATCCATCTGCCGCGCTTGCTGGTTCACTTGTTTGAAACCAAATTCACCTTTGCTTTTTTCCCCCTTAATTCCATTGTAGGCCGAGAATGGATCCAGTTCATACCATCCTTTTTCGCAGTATACTTTCAGATAATTGAAATTTGCATGAAAACCGGTCTCACAATTAGCCATTGTTCCACTTGGAAACTGAAGTTGAAAGGATGTGATTTCATCCGCTTCAATAAGGTCGGGACGGATTTTGAATGTTTGTGCGGAAACGGATACGGGTTCTTCCCCCGTAGAATACCTCGCAGCCTGAAGGGGGTATACGCCCATGTCCATCATGGATCCGCCATACAATTCCTTTTTAGATCTCCAGGTGTCAAAGAATGTCATATTAAATCCCGCTCCGGAAGAAATCTGCCGGATATCTCCAAAATCCTTCTCTTTGGCCAGTCGCATGATTTCCTGGGTATTCGGCTCAAAATGCATTCTGTATCCAATGGATAACTGTACGTTGTTGTCCTTGCATGCATTGATCATTTCGCGACACTCCCGGGCGCTCACTGCCATGGGCTTTTCGCATATTACATGCTTCCCTGCATTTGCAGCGCGTATGGTGAAGTCCTTATGGAGCCCATTGGGCAATACCACATACACAATGTCTATATTGTCATTATCGGCAATCTTGTCAAAATTGTCGTAATTATAAATGTTCTCTTTTTTTAAATTGTACTTGACCTGCCACGCTTCGGCTTTTGATGGCGTACCAGTCACAATACCGGCCAGGTATGTGTTTTTGCACAATTGAATGGACGGAGCTAAAACTTCAGTGCTGTAGTATCCGAGCCCCATTAGTGCCATTCCCAATTTTTCTTTACCGGATTCATTGTTGTTGGCGCAACTTATAATTGATGGAGCAGCAACCGTTGTGACAAGCCCGGCAGTTCCTTTTTTTATAAATTCTCTTCTTGAATTTCCCGGACCTTTTGTGGGGATGTATGGTTGAGATTTCATTTTGAACGAGTTTGGTTGAGCTTATTTCCTTTATAAAAATAATTAATTTAATAAACTTTAGCCTTTCCTGTAATGATATATGGGCAAGGTCGTCTATATTATTGGAATGGAGATTGAGGCTTTTAAAAAGGAGTTGATACCGATAAAGGACAAATTGTTTCGGCTTGCAAAAACCATGCTTCAGAACCGTGAAGATGCCGAAGATGCGCTTCAGGAAATATATATGAAGTTATGGAAGAACAACGATATTATTGAAGATCTGAAAAATCCGGAAGCATATGCCATGAAAATCATGAAAAACTTTTGCCTTGATAAGTTAAAGTACCGAAAAAACAAGCGTATGGTGGAAATCAAGGAACCGGAGCTCGGACGAGAAAATTTTACTCCGTTTACAATGGTTTCTTTTGATAATCTCAAGGACCTGATGCTTAAATTGTTCAGTACTTTGCCTGAGCAACAACGCATGATCATTCATATGCGGGACATCGAGCACTATTCGTATGAAGAAATCGAAGAAGTTACCGGGATGAATGTAAATGCCATCCGGGTAAATCTTTCGAGAGCTAGGAAAAGCGTAAAGGGTAATTATCTAAAAATCAGAAACTATGAAAACAGATAAAATAAGAGCGTTGCTTGAAAAATATTATGCGGGAGAAACCGGTCTTGAAGAAGAAGAACAATTGAGATCGGCTTTGAAATCCATGGAAGGATTACCTCAAGAGATGCGCGCTGATGCCGAATTGCTTTCCCTAATGCACGCACTTACTTCCGAATCTTTTGAAAAGGAATTTGATGTTCTTAAAGAGGAACCCAAGCAGATTCTTGACAGATCTCTTAAGACGGGCATCGATCATTCGTGGACAATGAGAATTGCAGCAGGATTTTCGCTTTTGGTTGTCGGGGTTTTTGCCGGTTGGATTATCGGGAAACACAACGCTGAAAATAGGAACGTAGCTGCTCTGAGGCAGGATATCGACGAGATGAAGCGGATGGTAGTGCTATCTCAATTGAAACAGGAATCGGCCAGCGAACGTATTTTGGCTACGTATAAATTTAAAGAATTGGACAGCGCCAATGACGAGGTCTTGGATGCGCTCATCTACACCTTCAACAACGATGTGAATACCAATGTAAAAAATGCTGCCGCCGAAGCACTATATAAATTTGGCAACCACGATAAGGTGAGAAAAACATTTATTAACGGGCTTAGTAATCAATCGGATCCTGTCCTGCAGATTAAGTTGATCGACATGCTGGTGAGTCTGGACGAGAAAAGAGCGCTTCCAAAACTGCAGGAGATGATGCAGACAGAAACACAACTGAAAGTGGTGAAACAAAAGGCGGCCCAGGGAATAGGGAAACTACTTTGAATAACTATGAATTGTGAAATGTAAGATATGAAATAAAGAATTGAGATATGAAACCGGTGGACCGGAGCAAACTCAGGACACACACAAGCATGATTATATTTATCTGTGTGTCAGTAACCTAAAAAACATAAACGGATGAAAAAGTTAATATTATGTATCACTTTCCTGCTGACAGTGCAAGTGATTGTTGCGCAGAGTACATACAAAACGGAAATGGAAAACGGATCAGATTCGTATATTGAGATACAAATAGGCACGCGAAGCGTGACAATCATCGGACATGATAAGGATGAAATCATCATTACCACAGATTTTTCAGGAGAATATATTGATGAACCGGTCGGCCAAACGAAGGAAGTTCCCCAGCGGGCATCCGGCTTAAAGCCAATTTCAGTCAGCGCATCGGACAATACGGGAATTGGTCTGGTAGTTGATAAAAGTGAGAATCACTTTTCAGTATTGAAAATTTCCAAGAATGCCCGCAATAAATCTTATACGTTTAAGATTCCGAACAAGGTAAATCTGAGTATCAACGATATTCATGCCGATGTAAATACCAATTATATGGTAAATGATTTTATGGGGGAAGCCGAGATTAATGCCTTAAACTCAGAGATAAAAATGGCCGACATTTCAGGTCCGGTTGTGGCAAATGCAACCAATGGAAACGTCGAAATAAGATTTAGTGAACTTACCCCTGAGAAACCTAATTCCATATTGTCTGTTAATGGATATGTGGATGTGACACTACCGGAAGAAACCGCGGCCGATCTGCAACTTCACACAGTGAACGGCGAAGCTTACACCGATTGGGATATTGATATCGACAAAGATGCTTCTGCAGCATTGCAAATGGGCGGGGCTCCGAATATGAATATGTTTAATCTCGAAGGGACCATCAACGGTGGAGGCATACCGATTTCGATCCAATCGGTCAACGGAGATATTTTCCTGAGGAAGAAAAAATAGCCGGCACCTTTTGCCAAATGAAGATGAATTTGTTCGGATCATGAATCCCGTAGCGAAGGTTGCTTATTAATCCTCAGATTTGAGCAACAAAAAAATGCGTGCTCCCATGAAAAGGTACCTTGTTTGAGCATAAAAGTAATGACCGGCCCTTCGGGCGAAAAATTCCATGAATTTTTCGGATTAAATCGCCGGACTGGCAGCTCTAAAAATACAAAAAGCTGGATTTGATTTTTCAAATCCAGCTTTTCAATCTATGATCACTATTATTGGATATTATCCCAATCTTTTTTCAAGACCTTCAAGCTCATTTTTAAGAGCTTCGGGAAGTTTGTCTTCAAATTTTGCATAGTGCTCTTTGATTCCTTCTACTTCTGTTTTCCACTTTTCGATATCTACAGAAAGTAATTCATCAAGATTCTCTTTAGTGGCTTCGATGCCGCTTACATCAATATCTTCGGCATTTGGAAGATAACCGATAGCGGTTTCCTGGGCATCTGCAGTGCCATTGAGTCTTTCAAAAATCCACTTCAGGACTCTAACGTTATCGCCGTAACCAGGCCACAACCATTTGCCTTCATCGTCTTTTCTGAACCAGTTTACATAGAATATACCAGGCAACTTACTTGCATCCGGAGCGTTCTTTTCCGTATCGATCCAATGTTGGAAATAATCCCCCATGTTGTATCCGCAGAATGGCAACATTGCAAAAGGATCTCTTCTTACTGTTCCTGCTTTCAATCCGATGGCCGCTGCAGTTACTTCAGAACCTACGATAGAGCCGATGAAAACCCCATGTGCCCAGCTAAATGCCTGGTGTACCAATGGCACGGTAGATGGCCGTCTTCCGCCAAACAAGATGGCCTCGATCGGCACGCCGGCAGGATCTTCCCATTTTGGATCAATTGCCGGGCACTGACTTGCCGGAGCAGTGAATCTTGCATTTGGGTGTGCGCATGGCGCATCGCTATCGGCGGTATGCACGCCGTTTTTCCAGTTGATTGTTCCTTCCGGCATATCATATCCAATACCTTCCCACCAGATATCTCCGTCCGGAGTAAGACCCGTATTTGTGAATACACTGTTTTTTTCTGCCGAGTGCATGGCATTTGGATTGGTTTCCATGGAAGTCATTGGAGCTACTCCGAAGAAACCGGCCTCAGGATTGATCGCATATAACTTGCCGTCTTTACCAAACTTCATCCATGCAATGTCGTCGCCAACACATTCTACTTTCCATCCCGGAAGGTTCGGCACCATCATTGCCAGGTTGGTTTTTCCACAGGCGCTGGGGAATGCCGCTGCAAAATATTTCTTCACCCCTTCTGGGTTGGTAATTCCCAAGATCAGCATGTGCTCTGCTAGCCAACCTTCTTCTTTTGCCATTTTTGAAGCAATTCGAAGGGCAAAACACTTTTTGCCAAGAAGTGCGTTTCCTCCGTATCCGGAACCGTACGACCAAATTTCTTTAGTTTCCGGGAAATGGGATATGTGCTTTTCCTCAATTGGAGCGCAGGGCCATTTCACATCTTTTTCTCCCGGTTGAAGCGGCTTGCCTACCGAATGAATGCAAGGAACAAAATCGCCGTCGCCGAGGACATCGAGTACAGCCTCGCCCATTCTTGTCATGATTCCCATATTTACCACTACATAGGGAGAGTCCGTAAGCTGAATTCCGATTTGTGCAATATCCGATCCTAAAGGTCCCATACTGAAGGGAATCACATACATCGTACGGCCTTTCATACAGCCTTCGTATTTTCCAAGAAGAATTTCCTTCATTTCCTTTGGCGCCTTCCAATTGTTTGTTGGTCCGGCATCTTCCTCTTTTTCTGAGCAAATGAATGTTCTGTCTTCTACCCTTGCCACATCACTTGGGTCCGACTGGAAATAGTAGCTTCCGGGCCTTTTCTCGTCATTGAGTTTAACTGCCATACCACTAGCTACCATTTGGTTAAAAAGCTCCTGATTTTCTTCCTCGGAACCATTAACCCAATGAACTTTTTCGGGCTTCATAATACCAGCCCATTCCTCTACCCATTTATTTAATTTCTGATTCACCATTTTTTATTGGTTTACTTGTGAATAATTAAATTATATACATGTTAAAAAGCATCGCGAAAGTAGAATAAAACCGTTCAATGAAAAATGATCTTTATCAGATTTTACCACATCTTTATACATAAATTTAAAATAAAATTAATTCAATTCTTCTTAATTAGCCCTATGTCAATAAGTTATACTGCCCTTCGTGTCATTGATTGGTCTGTTGAATTAAATTTACCAATAAGTTAAACTATTGTTAGAGCAGTAATTTTAGTCAGGGTCCTGGTTTTAAATCCAAGGAATGATTTAGCATAATTTCTTCTTATCAGAAATTGATCGCATAGTTGTGATAACAAAGTTTCAAGACTTTTTCGTGTCTTTCTGAAAACCCAATCTTGTTTTTTGTAATTTGTTTGATTCTTCTTTGTTGGTGTTTCCAATCGAATATCGGCCGAATGGAGTAAATTCAAGAGGCACATTTGATTTTACATCGGTAATGTTATGTGGCACCAAATCACACATCCTGGGATGCATTCTTTTTGTAAAGCGGCATTTGTGTTGAATTTTAGATCTTCTTCTGGTATTTCCGCTACATTTTTATAGGGATGCTTTGAGATTGTATCGGGCATGCCGATGAGTTTAAACCTCTTGTTTACAAAAACATTCGGTTTAAACTATATTTGATTATGAATATCAAAGTATTCGTATTTCATATTTTGTCGGTGGCAATTTTAGGTGGCAATCAGATTCAAGAGCCCGATCAATTGGAGCAAACGGATCTCTGCGCACAATATACCTGTATCTATGGGGGGCTCGTAAGAGGAGATACGACAAAAAAGGAGTTGGCCATTGTGTTTACCGGAGGAGATTTTGCCGACGGGGGAATGCATATTGCGAAAATATTGAGATCCAATGATGTAAAGGCATCATTTTTCTTTACCGGTGATTTTTACAGGAATCCGCAATTTTCCGAAATTATTCAAAATCTTGTTCATGACAAACATTACCTGGGCGCTCACTCCGATAAGCATTTACTCTATTGTGACTGGACAAAGAGGGATAGTTTGTTCGTTAGTAGGGATGAGTTTATATCTGATTTGGAAGCAAATTATCGTGAAATGGAAAAATTCGGAATAATGAAGAATAAAGCAAGGCTGTTTATGCCACCATATGAGTGGTATAATGACAGCATAAGCTATTGGACAAGAGAAGCGGGATTTCAATTAGTCAATTTTACGGAAGGGGTCAGAACAAATGCCGATTACACTACTCCTGAGATGAGCTCCTATGTATCAAGCGATGAGATCTGGAAAAGCATAATAGATTATGAATCCGGTTCAGGCTATGGCTTGAATGGATTTATTATGCTGATACATATCGGTACTGCGCCTGAAAGAAAAGATAAGTTTTACTTTCGACTTGAAGAATTGATCCATTGGTTGACGCTTGAAGGATACGGTTTCAAGAGAATTGACGAACTTATATTGATGGAATAATGAATTTATATTTACTTTCCTCTGATTCCTGCAACTTGTATATTCGAACGAACTTCAACTTCTGATTATGCGATATCTGATTCTTTTTGGCCTAATGCTCTGTTCTCAACTGACCAATGCTCAATCTTCAAAAAAGATTAACGAAGCGTTTATACGGATAAATCAATACGGTTACCGCCCGGACGAAGCGAAGCGGGCAATTGTTTTTTCCAATTCTCCCGTAAGAGAAAAATTTCATATCATTGATGAAAAAGATCAGAATTCAAAAGCTCTTTTAAACCCCCAAAAATCCCGGGTAGACGGCTGGGGGAGATTTAAATATTACTACTATCTGGATTTTTCAGATGTTGATCAGCCGGGCACCTACCGCATAACTGGTTCTAAAAGTAAAAGCAAATCGACAAGTTTTAAGATTTCGGAACGGGCATACGAAGGAACCACTGATGATTTATTGCGTTTTATGCAACAACAGCGTTGCGGCTATAATCCATTTCTGGACATGGTTTGTCACAAAAGGGACGGGAGGTCACACTATGGTAAAATGCCGGATTCCACTTATATAGATGTTTCCGGCGGATGGCATGATGCGGGAGATCAGTTAAAATACTTGATCACGGGAAGTTATGCAACGGCTCATATGCTAAAAGCTTATGAACTTTATCCTAAGAAATTCTCCGACCGGGTCAATGCGTTGGGGCAACCTTGGCCCAATGGCATTCCGGATGTACTGGATGAAGCCAAATGGGGACTTGATTGGATATTAAAATTGCATGTTGCGCCAGATCAGTTGATACATCAGATTGCGGATGACCGGGACCATCGAGGCTGGAAAATGCCGGATGAGGATGGATCTGATTACGGCTGGGGGTCAAATAGCTACAGAGTCGCATATTTTGCCAATGGACAACCACAGGGATTGAATGAATACAAAAGTAAAGCGACCGGTGTCGCAAATATTGCGGGTAGAAGCGCAGCCGCCCTGGCGCTTGGAGCGATGGTGTGGAAAGATATCGATGAATCGTTTTCATTGAAATGTCTTAATGCGGCAAAAACAGTTTATGCTCTTGGAAAATCGATGGAGGGGTATCAACAGGGAAATTCCTATGGCGCTCCTTATCGTTACAATGAACAAACATGGGCGGACGATATGGAGTGGGGAGCTGCGGAACTTTATCGGTTGACAGAAAATCAGGAATATTTATCAGATGCTAAAAAGTATGCCGAAGCAGCCAATACGGACAATTGGCTGATGCTGGATTCCGCAGCCCATTATCAATACTATCCTTTCATCAACCTGGGACATTTTGTGCTCTATGATTTGGTAGATCCTGAGTTCCGGGAAAAACTGGCGGGTTATTACAGGTCTGAGATTAATAATGTGGCGCAGCGTGCAAAAACGAATTCTTTCGGCGTAGGCGTGCCCTTTATCTGGTGCTCCAACAATCTGATTACATCCTTTATTACAGAGATCCTTCTCTATGAGAAAATGACCGGAGATACACTGTTTCATCAGGTAATGCTTGATCACAGAGACTGGCTGTTCGGTAAAAACCCCTGGGGCACATCAATGTTTACGGGGATGCCTGCGGACGGTGAATATCCATTGGATGTACATACCAGCGTTTGGGCCATGACAAAAAAAGTCGTGCCGGGCGGACTTATCGACGGGCCGATATTCGTGACCATATATAATAAGCTTTTAGGTCTTGAACTTGCCGAACCTGATGAGTTTGCCAAATTTCAAAATGAATTTGTGACCTATCACGACGATGTTGGAGATTATTCCACCAACGAGCCGACAATGGATGGCACCGCAGGATCACTCATCATGATGGCGCATTGGTCGCCGGATGCGGAATGAATATTTCCGGACAGCGGCAACTTGTGAAACAGAATAAACGGGTTGTCCGCCTTGATAAAATGCAGCAGGTTCTTTACTCTCAGCCATTGCGACGACATAAGCTCCGCAAAATATGTTTCCCTGTAGTATCGACAGCATCCGCTTTATATGCCGGGATACACACTTTATCACCTGTGATCATTACAAATGCACCTTGCGGTCCTAAGTTGAGAAGCACCTTTTCAACGCCTTACCTTATTCTACTCATTCCTCATCGCATCCACAGGATTTGCAATGGCAGATTTATAGGATTGTATCCAGATCGTCAATAACGCTGTGATGATCACCCCCAGACCAGGCATCAAAAATAGCCAAATGCTTAAATCCATTTTGTTTACAAAAGTTTCCAGCCAGTCCTTTATGGCGTAATTTACAACAGGTATGGCGATCACAAATGCAAGAACAAAGAGCCTTAGAAAATCCCTGGTAATCAGCGCAAGAATAGTAAAGGTTTTAGCCCCAAACACTTTTCTGATGCCGATTGATTTTGTCAATTGTTTTGTATGAAACGATATCAAACCGACCAGGCCAGAAATGGCTATGGTGATGGCCAGGCCTGAAAAGAGTGTAAGTAAACTCCCCAGCCTGATCTGCCGGATATACATATCCTTAAAAATGTCATCATAAAAATGATATTGAAATGGAATTTCGGGTTTCTGTGCTTTCCAGATTTCTTCCAGGTTGCCGATGGTATTTGAGAGATCACCGGTAGAGATTTTTACAGTAAGATGGTTAATGCTGTTTTCCGGTTCCCGGTCGATATACGGCCGGATAATGATCGGCCGCAATTCAACTTGTGAGAGGAAATAATCAAAATCATCGATTATCCCGGAAATTCTGAGCGTTCTCCCGTCATCCAAGCCCATGATCGTTTGACCGATGGCATCTTCATACGCCAAAATTTCTTTTGCCTTGTTGTTTATTACAACGCCTGGGCTCTGAGATATGAGGTCATTGGAAGTGTAATTCTCGCCTTTGTTAATGTTTAGGCTAAAGGTATTGACGAAGTCATGATCGGCATCAATTAGCGTCATGATGAAATCTTCCTGTTTCCCATTCATCCTTCTGAACAGCTCACCATGCGCATTGAGCGAGGGAATGTTGCTTGACAATGTCGAGGATATTACGGCAGAATTTTTATTTACTTCTTCTTTAAAGGCGTTTCTGCTTTTTAGCAAATTTATATTATTTATTACGATCAGATTTTCCTTATCGAAGCCAAGGTCTCTGTTTTTAAGATATCTGATCTGTGAATTGACCGCCACGGTGAAGATAATGATGCAAAATGAGATGACAAACTGGAACCCAACCAGCCAGTTTCGCATAGGGCTTTTGGTTTGTCCTTTTTGGTAAAGCCCTTTCAAGGCTCCGGCTGGCTTGAAAGACGAGAGGTAAAGCGCCGGGTAAATTCCGGAGAAAATACCGACCGCGAATGAAACTACGAGAATGAACCATAGATAGTTTACATTGTGCGTCAGGCTTAAATTCCATTGAATACTATAAATGGAATTGATGATGCTGTTTAACGATTCATAAATGAAAATGGCCAGTATTGACGCCACAAAGCTGAAAAGTATTGATTCGATGAGGAATTGAAGATACAACTGATTTTTGGAGGTGCCTGCTACTTTTCTGAGGCCAATTTCTTTGGCCCGATTCATAGATCGGGCAGTTGTAAGATTTGTATAGTTGATGCACGCCAAAAATAATATGGTAAAGGCCACAATTCCGAAAACCAGAACAAAGGTACGGCTTCCGGAAGTGCCGATCGGATTATAACCGCTGTAGTAAACATCCGCCAGGGGCTCAAGTTGGTAGCCCAGGCTGTTTCCATTTTTAAAAAATCTGTCGATTGATTTGCCGGTGATTCGCTCTATGGCGTATCCTGCGTTTTCCCTTACCAGACCGGGAAACTTAGCTTCCAGGTTTTCCGGTAGAGTTTCAGGATGAAGTTTGATGTAGGTCACCAAATTGCACCATACCCAGCTCCATTCAAAATATTTCAATTCCCGGTCGGAAAGATTGCTCATCAGGATCGAATATTGCAGGTGAGAGTCCGCGGGAGGATCCTGGATTATTCCGCTTACCACAAACAGTTTGCCGTCAATTTCCAGGGTTTGGTTCAAACCTTTACGATCACCAAAAAATTGCTTCGACCATGATTCTGTCAACACAACCCTGTCAGGCTTATCAAATAGTTTATCGGGATTTCCGCTTTGTATTTCAAAAGAAAAAACCTTTAGAAAATTACTGTCTACGGAAAGAATGCCTGATTCCTGGTAAATATCGTTTCCGACTTTTACCATTCGCTTTCCCGGCAATGGGTGAATGCGTGTGACAAACTCAGCTTCAGCAAAATTATCGCTAATTGCCGTTCCAACTGCCGGAGCTGTCTGGGGGAAGATCTCATCCATTTCATTCCATTTAAGATGAGTATGAAGCCGGTATATATGATCAAAATTTGTATGAAAACGGTCTACATTTTGTTCGAAGCCCACATAACGGCTGATATATAGAAATGATGCCAAACCAATGGCGAGACCGACTAGGTTTATCAGAGAATACGCTTTGTCGTTGATAGCTTTCCTTATAGCGATTTTTAAATAATTGTCAAGCATGGATTTTCAAATTTTTATGGCCTCTAGACCATGTTTAGCACAATGAATTTACATAGAACATAGTATCTAGCTTAATTTTTTGCAGTGAATAGCAGGAAATATGCAGTGAAATGCATTTCAATATTGTTTCCGGCACTATATCTCTTGAAGAAATGCATGATAATTTGATGACTTCTTTTATCTTCGAGGTTCATTTTCAAAAAACCATTTATATGAGTGCACTGGTTATCAATAGTCATGAAGAGTTTGAGCAATACCTTGGCAAAGAGTTGGGAGTTTCCGGCTACCTCAAAATGACCCAGGACCGTATTGATAAGTTTGCAGAGGCTACCTTGGATTACCAATGGATCCACACAGACCCGAACCGGGCCAAAAAAGAAGGAAATTTTGGCAAGACGATATCCCACGGTTATCTGAATATTGCGATTTCCCCTTATCTGTGGGAACAAATTGCCGAGATCCGAAACATAGATATGATGATCAATTACGGGATTGAAGATCTTAAATATAATCAACCCGTAGTAGTAGATAGCGAGGTGAGGTTGAGGGCAAGTTTGCATGCGCTGGTAAACTTGCGAGGAGTATCTAAATGCCACCTGAAAGTAACACTGGAAATTAAAGGAAACAATAAACCTGCATATACAGGAATTCTGGTATTTCTATATTATTTTAATAACAATAAAAAAAAGTAGGATTGCCAAAAATATGAAATGAAAGTAGTATCCACCAACTTAGGAAAAGAGCGAACGATCCATTGGAAAAACAAGACGTATCAAACAGGGATATTTAAAAAGCCCGTTGATCGGCCAATCTTTTTGGAAAGCCGGGGGGTGCAGGGGGACCATATCAATAATCTCAAGGTTCATGGAGGTATTGACAAAGCGTGCTATGCATACGGAGAAAATTATTACAATTATTGGAAAGAGAAATATCCGTATCTTGAATGGACCTTTGGAATGTTTGGAGAGAATCTTACGATTTCGGAGCTGAACGAGGATGAAATCAAAATCGGTGATGTTTACAAACTCGGGGGCGCCGTTATTCAGGTTAGTCAGCCGCGTCAGCCTTGCAGCAAATTTGCTGCGAAGTTTGAATCGGTTGAGCTCATAAAACAGTTTATCGAATATGACCATCCCGGCGTTTATTTTCGCGTTATTCAGCCGGGAGAAGTTAAGGCCGGAGATGAACTCTACCTGGATTTGCGAAATGATAAGGCGCTGACAGTTCAGCAGATCTATCAGTTGCTTTATTCCAAGATGGATAAGGTGAACAAAGAGCTGGCCGAGCTGGCTGTTTTCGATTCCAATCTTTCCAAATCAAGTAAAGAAACGATTTTAAGGCTTTGGAATTTGTAACTAATCACCCGAACCGGAAATGTCGGAACTTTGACATTTAAAATTAATGCGCGATAGTTTAGTGCCAATTTTAAACCAACCGGTCTAATTTTCGTTATCCGATGTAATGGGATATAAACACAACATAGAAGACATCATTGATAAGGGTTGTGACTTGTTTAGAAAGAAAGGTTACAACAAGGTCGGAATAAATGAAATTCTTGAAGCATGTGATATCCCCAGAGGATCTTTCTATAATTTTTTTGAGACCAAAGAAGAATTTGCAGAAAAAGTTATCGATAAATATGGTTCTGACAGTTTGAAGATGATTTCAAATGCGTTGTCAGATCCTTCTGTTTCACCCTTGAAGCGACTCAAAGAATTTTATGCCATGCTGATCCAAACAAATGAAAAGGATGGTTTCAACGCCGGGTGTTTAGTAACCAATCTTTCCATGGAGGTAGGAGGTTTTAATGCCGCCATTTCCGGAGCAGCGAATAGGATTTTTGTAATTTGGGTAGCAGAAATAGCAGCGTGTGTGGCGGAAGGGCAGAAGAAAGGTGAAATCATAGATAATTTGCCGCCGGAAGATATTGCGGAATATATCCACTCCGGAATTTCGGGTGCTTTTTCCAGAATGAAAGTGAATCGAAACCGTGATTTTCTTGATAAATGGTACAAAATGACTTTTGACTTTATATCAAAAAAGGAATAAAAAATTTTAACACAATAAAACCAACCGGTCTAATTATTTATTGAACCGTATATTAACTACTTAAAAGCAAGAACATGAAAATCAGCGCAAAAAGAAGAATCAATGCCCCTGCGGAAGCTTTGTGGAATTATTTGGGAGATTACTCCAATATTCACAGGTTTCATCCAATGCTTAAAGGATCACGATTCATCGAAGGGTCGCAATCCTGCGAGGTAGGTGCCACAAGACGGTGTGACTTTAAGGACGGCAATTATCTTAAAGAGAGGATTACAGACTGGGAGGAAGGTTCGCATTACACGGTTGAGATCTACGGGACATCCATGCCGATAAAAAGTGCCCGGGCGACGTTGGGTGTTACTTCTGTCGGAGAAAACAAAACCGAAACTTATATGCATGTGGATATGACTCCCAAGAATTTTATACTCAAACCGTTCATGTATATGTTCTTTCGATTTATCGCAGCTCCGGGCATTCTTAAAGGGCTGGAGAAATTGCATAAAACTGAATCTCAATTGAAGATGGCATCCGTCTAGCTACCAGGATTTCCGGTAAATCATTGGCGGGGGACAATTTATATTTCAAAAAAAACATTTATCGTCTGGAACTTATTTTAATCTAAAATCAATAAAATCATGCGTAAATTATCAGGAAAAGTTGCCCTGATCACAGGAGGCAACAGTGGAATCGGTTTGGCTTCAGCAAAGTTGTTTGTGGCAGAAGGAGCCCGGGTAGTTATCACTGCCAGGCGACAGGAAGCTGTAGACGAATACAATAGAAGCGCCCCGGAAAATACCTTCGCGGTATTGGCGGATGCTTCCAAACCCGTGGAAAACCAAAAGGTCTTTGAACAGGTTGCCGGGAGGTTTGGGAAAATTGACATTTTGTTTTTAAATGCCGGAATTGGAAAACCTGCTCCCGTAAAAATTATGCCCGAGGATTTGTACGATTCTCTTTGGGACACCAATTTCAGGGGACCTTTCTTTACCACGCAGGCAGCGTTGGAGCACCTGAACGACCATGCCAGCATCATTTACAATACCAGCATCGCAAATGTGAAAGGGATGCCGGGTATGAGTGTGTATGCAGCCACAAAAGCCGGATTGAGGTCTTTAGTAAGGACGCTTACCGTTGAATTGGCAGAACGGGGCATACGAGTAAACGCTATTTCTCCGGGACCTGTCGAAACACCGATTTGGGGGAAAATGGATATTCCGGAAGAGGCGAAAGAAGACTTTGGAGCTCAAGTCCTTAAGCAAGTTCCGCTCGGTAGAATGGGAAAACCGGAAGAAATCGCAAATGCCGCACTATTTCTGGCCTCGGACGACAGCTCTTACGTCAATGGGATAGAGCTGCCGGTAGACGGGGGAATGTCTCAGGTGTAAGATCGAATCGGTTCAATTCTAAAAAAGTATCTATTCTGGCACTTTTTTAACAATAACAAAATAAAGGCGAGCTTTTAGCGGCCCGCCTTTATTCACTTAAACACCCAAAATTATGAAAAAACTACTAAGACAATTCTCTTTTAAAATTCTGCGGTAGCCAGCAATTTCTTTTCTGTAACTACCTCGATTCTCAAATCTTTGGCATTGACTTTCGACAGATCATAGACTTTTTCAAATCCCTTTTCCTGATCTATGTAATCATCAAAAATCAGCACATCATTTCTGTTGAAAATGTTTACGGAAACGGGTCCCATAAATTCTCCTCTTACCGTAATTTTGGCTTTTTCATCTTCTATTTTTTTGATGTCAGCCACCATATATACTTCCTCGGTCCTTTTGATCTTTGTAACATATTCACCATCCGAATCAATTACTTTAAATGAATATTCACCCAGATTCAGGTTTTGGAAACTATACGGTTTTGTAAAGGATTTCTTTTGCTTAATCCGCTCAGAAAACAGTTTTGTCCCACTTTCATCTATTACTTCTACTCTAACCTGACATTCGCCCTTATTGATGTAGGTGAGCCTGTATAGATCTTTGGTGACAGGATCCAGCCTGACAAACTTTTTCTGAGCAATCGCTCCGGCGGTTGTCCCTGCAACTATTGCAAGCACAACCAGTGTTGTTTTTGTCAATTGTTTCATAGTTGACCATTGTTGTTTTTGAGTTTTTAATCAACTTATATTGCAAAGATACGTGAATATTTTTGAGAATGTTGCAACAAAAACAAATTTTTTTTTTCTCTGTTTATCATTATTATCAAATTATTAACAAATTCATAATTTATGTCTCAATCTTTAAAATAAGCTTAATGAACAGGTTTTATTTCGGGGAGCAATGAAGATTTCTCAACAGAAAAAACAGGTCAAATGTACTATTGGCAGTAACTTTTCAGACGCTTTGAGCCTTCTTGGGAAGAAACTCAGGTAATAAAAATCAATGATTCCGAAATCAAAATCAAGACACCCGTGGGCCGGTGCGGTCTGCGGGCCATCTTGATCCCGCGCTGATTTTGGATTTTCCCCACCCGCACAAGTTCTACAGAACTTCTTTCCTGTTGGTTGATATCGGCTATTTTCACAAAGATACCATAGGTGATGCGCTGTTTTTATTGCCCTACAGGAGTATCGTCGCACTTCAAATCACCTACAACATACTGCATTCCGTTTAAATAATAACGAAGTATTCGAGCATCCTCATAGCTCTGCGCATTGTGAGAAGGTGAAACATAGAATACCCTGCCTTTGCCATATCTTTTGATCCATGAAACGTAACTTACTTTGTCATCTGTTTCATGTCGCATTTTTTTAATCTTGGAGATTTCCATAAACAACATTGGCCTGAAGTTCTTTTCAGCATAAGCGTTTTTAAAAAAGTAGGGCTCATCAAAGTGAGTGAATGACGTTCCCTCGAATGCCTTTGTAAGAGGGTGTTCTTTATCAGCCAACTTCAATTCTATGGTTTGCTGAGGGGGGTGGTAATCAAAACTTCCACCGATCATTTCACTTACCTCCGCAGAATTATTTTGCATAACGATACCGCCGTGCAATACCGCCAAACCTCCTCCATTTTTAACAAATGCCAACAGATTGTCTTCCAATTCAGCAGCTTTTTGGATTTTATACGCTTCACTCAAGGCAGAATCAGCGCTTAAGGCATCATAAAACAAATCCCTCTTTGGGCCAATGGAGCAGTTGTTGTTGAGCACAATAGCGTCGAATTTATTCAATTGTTTCTGTTCGAACATGGCGATATCCGTACTTTTCACGACATCATATGCCCCTGTTTTTTCTCCTAAAGTCGAAATTACTACATCGGCGTGTGGGATTACCCAATGATTAAAACCGGTAAATAATGAAAAAAGCAGCACCTTATGCTTTTTGGAAACCGGAGCGGAAGCACGGGAGGGGGCCAGCTCGAATATTTTTTCTTTCCAGGATTCATTCAGCGGGATCGGATCAAGTGATTTGTTTTGGGAAGAAGAACAAGAATAAAAAAATACTATTATTGCAGCAATCAGAGAGACTTTCATACCAAATTCAGTTTTGATCAAAGGTACTTCTTAATCCTAGAATCCTCCAATAAACGAAAGCAAAACATTAATTGAAAACATCATGGAATTTATTCGTATCCGATGCCACCTCATTGCAGCAATGGATTCATGCTTAAAGAAGAAAATGCGTTTTCTAAAATTACATCAACACCCCTTTTTCAGCTTCCGGTTTTTTGGGAATATCGTTTTCTCCAATCATTTCCAAAAGATTAATTTCAATTGTTCTGGCAATGGCAGATAAGGGTGTATCCGATTTTCGGTTTTCAAACGGATCCTTTAAATAGGTGCCAATGGCATCAATTAACAGGAAAAAAAATACCACGACAAAAGTGAGTAGCACCATGGAGATGGCTTTTTGTGTGATTGCTCCAAATGGAAATAAGATCGCATAAATGATTATAGCCATACGCGTAAACGAACTGTACTGTATTGGAAAGACCGTATTTTTGATGCGCTCGCTTTTTCCCATGGAATCGCAAAGACTTTTTAAAGTGTTATCCAGGTTCGCAAACTGAATGGAATCAATAGTTTTTTCAGTATGTAATTCTGAAAGGACGCGTTCCTGAATGTCCAAAATTGCATTGGCTTTGTTACTTTGCTTATCCATCAATGCCAAATCGTTTTTCAGCATAAACATTTCATAATCTTCTTTTGTTCCGGTTTGCCGGAGCGAATTTCTCAACGCATAGACAAATGCTATCTGAAGATTTACCAATCTTTTTACTACTAATTCGTAATCCGGATACTCTTTTGGGATGAATCCTTTTACCTGACGAGCAAACGTTCTGCTATCATTAACAATTGCCCCCCAGATTTTTCTGGCTTCCCACCATCGATTATAGGCGGCATTTGTCCTGAAGCCCAGCAGTAAGGATACTGCCGTACCCAAAACAGCCGGTATAGCAGCCGGAATGCTAATCGTAAATTGTGCCGACAAAAAATAAATTAGATAAGCGTATATTATCGATAATACCCAAAGCCACCAAAGTCCTTTGAGCGTTCTTCTGAACGAAAAAGTGTAGTTGGTATACACGCTTTTCAGGATTTATTCAAAATCCACCTTTCCATTTTCCAAATTATAATAGGCTGAAATGATTTTAACACCGTTGTTTTCAACAGCATTTGATATAATCGTCGAATTTTCAATAAGTCCGGCAGCTGATGATTTTGCATTTTCTTTAATGATCGCAGTCATTTCTGCTTCCCGGTTTGCTTCCACAACTGGCGCAATAAATCCCAACAGATGATTGAGGTTGTTTCCATTATCACCACCCGCGACGGCCGCAGCAACAGCGCCACAGCTCTCGTGCCCCATCACCACAATAAGTTTTGTGCCTAAGTGAGCGACTGCGTATTCAATACTTGCAATTGATGATGGGTTTGCCACATTTCCAGCTACCCGAACCACAAATATTTCTCCCAGGCCCGTGTCAAAAGCCAGTTCAGGGACGATTCTGCTATCGGCGCAGCTCAATATAATTGCATATGGTGTTTGGCCGCCCGTTAGGGATTGTTTTCTTTCAGCATCTTTTAATTTTCCTTCAAGACGATCCTGAACAAATCTTTGATTTCCTGCTTTTAATCGGTCTAAAGCCTCGTTCCAATTCATAGTATTATTTGGTTTTTTGTGAAATAGTTTTTGTAAGTATAATTAAAAAATCTCGAAATTGCTTATTCATACATCAGCTCAAGATCATCAATGATCAAGGCGCTTCCTACCGCACCGGCAAAATTTGCACCATCAAAACTTGAAGTGGCGACAAAAATCAGATGCGTAGGAAGAATGAATTCGGCAGAGTCGGCCCGCACATACCGCCCGTCCGGGGGCTTGGCATATTCAGGCGCATCTCCCGGTAGTTCTCCATAAATAAGTGGAACATTTAAATCGGTGAGATTCTCAACTGTATTTTCGTTTCGAAACCAAGCCGTGGCAAGCCGTTTGTTGCCGGCATCATTTCTCACCTCCAACAACAAATAAATGTCGCAAGCGTCCCTATAAGTTAAGGGATTTCCTTGCTTATCCTTGTTTTCCGCACCAGGAACGAAAGCGTACTTTACTTTAAAGCTCTTGGGTCGTCCTGAGAAAGGAGTTCCGAAATCTATTGCCGCCTGTGGATCGGAAATATTGATTTTATCCAGATCAAATTTGCCCGTATATATCGTTGCTGCCGAAATAGGTGTGCCAAATCCTGCCGCCAGATCTCCATTGTAAAGAGTTTCCATTCGCGCCGCACGATTTTCATCTTCAATTTCCAACGGAGTTGTTGCGAACAATCCAAGTAATTTGGTGCCCGGATTTCCGGTTCCCCAAACAGTCGATTCAGCACTTTCACCAGGCTCGTAATATCCTTCCGGCATCTGGTACCATAAATTGAAGTCGCTATTGGCAATCTGCGGATTATTCGAAGCGACTTCCGCCTTGATTGTCCATTGAGTAATGCTCACTTTATCCTCGGCAGTAACACGGATTAGCGCTGAATCCGTTAAATCGATAATATCTCCGGCCAGTTTATCCGCACTGGCGAAAGAAGACAATGTCAGTGATTTTATTTTTATATCGGTCAGATCCACTCCTCCGGGAATTTCAATAGAAATATTTTTTGATCCGGAATTTATTTTTGCCTGACTTGCCTGATTACTGACTTCAATCGATTTTATTTCTCCGAAGGAGGAAGCGCCGAAGAAGTCTTCTTGAATGCACGAGAATACCGTCGGAATTATGGCTGTGTAAAGAAGTACTTTTTTCATTTACGTCGCTTTTTTGTTCCAAAATAATATGCTAATCCAAGATTTAACGAGAGCAGGTCGATATTAAAATTAACGTTGTGTGTGGTGATCTTGGATTCTTCGGTTTCATTGGTTGTTTTATTCGAAACCTGCAATTTGTAACCAATGAGATTATTAAGTTGAATTTCAAACGCAAAATTCTCAATAGCGAAAAAAGTAATTCCCGGACTGATTCCTGCAGTGAACGCAAATTCATCCGTGTGTGATTTGTTTATTTCGTCTTTGTTTCTGGTATCTCTCGTAACGGTTTTGCCGAATCCAACGCCCAACCCCAGTTCGTTGAAGAAACTCAGGCGATTGTTTTTTGTCAATGGGAAATAGGTTTTTAATGAAGGAACGATCGTGCCAATACCGGTAATGTTCTGGCGTATGATGGTGTCGCTTTCCTGAACGACGGTTCCTGTAAATTTGTCTCTGGAGTAAATAAAATTTGCCCCTGCCATCAAAAAATTGTTCAGAAAATAACCGCCTCTAAAAGTCAGGTCGTAATTGAGGTCCTGACCATCTAATACTTTGTCAAATAATCTGGACTGGTTTTGCAGCCTCTGATCCTGAAGTGAAAATGCAAAACCCACATACCAATTTCCTTTTGCGAACGGGTTAAAATCATCCTCGTAATATTTAGACATAAGCTGATACGGATCCGTTCTCCTCGGATTTTCAGATTTCTTCTGTGCAAATCCGGAAAAAGAGATCAATATTCCGGATAATAGGATAGGGAGCACATGATATCTGTGCTTCACATCGGGAATAATTACCGCCGAAATTTTCTCTATCAACTGATTTGTAAGGTTTTAAGTACTCAAAAATAGTAACTTTCAAAGCCGTGCAACATCTTTATTCTCCCCTTCATTTAACCAGGCGAGAAATAGTTTATAACCCAAAGATATGGCTATGGCTCCAGTAAACAATCCTATAAATCCCGAAAGCATGAAACCGCCAATTACCCCCAGAAAAATGACCAACATCGGAACCGGTGCTCCTTTTCCCAGCAGCAATGGTTTGAGCAGGTTGTCCGAAGCTCCCGCCAGAAGCAAATATACCGTCCATAGACTTGCGGTAAGCGTAGACTCCATTGAGAATAAATAAATAATCACCGGCAGGATCACGATTAAAGGAGGCAATTGAAGTATGGCCAGTATCATGACCAGCAAAGCCCACAGGCCAGCATATGGAACGCCAGCAAGTAAAAATCCAATTCCTACCAGGACTGCCTGAATGACAGCCACTCCCAGTACCCCTTTGGTTACATTGCGTACGGTCACTTCAGTGGCTTCGGTAAATTCGTCTCCTCGCTTACCGACAAGCCTTCTAAAGAATTTTCTGGCGGTATAATCCGTGCCTTTTGTAGCAAGCAAGATTCCAGCAATTATCGTAGAAATCACAAATTGAATGATGCTCCCGCCTATACTCAAAATACCTTCAAATAATGAGCTTGCGATATTTAATATTTGATCTTTGTATTTCACGATTACATCCTCAAGGTTGGTCGACGCCATCGACCAGATACCATGAACATTTTTTCCAACCAAAGGCCAATCTGCCACGTTCTCAGGAGGGGGAGGTATGGAAAACGCATCACTACTTAAATCCTCACTAATGGCTTCGATCCCGGTAAACATCGAATCCAAAAACAGCCAGCTTGGTACTATAATTAACGATAAACCCGCAATGATTATTAGGGTTGAAGAAAGTTTTGGCTTATCTCCCAGTTTTGAATTGAGTGCCTCATAAATCGGCGCGGTCGCAATTGCAAGAATAACTGCCCAAACGATTATTCCTGCAAAAGGATATAGTAATTGAAAGCACCATGCAATTAACAGGAATAGAAAGCCCAGACGGATGATGATCTCTAAGGCGTAATGGAATGTTGAATTAAGTTTTGGGTCATCTTTCATTGGTGATCGTTTAGTTCTTTTTGCAGAATGCCTGCAAATTGGGAATAAATCTGAAAACTATAAAAAAGCATTTAATTCCTCGCCCGGCTCAGGGATTTTATTCGTAATTGAAAGTTACCCAGTGGTAGCTTCCTACTTTCCAGCCGTCTTCCTTTTTTTCTCCGGCAAGTTGTGTAATAAGCGAACTCGTATGTGTTTGTTTATTGTTTTGATACACCCTCAATCTTGTTCTGTAGCTTGTTGCGAAAATGTTGCCTTTTACTTCCGTATATAAAAATTTGGTTTGGCCAAACGAAAGTGAGACATCGGTAGTCAGCATCAATTCATTTAAATGGTCTACAAAATTGGCATCATTACTTCTTTGTACCGATGGAATGTTTTCGGTATTGATTCTGACGGAACTGGTGGTGTATTTGGAAAGAAAATACTTCAATAATTCACGCGTATCATCTTTTTCCAGCATGGATGTCCAGCCTTTATGGAGGTTGCCCACGAGTTCTTCAATAGCTTTTTCGTCTTCCGAACTCGCATTGTAGACCGGCATATCTCCTTTCATTTTTTGTATCTGTTTCAAAAGGCTATGGGCTACGGTTTGTAAGCTGTCGGACGCTTCGGTAAACATTCTCGTTTCCAAGAGCTGTTTTTGATAATTGTCCCTTAGTTCCGTGTTTTCTTTTGTCAGAAGTTCCAATTGATTGCCTTTATCATCACAAGCAGACATTCCGAAGGCCACTGTGAATAAAAAAAGGGAAATGGTTTTGATACGTATTGTATTCATGATTTGTGGGGTTGGTATGTTAGACGTTTTAAGATTTTGTAATTCTATTTATCTTTTTGATAATTTGTTTCCACTGTTTGTCATCGGTATTTTTCATGGCTCGGTCTCGCAGCTCAAAAAACTCCCGGGTACCTTTGAGCCTCAAATTGTTTTGTCGACCGTACAAACTCATCAGCTCATTTTTAGAGGCACTTTTACTTCGAATCAATTCATTATCTTCAAAATTCATATGCTGAGTTTCTTCCAGAAACTCTTGTAGCGTTGAATTGAATTTTTCCAAGCCGACAACGATACTTTTGCGCTTTTGCTCGTCTTCGATATTTTCATCAATGGTCTCTTCGATACCTCCAATGATCTTTTTTATCTTTTCGTACGCTTTTTTTTCTTCTTGACTTTTCAGATGGTAAAACAGCATTTTCGATTAAATGTTTCCATTCAATATCAGTAAGCAGTCTTTGAATTTCAAGTCGCTTATCAATTAATTTCGCCTGCATTTTTAATCTTTCCTCATGATAAGAATTGTATAATTCAAATAATTGTTCAGAAGATACATCTTTGGAAAGGCCTGATTTGTCCATGTGCTTCATCTTATTTTTTCTGATTTCGCCAAATGATTTGATGTCTTTCCTTGCCGCTTTTGAAATGGCCAGCAGCTCATTTCTGCGCTCTTTGTCAGCGATGTGCGATTTGATTTCCTTATCCAAACCGGAGATTAAAAATATCTCTTCCGGCCCACCGCTCAGTTTGGAGACAAGTAGTGTGATCAGTAGTGCCCAGAGCATGGTCGTTAGATTTCAGGTATTGAAATATACTGTTTATGATCGATTTATTGGATAAAGAAGATAAATAATTGTTTGCCTCACTATAAGTTTTTATTTGATTGTCATTGGGCTCGCCCAACGAATACCAGGCACATAGCACCGGGCAGTGTTCCGGTGGCCGGCCGGATATGAGAACAGGTTTTTCAAGACACGCAACCGCTGAAATCAGAATTTGTGAAACGTCGCAGCTTCCGGAAAGCTTTAGGGAGTGGAAACATAATCCATGTCAATCTTAATTCGAAAACTTCGGTTTGAATGGGACCTGGCCAAATAGACTTTGGATTAAAAGATTCGATCGACCCGAAACATGCCCCCGATTATTCATAGAGCGGATTGGGGAAACAGGTATTGCTTAAAACAATTGCCATTATTCATCTTTTAATAATACCTTGATCATTTCCCTGTATGTCCTCCCAACTTTCAATTTTTTTCCGTTCGTCAATGTGATGAGGAGATCAGAACTGGCCGCTGTACGGATCTCTTTGATAAACAATTTATTTATGATCGATGATTTATGAATGCGTGTGAATTGGTTGGCCGGCAATTTTGATTCCAATTTTTTCATGCTTTCCCGTATCAAGTGAAATTGATTCCACAGATGGATTTTGACATAATAATCAAAAGCCTCAATCCAAATAACCTCTGCGATCGGTATGAATTTTACCAGCCCCCGTTCTTTGACAATTAACCGGGACTCGTCTTTACCCGATTCGTTCGAAATCAATCTTTTATCATTAGGATTATCCCTTTGAGCAAATTGATCCGCGATAAATATTGACTTCTCTTGTCTTTGAAGGGTTTTTTGCTGAATGATCAACTGCTTGGTCCTGGTCAGACCTTTTCTAAACCGATCGTCTGTAAAAGGTTTAAGGATGTAATCGGTTGCATGAACCTCAAAGGCCTTTATTGCATATTGATCGTATGCAGTAATGAAAATGATATAAGGAAGCCGAGCCCCGGGAATACTTCTCACCACCTCAAAACCACTGACAACAGGCATTTGAATGTCCAGAAAAACAAGGTCTACTTCATGATCGTTGATCATATCGATAGCTTCTATTCCATTTTTACACAACCCGAGTATTTCGATATCGGGATCTTCCTCCAGGAGCAGCCTTATTCCCTCTCTTGCCTCGACTTCATCATCGACGATTATGGTTTTGATCGGCATCTTCATGCATTTTAACCAAGAGTAAATCTATATAATTTTACTTTCAACAAAATGCGAATTTTCGAAATATGTTTCCGTGAATTCTAAAATAAAAAAAGGTGCCATAAAGACACCTTCAAATAGTTGGAATCAGACTATATTAATTTTTTATAACCTTTTCGTCCACCGGATACCTGAACCAGGATCTATAATTCCTGCCACCGCTCGCAACCCACATTTCAAACCTTGGATAAGCATCTTTGATGTTTATTCTTTCTTTTGGATATTCAAAAGACATCGGAATCAAAAGCGCCCATGGATATCGACCGGGATTAGATAAATATTTCGGATCTCCATTTTCATTTCCCAGTGCAAACAAACTCATATCCGCCAGATCCGTGGGCATTTTTCTGGGCAGGTGGACTTCCAGGGAGCGTACGGGCGCTTCCAGTTCCAGTTCTGTTCGATCCGAGGAATTGAACATAAATGGATTGAATGGGAACTTACAAACCAGGTCAAACAGCCGAACTCCTGTTTTAAATTTTATACAGACCTCCTGGATCTCGGACGGATTATGATACTCCATCTGATTTACCAAATCCCTGGTATCCTCAAACACGATTACTGTGGCCAATGATTGACCGGATTCTACTCCGTTGGGCTCATAATTTAAATCAACGTTTGAATTATCTATCGTTCCGGTCACACCCTCTACCAGATCAGGTTTTAAAGGTAATTGAATTCCAAAGCCATTATGGTATCCGGCTCCCGAGTATTTAACTCTGTAATAGATCTTAAGTTCCTCGACATTGGTTCTGAAATTAATAATCTTGTACTTGATTTTGAATTTTGTTTCGACAACAACATCATTCATATCATAATCGCCGGCATTTGGCCAAAGATCTTCAAACGCAAAGCTGGCTTTTCTATTGCACGACGGCCAGGTGTAATATTTTACAATTTCCTTGCAAAAGCATTTGCACATCTTTTCAATTATTGTCGTTTTTCCATCTCGAACAAAGCTGGCCTTAATGGAATTCTCCTCACTCTGATCGTTGCAAATTCCACAGTCTTTTGTCGAATATCTGGTATAAAAGAAACTGTCTCCTTGCGGGGCTTCACATCTTCCTTTCTCGCCTAGTTTGGGTAGGCTATAGTCAATGCTTAACTTTTCTTTGAAAGGATTTCTTACACGCCATTTACATTTACCACTTTCCTGGTCAATCTCTATACTTTCTATTTCTACCTTTTTTACCTCCCGATTGAATTTATGTTTCAAAATGTTGCTGAATACCAAAGAGATTAATCCACTTGTTCTTCCGTTTGAGACCGGCTGATCGGCAAATTTTACATAAACAGATTCGACATCGATGGGAAAAACCAAATCCTGCGCGAAATTTCCTTCCATGTCGGTTACACCGGTAAATAATAAATCCTCGCCATTTTCATCAGCGTACAATTCAAACCTTTCCAAAGCCATTGGCAAATCCGAGTACGTAAAAGTAAGTTCTGTAGGAATGGTCTTGAGCGTCTCATAATTGAAGTCCGACGGTACTTCGGAATCCAGCATTTTTGATGACGGAACAGACTCTTCTTCAGGAGAACAGGCAAAAAGAAAAACTCCCAATAGGAAAGTAAATGCCGCTAAATAGTAATTGTTTCTTTCTTTCATCATTGAAAATAATTAATGTTTATCTTAAAAATATTTAAACAATAGAATGTACTTTATTATAAAAAAGTAGAACAACTAGAGCCTGGGTTTCATTTTTAAAATCTAAACTTAATAAAAATTATTCTATAAATACAAAAATATATAAAAATAATTAAATATTCTATTGTATATGACGATGTAATATATTCATATATAATATGACTACGAGGAAAAATAGGTTTAAATACTCTTAAAAAGGTAATGTGATAAGTAATTATTAGATATGTATAAACACATCTTGTAATATACATATAAGTGATTTATGGTTATTATATTGCAAGAAGCTATGATTTTTTTAGTAATTATAAAAGCATGGTTGGTCTGAAAGCTTGACTAACTTTTTTGGGTGAGAAAACGCGCAAAAGGTATTACGCCATCGGAAGCTTCAAAATAACCGATACTCCGTTGCTATGCTCCTTAATTACGAACTTAAATGATTCCTTATAGAGCTTAAGCATCCGTTCGATTGTATTCGCCAGTCCGATGCCTTTGCCTTTGTGAAGTTCCCAATTCATATGCCATCCCGATCCGGTATTAAAGACCTCTATCCGGAGGTGTTCATGTTCCACCCCGATTGATATTTTAAGTGTCGCTTTACCCAATGTCCCGGATATTCCATGCTTAAATGCATTTTCAATTATGGGTTGAAGAAATAGATTCGGAACCCGCTGTTTCAGTACTTTTTCTTCCACATCCCAGATAATATCCAGTTGATCTTGATATCTGCCGGATTCGATTCCCAAATACTTCTTTGCCAGATCAACTTCATCAGCCAAAGAAACAAATTGATTTAGTTCTTTTTTCAGGCTCAACCTGAGCAGATCACTTAGCCCGCCAATCATGTCGATGGCATCCTTATTCTTACCTTGCCGCACCATCATGCCTATGGTGTTAAAAGCATTAAATATAAAGTGAGGATTCATCTGCATTTTCAGATTATTGAGCTGTGCTTTTCTGAGTGCTCCTTCCAGTTCCAATTGTCTGGTATTTTGATCATTAAATTTTCGATAGTAGTCCAATCCGACAAGAATTGCTATTGCCATCCAGTAGATGAACATACTTGCAATGATATCGAAAAAGGTTTGATCGGCGAGGAAGAGTAATTCCCTCCAGGTCTTGGTTTCAGTTTCCAGAAACAGCCTTTCCAGAAGGAGGCCAATCGTACCTGATAGGAACTTTTGAAAAATTCCGAACAAAACAGAACCTGCAAAATGATATACGAGAAAGGTGGTTTTTTTATGACTTCGCACATTAAGGTAGAGGTTAAAAATAAGATGGCTCAATATCCAATAAGAGAGATAGCTCGAAATTGGCCAGCGAATAATACTCGAAGGCTCAAATATGATGTCGAAATTGATCGAAAATGAGATAGTTTTAATTATATCCCAGACACAGAGCAACACCCAAAACAAAAAGTTATAAAGCAATAATCCTTTTAGCCGAAGAGTGTGCTCAATTCCATTCATAACAGATTGTAAATATACAATTCTATGAAAATAGGGATTCCAAGATATCCGGACTTTTGGGGTCTATCAGGGCATTCTCTTTTCCTGTTGATGTTAAATGATTATCAGTCGGGCTGGCATCTGATCATCAAAGATGACAATCGGGGCTCCGGATACACTTTTCAGCAAAAGCGATTTTAAAAAGGAGGCAGGCTCAAACGTCCGGGTCTATTTTGCTTTACCTACCTCGGCGGATCGTTAAAAACCGGCCATTGAGGATCGCAGACCGGGCTGCCGCAAGCGGATTAGGCATGAAGGTCACGAAATAAAATAGGTTTGAAGATTTCTAATTCCTTTGGGAGGGCCTTTTATAGAAGATCGAGAATGATCTTCATGTGGGGTCCGCTTTTCATGGCCCATGAGACAGGTCCGTCCGACTTTTATTATTGAATTAACGTTACAGGTAGTAGTAAACTCTCCAGATCCTGCCTTTTACTGAATCGACGATGAAAAGATCTCCGTCAGGTCCCTGGGCAAGCCCTGTTGGGCGATACTTCGCGTCGGTAGGGGCCTTTATTTCTTCAGCGCCGGCGAAACCGGTAGCAAATTCTTCAATTTCACCCGTAGGTTCACCGTTCTTGAAGGGTATGAATACGACAGAATAGCCCATCTGAGGATAGGGAGCTCTGTTCCAGGATCCGTGAAGTGCAACAAAAGCTCCGTTCTTGTATCTTTCCGGAAAGAGATTTCCGGTATAAAAAATCATATCATTGGGCGCAGTATGCGCTGGAAGAGATAATAATGGAGGCTCAACACCTTCACATCTTTCCGTTTTACTACCATCGCCGCCATATTCAGGTCCAAGTACCTGCTTATTCTGAAAATGATCATAATAGCAATAAGGCCAACCGTAATCCTGGTCTTTGTTGATCTTTATGAATTGCTCGGCAGGAAGGTCTGCATTTTGTTCCAGTGTAAATAGCTTAGGCCAAAATCCTTGCAACTGATCGCGCCCGTGATTTACTCCGTATAATGCGTTGGTTTCAAAATTCCAATCGAAAGCCAGCGCATTCCGGACACCAATAGCGTAATGATAGGCTTCAGCCTGCGTCTGATTTTGTTTGTTCGCGTCAAATTGCCAGATTCCGGCTTGCCATTTTGTGTGGGGGCTTGGGTCCACACCGGGCGACTCCACCGAAAAAGCTACTTCTTCGCCCGCATTGACAGGTGCTCCTACCGTCACATACATGTTTCCTTCCCCATCAAATGTCATAGGTTTGGAGGCATGGGGCCCTTGTTTTGGAAAATCTGCAGCTATCAATTCCATTTCCGCAGTCGGAGTCAGCTCACCTGGATTCATTTTATATCTGTATATGTTGGAATCCGAAGAACAATATAAATATCCGTTATGAAGTGCGATCCCTGTTCCTCCGTAAGGCATAAACCCCTTGTGTTCATCCATAATACCGTTTTTATCATTGTCGCGAAAAGCCAGAATACCATGTCCGTCCCGGGGGGTTCTGAGTTTTACATATAAATCCCCATTTTCATTTACGGCAAGATGTCTTCCTCTGCCCACATTGTCTACGGTAATTATGGCACCGAATCCTTCAGGCAAAGTAAGTCCGGCATTATTCGTATCCGGCTGGGGAAGTTTGATTTTTGATTTATCGTCTGAACATGCATTAAACAGCATTGCAAATGATATCAATACATATGCACTAAGTCGTATAACGCTCATATTATTTTGGATTTATGATTTTTATCAACTAAAAAAAGTTGGGATATCTATTAAAAAGTGAATTGAAGCCCTTCCAATAGAATTGCCAAATTTAACACAAATCTTGGAAATTGCTCCAAAAAATTGTTTGGTTTGTAGCCAACAAAATCCTTTGATTGACCTCAAAGGACATTGATAAAATGGTTTTATATTCTTTTACTCATAAAATTGATGGGGCAGGCAGACGTATTCGGTCTCAAATCCGGGCTGTGTAAACTTGCGTCGGATTCTTATTGGGAAAGTGATACTTACGAACGCATAAGCATAGGATATTTCACTTTCAAGTTTTTGTATTTGGGAAGGACTTTTTCGGGATAATAGGTAAGCGCGATTCATCCCTTGATAAGCGGTATGGCGGGTTTAGATTTAAGTAGTAAGCATAAATTGGAAAAAATAAAGAATATCGTGTCGAAACCTTGTACAAATCATGAAATTGATTTGAGAATGGCCTCAAAATAATTCCATAAATTGAATACTTTTCTACCTGGTAATTATATTGAAAATCCAACAAAGGATTGAGTTACTTTCCTTTCTTATTCCAGATTAATGGGTAGAGGCGAACAGATAACTTTTTCTAACCGAAACGACTGTGAAAGAAGTGTGATAACGCTTTCCCAGTGAGCAAATTTCCAACCGAGAATCATTATAAGCCATTCAAATTAATCAGGAGGAAATACTGAGTATAACTTAAATGACCTCATGCGACAAAAATTAACAGGCTAAATTGAAGGACATGAAAATACAGGGAATTCTATTTTTTACAATACTTACGATTTCAGTCTCTTCGTGTACAGAAGATGACATTGAAAATCCTGCGGAAAATGAGCTGGTCGGTCTCTGGAGAATTTCGGATGTTTATTTCGAAGGAACCACTACTACCAATGTATCCGGGAAAGAAAAAATATCTCTTTTCACAGGCTCAGGCTATAATTTAACGCTTAGTATCGAATTCAGCAAACTTGAGAACCAATTTACTTCAAAGGGAAGTTACAACATCCGTCTTACCACCAACCTGGATGGAGCGGACATTATTACGGAATGGATGAATCCCGGCTTCATTGAATGCGGGAAATGGAAAAAAGATGGTAACAGCATAATAGTTACAAAGCCCGATGGCAAATTGAAGACTGCGACTATTCTGTCGCTGGAGCAAAGCACCATGAAATTGTCCTATGATTTCTCTTATGAAATAATGAGGTCGGAAGAAACAGTCACCTACGACGTAAATGGGATTTTCACGTTTGATAAGCATTAGGAATAACTTTTAGCGGGTTTTATCGATTGCCACCCCGTTTTTCTCAATATTTTTCTCCATTTAAAAATATAACAGATCTTTCATATTCTGCTAATGCGGCGATAAGTATCTTAAATAAATACAATTTTTATGAATTGTAAAAATTGTTAGTTCTCACTTTGGCAAAGAAATTGTTCTATCATGGTAAACTAAAATTATTTGCCATGAAAACTTTTAATTTATTTTTCACCCTTCTTATTGCCCTGGTACTGGTTTTTCCAGTCAATGATTCTTTGGCCGCAGGTAAGCCGGACAAGCGGGCAAAAAAAGAAATGAAAAGAAAGGCTTTTAAGCAAGCCAGAAAAGAAGCCCGGAAATTTAGAAAAAAAGGCTGGTACGTTGCCCCGGGGGCATTGCCAATGGACAAGCAAATTGAAAAATCCTGGGAACTGCAATACAAGCTGGATGAAAATGGATATCCATTGTATATCGTGGCCACCGGAAATTCGGTTGCTGAAACCCAATCCGCCGCAAAACTTCAGGCTACCGAATTAGCAAAATTGGAATTGGCCGGATTGGTTCAAACAAATGTTGCCGCATTAATTGAAAACAGCATTGCCAACAATCAGCTCAATAATGAAGAAGCTGCCTCTGTAACGAAAACAGTAGCCGCCTCTAAAAATATTATTGCCCAGGAAATTGGTCGCGTGATTTTTTTGTTTGAGATCATCAGAAAAATTGATAAAAACGTAGAGGTTTCCGTACGGGTGGGCTATAATAATGCATTGGCCCAGGAGGTAGCCAAAAAAGCAATCCGAAAAAAATTAGAGGAAGAGACAGATATACTGCATGAGAAGTTGGAAAAACTGATGGACTTTTAACATCAATCAACCAATGAAAAGGATTGCTTTCATATTGATCATCACATTTTTTAGTCTGAACTGTGCCGTGTCTCAAAAGATTCGAAATGCATCCGGCACGGCGCAATTCAGACTTGAGGAAGATATGAGTAAAGATGAGCTGAAAGAAAAGTTACGCCATCATGCCATAATCAATGCAATAGAGCGGGAGTATGGCACTTATGTAACTCAGGAATCTTTTGTTGATGTCGATGATGGCAACACCCGGTTCAGGATTTTTGGTAAAACTGTAATCCGAGGAGAATGGCTCAAAACAACTCATGAAGATTTTAAGGAAGAAGTGAGAAAAAATAAGGATGGAAGAAGAAATCGGCATGAGTTGTGGATGAGCCTCAAAATCGAGGGTAAGGTGCGCGAAATATCCAAGCCGGAAATTGAGTTCAATTATTTTACTTCAGATTGCAGAAAAGAAGTGTGTAAAACCGGCATCTTTGAAAATGGCGATCCGATGTACCTGCACTTCACTTCACCTGTCGACGGGTATTTGTCAGTTTATGTGGCGGAAAATGATGAAGCATACCGATTGTTGCCATATCAAAGTATGCCAAAACGGTACAAAAATGCGATTCCTGTGGTTGCTGACAAGGACTATGTTTTCTTCTCTCCGTTTGGAGATGAGAATTATTTCGATGATTTTTCAAAACACTTGATCGATGAGCTGATCATGCTTACGGATAAAGAAGAGGAATATGTAAATCTGTACCTGGTGTTTTCCACCGAAGAGTTTACAAAGCCAAGCCTTACTTTACCCGAAAGGGGGCGGGATGAGCAATATGAAAGGCCAAAATCTCTCAGCCCATCCACACTTACAAATTGGTTGGAAAGCAACAGGATCAACAACGAAAACTTTTATTACAGGCAGCTTAAACTAAAGATCATAAGCTGACCAATTCAATTTTGAATTAAAAAAAACATTGCCATGAAAAATATTAGACTTGGCATCTCAATACTCTTTATCGTCGTTTTTAATCAGGGAATCGCAAAGAATTCAGAATTCTTAATGCCTGCAAAGAAGCATGCTAAATGGGGATTCATAAACAAAGACGGCGATTGGATCATCGATAATAGATACGAGGAAGCTTATTATTTTTCAGAAGGGGTTGCTGCCGTTAAGTATTTCGGAAACTGGGGTTATATCGATCGAGCTGGAGAATGGATCATACAGCCCGCATATCGAGATGCCAAACCATTTAAAGAAGGCCTGGCCTGCGCGATGAAATACAATAAATGGGGCTATATCGATAAAAAAGGCGACTGGCATTTCGAACCGAAATTGAGTGTGGTCAGCTCATTTTCGGACGGCAAGGCAATTATCAGGAATAATGATGGATTTATTTTCATAAATCGCGAAGGAGACCGGATACTCAAGCATAGTTTTGAGCGGGCTTTACCATTCGCCGAAGGATTGGCATTCGTCATTTACAATGGTTATAAAGGTTATATAGAGCGGAATGGCAATTGGTTGATAAAGCATGATTACGAAGAAGCATACTCGTTTTCAGAAGGGCTTGCTTTAGTAAAAAAAGACAAGAAGTATGGTTTTATAAATCAAAAAGGAGAGCTGTTGATCGATTTGGAATTTGAAGATGCAAATTATTTTAAAGAAGGACTCGCCGCGGTCAAGATTGATGACAGGTGGGGATACATCAATCAAACAGGAGCGTTTGTCATTGAGACCAGGTTTGAGGCGGCATTTCCTTTTTCAAACAACTTTGCCGTCGTGAAATCCGGTGGAAAATTTGGGTTAATCAATAAAAAAGGTGATTGGGAAATTGCACCTGCCTACAGTGGATTGGGAAGATATACAAAAGCGCTTTCACTGGAAGAACAGGTCCAGGATTTTGTGAAAGCCATGTATTCCGACTGGCAGTTGAAGGGAGAATTCGAAAAAACGTCAACTTATCTGGCCAGAGTTTCCGAGGAAAACCGAGAAGCTCAGATACGGGAATTTTCTCGACAAGCCATGAATTCACTGGCTCGAAGGCATGTAAACTATGATAAGGCTTCAATTGGATTGTATGAGGCGGATTATGAAAAATTCAACGTATTTGTACCCGGAGCAAAAAGTTTAATGCTACCGGTTCCTCTTGAGTATGCCAAGGAAGTAAAAGAAAACTGGAATGAGGTTTGGTTGGGAAATCCAACCTATACGTTATCCGGTGATAAATTTTTGATTACCTCATTAGAAGCCAGATACAACGGCCAGCACTTTTATTATGATATCTCACAGGATTTTCATACGACAGCCAATCCTACGCTCGATTTGAGCTTCAATGACATTACCTTTAGTGTTCCTCAAATAAATACATTGTCAGGAAGCCAAACATCGACAGGTTCGCTGACGTCTATAGGACATTCGGATGTCGACGTAAATATCCCAATTACGGATATGAAAAATAAGAAAACGTTTGCACTGGTAATTGGAAACGAGGATTACAGTTCCTTTCAAATGGAGTTGAATACCAGTACAAACGTTGATTTTGCTTCCATCGACGCAAAAACATTTAAGAAGTACTTGATTAATACACTGGGTGTTCCCAATGAGAATGTGACACTCCTGTTAAACGCTACTGCCGGACAAATGCGACAGTCAATTGCAAGGCTGAGTGCCATCGCCGAGGCCTATGAAGGCGAAGCCAAATTAATATTTTATTATGCCGGGCATGGCCTGCCAAAAGAAGGAACGGATGAACCCTATCTTATTCCTGTAGATGTAAGCAGCTCAAACCTTGATTATGCCCTAAAACTTGAAGACGTATTCAATAAACTTACCGAACATGATTCTGAACGAGTGACGGCATTTCTTGACGCCTGTTTTAGTGGCGGGGCCAGGAACCAGGGATTGGTTGCGGCGAGAGGTGTTCGAATAAAGCCAAAGTCTCCCTTCATAATGGGTAATTTAATTGTGTTCTCTGCCTCTTCCGAAGATCAGACGGCCCACCCGTACAGGGAGAAAGCTCACGGCATATTTACCTATTATCTGTTAAAAGGATTGCAAATATCAAATGGGGAAATGACTTACGGGGAATTGGAAGATTTTATAAGGACCAATGTGAAGCGCAAATCCGTGTTGGTCAACAACAAGGTGCAATCACCTGAGGTAAAGGTCAGTCCGATTTTTGAATACACCTGGCAAGACATGCGATTTTCGCAAAAGGATAATTTTTCATCTTCCAGATGATTCCACAGTCATATATCCTGCTTTCTGGAACCGGTTACCGACCGGTTTTATTGTTAGTACCTCCCTGTTTCATGACAAATGACTCCAAAGAATAGCATATCATGCTCCCATAATTGTATATTTGCCATAATGAAACCTAAACGGATTTAAATGCGAGTTTTGTCTTTTTGCCTTATCGTGTTTTTTATTTTTTCAACAGTTAAAGGATCAAGAGCTCAACAGGACCCGGTAGACCTTTACATATCAAATAGTGTCGAAACAACCGGAACCATTGGAAATCTTGAAATAAAAGTGAATAATTTTTCAGATATTCTTTCATTTCAGGCATCGATCAATTGGGACCCCGATCTGCTTGTTTTTGTCGGAGTTACTGACTTTGGAATAAAAGATTTTGGCGATGATAATTTTGGCACGAGTGATGCGGATAAAGGTCACGTTCGTTTTGCCTGGGAGCCCAGTGATGCCATTTCTTTATCGATAGATGACAGTTCCACACTTTTTATAGTGCAATTTGAATTTATTTCCGCCCAACCTCAAAAGGTTCCTGTAAGTTTTACAGATATCACTTCCGATCCGGCTTTTCCGATCGAATTTGCGAATAGTGAACACGAAATACTCGGGGTAAACACGCATGACGGAAGCATTACATTTTTTGATGAAATTACCGCGCTGGAGGAATTATATCATGCCGGAATAAATATATATCCCAATCCGTTTGTGAAATCGATAAATATTTCCAACGATGAAGGAAAACTGGATTTTATTCAGGTACTAAACATTCATGGGGAGAAAATCAACGAAATTTACAATATAAAGAATAAGTTTATAGACTTACATTTAAGCGGCTCATCTGATGGTGTTTATTTAATAAACATCAGTAAAAACGGTAAACTATTTACCAGAAAAGTTGTGAAAATCCCCTCCAAATAGGCCTGAATTCACTATTTTTAAGTGTTTTGTAGAAACCGTGTAAATTCTACAAGGAAGTCCGACACAGCAGAAAAAGTGAGTTTACACAATGAACAAGTTAATGATTTTTGTCTGCTGTGTCTGGTCATTTGCAGCATTTGGCCAGATCAGGAAAATTCAATGGGCTTCTTCCCTCGAATATCAGTATAACCAATACGAGGAATACGACTATTCCGGTTTGCAAGCGATGGGCCCTCCCAATGCGTTTCCTCCGGGCCACATCAGTAAAAATGCCTTTCGGTTGTCCGGGGATTCTGAGTTCGGTACGATCAAATTAGGATTTGCGTCTCCAAAACCTGCCCGGCAGATAATAATTGTTGAAAATAATCGACCCGGACGAATTGTCCAGGTAAAATTAATTGATGAGCAAGGATTGAGCTATATCATCTATCAGCAAGAACCGCAGAAAGTTACGGATAAATTCCGCACCGCGGTTCTCAGTGTTCCGAAAACGGAATACAATGTGAAATTCGTAGAAATCAATTTAAACTCCATTCCTGTTCCCGGTTTTTGCCAAATAGATGCTGTCGGCATTTTGGAAGACGGCAATTTGGCTGATGTGAGAAATATACTTTCGGGAGCAAATTACAATGTGCAGCAGGTAATGACGTTTACTGCAAAGAAAGAAAATCTTCATGACCGGATAAATACAAGGTTTACCGAAGCGAAGCCGCTGGTTTCCCATGATGGAAATACCTTGTATTTTTCCAGATTGTTTTATCCGGAAAATACCGGTGGGAAAACAGATCCTCAGGATATTTATGTGTCAAAGCTCATCAACGGTCAATGGACCGCTGCGGAAAATATCGGTCTCCCTCTAAATGATCAGTTTGCGAATGGTGTGTGCTCGATCGCGCCTGATGGGAATAAATTACTTGTTATAAACGGATATCATTCGGACGGCTCGATAAGCCCCGGAGTATCCATCTCTTCCAGAACTGCAATTGGTTGGGGCGATCCTGTGAAAGTAAATATAACCGGATTTGAGAATTTCAGCCAGTTTCAGGATTTCTTTCTTTCTGCAGACGAACGCGTTATCATAATGGCAGTGGAACGTCATGACGGGTATGGGGATCAGGATTTATACGCGAGTTTAAAAACCGGTCACAACAAATATTCAAGGCCAATTAACCTGGGGCTTGCGATAAACTCTACCAGGGCCGATTTTGCACCGTTTTTGTCGCCTGATAACACCACATTATATTTTGCTTCGGATGGTCACGGCGGATACGGGCAAAGCGATATCTTCCAAACCAAGCGTTTGGACGAAACATGGAAAAACTGGTCGGATCCGCAGAATCTTGGTCCGGCTGTAAATTCTGCCAGTTGGGATGCTTACTTCAGCATTACGGCCTCAGGGAATTTTGCATATTTCGTTTCTTCCGAAGGGAACAGAAACGGACAGGAAAACATATACAGAATTCCGCTTCAGCAAGATATCCATCCCGAATTGCCTGAACCATTGGTCGCCTTTCAGGGAAGAACTTTCGATGCGAATACGCATGCCCCGGTCAGTGCACATGTCGTTTTGGAAAACATTGAAAGAAATGTCCCCTATAGAGCGACATCTGATGATTTGTCCGGAAATTTTTTGTTTTACATCCCAAAAGATAGCCTTTACGAGTTTACCGTAAAAGCCCCCGGTTATATGACCTTTTATGAACAAGTTTCAATGGAGCCTTTTAACGATGGTGAAAAGATCTATCGGAACATTTATCTTAATCCTGTAAAAGACGATCAAATTTTCACTCTAAACGATCTTATGTTTGAGCGCAGTAAACCTGTTTTGCTTGAAGATTCATATCCGGCCCTCGAAAAACTTGTTGGTATTCTACTCGAAAATCCGCACATGAGAATTGAACTGGCCGGTCATACCGACGGCTTGGGATCTCAAAAGGCGAAGCAAAATTTATCATTTCAGAGAGTGGAACAAATTAAGAAGTATTTAACGGAGTTTGGTATTGACCGCAGACGCGTCGAAATTGTAGGTTACGGAGGTTCCAGGCCGATTGCGCCAAACAATAATGAAGAAAACCGGGCAAAAAACAGACGCGTGGAAATCAGGATACTGGAAGTTGGGTCTTAACTGATTTTGTTGGTGTCGGAATGCTTTAATGCCTTGTAAACCAATTCCGCCATAACCTCGCTGGTTTTTAGGATTTTATGCTACCGTCATCATCTGTGTAAGGCACCTCCTTAGACCAGCCGGGAACCAGCTCAGATCTTCAAATTCAAATAAGTGGATACGTTTCATGGTTTTTTTGTATTCATTTAATATTTTAATATTTATGACAAAAGAGGTTCTGATCGTCTTGGGTTCGCCAAATTCTCAAAGAGGTAAATTAAGCATTATTTCAAGAGGGCGGCTGGAATGTTGTGTAAAACTTTATTCCAAAGGCAAATTGATATTATGTACAGGCGGGTGGGGGGAGCATTTCAATACTTCGAAAGAAGCACATGCAGTTTATGCGAAAAGATTCCTTATCGAAATGGGTATTAATGAAGAAGATTTCCTGGATTTTGCATTGTCTGAAAATACGGTGGATGATGCGGTAAAAATTAAGCCGATAATTTCAAATCTTGGCAAGGTCGTATTGACAATTATCACATCAGATTATCACCTTGAAAGGGTAACGCTGATCTTCAATGAAATCCTAAAAGACGTTCAAAAAAAATATGTTGGCGCAAAAAGTACCTTCGACAAATTTAAGCTCGAACAACTCATTTCCCATGAGAAAAAAGCAATTGACCTTATAAAAAGGAATGGACTTTATTATGAAGATTTATAATATGAAAGACTCCAGATTTATCGATCCGTCCGAGACGAATGTGAACCCGGAGTATAAATTCATCTATTGATCTTCATCATGTCCTCCATCTTTACAGCAGTCCGGCAACTTGCTGTACGCCTTGGGATCTCTTTTTTTATCATCTGCATGGTAGCCGACTTTGGTGATCCGGGTCCTGATTTTATCCGCTGTTGTCTTTTTTGCGTTATACTCGACGGTCAGGATTTTTGTGTCCACGTCGAGCTCTGCGGATTTCACACCTTTTTCAAATGCCAAATCTCGTTCGATGATTTCTTTACACATCTCACAAACAGCCGAGGTTTTTATTTCAACTTTTTCTACCTGAGCTTCTGCCGCGGCACCGATTGCGATCAGCAAAATAACAACTACTACTTTTTTCATCCGTTTATATTTTTTTAGGTTACCGACACACAGAGAAATATAGTTATGCTCGTGTGTGTCCTGAATTTGCTCCGGTCCTACCGGTTTCATACGATCAATTATTTTACTTTATATCTAATTCCAGCATAAACAACTCTGCCTGCAATTGGCCCCCAGACCATAGAAGCGTCAAAATTATTGCCAAATGGATTTTCGGGGTCAACGATAGGGTCATTTTGTTTGAAATTTAAAACATTTTCTCCGCCAAGATAAATGCTCCCCCAACGAAATCCACGGCTTATCTGTGCATTTAAAATGGAAAAATCAGGGGAGAATGTCGCTCTTTGAAATTGCTCCGGATTTTCTGATGTATCGGGTAATCGTTTCCGACCATTCCAGTTCCAGGTGAAATCAGCTTTCCAGGTATCATATTTAGTGGCATATGCCAGATTTATGAAAAGTCGATCGCGGCTTACAAATGGCATTTGTTGCAGTTTTCCATTTGTGGTCATTTGTACATTATAATATTTATATGCCGCCTTTAAATCCAGATTATGATAGATCTCATATTGCGCTTCTACCTGTAGGCTGTGAGCAAACGACTTTCCGTCTAAGTTGTAAATTGCCAATGAGCTCGAGCTTTGGTCCTGGTCATATATCAATTGGTTCTCGAATCGGGTATGGAAGTAATCGGCCACAATATTCATTGGTTTTTCGTCAATATCAATACGTGTTGCCAGACTTCCCCCGAAATTCCAGGTGATTTCCGGCTTTGGCTCCTCCTCTATGATCAGCCGCCTGGAAGAAACCAGAACCTGGCTGTTTTCCATTATGGCATTAGGTGTCCGGTATCCCTTTCCACCGGACAGGCGAATTGTCCAATGATCATTGAATGCATATCTCAGGTGTAATCTCGGGGTAAAATAGGTTCCATATAAATTGTTGAAATCCGTTCTTACACCAGCTACCAAAGTAAGATCATCATTGGGGATATAATTATACTCATAAAAAATCCCGGGCACACTTTCGTTTCTTGAAAATGTTGAATCCAAAGTGGTATTCAACTGTGATACAAACCGCTCGTCAAAGCCATCGAATAAATAGCTGATACCTGCTTTGTACTGGTGTCGCGTATTTCGAATGATATTCTGATAGATCAAATTCCCGTAAGCGGTTCGCTCGCTTCCCTGATACAACCGCCTCCCCGCCCCGCCATCGAATTCCTGGTAGCTTACCGAGTATTGAAATCCCCAGCTTTGGTAGGGTTTCCCCGGAAATATCATACCGATTTTTCCGAAAAGTTCTATCCGTTGATCGTCATGCTTAAATCCGTAAATCGGATTAGTAAGTAAATCATCCCCAAAGCCGTATCCAAGCTGGCCTCCGGCGAGTTCCGATTTCATGTATTGGATACCGATTTGAGATTCTACCTGATCGCCTTTATACTTATATCTGTTCAGGAAGTTGATCATTCTTGACTTGGGCAAATCCATAAACCCATCGTCATTGCCATCAATTTCAAATCCGAGGTATTGCGTATTCAGCAGGATTGCAGCATCCCATTTATCGGAAATTTCGGTCGAATGATTTGTATTGAACTCAAATCTTCCGAGTGAATTGACATAGCCGTTCAAATACCACTTCTCACTATTTTCCGGTTTCTTAAATTCTACATTGATCTGGCCTGTCATGGATTCATAACCGTTAATTACGGTTCCGGCGCCTTTGCCAACATCAATGGATTGAATCCACGTGCCGGGGACGCAGATCAATCCGTACCTGGAGTTAAGACCCCTTACATGTGGAATGCCTTCCCTGCTGATCAACACGTACCTGCCGTCCAAACCCAGCATCCTGATGGTTTTTGTTCCGGTAACGGCATCTGCAAAAGACACATCCACGCTGGCATTTGTTTCAAAGCTTTCGGAGAGATTACAACAAGCGGCCTTCAATAATTCTTTTTCCGAAATCAGCTCATTGAGAATAGGCTGCATTTCGTCGATGGTGGACGACCTGCCTTTTACGATTACTTCGTCAAGTTTTTCAGAATCCTCCTCCAATACGATGCTTAGAGGTGTTCCCGAAACAGCGCTCAGCGTATCGTTTACATAGCCGACAAATGAAACGATAATCCTTTCGTTTTTTTGGACACCTGCAATTTCAAAATTGCCCTCAAAGTCGGTGACCACACCTTTGGATGTATTCATAATCCGGACAGTAGCCCCAACGAGCGGCTCCCTGTCCGGAGAAACCACCTTACCTTTTATGTTGTTTTGACTCTTTCCCGGTATTGGAACGAACCCCAATAATATTAGACAATAATATATCTTGTTCATTGAAAAGTTTGCTGATTAATAAATTCTAAAAATTACCGCCTGGCACTAACTTGCTTCAAGTAGGAAGTTTAATCTCATCACGGGCCCGCCATTCAAGATATGCAGGGGTAAGAGATCTGTTTTCTTTGATGCAAAAAGTTAGATTTCTTCCTTCGGTAAGCAGCTACGACATTAGGTGTCTTTTATACTTGACACGACCTGGCCACTGGGTAAAAGCGAATCATAGAAGAAAGGTCTGATAGAACACCTGTTTATCTGGTGCTATCAGAAAAGAGAATTCTTTTGTTTGAGTGCGTTTGAAATCCGGATGATCAACATGCTTGTGCAATGATGAAACATAAGCGGCAACAAACAGTATCTGAGCATTATTTCCAGATTCGGATTTAATAAAAAAATCATCGGTATTGGAAGAAAAGTAGTCATTGCTGCAGCATTCCTCGCTTATAATTGTTGGTACGGCAGCATCAATTGTTTTATCATCGCAGCAAATGTTTTCATCGCAGCAATTTTCTTCCTCCATACAGCAACTTGACTTATTTACGCCGAGAGATACCAAACGCTCCACTGCAAATTTACCACAATAGTGTGTCGCCCAAGTCAAATTCACCTGACCTGCAATAAAGATCAACAAGAGCGATATGGCCGCAAAGCGCTTCATTTTAGATTCAAAAATCCTAAATGTTCAAAACATATACAAAAAATTGAATGCTTTACATGAGTTGCATGCATGATTTTTAACGATTTTTATTTGTTCTTGTTGTTTCGGGGAAGCTTGGATTTTCACACTTATAAAAAAGCTGGTATTTTTGCGGTTTGAAAAGCTTTTGGATTTGATAAATATCGGAAATATAGAAGTTGAAGGTTTTCCACTGTTGCTGGCGCCAATGGAGGATGTGAGTGATCCGCCATTTCGCGCTGTATGCAAGGAAAACGGAGCTGATTTAATGTATACCGAATTTATAAGTGCCGAAGGACTCATTCGCGATGCGGCAAAGAGTTTGCAAAAACTGGATATCTACGACAGCGAACGGCCTATTGGGATTCAGATTTTTGGGGAAAAAATTGAAAGTATGCGGGAGGCCGCTGCTAAAGCGGAAGCTGCCCAACCGGAGCTAATCGATATAAACTACGGCTGTCCTGTGAAAAAAGTGGCGTGCAAAGGAGCCGGTGCTGGCATTCTGCTTGACATTCCAAAAATGGAAAAAATGACCCGGGAGATCGTGAATCAGGTGGCGCTTCCGGTAACTGTAAAAACCAGGTTGGGCTGGGATGCCAACACCATAAAAATTGTGGAGGTTGCTTTGCGATTGCAGGATGCCGGAATAAAAGCATTGACGATTCATGGCCGTACACGACAGCAAATGTACAAAGGTGTCGCCAACTGGGATTTTATCAAAGCGGTAAAAAACCATCCGGATATCGAAATCCCAATTTTTGGAAACGGGGATGTCTCTTCGCCCGAAATTGCAATGGATTTCAAGAATAAATATGAAGTTGACGGTATTATGATTGGCAGAGCCAGCATCGGGTATCCATGGATTTTTAATGAGATAAAGCATTATTTTAAAACAGGAAAGCTCCCGGATGCACCGGATCTGGAGGAACGCGTAAAAACGATCAAGAAACATTTGAATTTCTCCATAGATTGGAAAGGAGAGCGTCTGGGGATTTTCGAAATGCGCCGGCATTACACAAATTATTTTAAAGGGATTCCCGGTTTTAAACCGGTAAGAATGAAACTGGTTACTGCAGATGATTACAATGAGCTGATTGATATACTTGATGAAATTCCAACCAAATACAATACTCAAGCGCCTGTAATCGGATGAGCCACAGGCACTCGCATCAACCCAATTTGGTATCATGGATGTTGCTAATCCTGTTAACAATAGTTTGGGGGAGTTCATTTATCCTAATCAAAAAGGGATTAATGGTCTATTCTGCTCCCCAGGTAGCGGCAATTCGAATATTTTCGGCATCGTTGTTTATGGTGCCTTTTGCTATTTCATGGTTAAAAAAACTTGATAAAAAGTACTTGCCTTTAATCGTTTTATCCGGGCTGATTGGAAGTTTTATACCCGCGTTTTTATTTTCCGTTGCCCAAACACAAATTGATAGCGCAGTTACGGGTATGGTTAATTCACTCACTCCGGTATTTGTACTGATTATCGGAATTGTATTCTATAAACAAAGAATTTCAATATTAATTATCGCCGGTTTGCTTTTGGCAGTCGCCGGTACGATTCTATTGATGTTTTATAGCTCAGATGCCGAACATAAATATAATTTTTTTGCGCTGTTTGTAGTGGCAGCTACCATTTTATATGGCATAAATGTAAATATTTTGAAGTTTAATTTATCCGGCCTGAATCCGGTTGCCATTTCCAGCATATCCATTTTCATGATGGGGCCACTGGCCGGATTTTATTTATTTGCCCTTACGGATTTCAATAAACGAATCGTTTGCGATAATGACGCCATGCTTGCCCTGGTGTACCTGTCCGTTTTGGGTATCATCGGAACCAGTCTTGCATTAATGCTATTTAATCAGCTCATCAAGATGACGACTCCTTTATTTTCCAGCTCCGTAACTTACCTGATTCCAATCGTTGCGGTAATATGGGGTTTGGTTGACGGAGAGAAACTATTAATAGGTCACTATTTTAGTATGGTCGTGATAATTGTCGGCGTATTTATTGCAAATAGAAAATAATTAATTGCATAATTCAAATTTAGTGCAACTTTATTCCGGTTTAGGCTGTTATATTTTTGAGGTAATTGTTACATTGTTTACCCTTTTTTCAGAATGCAGATAACAACTAAAAAAACACCGGTCATGAACTACACTAATTTAATTTCAACATCAATTCCAGAAAAGGATCTAAGTGAAGTATTAAGCGCAATAAATTTTATCAATGACAAGTTGCCAGAATTGGTTTCACTCTCCAAGGAGGAAGCAATCGCACTGCCAAAGATGAGCAAAAATACGATTGAATTTGTAGTGGAAAACCTTAAAGAAGCCGAGACACATCCCGAGTTGGTTCCGGAAGATATCGAAATTGAAGAAGTAAAAAAGGATGTAGAACTTATCAAGTCGATTCAAAAGATTTTAGTTCCCTTAAAGAATCTGGAAAAGAAATTAGAGGATAGCGCTTTGATCGCCGGTAGCGAAGCGTATTTACCTTCGATTGCTATTTATAATGCGATGAAGGCCGACGCCATTCGTCGCAAGCATCAAAGGCAAAAAGTAAAAGGCTAATTTTGTGCCAGTTTTAAATGCCTGGTATATTTTTTCTTGAATTCCCGAAGAGAGTTTTCATTTCCCAGCAGAATCAATATATCATTTTCTGAAAATTTTGTCTTGGGATCGGGATTAAAAATTATCCCTTTCTGCGCATCTTTAAATCCAAAAACCGTAGCCCCGGTTGTTCTTCGAATGTCTAATTCGGATAGGGTCTTACCTCGGAACTCCTGCCTTACGTGTAAATAATTTACTTCGTCCAGCATGTATTCGGACGAGCCAAAGCCGCTAAGCATTTCTACAAACTCTACAATAAAAGGTTTGGTGACAATATGTGCCATATGATAACCACCCAAAGCATCTGGCATGACGACGTGGTTTGCGCCGGCACGCAGAAGTTTTTTTTCTACCTTTTCGTCTGAAGCTCTTGAGATTATTTTTATTTCGGGATTCATGGTACGTGCAGTCAATGTGATAAATACATTTTCAGAATCGCTGGGGAGGGTCGTAATGATTGTCGTCGCACGCCGAATTCCGGCGTCAATAAGGACCTCATCCTGGGTAGCGTCGCCTATAAAAAAATTATACGTTTTACCAGCATCCGGAAAGCGCTCCAAAACATGATCATCCTTTTCGATGATCAAGAATTTTTTACGGCTGTTTTTAAGTTCATGAGCAGCTCTTCGGCCATTTCTACCGTAACCACATACAATAATATGCCCCCTTAGTTTGCTTACTTCCCGACCTTTCATAATTATATTATAGATTTTGTTTAACTCACCTTCGAATAAATACTTTGCTACCGTAGAGACTAAAAAGGCAAAAAATATGAGATTGGAAATAATATAGAAACTTGTAAATAGCTTTCCATTTTCCGAGAGCGGCTGAACTTCTCTGAAGCCGACAGTAGAAATAGTGACAATCGTCATGTAAAATGCGTCAAGCACACTGTATTCTTCGATTATCATATAACCAATGATTCCAATCAGAATGGAAAAGGTCATAGAGGCAAAAGCTAGGATAAGTCTGCGCAAGTGGAAAAGCATCAATTATCTATAGTTTTTTTCTGTCTAATAATACTAAAATTTTATAGATAAAGGAGCTTTTTTCTCATCTCTGCTAAAAATTGATTGAACTTGATCATAAGAAGTACCTTGGGGCAAACCCTAATAATTCATGCCATCGCCGTGCTGCTCTTCATCCTTGCTTCGTGCGGCAGGTCGGCATACCGGTAGCGGTTCTCGTGTCTGGGTCCGGCCATGATTTGCCAATTCCCGCAGACGACAAATCCCAGAATTTAGAAGCGCAGGATCAAATTGTAATTTGATCGAGATTAAGGGTTTTTCAATTTATTGTTCTGTGTTTCTAAGGACAAAGCGCTTTTTTGTCTCTGTTAAACCACTGATAACCAAACGGATCGGAGAACGACAGCAGTAGCAGCCAGGTGAGCTTTCGAACATCCTGATTTACAGCGGAACACCGAATACGTTTAAAATACAAATCCTGCAATCCACGTCGTGTTATCTGTTTTAAAGTTTGATTTCCAGACTCGAGTATCCGTACTGCGGACAAGCCATCCGTCCAGGTACGAAAGTTACCTGGACTTCACCGAAACACCTCGCTCCACGGACACTAGCTCGATTTCCACTTGATGGTACAACCGATTGCTTTCGTAGATGTAATTTTTATCTCTTTATTGGCAAGGAGCGATTCAACCGCATCCCTAACGTATTTTTTATCCGCGGCATCAGCATCTTTATAGTTGTTATCGATAGCGCCAATATAAGCTACAGTTCTGTCTTTTTTCAGGATATAGACATGCGGCGTTTTGAGTGCGCCATAAGCTTTTGAAACTTCCTGAGTTTCATCATGCAAATAGTCATATGGATAGTTTTGCTCTTTTGCTCTTTTGACTATGGCTTCTTTTGAATCACTTGTATTAATGGCTATAACCGGAAAACCCTTTTGTGCATAGGCATTGTGCAACTCCGCTATTCTCCTTTGATAGGCTTTTGCGTAAGGACAATTGTTGCATGTAAAAATTACAATGTATCCTTTGGAATTAGGATACGAATCCAAAGAAATCATTTTCCCGTCAATATTGGCTAGTGAGAAATCCGTTGCACGATCCCCGACATTTAATCCTTGAGGAACCGTCATTCCGGAAATTATGAATGCGATTCCAAATACGGTTAATAAAATAGCTCTTAGTATCATGGTAGTGTATTTTAAGTTATGGATGATTAATTATCATTTCGATAGCTTTTTCCAATTCCCCCGCTTTAAATTCTTTTTCATAAAATAAACGTTTGCCACTTCGACAATCGACAATGAGCGAAGCGGGAATTGCGCCGGACCAACTTTTGTCAATTTTGTCTATTATTTCATTGAAATCGGTTTCATCGAGCAGTACTACGTTTGATTTTATTTCTTTTCTTTTTACAAAGGGAATAACTTTTTTCTCCAACAAATCTACATCATCAATGCTTATTAAAGTGACGTTTACATTACGATCCGAATTGTTTAATGATTCAAAATGCGGAATTTCGCGAACACAGGGCGCACACCAGGTTGCCCAAAAGTTGTAGACATGTAACTTGTTTTTTTCCGGACACTGATCGATCATATGAAAAAGCTGATCGGCCTTAATTACTTCTATTTGCTGACCGGAGGAATCAAAAGAATAAGAAAATAGAATCACGGCAAGCGTCCACCGAAATCGATACCCGACTTTGTATACAACAACCAGTCCCTTTGTCATATTGGTTTTTCCGGAAGAAAGAGACATGGAATTTATTATTATTTTGTGAAAAATAAAAGGGTTGAAATTTTACTTAAGTCGCCCGGGATTTTTCAACATTAAAATTTGGCAATATTGGAATAACATTATTAAAAATTGTATAAAACTGAACCCCTATAGTTTCAAATTTGATAAGATACCTGGACTAAAAAATGTGGGTAAAATAGTTTGGAAATTAAAATTTGTTTTATCCAATTATTCCGAATGAAAGTTATCCACAGATTACAAAAGTTATCCACAGATATTATGTTTTTACCCGTAAGTGTCTGATAAATAGTTGGTTATGAATATATATGATTTTCAGGTGATTGTGGATAAAATGCTCATTTTAACTTAGTTAAAAAAAAGCAAACATTTTAGGCAAAATTTTTAACAAATCTCAAGAAGGAATTATAAGCGAACGGCTCAACTTAACATAGGCATAACAGTTGTCTGTTATTCCGCCCTATCTTTTTTGAGTTTTGAACGGTAGGTATTGAAAATCCTCGACTTAGAAACAAAGCCCGCATACTTGCCTTCATTGATTACCGGAAGATTCCAGGCGCCCGTAATTTCAAAGGTATTCATGACAGATTGCATAGAGTCTTGCGACGAGACAAAAGCAGGTGGATCGCGCATTATGGAGCTGATGATCGTTTCTTCTCTTGCCAGCTCGTCAAACATAATGTCCCGTATGTCGTCAAGCGTGATAATTCCGACGAGTCGATCCTCGTCGTCAACCACCGGGAATATATTTCTTTTGGACATCCGGACGGCCTTGACGAGGTCGCTTAATTTCTGATACGGTTTTACTGTGATAAGATCTTTTTCAATGACCTTTTTTATTTTTATACCGCTGAGTAACTGCTTGTCCTTATCGTGAGGTATATAATCTCCTCTTTCAATAAGATGTTTCGTGTAAATGGAGTATTTCTCAAAATAAGAAATTGTACTAAAAGATATAGCGGAAACCAGCATCAGCGGGACAAATAGCGTATATCCTCCGGTAATTTCGGCAATAAGGAAAATGGCTGTCAATGGCGCATGTAATACTCCGCTCATTACACCGCACATGCCGACAAGTGTAAAATTGCTTAGACTAATTTTTGCCGGAAAAAGGTAATTGATGCTGAATGCAAATAAAAATCCGACAACTCCGCCCAAAAACAGAGATGGAGCAAAGATACCGCCACTTCCGCCCGATTCAATAGTTAACGATGAAGCAATTGGTTTGAAAAAGACGATCCCAAGCATGAATAAAACAAACACGATGGGATTTCCATAATCCAGCGAGAAGAAGGACTGAAAGATAATATCGGATTCATGGGAATTTAGCAGTAGCTTAATTGTATTGTATCCTTCCCCATAAATCGGTGGAAAGAAGAAGATGATAAGCGCTAAAAGCAATCCGCCAACCAGTCCGCGGAAAGCATAATTCTTAATTTTTGTAATTTTCTGTTCGACATAATATGTAAGGCGCGTGAAATAAACAGAGATCAAGCCGCAAAGGATGCCCAACAATATAAAAAATGGCGTATCAGTTGCAATAAAAGGATCTTTGAGAACAAATGAGAAAAGAACATCGTCACCGAGCAAAGCGAGCGAAACCAACGACCCGCAAACGGCCGCAATCAATAATGGAATAAATGTGGCAAATCCCAATCCGGCCAGAATCACCTCGCTGCTAAAGATCACTCCGGTGATTGGTGAATTAAAGATACCGGCAATGGCGCCGGCGGCTCCACATCCGATCAGCAGGGTCCTGTTTTTGTAGTCCAGATGCATAAGCCTGGCAATGTTAGATCCTATTGCCGTTCCTGTGACAACAATCGGAGCCTCCAGTCCGACAGAACCTCCAAATCCAACAGTTATTGCACTCGTAATCATTCTTGAGTACATTTTACCTCGAGCCAGAATACTGGACTTTTGAGAAATTGCAAACAAAATATCCGTGATCCCATGCCCCAATTTTTCTTTCCAATAATACCTTGTGATCATGACGGTAATCATGATTCCGATCAGCGGGTAAAAATATATCAGGTAATTATTAACCTCGGCGTGTTCTCCTTTAAGTAAAAAATGCTGTATCAGATGCACTGTTTCTTTTAATAAAACAGCTGCTAATCCGGCTACAGCCCCGATGACGGCGCTGAGAATCATGGTGAAGTTGCGGTTTTTAATGTGCTTGATTCTCCAGATTAAAAAATTCAGCAGGATTTGGTTAAATTTCATGTCGCAAAAATAGTACAATCTAGTGCTAATAGTAATTTTTTTGCAAAAGGTTACCATCATAATTTTTACAAAAATGAATAATCGTATTACGAATCTTTTTCAAGTGAAATATCCGATCATACAGGCAGGCATGGTGTGGTGTAGCGGATGGAAATTAGCCTCTTCAGTGAGTAATGCCGGAGGACTGGGTTTATTAGGCGCCGGATCCATGCACCCCGAAGTATTGGCCGAGCATATCGAAAAGTGCAAAATAGCCACAGACAAACCATTCGGTGTAAATGTACCTTTGATGTATCCGCAGATTGAGGAGATCATGAAAATAATTATCGAGGCCCGGGTTCCTGTCGTATTTACTTCTGCCGGTAATCCGAAATTGTGGACATCCGCCTTGCAACTACATGGAATTAAGGTTGTTCATGTGGTTTCCAGTCTGAAATTTGCCAAGAAGTGCCAAGATGTCGGAGTTGATGCGATCGTTGCAGAAGGATTTGAAGCAGGCGGGCATAACGGAAGGGAAGAGACAACTACACTTTGTCTGATCCCGATGATCTCGGCCGAAGTTTCGATCCCCTTAATCGCAGCGGGAGGTATTGGAAGCGGGAAGGCAATGCTGGCTGCTATGGCCCTGGGAGCGGAGGGTGTACAGATTGGCAGCCGGTTTGCAGCAAGTAACGAATCATCGGCAAGCGAAAAATTCAAGAATCTAATTGTTGAAGCGCAGGAAGGAAGCACCGAATTGATGATGAAAAAATTAACCCCCGTGCGCCTTCTAAAGAACAAATTCTATAGGCAGGTAAAAGAGGCGGAATCATCTTGTGCAGACCCGGATTCGTTAAGATCCCTGTTGGGCAAGGGAAGAGCTAAAAAAGGGATGTTTGAAGGAGATCTCGACAATGGCGAGCTGGAGATCGGTCAGGTATCCGCAATGATCGATCGTGTGAAACCGGCTGCAGAGATATTGGAGGAAATCTGGCAGGAATTCTTAGTTGAGAGTAAAAACCTTTTGGAGCGGATACATCAGTGAGAAATATTGAACGGAACAAATGCCCGTTTATGGCGTAATATAGTATACCTTCATTTGCGTTGACTAAAAAACCGACATTGATCTATGCCAAAATCATTGCTATTTATTCCTGATATAACGGGGTTTACCGAATTTGTCAATAATACTGAAATCGAGCACGGGCAGCATATTATTTCCGAGTTGCTGGAAAAGATCATCGACAGTAATGAAATCGGTTTGGAGGTTTCAGAGATCGAGGGCGATGCGGTCTTATTTTATAAGGTAGATCATAAGTCTGGCCTGAAAGAAGTCTATAATCAAGCCCGTAAAATCTTTCTTAATTTTCATTCTCATCTCAAATTGTATGAAAGCCAGCGCATTTGTCAATGCGGAGCCTGTAGCTCGGCTTCAAAACTATCCCTAAAATTTGTAGTTCACAGCGCTGATATTGGCTTTACCACGGTTAAGAACCACAAAAAACCGTTCGGATCGGATATTGTGCTGCTGCACAGATTGCTTAAAAACAACATCAGCTATGAAGAGTACATTCTTTTTACGGATCAATACCTACAAGAAAATCAGAATGAACTGGAAGAGCTCACCGCGCTGAAGTTTGAAAACGGAACAGACGAATATGAGAATATCGGTTTGGTAAATTATTCGTTTGTATCACTGGCTGATTTGTATTCGGAGGTACCGGAACCACCGCCTGTTGTTCTTCCCGAAAAAATGAGGGATCCTATTGCGGAAGAGTATGTATTTGATCTTTCACCTCCGGAAGCTTATGAATATTTATCGAATTTTGATTTGAAAATCCAGTGGAGCAAGGGCGTGACTGAGTTCAAGTACGATAAGGGAAAAGTAAACCGGATCGGTACCAAGCACATATGCGTTTTCGAAAAGGGCTCGGCAGAATTTGAAAGTGTCACCAATGATTTTGGTAAAGGAAAACTTGTTTACGGAGAGAAACTAAAAAAATTTCCATTGGCAACAGATTTTACCATTTACTTCATCCTGTCGGCTATCGATGACAAGACCAAAATAAGAGTAGAGATTCACTATAAACCGTTGCCTGTTATAGGATGGCTTTTAAAACCAATTATTTTGATGAATGCTAAAAAAATAAATCAGATTTTTATAAATTCTTTTTCAAAACTAAAAAGATCTAACAATATTGAATTGTCGGAAGTTACCAGCTAATCTGGCAAATTTTTTGTAAATGAAAATCTGTTTTAACTTAATTTACATAAAAACTAAATCGTTAATACCATGAAAAAAATTATCATAAGCATAGCTTCGGGCTTTTCATTAATCATATTGTTAGTTTCCATATCGTGGGCACAAGAAAGCCCGCCCGCATCTGCCGAAGCAACTGTCGATGGAGTTTCAGTGAAGATTGACTACCACGCTCCAAAAGTCAAAGGCAGAACGATTTGGGGAGGTCTGGAACCTTACGATAAAGTTTGGAGGACCGGAGCCAACAACGCTACGACCATCGAAGTGAGCGATAATGTGAAAATCGGTAAAAACAAAATGCCCAAAGGAAAATATGCCCTTTTTACCATCCCAAGGAAAGGAGATACCTGGACGGTAATAATAAATAAAGAGGCAGAGCAATGGGGCGCTTACAACTACAAAGAAAGTGAAGATCTATTCCGGTTCGATGTAAAAGTAGCGCGCACATTGGAGATCAACGAATCACTGAAATTCGATGTAAAAGATGACGGAACCGTTGTTTTTGCCTGGGAATACAAATCATTTAGTTTCAAAATAGAGAAGTAATTCAAATAATTATATATTTGTTGCGTTAGTGAAAGCAGGGCGTATAACCCTGCTTTTTGTTTTGATATTTACTGAAAGTCATGAAACGAGGACTATTTTTGGTTGTGTCGGTTGTAGTTGGGTTGAATTCATGCAATAAGCCGGAATCACCTCAATTTAAATATTTGGAAAATGTTGTCGTGGAGTTGGAGAGTCTATCTACTGCAAATCTTCATGCCGAGGCTGTGCTGTACAATCCAAATAAAAAAGCTATAACCATAAAAGGCGCCGATATCGACATTCTTATGGATGATAAGACGATTGCCGTGCTAGATAAAGAGTATGACATAAAGGCCAATGGAAATGAAGATTTTGTGGTTCCGCTGGATGTGAAAATCAGGCTCAAGGATCTTAATCTCAATGCGATCGGATCTGCTCTGGGACTTATCGGAGATGCCGGACAGGAGATACGATATCTGGGTAAAATAAAAATCAAAGCCTATGGAGTGCCTTTTTCAGTAAAAGTGGATTACAAAGACAATATCCATCTTAAAATTTAGCTTACAACAAGCTTTTTACATTTTCGGGGGGACGCCCCAAAACGGCCTTATCTCCCTCGACAACGATTGGTCTTTCCATGAGCTTTGGATGGTCGATCATCGCCTGAATCCATTCTTCATCAGAAAGTTTTTTGTCTTTGAATCGCTCTTTAAAAACTACCTCGTTTTTTCTTAATAATTGTTCGGGAGAAATCCCCAGTTGATCAATAATAGACTTTAATTCTTCAAAAGTCGGAGGCGCATTGAGATATTCCACAATCTCCACCGGCCTGCCAGATTCCCGGATCAATTGAAGTGTTTGCCTGCTTTTGCTGCACCTGGGATTATGATATATCTTCATGGTTACGTACAAAATTGTGTCTTATATGAAAGTTTGGTTCGGCAATTAAAATTGTAATTTGTAAAAAAAAGCCGGATTTTCAGAGGAATCCATCAATTTATACCGGAACATCCTTATTTTCGTATGTACTTCCAAATCATCATGAAGCAACTATTGGTTTGCATATCGTTCATTTCTGTTTTATCCGCTTCATGCCATCGGGAGAAACCGGTGAAGTTTTATGTTGGAAAGCCAAAGGTAGTGGATTTTTATACCCAGAAAAAGGAGATAGATCCGAAGCTAAAATTCCAGTTTGGCAATCTGAACCTGTATCAGAAAATGGAAGACATTAACCTTGAACAATTTAAAAAATACGGCACTTTTTATACTCGTGATTTCAATATCTATCAGGTAAATAACCTGGACCTGCTTGAAGACAATCAATACATCACGGAGATTTACCTGTATTTTATAGGCGATACCCTGCATAAAATTCAGGCTTTTACGACAAAGAATATGTCTGATTTCTTCCTGTCGAAGTATGGAGGAGCGAGGCTGGTTTTAAAGGACAGGTTCAACAAAAACCTTGCGATGACGGAAGGTGCTGTTCGAAAGAGATCCGGGCAGATTGTTATGAATAAAAACCTGAGCAATTACAAACTTAAATGGAAAGACCGGGATCGGTTGATCTCCTATCAGGTGGACGAAACTGCACAAAAAAACTTTGAAGCTTTGGAAGAATTGGTTGATTTGGAGCATCTACGAAAAATAGAAGTAAAACCGATGTACGTATTTACCATCCAGAGCGATAAGTATAATCAACTCCTATCCAGGGTCAAGAATGATGAAGCTATGGCAACACTAAAAAAACTATAGATGTAGTTGGCCCATTCCAGGTATTCCTGCCACATTCACAATACCCGATCGTTCATTAACCCGGAAAATTCCATGAATTTTTCGGGTTGGCAAGCATCCAACTCGGGATTCCCCAAATTTGGGCTATTATGTTTTTGCCTTATCTGGATTAACCCTACGGTATGGCATTTAAAATCAATGTCAAAGATCGCATTGGAATTTTGACGGATGGAGTAAATCCGGGTTAATTTTTGAAACATCAAAACTGATATATGACATTCCGTACGGATTAATTCTTATTCGCCGAAGATCCAGCCATTATAGGTAAGTTTAAATCGAAATATGCGATCGCTGAGTGACAAGTCATCCGTTTCAACACTTTTTGACCTTTGAAAAGTCACTTCAAATTCACCGATCCATTTATCGCTGAAAACATAGCCCAATCCGGCCATTGCCCGGGCCTGATTCCGGAATTTTTCGACGACTTTTGACCCGGCATTTATGAAGATCTCGTAGCTGATTGGGATATAAATCGTTTTATAATGAATACTCGGTTTATTGAGTGGCAATTTTGTTTTTAATCTGTATCTCAGCCGAAGATTCGGATCAAAGCTCCCCTCATTATTCCAAAGCAACCGCTCCTCGATTAATCCCCTGTGTTTAAAATTCATGCGCCATATTTTTGGCCAGTTCAATCTCAAACCCTGGTAGGGCCTCAATTCAAATGTATTATAGTTGTTTGTTTCCCAGGTACCGAAAAGTCCGATCCCGGCAATTACATCCAATTCGTAAGTCCAGTGATATCGAATTGTCGGACGCAACATAAACCTTCTGAATTTATCACCTGTTGAAGATGTTCGATAGCTCAGGTCTCCAAAATACTCCAGTCTATTGGTGATATCGAAATGTGGGATTATGTCAAACCAAAATTGATGATCGACGATTTCTTTCTGGCAATAGGAAAAAAAAGGGAGTATAGATAGAAATAATAAGATGGTTGTTTTTTCAATCATACAGAAATAGATGAGAAATCGGCCGAGGTAGCGTACAAAGATTAAAATCTGAATCCTACTTGCATAACGTACCTGAATCCTAAACCCCAGTGCGTTTTATTCCCTCTTACATCCACTTCACCCTCTTCAACAAGGGTTTTAAGCCAGGGGTATCGTTCGAATAAAATGTCGCGCAGGGCTTCCAGTGTATCGTCAATATCTTCTTCGGGGGGCCTGGTATCTCCGACAACATCCATTTTAATTCCATACGCGGAATATGAGGGACCTATTAGAATTAAATCAAGTGTAAAACGGTCCTTGATTACGAATTGATACCCCAATTCAACACCAATATTTGTAATATTTATTTTAGAATCCACGAGCGTTTCGACTTGTGGCGCATCGGGGTCCAGGGTCTGTAGACCGGTAGACAGACTGAAATTATAATTAGCTAAATAGGGGCCAATGTATACGCCTCTTGGAGCTGCGTACTTATTTTCACTTTTGAAATAAAACCGATAATCGGCGGCAATACTAAAACCACTGGATGATTTTGTTCGTGTAAGCTGAAAATCTTCATTTTCCTTTTTGCCGGATTTGCCAAGCGCCAGATAACCGGCATTAATAGAAAATGTCTGGTATGGTTTTACAACGCGTTCATAACCAAATATAAGACTGCTGAAACCAAGGATATTGGGGGTCAGATTATATCTTATGACATTTTTATACGGTGTGAATTTCTTCAGCTCTATTGAATCCTGACCTTGGCCGACAGCCACATTGAGCATCGATATTGGAATAATAATTGAAAGGAGCGGAATTTTGAGATGATTCATGGATATATCGGTTTTCATTCGGTTTAAATTCAGGAATACTCCTGCTTTGTCCAAGTTATGAAAAAAAAAGATCACTTGGCTCCAAAGCCCCAAGATGAAGTAATTGACTTTTTGGATTTTATCCGTTCGCCCGATTCTCCTAAAGTTTTCCGGTTTGTTTCTCCGAATGTCCGAGAGCATAGAATTCTGCCGCATCATAAAAGTTAATTCCAATGTCAAAGGCTTTCGTTAAGGCAGCGACCGACCGTCGACACCGCCCCATCCGGTCGGGATGTTGCCGGCCATGGCAGGACCGCCTATTGCCCGCGTTCCAAAGCCCATCTCGCCGACTTCCAAGTCGGTATTTCCAAAGTTCATCCGTTGTTCCGCGTTGATAAATACGGACCGTTACATCTGGAAAGAAAGGGACTGTCTTACACTAATAAAACAGCCATCTACTTATGATATATCCCGAACATCTAGTGCGTATCGCTTTGGGTATAAGGCAGGTCATGCTCCAATACCTCTTTTGGATCGAATGGCAAATCCTTTGGATCTATCGGGAATTGATACAATTTTCTTGTTTCCGGTCGCTCATTTTCAATTCCGGTCAAGGCGGGTCCAACTGTGGCATCCGGTCTGTTCGGATACTTTTTCATCCAAACCTCATGTCGTTGTCTTTGTCTGTTAAACATACTCTTAACATGAAATTGCTCGATCATCTCACCATGTTTCTCGCGCGGATCAGTGTATAAATCATAAAACTCAGCCCCTGAAAGGCCAACGGATGCGTTTGCCCAATCGCGCTTAAATCTTCCCTTTATCGCCCCGGCCAGGTTTGGCCCCTGATAGATCATGACATAATCTCTGCGACTGTATGCATCCCCATTGATAAACAAGGATGTCTGATCTACTCCGTCAATGACTCGATCGGTAGGTATATAATCCATAGCTCCGCCCAGGCGCGCAAATGTGGTGAACAGGTCCGTGATGTGGATAATGTCGCCCGAAATTCCACCTGCACTTATTGTACCGGGCCACCAGGCCAGGCACGGAACCCGTATGCCTCCTTCGGTAAAATCGCCCTTGCCGCCGGTATAGAGCGTTTCAGCCATTCCCCGTGGGCCATGGTGTGTAAAGGGGCCGTTGTCAGCCATCACAATCACCAGGGTGTTTTCAGCAATATCCAAATCCTGGAGCTCCCGCATCAGATCGCCTACAAAAGCATCGATTTTTACTAAAGCCTCCTGAAGTATATTTTTATTTTGGGAAACTTTGGAAGTTGCCCTTGGATCCGGGGCAAAACTTGTCGCAATGGGCCAGTAAGAAACATAGAATGGGTTTTTAGCCATTGCATTTTTCTTAACAAAGTTTATGGTTCTTTTCTGTGCTTCTGTTTCAATGTCCCAGTAAGCAGTAGGCGACGGGGGTGGTCCCCATTCATAAGTCTTACCTCCTTTGCTTCCTTCGAGTGTCCACACAAAACCGTCCGGTTGCCACGATTTGTCAATATCATACGGATCGGCAGGATACAGGTCAGGATATAATCCCGTGATTACATTCGCCATTTCCATTTGAGGGATCCACATACTGGGCACCTGGTTGTAAGGTGTGAAAAACGCTTCGTCAAATCCCTGATTATGACAGTAGCTAAATTCCGTATCTCCCAGATGCCATTTCCCATAAAACGCTGTGGCGTAGCCAGCTTCAGACAATACTTCTGCTATCGTTACTTCATCCGCATCCATGCCCGAGCTTTCGATCGGAAAACTAACCGTGTGCATTCCTGTCCTCTTGGCATAGCGCCCAGTCATGGCGTCAGCGCGGGAAGGAGTACAAGACGGCTCGGTGTACATTCTCATAAAGTTTATTCCTTCCTCCGCAAGCCTGTTCATATTCGGTGTTTTGAAACCGCGGACAGCCTGAATTTCAGGAATGCCCACCTCACCTACCGGGGTGTCGTCCCACATGATGTGTATGATGTTTGGAGGTGTTCCGAATTTTCTTTTGAGGGCAGCCAGCTTTTCATTGATTTCTTTATCTTCCGAAGCCCATTTCTCGCCGTGTTGTGCCGCTAAAACATAGTGCTCGGCGTCGTGAATAATTTTTAAATTTTGAGCTGTCGAGTAATTAATACCGGCAAATAAACATGTGGCCAGTATCGGTAAAAACAATCTTTGCATGATACAGTAATATAATTGGTTAGAGCTAAACTATGATTTTCGAATATTTGTTTGGAATAAATTCAGAGAAATTTTACCCATCTTGTGCATAACAGGGATTAATAAATTGATTAATGTTATATTTTTGTCAATATTTGGTAGGAAATATCAAAAACCCGCAATTTTATAAATCCTGACCCATGAAAAAAAAACCACCTCGGACAAGTGTTTCGCGACAAGATCGTGTTGCGCATGTGGACGAGGTCGTCGAAGGTCTTACACCGCCGAAACTATACATTTACGATAACGAAACCTTTCATACGTTCGATCTTTTCCAAGAGACGGTCTACAAGTGGCAACTTGATTTCAGGCTGATGAGCAAGAATGGATTTTATTCCGATCGAACTTCATTAATCACCGACAAAATCATCATAAATCTTTCTTACCTTCATGGTAAGGTGGTTCAATACGGTCTGTGTCCCAGAGGCTATCGTACATTTGTTGTCCCGGCATCTACCAATCAGAATTTCTATTGGTTAAAAAGAAAGGTAAACGGGAATCAATTACTTGTTTTTCCGGAGAACGGAACGTTAGACGGAGTATCATTTGACGGATTTCAGGTTTTTACGATTTCAATTAGCAATTCTCATTTGGAGGCGATGCTTGAGAAGCTCAGATATGAACAAGCGAAAAAGATCTTGGGTAAAAACGAAGTGGCTATACGAGTGAGCGATGTTTTCGTAAACTCATTTACTGCGAATGCGCGCAGGCTTCTTCACAGTGGCGCCGCAAATACCATTGTCTATGAAGAGAAGCTTTACAATACCCTAATCTCGGAATTGCCAATCGTACTGCTAAAAGAATTTGAAAACAATAAAGTTTGTCTTCCAAGATCAAAATCAAGACAAAGGGATAGAGCGCTCTCCGGAGCAATTGATATTATTGAAGCTGCCCAGGGAGTAATTGTAAAGGTCGAAGATATCTGTGAGCGTGTTGGCGTAAGTGAAAGAACACTCGAGTATGCATTTAAGGAAAAATACAGTGTCTCGCCAAAAACCTTCATAAATGGCATGATGTTCAATAAGGTTAGGAAGGAACTCAGGAGAGGAGCATCTCATAAAATATCGGATGTAGCTGCAAAATACGGATTCTGGCATATGGGTCAGTTTGCGGCAGACTACAGAACATGGTTTGGAGAGTTGCCCTCAGACACAATAAAGAAATCGCAAAAGCAGCTACTTAATTTTGGCGGTATTCGGAAGTCAGGCTTTGATCTTCGGCGGTAAAGCTCCACACACTGGCAAAGTTTACCATCAAGTTGGCTCGTGCTCTTTTTGCGGCGATCGTGATCAAATCGGATAATTGCCGGACAATTAAAACAACCGATCCACCTTAGATCGTCATGGCAAGAGACTGGAAACCGCGAAAGCCAACAGCAATTTTATGCCCGCGATTGGAAAGCGCAAATTTTCCAATAAAGTATTTGCCGAGCACGGATAGCAATCCGTAAATACCGAAAGCAACACGGGTTTCCAAAACTTCAAAAAGAGCACAGGAAATTCCTGCCAATAGAAAGCACACTGCGCCGGTCAATAATTGATTTTGGCTTATGGATTTCCATGGATCATTTTTCTTTGACAAGTTTATATATGTTTGTCAATGCTTCACTTTTTGTTTGCTCATCTTCCAATAGTGTATGGAAGAAGTTGTCGGCGTCGCCAAGCATCTTGTAGTAATCTTTGATCGATGCCCATTTTGCGACATTTATATACCTGTATGCCACATCTTTTGGAATGCTTTCAAAGTATCTTGCAGAAATCAGACCTTCCTGTTTTTTCATCCAGTCCGATATCAGATCCCATTTTGGTCTGTATTCGTCCGTGCCTAGAATCTCTCTTGGGAAATTAAAAACCGTAATTGCGTAGAGTACATCGGGACCGTCATGGGCATTACCCGTAACTTCGCCTTCAAGTGTATAAATCCGATTCAACCGATCGTTTGGTTTTTCTTGATTGTTATAAGCTGATTTCAACTCTTCTGCACTGCTCCATTTTGATATGGTTAAATGACCATACTGCCAGCCGGGATTGACACATTCATAAAGCCGAGCGTTGTTCATGGGCCCGGAATCGTCTTTCCAACCGGACTGACTGTAAGATGCATTGGCTTCGACAGATTGGTCCTTTATGAGTATTTGATAAATATCACCTTCCGGCAAAGGGTTACCACAGCCGTCCAAAAGAAAAACGACTATGGAAATTGCGATTAAGTGTCTCATTTTTTGAGTTATCTAAATGAAAATTCTTCAAAATGAATGTTTTTTAGTGAAATGCCCTTGGGCCGAAGTTGCTTAATGAAGCTGGTCCTGAGCGCAAGCGGGCCACAAATAAATACGGATATGTCCTTACCCCAATTTCCGGCAAACTTGACGGGGTCCAGAAACCCGTCTTTTTCTGTCTCCTGCAAGAGGTACAGCATGTTTTCCTTCTGCAGGGATATCCGGGATATTTCCTCGTGGTACGGGGCTTCATCCATTTTTTTTACAGACCAGGCAAGCTTTATATTGTAAGAATTGTCTACTTCTCTCAAAAACGAAAGAAACGGAGTGATCCCAATCCCTCCTGCCAGCCAAAGCTGATCCTTGTATTTTGCAGACGTGAAATCGAACATTCCAAAAGGACCTTCCAACTTCACTTTGGTGCCGGTCATGACCTGCTCTTGAATTTCCTGCGTATAATCCCCGGAGGCTTTAATTGAAAATCTCAGCGCTTCGGAGGAAGGATGGCTACTTATCGTAAAGGGATGGATTTCTTTGTTTTCGATCGAAGTAAATTTTAAAAATGCAAATTGACCCGGTTTGAAGCGCATCCTGCCATTTGTGGGTTTCAGTTTTACTTCAAGCGTATCTTTGGTTAGTTTGTTTGCCGAGTCGACTTCATAATCGTATTTCTTGTTGAACAGGCCATAAAGAAAAGCGCGATAGATCCATGCACCTATCCCAACAAAAGCAAATAAATACGTGTAGGTTCGTATGACAGGCATTTGAGAAATCATGGTGGGCACGAAGAATGAATGCAGCACACCCAGCGTATAAATCGGCCCCATTGTCTTATGAATCTTAAGCCAGGAAGCATACCTGATTTTTTTCTTCATAGGAGGAGCAACCGAAATAATTACACCAATCAAGATGAGCAAAAAGGCAAAAAATGCCATTGGTTTTCCCGGATACATTTCTTCGGCCTTTGGCACGATGATGAAATGCAGAAGTAGTACAACTAATCCTATTATTGCTCCTTTTCGGTGTACGACATACATTTTGTCGAGCCCTCCGAAAATTCGTTCGATCCATTTGGCCCGGGTGGCCATGAGAAAATTGAAAGCAAATACCGTCACCACCCATGAAGAAAGTCCTTCGCCGATAATCGACTTTATGGATATTTCGCCATCGAACAACTGTATGGAGAGGTGCCAAAGTAAACCGTGTAAAATGAAAGTTATTGGGAAAATGATCCTGGCCTTGACATACATGGCTGTCGGTTTTATTTAACATATAAATATTTAATATGTTAAATATAATTGAAAAAAAAATGAAGTCAAGTATTCGCGTCAATTATTTTTTTTACGATTCTTAGCAATTCCTTTTTCTCCTCATCCGTAATGGTCTTTCCGTATTCTCTTTGTGTTTGCATTATTATCGGCAACATTCTATGAAATTCAAGTTCGCCTTTTTTTGTAGCCATAACTTTCAGAGATCTCCTGTCACTTTTTCGGGCAAACCGTTCTACCAATTCTTTTTGCTCAAGTTTGTCTACAATTCTTGTAATATTTGCGTTCACCTTAAATACTCCGAGTGACAGTTCGCTCATCGTCATCGGCTTCTCGTTGCTTACCAATATATCAAGTACGGCGAGTTGTTCGATGGTGACAAGCGCTCCCGCTTTCTTTAGCGCAGCGCTCATGATTCTTTTTAGGACGGTTGTAGCAATATATAATTGGGCCCCGATGGATTCGTCTCGCGATGTGGATTTCTTCCTCAATTTCTCTTTTTATGAGGGCCAATTTAGTTATAAATGACTTCTAATTTGTCTTTTACGGGGATTTTAAGTTTATAGATCTGAGAATTTTATTCTGCCGTCAAAAAATCTTTTTTCAATTTTATTTTTTGTCTGCGATTTAGCCTTCAGGAAGCATTCGGTGGCTTCCCGATGCCTGTTAAGTTGTTGAAGTACTTCGCCTTTTATTGCAAAGAACAGATAGCCGTTTTTTTCGGAACAGTTTTGCTTAAGCTCTTCATACGCTTTTTCAGCGCCTTGCGCATGCATTACCACCACAATGCGGTTAAGCTCCAGGGAAGGATTTTTTGTAAGTTTTCTCCAGTAGTTATAGATGTTCAATAGCCCGGTCCAGTTGGTTTTTTCAAACGTATCGGCCTGGATATACTGACTTTCGACTGCTGCATGAAAATGAAATTCGCTATGATTATGTTCTTTGAACGCCTGTGCCAAGAATCGGTTTCCCTCTTCGATCAATTCGCTCGACCAAAGGCTCCTATCCTGATCGCGTAACCGGATAAATTCATCACCACCTTGCATTCGCGCTTCAATTCTGGCAGATTTAAAGCACATCAATGCAATCAACGCACATAAATTCGAACTCCTAAGATTTTCATGACTATGCAGTATCAAAGCTGTTCTAAGCGCTTCGAAGCAGAGATCTTCCTTTAATATTTGGTCGCCTTCCGTCGGGCGATAGCCTTCGGTAAAGATCAGAAAAATTACTTTCAGAACACTATTTAACCTGCTTTGGAGCTCTTTATTCCCAGGTATTTCGAGGCTGATATGATATGATTTAAAATGATTTTTGGCGCGTTGGAATTTCTTCTTTGCTGCTTCATAGGTTATGAACAATACCCTGGATATTTCATGCAAACCAAAGCCTGCTCCAAACTTCAGACAAAGAATTATGCTTTCTTGTTCGCGTAACTTGGGGTGACAACATGCAAAAATCAGTTTAAGCGTTTGATCATTGATTTCGGAAAATTCGGGATCTGTAAGTTCTTCTGCGATTTCGGGAATATCATCCTGGAATGCTTTTTTTCGAAAATGATCTATCAGGTTATTGGATGCCACTTTGTAAATCCAGGCCGACGGATTATTCGGGATTTCTTTATACCCCCAGGTAAGCATGGCCCTGTACAAGGATTCGTGAAGGGCATCTTCGATCAAGTCAATTTTATCAGCCCCGAATTTTGTGATAAAGATCGAGAGCATCTTTCCGTATTCGTGCCGAAACCAATGATCAAGTTTTTCTTTTACCATCGTAAATATAGCAAAGTAAGGTAGTGATTACTTTGCTATAAATAAAATTGTCCGCTACATATCCATTGACATGATTTCGCGAACTTCTACGGTCCCCTCATGCTCAAATATCGGGCAACCTTTGGAAATATCAACAGCTTCTCCAATATCTCTGGCATTCACGATCAGGTATCCGCCTACAATTTCGTTCCCTTCCGCAAAAGGACCATCCGTTATCGTTTCACCGGCCGATAACACGACCTTGCCCTCTTTTCCCAAAGGAAGGCCATCAACAAGCTGCCCTTTTCCGGCAAGTGCCCCCATCCAGGTTTTCCATACCTCCATATGAGCCTGCATTTCTTCGGGTGATTGTTGAGCTCTTCTGGCGTCGCCGCCTCTGAATAAATACATGAATTTTGTCATGGTTGAAATAATTTAAGTTAGACAATCAGTTATTACTGCTTTGACATATTAAATATCCTTTTGTTTTAACCCTGAATATCTAAAATGACGTGTTGATCTTTCTTAACATGTCAAAATAGAATTAAAATTTACAAATTTATATGTATGACGGTTACACCTCCGGTTTGGGGACAATTCAGAATATTATTTTTCATATTTCAAAACTCAAAATGGCATCTGTATTTCGGAATACGAGGGAGTTGATTAGAGAACAGAAGACGATCGTCACAAAGGCCGACCTTTTTAGAAAAACCCTCATAAACCTTTTCGAAAAGTCGGAATTAACCTGAGACACATTAGCTGAAACGTTCTGTTTGAACGGATAAATCTTTCAAGTAAGTAAATTTTTTTGGGTTACCTATTCCTAAAATTTTCATTAAATGTATTCAATGAAAACGGGGACATGCGGCTTTTTTAACTGACCTTTTAGTATAAATCGACAATTAAGATGTTGTGGCCTCAATTTTAAGATTTACATGATGATGATTACAACCGATACGCCAACCAGCAACAAAACACGCTGTTTTGTCACGCTCAAAATTTCAAAGGAGTTTGTGAAGAATGAGCGGCTTGCGGAACTTTTTGACGAAAGAACGTATTGTGACGAATTTATCAAATCACTTATTTTCTCGATTGAAAAGCGACAATTGGAACTCTTTGGGTTTGTTATTCTTTCCAATCAAATTCATCTTATCATCCAGCCATGCGGGGAGAAGGTAATAGAAACCATTGATGAATTGAAGGAGTTGAGTGCAAAAGCTGTGCTTCAGCTCATGGGTAAAAACCTCAATTCGACGGATCGCGATAACTGTTGTAAGCAATCTGATTTTAGAAAGATCTTCCATAATTATATCAATGTAGATGAGGCTATGTTTTGGCAAAAAACGGAAAGACCGGTTGAGCTAAAAATCAAAGATGAAAATGTTTTACCCATAAGGAGTGAAACGCTTTCTTTCTACCTCGAAAAAAGTGACCGCAGCTACCTGCATCTGGGCGCAAATGCCTTTACCAAGTTGATGTTGGACACCATGAAGATATAGATACACCTCCCAAGCTGTAAATCTCTTTCTTCCGTAAACTTACGGCGAATAAGGTAATTTACGTATTTTTGGATTGTAAATATAATTCGAAATCCAAATGAGCAAGATTGACTGGAAGATCGTAAAAAAATACGAAGATATCACCTATAAGAAGGCCGGGGGCGTTGCCCGCATAGCTTTCAATCGCCCCGAAGTTCGCAATGCTTTTCGACCAAAAACCGTAAAAGAGCTATTTGAAGCATTGTTAGATGCCAGGGAAGATACTTCCATTGGAGTAGTTTTGCTTTCAGCCGAAGGACCGTCTCCGAAAGACGGCGTATATTCATTTTGCAGTGGCGGGGATCAGCGGTCTCGGGGCCATCAGGGATATGTCGATGATGAGGGTATGCCCAGGTTAAATATTCTTGAGGTGCAACGATTGATCCGGTTTATGCCGAAAGTAGTTATTGCCGTGGTTCCGGGTTGGGCAGTTGGAGGAGGACACAGTTTGCATACTGTTTGCGATATGACGTTGGCCAGTAAAGAGCACGCTATTTTCAAACAAACCGATGCGGACGTAACCAGCTTTGACGGGGGTTACGGTTCTGCCTATCTTGCAAAGATGGTGGGCCAAAAGCGCGCAAGAGAGATCTTTTTTTTAGGAAGAAACTATTCTGCCCAGGAAGCCTTTGAAATGGGCATGGTCAATGCCGTAGTGCCTCATGAAAAGCTGGAAGAGACTGCTCATGCATGGGCCCGGGAGGTATTGGAGAAATCGCCTACTTCGATTAAAATGCTCAAATTCGCCTTCAATCTGACAGATGACGGTTTGGTAGGTCAGCAGGTTTTCGCAGGTGAAGCGACTCGGCTGGCATATATGACCGATGAAGCCAAGGAAGGCCGCAACGCCTTTCTTGAAAAACGGAAACCCAATTTTAAGGACATTAAATGGATTCCGTAAGCAAAATCATGTCAAAGC
>JAKSDO010000187.1 GCA_022360055.1 Cytophagales bacterium | reverse complement strand
GCCCCTCAGCGCTGATGGTACTGCCGTAATACGTGGGAGAGTAAGTCGCCGCCAAATTTTATACTAACACAGGCTACCAACAATTGGTAGCCTTTTTTTTGCTTCCGGAAAGAAACTCCGAAGTTTTGCGGTCTTTGAGAAATTATACATCAATATTTTTCTGTTAAATAAAAAGTGTCATTTCGAGGCTTAACTTTTTATACAAAACGCACAAATTTGAATGACGTGGTCTTGTGTATTTGTTTAATTTACAGGTTATTATAAAAACACGTCATCGGTAACTTGTGAGAAATCTGGTTCAATCAACACCGGGCCACCACTAATCAGTCAGATTTCTACGACCTATGGCAGAAATCCTTACTTTTCAGATGATCTTGCAAATAACCGTTTTATTATCCTTTCCCACAGATTTTCTGCTTGATCCAAGTTCGGGACCATAAAAAAAGCTTAGGTTTTACCTAAGCTTTTCCAGTAGGCTGTGGTCAAACTTAATTAATTTAACCGGTTCTGAACAGTAAGATCTTCTCCAAAGACCCTGTATTGGTCAAAAATTGACCGTACCGCCCATTTTATATATTTCTCATTTTGATAAGGATTACCGAACATTGTGGTAGCATATCCCTGCCAAACTACTCGCCTTTTCTTTCGATCCCATAAAATTACAATGATCGTTCCCTCATACATGTCGTAGGTAATGGGATCGTAAGCCTCTTCATCATTTTCATAAACTAACCAATTCTCAAAATCAGGCTGATTATATCCATAAAAATCAAAATTCCCATAAAACATTTTGTATGATACCAGCAGGTCGGGTCGTCTTTTATTGTATTTATAACCCTGCAACTCCATTCTTCTGTGAATTGCCTTCTGGATGGCCATGCGCTGCTCAACAGAATCCTTATTCGCTCCAATTTCTGTCATGAAGTCAAAAGACTTGTATTGCTTGAATGTCCCGGCATAACTATAATCAGATTCAACTAAATATTCATTTCTCATACAAGCGCCAAAAACTATGGAAACAAACAGGATGAAAAGAATGATGTTTTTCATAAGGTTAAATTTTCACAAGTACTATTAAATATAGAAATAATTTTACAATTGTGTATCACAAAAATGATTAGACAGACAAATCCAATAACAAAATATTTAACCTGGATGTTTTAGAAACTCAATTAAAATGAGCTGTTTATTACGAACAGTTTTCAAATGAAATGTTATGGACTTACTGAATTAAAATAAAGATAGTAAATTGCATTGTCTTCTTAAAGACTATTGCATTTGAATTATCAGCAACTGAATGATTCCTATCATAAATCCAAGAATTCCACCCAGTATCTCGATAAACTTAAATTCCTTTTTCATGATGGAAAGTAGTATTTGTTCAAGTTTGTCCGATGAAAATGCCGCTACTTTCCGGTACACGATTTCTTCTACGCTGATATCTTTTTCCAGTTTTTCCGAGTATTTATTCAGAATGTCCGGAAGGATGTTTTGAAACTCAAGGTGTAAAGTTTCCTTGATTTTAACCTTTGCTTCTTTGTTTAGGAACATGGCCAGCATCGGCATGGCTGTTTTGATTTTTACTTCCATAAAATCTTCAAGCTTTTCATCCAGAACCTTGTTGATCTCTATTGCCGTGGAAGTGCTGGTAAATCTGTCTTTGATGTCTCTAAATGAAAACAGTTCTGTCGAAACAATTTTGCCCAGCCGTTCTGCCAATACGGATTGTCTTTTTGGAAAGATTCCCTGGATACTGAATAAATACAGATTTAGCTTTTTCTTGGGATGGAAAAGCATCTTTATAGCCAGGAAGTTTGTTACCCAACCGGTGATTGCCGCAATAATAGGAAGTGTATAAATAATCATAAGTAATCGGATACGAAAGCTTGCAATAATAGAGTTAATTCGATTATAAATCAAGTTGCACCGGATCGGGCAGTACTCAATTTATTTTGTGAGTGGGTCTGGAATTTCTTGATGTGGTTAACTATTATTGTCATTATTTTAAGAAATTCGGTAGTGATGTTAATTCAATGGCTTTTCATCGTTTACGTTCATTTTTCATTCATGGTGGATACGACCCGGTTTCTGGAACACAATGGATCAAAAGTATTAACCACCTATTCGATTGAAGACAAGTTTATTGGAGCCTATAATGGAAGTAAAAGTGGTTTTCTTCGATTAAATCGGGATGGAAATGGTGTTTATCGGTACGATTATTCCGAGCTTTCGCTTGAATGTCCCGGTGAAGAAATTGAGATTAAATGGGGGTTTATTTTGGATGAATACGGAGAAATAGTAAAACTGAAGAGGACATATGGTTTCTCATATCCCATCCTTTACAATTGTTCCGGAGCGAATGCTTTCCAGGGATGCACAAAGAGAAGTATGATCGATTTTATTCTTGTTTATGATGATGGGACCATCACGGTTTCATCTTCTGATGATTGGGTAAAAAAGGATAATTGACTTAAGCTTTTTTCAATTCTATTATTGTAATTTCAGGCAAAATTCCGATTCGTCCGGGATAGCCGATAAATCCGAAACCTCGGTTTACGTATAAATATTGTTTGCCCTCCCGGTGCAAATCCGCCCATTGCTTGTAGATGTATTTTGACGGGCTCCATCTAAAATCCCCCAGCTCAATACCAAACTGAAAGCCATGTGTATGACCGGAAAATGTAACATCAATATCTCCGTATTCCGGTCTGATCTGGGCATCCCAATGACTTGGATCGTGGGATAAAAGTAACTTTACCGGTTTGTTTTCCGTTCCTTTATAAGCCTTTTCCAGATCTCCGTATTTCGAGAATCTGCCTGCTCCCCAGTTCTCAACACCAATTATGGCGACCTCTTCACCGTCTACTTTGATGGTTCTGTTTTGGTTCAAAAGAATGTCCCAGCCCATTTCTTTGTGCGATTGGATAAGATCTGCAAGATTTTTTTTCTTTTCCTTAATGCTATTCCAGCCTTTATAATCTCCATAATCGTGATTCCCAAGCGTAGAATACACCCCTAGAGGAGCTTTCACTTTTGAAAACAGATCTTTGTAAGCGCTTACTTCACTTGCTATGTCATTCACCAGATCACCGGTGAAAAATACCAGATCCGGCTTTTCCGACAGCAGTAAATCAATTCCTTTTTTTACGCCTGACCTGCTGAAAAAACTACCGGAATGTATATCCGATAATTGACCGATTCTTATTCCGTCAAATGCTGAAGGAAGATTGGGCAAATGTATGGTTCTTCGGCGTACCCGGTAATTATGTGCGCCTGAGGCGATGCCAATTCCAAATGTCGTTAACGGTACTGCAATGGCGATCAACGAGGCTTTTGACATAAATTCGGAGCGGGTCATTCCCGCTCCGGAGGAATTTGGGGTTGCTTTTGAAAATTTTCCAATGATCCATGAAAATGCCCGGAAAATGTCATCCAGCAGTATCGTGAGCATGCCAAAGACCTTGGAAAAATAGATCATAATTATGCCGATAATTACAATTCTTCTCAGGTCATTTGAGAGTATATCCGTTGCATTGACCAATAAAACAGAAGCGATACTTATAGCTGTGATCATCCAGAATCCATAGCTCAATGATCTCCGCCAGGTAGCGGATAGATCACTCATCACAGTTTTCACGGCCTGATATACGTAAAGATCGATAAGAAGAAAGAATAATGAAAATCCAAAAATCATTAACACTTTATTCATAATAATTTTTAGTCGTTTGGAATCTTTGAAAAGGGGGCTCCCCAACGAGCCGATTAAACAATCTTTATTTTTTGAGTTTAACTCCTTTTAATCTCAGCGTAATTTTGTCGGAAATCAGGTACATAACCGGTACAATTACCAGCGTGAGGAACGTGGCGAAGATCAATCCAAAGATTACAGTCCATGCCATTGGTCCCCAGAAATTAGCGTTATCGCCACCTACATAAATATTCGGATCGAAGTTGCTAAATAATGAAGCGTAGTCAATATTTAAGCCAATAGCCATTGGTATTAGTCCGAGCACTGTTGTTATGGCAGTCAACAAAACAGGACGCAACCTTGTTTTACCGGCTATGCGTATGCTTTCCACCAAATCGTGAAAGCTTAAATATTCATTGTCTTTTAATTTCTGCTCGGCTCGTTTCCTTCGGCGCACAAGATTCGTGTAGTCGATTAATACGATCGCATTATTAACCACGACCCCCGCCAACGATATGATTCCGATACCGGTCATTATTATTATAAAATCCATTTTAAAGGTAACCAGGCCTATAAAAACACCGATTGTACTCAACACCACAGAAGCCATAATTATAAATGGCGATGAGACTGAATTAAACTGGGCGACAATGATCAGGAATATGGAGAACACGGCGATCATCAGGGCACTGGCCAAAAAAGCGCTCGATTCTGCCTGTTCTTCCTGCTCACCGGTAAATTTAAGTGTATACCCGTACGGTAAATCATAGTTTGAAAGCAGGAGTTTCAATTCTTCGACAATCTCATTGGCGTTATATCCTTCGACAACGTTGCTATAAATTGTAATTACCCTGTCGAGATCTTTTCGTTTTACCGATCCGTAGGTCGAAGAGTATTCGATGTTGGCCACCGAGGCAATTGGGATCTGTTTCAGATTCCCTTTATTATCTCTGAACGTCACCTTTTTATTTAGCAGCGCATCAATGTCGTAACGATAATTATCCATAAGCCTTAGCTGGATCGGATATTCGTCTTCTCCTTCCTTAAATTTCGAGATCTCCAACCCGAATAATGCCGTCCGCAATTCGGAGGCGATTGAATAGGTCGAAAGGCCAAACCTCCTGGCTTTATCCCTGTCGATGTTGACCAGTAATTCCGGTTTGCCGGTTTCGAGGTCAGTTTTTAATTCCTGGATGCCCGGGATATTTTCATTTTTGATGGTGGTGAGTATTCCATTTGCAATTTGGATCAACCTTTCATAATTCTCACCGCTAATCTCGATATTAATTGGCTTGCCTACGGGAGGGCCCATTGCGTCTTTGTCAATTGTAATCTGGACTCCGGGATATTTTGTTATCTCACTTCTGATCAGCTCCATCACCTGACGGGTGTCGATGCCGTTGCGATATTCATATTCGACAAACGAAACCGCAATTCTCGATTTGTTAGGAGTTTCCTGGCCACTTGACATTTGATTCGGATCGCTGGCCCCTTCTCCAACCTGGGCGATTATTGATTCGATCGCATCCTCATAAGGTTCCAGGAGTTCAACAATTTCATCTTCGATTTTCTTGGTGAACGCATTGGTTTCGTCGATATCGATTCCAATTGGTTTTTCAATGAAAATATTGATATAGTTCGGCTCGCTTTCCGGAAATAGTGCCACTTTCGGCTGACTTGCGCCAAACCACATAATGGAAATTATCAATAGGAGGAACGTGCCGAAGAAAAAGATGTACGGGTTCCTTCCGGCAAGTGCATATCGTATTGTTCTTGAATAAACATTTTCCAGAAAAGGTATAAATGAATTCTGAAACCATTTGACGCCGGGATTGAGTATAAAAACGTTGAACGGCGCGCCGAGAGCGATTAGCATTAGTATGTTTGCCAGGGTAAAATTCCCGGTCATATAAAGGGGAATACTGACCAGGGCGAAAGCTCCGGCCGCGATAAATAACTTTATTCTGCCCACCCTGTTTTCCTCAACTTTCATCAAGATGGACGTAAGTACCGGATTAATAACCAACGCAACAAAAAGCGATGACGAAAGTACTATGATAAGCGTAATAGGGAGATATTTCATGAATTCTCCCATAATGCCCGTCCAAAATGCCAGGGGAAGAAAAGCGGCCAGTGTTGTAGCGGTAGAACTGATTATAGGCATCGCCACCTCACCAACTCCTTCTTTTGCAGCTTGTATCGGATTATATCCTTCCTGCATCAATCTGTAGATATTTTCCACAACTACAATTCCGTTGTCCACAAGCATACCCAATGCCAGGATCAGTCCAAACAGCACCATCATGTTGGCCGAATAACCAATAGCCGATAGTATCATAAAGGCCATAAACATCGATAAGGGTATTGCAATTCCCACAAAAAGCGCATTGCGCAATCCCATGAAGAACATGAGTACCAGGGTAACCAAAATGACCCCTGTAATGATGCTATTCTCGAGATTGGCCACCATACTTTTCGTAAATTTGGATTGGTCATTTGTAATGGTTATATCCAAATCTTCCGGAAAACGCTCAATTTTGGCAAGCTCAATGATATCTCTGATTTTCTGCGCGGTAATGAGTAAGTTTTCGCCACTTCTTTTTACGACATCGACCGTAACCACAGGCAATCTGTTGGATCGCGCATAGCTGGTCCTTTCTTTGTATGAATCCGTAACTTTGGCGACGTCTTTTACATAGACGATCCGGTAATCTTCGTCTTTCACGATCACATCTTTGATCTCTTCAACAGATTTGAATTCACCATCTACCCGCAGGCTTCTTCTGAACTCATTGGACAGGATATTCCCTCCCGACAGCGTTACATTTTCAGCGGCGATCGCATCGCTGATGTCCTGGAAGCTTACCTCCACAGCTTCCATTTTGTGGATATCCGCATCTACCCGTATTTCCCGGTTAAGGGCTCCCTTGATATCACATTTGGATATTTCCTTTAATTTTTCTATTTCGTCCTCCAGGTATTCGGCATAGGTTTTCAGCTCATTGATGCTGTAATCACCGGAAATGTTTACATACATGATGGGCAATTCCGTGATATCTATGTCCATGACGTTGGGATCGTTATCGAGGTCTGTCGGGAGCTCACTTTTAGCCTTGTCGACAGCATCTTTTACATCTTGCAAGGCTTTGGCGATATCTTCCTCCGGATTAAATTCTACAATAATGGTAGAATAGTCCTGCACGGAAGTAGATGTAATATCCTTGATCCCGGATATGGATTTCAATTCCTTTTCAATTGGCCTTGTAATCAGGTTTTCAATATCAATTGGTGAATTTCCGGGATAAGGAGTACCGATATAAATGGTAGGGATCACTACCTCCGGAAAGCTTTCTTTTGGAATGCTGTTATAGGAGATCATACCCATAATCACAATGATTATGGTGAGGATAAATACGCTGGTGCGGTTGTTAATCGAGAGCGAGCTCAGCCCGAATTCTCTAATTATCTTTTCCTTGTTGTTCTGATTTTCCATGAATTAGATTGAGTATGGACCTGCTAAATATTCTCCACAATTTTTAATTTGCTTCCTTCCGCGACATTTCTAAACCCTTCATCAATGAGCACTTCACTCCCTGAAAGCCCATCTAGGACCATGGTATTGTTTTTGTAAGTCACCCCTCGTTGAATTTGAATTTTTTTGGCAATCAATCCATCGTTATTTTCTTCTGTTATAAAGACAAAATCCCCCTTATTGTCCTTTTGGATTAATTTTGAAGGAACGACGACCGCGTTTGGTTTTTCAAAATCCCTGAGTTTCACAACGGCCAGAAGATTCGGTTTAATTGTAAAATTTGTAAGGGGGAGCAGGGCCTCCACGGAGAATGTTCTGTTCTGTTCGTCGATGACCTGCCCGACAGAACTAATTTTGGATTCAATAGTTTGATCGATGGAAGGAAAGTTTATAATTACTTGATCTCCTTTCTTAAATCTCCCTATAAATGATTCACTTAAGTCGGCCTTGATATACATGTCCTTATGATTGACGATCCTTACCAAAGGAGATCCCATCTGTGCCATTTCGCCTTCTTTAACATATACGATTTCGATTGTTCCGGCAAAAGGTGCTTTGATCTTAGACTTGGAAATTTGCGTCTTAATATTGGCAATTTGTCGTTCTATGGATTCTTTTCGATTCTTTGCTTCCAGGAATTGAACTTCCGTCCCAATGTTCTGTTTCCACAGGTTTGATTGTTTTTCAAACATCGTTTTGGCAAGGGCATATTCCGTTTCCATTTGGTCCAGGCTTCGCTGATATAGTTCGGTATCCATTTCAATAATGAGTTGCCCCCGCTTTAACTCCGCGCCTTCCTTAGCCAAAATTCGGTTGATATTACCCATATTTTCTGCGCTGATCAAAACGTTCTTTCGGGATTTTACGGCACCGCTTACCTCTACATAATGTTCAAATTTTGTCATTTCAACATTCTTCGTAGTGATCAGGGTTGCTTTGCGATTGTTTTTTGCAAATTCAGGATCTAAAGAGGAAATCTCCTTTTCCAGCTCGGCAATGGTCGTTTTGATCTTTTGCAACTCCGTTTTTTTTAATTTTAGCTCATCCTTTTTTGCCTGGAGCGGATCATCTTGTTTGCATGCAGACAAGGCTACAATTATAAATCCTAAGATCAATAAGAAGTTGGTTTTCATTATTTTATGGTTTTTCATTTAGTCAATCTTTAAAATTCCAAGGGCTTTTTTATAATCCACATAAGCGATCAAAGCATCATAAAGCGCATTCAGATAATTACTTTGGGCTTGCTTAAATGCGTTGTCGGCATCAATAACTTCCAGATTTGTTCCTACCCCTTCCTGGTATTTAATTTTTGTTTGGTTATATACCGATTCTGCCAGTTGTTTGTTTTCATCCTGGCTGCGCAATAAGTCAAGATTCATTATAAATGTTGTGCGCATTTGATCTACCTCCCGCTGAATAGAGTTTTCCAGCATAAACCGCTGGTATTCCAACTGCCGTAATTGCAGTTTATTCTGTTGAATCTTTTTGGCTTTATACAATCCGTCAAAAATGGGTAGCTGTAAGGAAAGTCCGGCCAGTTGGTAGTCTGTCCAAACTTTGTTGTTCCCAAACTCACCTAATTTTGAAAATTCCGCCACCCCGGTATTCATACCCCATGATGCAACCAGATCAATTTTCGGAAGATATTGAGCCTTGTTGTTTCTCATATCCAACTCTGTAAGTTGCCGGTTCGTCTCAAGTATTGAATATTCAATTCTCCGGTTATAACTGTAATTCAACTTGAGGTCTTCTTCAAAATTGAGCTCGAGGTCTGAAAGCTTCTCGGCGATGGTCAGTTTTTGCTCGACCGGCATTCCCATCTGAAACTTTAACAGCCCCGTGCTTATATCGACTGCTCTTTTTGAATTGATTTTCTGTGTTTTGATGTTATTATACTCCACTTTTGTCCTGTTTAAATCGAGCAATTCGGCAAATCCGCTCTCGTGCATAATGGTCGTCTCCCTAAGCAGGGAATCCAATCGCTGATAATTGGAATTGACGGTTTCCAGCAACATCTGATTAACCAAGACCGCATAGTAAGCCTTGGTGACGGATTCGGTTACGTCGATCATTGATTTAATGTGTTCCTTTGTCGATAATGACTGATATGTTTTTGAAGCCTTTACTCCGACAAAGTACGATCCGTTAAAGATCATCTGGCTTAATCCGATACCCATGTCGCCATCGTAAGGTGTTCCAAACTCAAGTTCAAGCAATTCTTCGCCCGCCGGAATCGACGGATCAAAATTACTTGCATCAACAAATGTTCTTCTGAGAATAAAATTTTTGTTGAAATTGGCGGAGGCGTCTATTTGTGGAAATCCGGCCGAAAGATACTCGCCGGTCTTGGCTTTGGAGATGTCTATTTCCAGGTTTGCAATAATGATATTCTGGTTGTGCTCATAGGCGTAATCCAGACATTGTTGCAACGTAAAAGTATGATCTCCGCTATCCTGGCCCAATGCTGAAAGCGTAACGAATATTGATGCGGCTAATATGATGGATTTATACAGCTTCATGTAGGTTATTTTTTTTCTTGTACGATTTGAAAAGTTCCAATCCTTTCTCCGAAAGAATGCCATGTGTGAAATGTTCGAAAAGTTGTTCGTGTATCTCGACCAATGTAAACTTATTCTCCGGGAAAACATTTTTATCAAATGACAATTCGATTTGACCGATCCGGATAAGCGCCAGGATCTCAGGGTTGATGCCCGCTCTGAAAAGACCCTCCTTAATACCTCTGTTTAAATTTCTGATCACAGAATTGTAAATCACCTCATGCTTGTAGCACTTGTATTTTGACCAGGCATTGTGATAGTATTTTTTCATATCGTACAATGCGGTGGTGCTGGTATTTTTAATTCTTTCCCGCAACCAAAGCGTTTGTTTGTAAAGGTGATCCACTGCATTCTCACTTTCTTTTTCGATATCTTCCATAATTTTCACTTCTGCCTTAAAGAGCGTCTCGGAGGTCTGGATGATTATATCTTCCTTATCCTTGAAATGCTGATAGATGGTTTTTTTTGATATTCCCATGTGCCTGGCAATATCGTCCATGGTAACGCTTCTCAGGCCATACTTCATGAATAGCTGGATTGATTCGGATATTATGTTTTCTTTTATCAAATCTTTGCTCATAAGGGGCGCAAAACTATGGAAACTTTTTTTATATTTTAAGTTTCCTGATTGTTTTTAACTGAATCGGGTAAAAAAGGTTTCTGATTGGCAATTAAATTTGAATTAATTTAGAGCAAAGGTGGATTGCTGTTATAAACGGTGTGATTACCATATGAGGAAAGTTGAATAAATGCATCAAAAATCACTAAAAATCAGTATAGATAACGTAATATTTAACTGCCGGGTTATAGGAAACGGAAATAAAGTAGTCATGGCTTTTCATGGTTTCGGACAGGACGGAGCGGCTTTTCTGCCTGTAATCAAATCGAACCCTGACTTAATCATTTATGCCTTTGATCTACCATATCACGGCGATACGGAGATTAATGGTGTGTTAGAGGTGCTTTCCTCAAACATGATCTTGGAGTTGATTTTAGAGCTTAAAAAAATGATTGATGTGGATCGATTTTCTCTTTTGGGCTATAGTATTGGTGTGAAGTTCTGTATTCCGATATTTGAAAAGTTTTATAGTAAAATTGATGATTTCTGGCTCCTGGCGCCGGATGGCATAGGAGGAAGTTTTTGGTATAGTCTTGCTACCGGGACAAAATTATCAAGATGGCTTTTTCGATATTTTATGGACCGTCCCACACTTGTTTTATCCCTGGCAGCGATGACGAAGCGTTTCGGGATATTGAACTCCGAGACAAATCGATTGTTGCGAAGATCGTTAAATTCACCGAAAATGGCTCGTACTGTGTATCTGGCCTGGACCGCTTTCCGAAATCTGCGCTGGAATTTGCACCAACTGATTTCGATTCTAAATAAACCCGAAACAAGATTAATATTTATTTTTGGCGAACTCGATCAGGTAATTAAAAAAAGGAAAAGCACATGGTTGGTTCGCAAATTAAAAAACGCCGGATTGATTACGGTTCCGGGAGGCCATCATACGGTCATCAAGAAGTTTGCAGATGGAGATTTTACAGATCGGACTACTCGTCTTTGAAATTTCCCAATTCGGATTTTAAGCGTTTTTCGCTTTCAACTTTGGTCAAATATTTTTGAAGATCTTCCTCTTTTTCATTTGTCCAATCCATAAGGTCCGAGGCTTCGGCATGGCGCATCTCAATGCGCTCCTTGGCATGCCTTAGATTTATACCTTCAACCCACTCAAGGCGTACCTCCCCGTCTAGCCGATATGAGATATAAAATTTGTGAAGTTGCCGATCTAGCATGTATTAGTTAAAAAGTAAAATTGCCGCAGTATTCGTGTTTAGTTAAGTAAATATAGGAGGTTGAGTCAATTTACAATCAAATTATAAAACTTTATTTTTCCACATTTCATCAACATAATTTCCTAATTTAGATTATTCTAATATTCTTGAAATGATCTTGAAATACGGTGTCATTTTGTGCCTCTACTTATTTTCTTTTTGTTCCAATGCACAAAAGGTCGAAAAGGGATATTATGCGAATGGTCATGTGAAGTTTGAAGGCAAAATATTAAATGGTACAAAAACGGGAATGTGGAAATTTTATTTTCCGGAAGGAAACATCAGTTCATTTGAGAATTATAAAAATGGCTTGCTTCATGGCAGGGTCGAATATTTTGATGCCGGAGGAAATCTGATTTCTTTGGAACACTGGAACGAAGGAATCCAGGTGGACAGCGCATTCTATTTTTTTTCCAGCGGGAACATTGAGAAAAAAGGAATTTTCAGAAATGGGTTGTACGATGGTGTTTGGCTTTTCTACTATGAAAACGGAAATCTTAGGACCGAGGGGTATTATCAGAAAGGATTGCCAGACGGCGAATGGAAATTTTACGATGAACAGCAAGTTTTGACGCAGGAAGGGTCGTATAAAAATGGAGTTGAAAATGGTGATTGGAGATTTTATTCTGAAAATGGTGCGTTGGAGTTTTACGGGGCTTACAAGGAGGGGAAAAAAACCGGCGAATGGTTTAGAATAAACAAAAAAGGGAAACGAAAGCCTTTTAAGTACCAGCCTTAAATGACACGTTACTTAAGGGCTGGAGCCCGTTTTAAACGGGTTCCGGGAGGTGATTTCAATATTTACGAGTTCCCTTTAGTAAGCTTGGTTCCGTTTTTTATGATGGTCATCTCATCAATTAAATGAGTAGCTCCGGCAAATTTATCAATTATAAACAGGGTGTAGCGAATGTCTACATTTATACACCGCTGAAGTTCAGGTTCGAATGCAATGTCGCCACTCATAGCTTCCCAATTGCCATCAAATGCCGTTCCGATGAGCTGACCGGAACCATTAATCACCGGACTTCCGGAGTTGCCTCCTGTAATATCATTGTTGGTCAGGAACCCAACATAAAGTACGCCATCGGTTCCGTATTGGCCGTAATCCTTGGCTCTATAAAGCTCCTTGAGTTTTGGGTGAACGATAAATTCGGGATTTGTCGGATCTTCCTTTTCCATGACCCCTTTAAGGGTTGTCAGGTAATGATAGTGCACCGCATCGCGGGCATTATAGCTCAATACTTTTCCATAGGTAAGCCGCAAGGTCGAATTTGCATCCGGGTAATATTTCTTGTCGCTGTTCATTTTCCTGAGAGCGGCGATAAAGTTTCTTCTTCCTTTGTCAAGTTTTGACAGCGCCCCCCCTCTTTTTGAAGAGATGTTTCGATATGAGTCATACACTGATTTTGCGACAATATATCCGGGATCATTTTCCAGCTTTTCGACGTTGGGGCTTTTGTAAAAATCAGATAACTTTTTCTTATTCACCAATATGGAATTTGAAAAGATATAGTCTGCAAACGAAGAAAAATCTTTGTCTTTTGAAGCCTGAAACCCATCAAAGGCGATTTCGCATTCCGTAGGCTTACTTACGACTTTAAGGGCTTCCGGGACAAATTCATTGTCGATGTCGTCGATGAAAAATTCCATCATTGCGATGAAAACATTCCTGTCTATTTCCGGGTTGTAATCCTTAAAAAACGATTCCGATCTGTTTCTAAAATCCAAAATGGATGATTCGATTTCTGTGTCCTCTTTTCCCGGATCTTTAAGTGTTTTGATGAGGTCGTTGAATTTATAACCGGCTTTCACAAATTCGATTCCAAATCCGGCTTCAAGATGATAATAGAACGGAAGGTTATATTTTTCCACATCAGTGTAGGCACTTTTTATATCACCTACCGGATCGCCGTATTTTTTTATTCTTGAGTTTTTCTGAGAAATCCAGCTTGAGATTTCCTTTTCAATTTGAACTTTCTTTGCATGCACATTGAGGTTTTTTAATCCCTTGGTTTGCCCGATGAAATATTTCCAATAATTGCTCACACCGGCGTACTTCGATGCGTAAGCGAGCCTTACGGCGGGATCGGTATCCATAGATGCTTTCATGATCTCGAGCTTTTTACCCCTGATTTTTACCCGGGCAGGATTGGTCTCTTCAATAGCATGTTCCACTCCAAAAGAAGTTAAATACCGCTTTGTAGAGCCGGGATACCCAAATACCATTGCAAAGTCGTTTTCCTGAACTCCGTCAAGAGATATCGGCAGGTAGTGCTTTGGCTTCAATGGTATGTTGTTTTCGGAATATTCGGCCGGTTTTCCATCCGGTCCGGAATACACTCTAAACAGCGAGAAATCGCCCGTGTGTCTCGGCCACATCCAATTATCGGTATCACCTCCGTATTTTCCTATGGATTCCGGAGGAGTTCCAACCAAACGTACATCGTGATAAGTTTCATAAACAAAAAGGTAAAATTCATTTCCTTCATAGAACGATTTTACCTTGACGTCATAATGCGTATCTCCTTTAGCATCCGCTTTGATTTCTGAAATCTGTCTGTTGATAATTTCTTCCCGTTCCTTTTCCGACATTTTATCCTTTACACCCTTTAAGACGTCCCGGGTAACGTCTTCTATTCGTACAAGAAATTGTACAAACAGCCCTTCATTTGGAAGTTCCTCCTCTTTATTCCTCGCCCAGAACCCATGGGTTAGAATATCATTTTCAATGGTACTGTGCCCTTGGATATAATCATACCCACAGTGATGATTGGTGAGTAAAAGGCCTTGATTCGATATGATCTCACCGGTGCAAAATCCTCCGCCAAGGTTTACAATGGCATCTTTCAACGAAGAATTATTGACGCTATATATTTCTTCTGCAGTCAGTTGAAGGCCCATTTTTTCCATATCCACCTGATTTAATCGTTGGATGTGTAAAGGAAGCCACATGCCTTCATCACTAAATGCACTGGTCCACAGACAGATGTAAAGAAAAATTATAATTAACCTCTTCATACTCTACTCCTTGATTCAAATGAAAAAAATGAAAGTGCAAAAATACTAAAATGCTGCATATAAATTAAAATATAATGCGTGTTCTCCTTCGATGTTCATGGAATACTCCCATCTCATAACGAAGTCATAAAATGAAATAATGTCAATTCCCACTCCTCCTCCATAGATATACCGACCTGTAAAAAGTTCATTTTCACTATAATTCGGATAGTTAACGACATAGCCATGATCGAAGTTCAATGTAAAATAGGCGGAAACCGGGATCTTGCTAAACTGCTTTAATTTTACAGCATTGCTAATATCTGCTTCATAGGCAAATATTAATCTTCTGAAACTGTTTTTATGTATGATAAAATGGGGCCCTTCAATCACATACCGTTCGTATCCCCTCATAAAATTTTTTTCAAAACCCACTCCTACGACATTGTAATATGGTTGCTCCGACGGCGTTGAGAAGTTGCCTATTATTCCGGATCCGTAATAGAATTTCTTTCCCAAATCAAAGTACCTGGAGTACCTTGCATTGATATTCAGGATATCGATATCGCCGTAAATCCCAAGACCTATTTTATCGGCGGCAATTTGAAAATAAGCTCCGGATAAGGGATATGCAATAAAGTCCCTGAAATCCCAAATGAAATTATAGGACAGTGCAAAATACCGCTGGTATTTACTGCCATTATTAAAATAATTCGGGTTAAGTTCGGGAATAGAGTCGGAAACCGTAACAGAAGAATAGTGTAAGCCAAAACTGTGGGATGAATAAAAGTTTGGTCTATAGCGCAGCGAAACCCCTCCTCGCCACCGATCCCTTACAACGCTTTCAGAATCCAGAAACTGTTGGCGGTGGCCGATGGTTCTTACTGCAATATTTTTGTTCGTGGCATAATCCCCATAAAAGCTTACTCCCAATTTCTGCTTTTTATCGATATATGGAAACTGGTATGCCAATCTAAACAGTTTTGTGAACCCAAACTGAGCCGTAATATTAAGGATCTCCCGTCGGCCTCTGAAGTTGAAATGCCGCAGCTTAATGCCCCATTCGACTCTGGAAAAATCTGCCTTTTGATTTACCCACCATTCTGTAAAATTTCGATCGGCCAGCTCAAAAATAGGAATAGGGAAAAAATACCAGCGCTCTTCGACACGAATGATAATGTCTATTTTTTCATCCGTTAAGTCAATGATATTAATATTTACATTTAGAAAAAGCCTGGTATTGATGAGTTTTCTTTTATCGGCTAACAATATTTCCTGCAATTCCAATCTGCTTATTTGTTGGCCGTCATGGATACTTAATTCTCGCCTGATAATGTGTTCTTTGGTTTTTTTGTGGCCTATGATGAAAATTTTATCAATCTGAACGGTATCGCCATCCGAAACAGCGGTATCTCCTTTTTTTAAGGGGATTTCACACCGGGAAAAAGTAGAGCTCACGCACAATAAAAGGAACATTCCAAGCCCGATAACAAAAGATTGTGTCACTCTATGAAGTTATAGTTAGCTGATTACCGTTTATCAATTAACGGAATTTTGCATTACAATCTGAAAACTGATCAAGACATTTTGCTTTTTTTGTCGTTTCCGGTTTGAGATCTTGGTTGTAACTTTTTTAGATTAAAAAGTATCCAAATGCCGATAATAACGAGAGGAATACTTAAAATCTGTCCCATATTAAGGCTCATTGCATCTTCGAACTCCACTTGATTTTCCTTGATAAATTCATAAGCAAACCGCAGCCCGAATAGTATGACAAGAAATGTTCCAAACAGCAATCCCTCTGGCATCTTTTCTTTTCGCTTGTTCCAAATAAACAATAACAATAAGAATATCAGGAAGGTAGAAATCGACTCGTAAAGTTGTGCCGGATGTCGCGAAATTGCTTTTGTCTTCACCAGGGCAATTTGCCTTCCATTTTTCTGGTTGATTTCAAACTGCATCGGATTTGCCGGAGGTTCGTATATATGAAGCGAAGCATAGTTACTCAAAATCGTTTTCACATTTGTTTTCACGATTTGTCCGGCAATCTCCGGGCTGTTTACGGACTTGGCAAATTCAATTTCAATTTCTATGGGGATATGCCCGTTTTCATCTATGGTCCTGGAATTGTCTTTTTTAACCTTTGTTTGTTCAACCTGGCGTATGGATTCAATGCCGTCCACCGCTTCTCTGGCAAATACGACTCCGTAGTTCGACCGGGTTGGCAATCCTATTATTTCAGCATTAAGAAAATTTCCGAATCGAATCAGGGCGCCCGTAACGGCCACACAAATCACAATCCGATCTACAATCCAAAGGTAACTTTGACCTTCTCTCTTTCTCTTTTTCCAGATAAATCGACCTTTAAATGGATTTATATCCACGAGATAATTTACGTATAAATAGATTGCCGTGAGAATTCCGATGGTAGCGCCATGACTTGCCAGTCCACCCTCCCAGGTTTTTAATATGGATACCGGATCTTTCAGATATCTCATAGGTTCGTAGAAGATTACGTGCCCCAGCCTGGCGCCGATGATGGTAGATATGATCATCCAAAGCGTCAAAGAATCAACATCCTTTTGAGGTTTACCCTCGGATTTAAAAATATGGTACATCAACTGTTGTGAAATAATAAATCCGGCTGCAAAAAGGAGTCCGTACCATCGGACCTCAATCCAATCTATGCCTGGAAATATCTCAGGATTTGGCGACCAGATGATGTAATTAAAAAGGTTCATTGCGTATGAATATTAAGATTTTCGCGAATATATAAATAATGGATGTGAATTGTTTTTAAATATCTTCTAATTCGGCCAGTTCGTCGAAATAGCCGGATGATAGTATAGGAAACCTGCACCAGGTTCGGGGATCGACGTTAAAATCATCTAAATGAAAGGCAGGAGCTGTTCGTTCTCTTTTCCATTGATTCCTGCTCCACAGTGTAAAAAATTTCTTTATATGGATTTTTAATAATTCATGTGTTTCCAATTTTTGTTTTTTTAAAGTATTGAAAATTTCTTTTGGGGATCGCCTGTCCCTTATGGCTAACTTTTCGATTTCAATGATTACATGATAGGGCATTAAGTCATCTTCGTCTGTCTGACTTTTATCCGGAGGCCTCAGCTCAGCGGTAGGATTAAGGTTGTTTACATGTCTTAAACTCTTGTATCCCAGGGTTTTTTCAGCCCATACAAGCCAGTTTAGAACAAAATACTTATCCACAGCAGCAATTGGCGCAATACTTCCACTGGTATCGCCATCCATGGTCGCATAGCCAACATCTCCTTCGCTTCTGTTTGAGGTCACCAGCAAAAGAGCGTTTTTAAGATTGGCCAACATCCAGATGATGGGAGATCTTGATCTTGATTGGATGTTCTGCATAGCCAGATCGTCCTGTTCCCAGCTCAGGGACCGCTGTAATATTTTCTCAATTTTGTTGGAATAAGAATTTACTTCCTCGTCAATTTGCCAATGATCAAACCGGGCTCCGATTTCTTCGGCTAATTCGCGTGCGCTTTCCAGGGTTTGCACCGAGGAATTTACGGTACCTTGATACGCACAGTGTAAAATATTATTTACGATAAACGTTTGTTGATCTTTCTTGTCGAGATTTGTGCAACCGTCAAGCAAATCATCCATGTTTAGTTTTTTGAGGCATGTTTCAAGACCTATATCATCAATGCTTCGCCGCACCATTTCCGACACCAGAATTGCGCATGTCGATGAATCGGCGCCTCCGGATAAGGATAAAACAAACCCCTTACTTCTGCTTTTCCGCATGTAATCAAATAATGCTAGGGATTCTGCCTGGGTAAAAACCTCATATTTATTTTCCGGTGGAATGCCGGAAAAGCGTTTATGGGGGTGTTTGTTCAATGGATTTATGTCCGAATGCACAAGATTAACGTTCTTGAAGGAAAGCTTGTGATTAAACTGCAGTAAATTTCCGTGACCGGCAATTACTATTTCTCCATCATAAATCATTCGACCCGCTTCATTGCCCAACAAATTTGCGTAGACATAGTAGCAATGAAAATTTCTGGAGCTTTCTACAACCAGGTTTTCCCTTGTGAGCGATTTGCCAAAGGCAAAATGACTGGCGCTCGGATTTAATATTAATTGAATGTTCTTTTCGACCAGCCGGCAAGCCGGACGATCATCTCTCCAGGCATCTTCACATATTTCAATTCCTGTATGAATGCCATACAAATTGTACGTCAAATCACCAAATGGAACGATTTCTTTACCAATTTGATATTCGACCACTTCATCGGGAGTCCAGGCTGCGAACCACCTCGGTTCATAGTGCACGCCATCATTGGCAAGAAATTGTTTTGCAGTGACGCCACACAATTTTTGATCTTTTATTACAGCTATGCAGTTATATGTTTTGCCTCGGACGGATATTGGCAATCCAATGGTCACTGCAATATCTTCGGTGGATGCGATGATCCCCTGGAGGAATGAAACCGCTTTTCGGGGAAGCCAATTGCTTAGGAAAAGATCTTCACATCCGTAGCCCGTAAGACAAAGCTCGGGAAGGCAAAGAATTTTGACACCCTTTGCCTTTGCCACTGCAATGGCGTCTTCAATGTTTTTGAGATTGTTTTCCCAATCAATTGGTATTTGATTTAGTGCTGCCCCAGCAACTTTAATTTTTGCCATTGAATTGTTTCTCAAAACGAAGTGGCAAATATACTATTCAATATGAAGTTTTACACAGGATTTCTGCGCTGCATCTTGCTCGGCTTTCTTTTTGCTGAACCCATTACCTTTTGCAATTGGCTCGCCTTCCACTTTAAGCTCGGCCATAAATTCTCTGTTATGACTGGATCCCTTTACCTCCGTGATTTCAAATTTGATGTCCTTATTATGGCGATGGGCCCATTCGATGATCTTGCTTTTATAATTTGGATTTGTTTTTATTAACGCTTCCAGATCGTATTGTTGCCGCAACATTTTTGATACTATAAACTTGCGGGTGATCATATAGCCTTTATCAAGATAAATAGCTCCGATCAATGCTTCCAGGGTATCTCCGTATATAGACTTATATGCCTGGCGACTTTTGCGGTTGTCGGTATATTCAACGATGCCCGAAATACCCATTTTTTTTGCGACGACATTTAGAGCGTCGCGATTGACAATCCGACTCCGGATTTCCGTCAGGAATCCTTCGTCTTTAAGCGGGTACTTTTTAAAGAGATATTCTGCGACAATAGAACCAAGTATGGCATCTCCTAGGTACTCTAATCTTTCATTGGATTCTCTGAGCCCAATTTCGTTATGTTTGGCTATGGAGCGATGTTGGGTCGCTAGTTTGTAAAGTTCAATATTTACCGGATAAACACCTGTAATAGCTTTAATTGAATTAATTAACTGTCTTTTGCTTTTTGAAACAAAAAACAAAGCATTGTAGATCCTTCTTATCAAAGGAAAACTATTTTAATTGAACTTCTTAAAAATCACCGAGAAGTTATGCCCTCCAAATCCAAAAGTGTTGCTAAGCGAAGCATTCACTTCTCTTTTTTGAGCCTTATTAAAGGTAAAGTTAAGATTATTATCCAATTCTTCATCATCTGTAAAATGATTGATGGTCGGAGGGATTGTCTGATGCTCGATCGCGAGAATTGAGGCAACGGCTTCTACCGCTCCGGCAGCACCCAACAAGTGACCGGTCATGGATTTTGTAGAGCTGATATTGAGTTTGTAGGCGTGATCACCAAATACATTCAATACTGCTCTGGTTTCACTGATATCACCCAAAGGAGTCGAAGTGCCGTGAACATTTATATAGTCAATTTCTTCAGGCTGCATTTGTGCATCCTCAAGCGCATTTTTCATTACGGAGGATGCGCCATAACCTTCGGGGTGTGGCGCTGTAATATGATGTGCATCCGCAGATAGTCCGCCGCCAACAAGTTCGGCATAAATATGAGCTCCCCGGTTTTTGGCATGTTCCAGCTCTTCCAATATCAATGCGGCTCCGCCTTCCCCAAGCACGAAACCATCACGATCTTTATCAAACGGTCTCGAAGCTGTTTCCGGAGAGTCATTTCTTTCCGATAATGCTTTTAACGCATTAAATCCGCCAATTCCCGATTCCACAACAGAAGCTTCCGAACCTCCGGAAATCATGACATCCGCTTTCCCTAATCTAATATAATTGAAGGATTCGACAAGTGCATTTGTTGCTGAAGCGCATGCCGAAACAGTTGCGAAATTGGGCCCTCTGAAACCATACTTAATGCTAATATATCCGGCGCTGATATCAGCGATCATTTTTGGAATAAAAAATGGGCTAAAACGCGGCGTCCCATCTCCCCGATTAAAAGTGGTGACTTCATCCTGAAAGGCTTTGAGCCCTCCGATTCCGGAACCCCAGATGACTCCAGAGCGGTCGCCATTTATTTTTTCAAGATTTAATCCGGAATTTTCCATGGCTTCCTGGGCGGAAACCAAAGAAAAAATAGTAAACAAATCCAATTTTCTGGCCTCCTTTCTGTCCAGATAATTGAGAGGATCAAAATCTTTTACCTCACATGCAAATTGCGTCTTAAACTTTGAGGCATCGAACCGCGTAATTGGACCAGCACCGCTAACACCGTTTGCCAAACCGTTCCAATAAGCCCGGACATCATTTCCAAGCGGTGTTAGCGCCCCTAACCCGGTAACTACTACTCTTTTTAAATTCATAAAAGAATTTTAGATAAGAAAGATATTTAGCTTTTTACGTTTTCTTCTAGATAGGATATTGCCTGACCTACTGTAGCTATATTTTCTGCCTGATCATCAGGAATAGAAATGTTGAATTCTTTTTCAAATTCCATGATCAATTCAACTGTATCCAAGGAATCTGCTCCCAAATCGTTGGTGAAACTAGCCTCCGGAGTAACTTCAGATTCTTCTACTCCAAGCTTATCAATAATGATTCCCTTTACTTTTTGTGCAATTTCTGACATTTTGTTCTGTAGATTTTGTTAAAACTCAGTGCAAAGAAATGCATTTCGCAGTTGAATGTCAAACTATTTTTTTAAAGTTCAAATTTTACGTCTAAATGCAGTTTTTTAAGCTATTTTTGGAAAATTCAAAAATATCTCACTGGATGTATTGACATATTTTCGAAAATTTAAATACCTTTTTGACGAATTTCTTACGTCTTGTTTTTCGCCCGGAACTTACCGTAGATTTTTGATGGGATGAAACCGGTAGGACAGGAGCAATTTCAGGACACATACGAGCATGATTATATTTTTCTGCGTGTCAGCAGTCTAAAAAATATAAACGGATGAAAAAAAGAAAACTTGAAGCTGATTTTGATTATAACTTTGCCCTGTTCGGATTGATCTCCACACTTAAGGAATATAAACTGGCCTGGCTGCTTAACAATCAATTTCAAATCCAACTTGATAAAGTATCTGATATCGAGATCGAATTTCTGAAAAGTCAAAATTTGGTAATATCCAACTATTTATTCAAAACAGAACATAGTTGCTTCAGATTGCTCACAAACAAATCGGTAAATCCTTATGACGATCATTTGGCTTTTCTTCTGCCGGAGCTAAAAAGGTTTGACTATTTAACAATTATCCAGGGATTTGAAGACACATATTCGGAACAGGAATTGAAGGTTCGGTTATCTGAGGTGCCAAAGGTCCAGTATGTTCAGAAATTTGAGGTCGTAGAGCTTAAGTCCAGGGAAAACCTGATCTTCTGACCTGTTTGGCATTGCTAGATCTTTGAAGGCTTGACCAAGATTACCTTCTCCCTTTCTACAATAACCGTTCCCGGCGGAGCGCCCTTTTGTTTGCGGACATATTTTTTAGGCGTATATAAAACGTTACACAAATTCTCGTTTTTACTTTTTGAATAATAGGCCGCCAGGGAGGCCGCTTTTTCAATTACAGGTTTAGGAAAATTTTGATTGCTTTTTTTTCTTACCAGGACGTGCGAACCGGACGAATTTTTTGCATGAAGAAACAGATCTTCTTTTTTCGCAAATTTAAATGTGAGCTGATCGTTTTTCGTCGCGTTTTTGCCAACCAATATTTCATAATCCATAAAATTAATGACCCGAAATGGGGGCGGGGTTTTATCCGGTTTCCCGGCAGCTTTTTTTGTGATATCCCTTATCGAAGAAATGTTTTCAATTTCGTTTAGCTCAGCCAACAGATTTTCTTTTTGCTTTTTCTTTAACTCAATATTTGTTTTTAAGGTGTCGATTTCGATCTGCTGGTTTTTTGCCTTTTTATAATATTTCTCGGCATTTGCCTGTGGAGATAAATTCGGTTTTAATGAGATCCTTACAGGTGTTTGCGTGATAAAATCTATTAATTCTACTTCAGAGATGTACGGTTTGATTGTATGAAGTTGCGACATGATTAAATCTCCGATATGTCTATAATTGGAAATTCCGAGGAGTTTCCTTTGATGTAATAATGACTTTTGAATATATGCATCGAGTTTTTTGATTTGTTTATGAATGGAATTCTTAAGGATTGATTTTTCCTTTTGTAACCTCGACGCCGATATGTGCTTCAGGAAAAAATCAGTAACAGCCTCAACCGGTGTGCCGTATTCGTAATCATTCTTGCCGATTTTGTACAAACTAAGCCGGGCAATAGTATCATCATCCGAGTGGAGGTAATAATCCGGGTTTTCCAGGTAGTTCAGCAGCTCTGTTATACAACTGTATTTTTCATTTATTCCCAATTGATCATAATTCTTGTTTTGAAGGTACCGATCAAATGAGTTGCCCAATGTAGGAACAATGTTTTTTACATTTCCCTTTTGTAGTCTGAATATTTCTCGAGTAACAGGGAGCTCTTTTGACAGCTCACTCGGTCGGATGTTATTGTCTTTGATCAGATTTTTCCTAAATATCTCAACTGCCGAATTGTCCTTGATCAGCACAATGTTCGACAGGTTGCCATGCATTTTAAACAGCAATTGAATGTCGTCGGTAAACTGAAAATAGAAGCTGCGGTCATTATCGATCTGGACGACATCCTTTATTTCACAACCTACGATTCCTGAAAAGAGGTTTACACTATTTTTTTTTGCTCGTGAAAACGTTTTGGGGAAAGACAAACAACAAAATCCTGGCGACAGATATGCTTTGATATAAAATTCCTTACCGTTTTTATACGCAGATATGATGAGCTCATCTTTGGATTGGCTAAAAACTTCGCCTATGCAGAATCCTCGGATTTCCTGACCAAGCTGCCGACTTAATTGTCTCAGGAAATAATAGTTGTTATGCATTTTTCAAATGTTTACCGAAAGTCCGTCATAAGCTAGAAATACCTCCGAAGGCAAATCCTCCGATACTTCTTCATGCAACCCCATGTTATGACTTATATGGGTCAGATACGCTTTTTCAGGCTTTACTTTTTTAATCACTTCAAGTGCATCATCCAAAGTGAAGTGAGAAATGTGATCATCCTTTTGTAAAGCGTTCAATACCAGAATTCTTGTGTCTTTGATTTTTTCATATTCTTTTTCGGGGATTGTATTTGCGTCGGTAATGTAGGTGAGGTCATGAATTCGAAAACCCAGTACCGGTAATTTATGGTGTAAAACCTCCACAGGTATTATGTTTAAATCCTCTATGAGAAATGGTTCGCTGTTGATTTGATGAATTTCCAGTTGTGGAATACCCGGGTAGTCACTTTCAAAAACGTAATGGAATTCCCGCTTTATCTGGTCGATCACGAATTCATTGCCGTAAACCGGCATGGCGCGCTTTTGTTTGAAATTAAAACTCCTGACATCATCTAATCCGGCAATATGGTCCCTGTGTTGATGGGTAAATAATATTGCGTCGAGCCTCTGAAGGTCTGCCCTCAGCATTTGATATCTGAAATCCGGACCGGAGTCAATCACAAGATTACATTTGTCGGATTCGATTAGTGCAGAGGTTCTTAAGCGTTTATCTTTAGAATCGTTGGATTTGCAAACGGGGCAGTGGCAGGTAATTACCGGAACACCCTGTGAAGTACCTGTTCCAAGAAATGTCAATCTTAAATTCAATTTTCCTCCCTAACCTCCCTAAATAATTTAAGGTTTTTTGAATTTAATTGCCGCGCATCCAACTCAATTGATTTTAAAATATCCAACAGACAATTTACTTTACCCTCCAATGAGTAAAATTTATTCACTACGACTACTTTCGTATCATTAATAATACAGTAGCCGGATTTAAAATTGCCCTTTTCGTATCGTAGAATATAGTCTGATTCTGAAAATATGTCTTCAAGCTTATTCAGGAAATGTCTGGAATATTTAATTTCCATTTAGGTAGTTAAATTCTTCACCGTATCGACCAGATTGTCAAAATTTAAGGGTTTTTGAAGATATTCGTTAATCCCGGCATTTTTAAAATCATCCATGGAATAATTCATTGCATTTCCGGTTATCGCCACAATAGGAATCTTTGATTTTTCATCGTCGTCGAGTTGTCTGATCTGACGTGCGCACTCCATGCCATCCATTTTAGGCATGTTTATGTCCATTAGGATTATATCATAATATTCGTTCTCCAGCATTTCCAGTACCTGCACACCATTCTTGGCAGAAAAAATCTGATAGTTTTGAATTTGCAGTATTTTTTTTGTTAAGTTTTGAATAACCGAACTATCTTCTGCAATTAATACTTTTTTAGATTCCATTTTACTTATTTTAGAAAAGTCGGATAATAATTTTTAAATTCTTCAAAATTTTGTTTCAAATCATTTAATTCATCAGCCAGGCCATCATATATGTGTTTTTCAACTTTCAATTTGGCCTCAATCGTTCTGGTCAGACTAGAGACCTTTTCAATTCCAAGTGTTCCGGCATTACCCTTCAATGTATGCAAATTAATTAAAATATTTTCGTAGTTACCATCATTTAATGAAAGAATACAGCTATCAATTTGTTCAGCGGTTTCATGCTCGAAGTCGGAGAAAACATTCATAACCATTTCCTCACCTCCATACTTTACCAATTGTTCTACAATTTCGGCATTTATAATGCTTTCTTGTTCTTCGACAACGGAAAATTCAAGCTCTTTTGATCCCTTTTCAATGTTGAGTAGTGATCTGATTTTGTTCAGAAGTTCATTGGCCTTGATCGGTTTGGAAATGTAATCGTCCAGCCCGGATTTTATAAACCTTTCCTTGTCTTCTTTCATCGAATAGGCAGTCATGGCAACAATCGGGGCCAGGTTCTTTATCCCCAGGGCTTTAATTTTCTTGGTTGCGGTGACACCGTCCATATCCGGCATCTGAATATCCATGAAAATCACATCATAATTTTTCTTTTGTGCCTTATTTATAGAGTCCTGACCATTCACAGCAACATCGACTTCACATCCCGATTTTTTAAGAATTTCTCCTGCGACCTGCCTGTTTACCATATTATCATCAACCAACAAAATTCGAGGATTCTTTTCATTGAAGAAATTGTTGATCATGACATCTTTTTTCAGCAATTCCTCTTCATCAATAACGTCTTCATCCGTTTCATCCGCTTCAAATGTAAACCAGAAGGAGCTGCCAAGTCCCAGAGCCGAAAATACCCCAATATCTCCCCCCATAAGCTTGCAAAGCTGTTTTGAAATAGATAAACCCAATCCTGTGCCTCCGAATGTTTTGGTAGATGAATCCTCAATTTGACTGAAGCTCGTAAATAACTTCTTGACATTTTCCTGCGAAATACCGATTCCGCTGTCGCTGACGACAACTTTGATAATATTCTTATTGCCGTTCTTTACAATGGTCTTAAGACTTATATTTATTGATCCGCCTCCGTCTATAAATTTTATAGCGTTTGAGGTGAGATTTGACAATACCTGAAGCAATCTCGTCTCGTCTAGCAGAATCTTCTTCGGCAGATTTTTATCCATGTGATAATACAGGTTGATATCCTTCGCCTGAGCTTGCTGAGCGAATAACGCGTATAATTTTTCAAGGGTATTCTTTAGCTTTACCGGGATTTTCTTCAGTTCGAATTTACCTGCTTCTATTTTTGACAGATCCAGTATATCGTTGAGGATGTTCAATAAAGTTTCGGATGATTTTTTGATGGTGCTTACATATCTTATTTGTTCTTCGTCCAGTAAGGTATTGCTCATCAGATCAATCGTGCCGATTACCCCATTCATTGGAGTGCGGATCTCATGACTCATGTTTGCAAGAAAGTTCTCTTTCACCTTTAATGATCTTTCGGCAACTTCTTTTGCTTTTTGAAGCTCAAGACTGGCTTCTTTTAGCTTGGTAATATCCCTGGCCACTCCTTCAATATATGCATACTCATCGTTTTTGAACAATACCCGGATATTGCAAAGAATCTGAATTTCTTTTCCGGATTTGGTTTTTACGGATGCCTCGACGTTTCGCAGACTTTTTTCCTTTAAAAGTTTCCTGACAAGTATTTTCGTCTCTTCCACGTTTGGATAGAAATTGACGATGTTGTTTCCGAGTACGAAATCTTCTTCGTAGCCCAACAATTCCTTGACGGATGGGCTGACCATAGTAATTGTTCCCTTCTTATCACATCTGAAATAGATGTCCTGGAACGACTCAAAAATGTTTCTGAATTTTTCTTCGTTTTCTTGTAAGGCAATGTCAGAAAATTTTTTTTCCGTAATATCGTGTGCGATACCCGAGACTTCCCGGATGGTGCCGTCCTCCTGATAAATCGGGTTTAAGAAGATCTCCTTCCAAATTTCCTGCTTATTATTTTTATTTTTTAATGAGGTTTCGAAATGCAGGAATTCCCCGGAGAATACCTGTTGATATTTTTCTTTCCAGAACTGTTCATCGTTGGTCAGACTTTTGGGTTTTCTCCCACGATGATGTTTTTCTATCGAATCCAGGTTGTAGAACTCCTTATTCGTTTTGAAATAATTTTGATTGAAAGAAGTAAAGTTGTTGTTCCCGTCCACCGACCAAATAAGGTGGCTGCTGCTTTCAAAAATTGCTTTTAATCTGGCTGATTGTTCATAGATCTTATGTTCCTTCTGTTTTCTTTCTATAGCCAAAGCTACCTGGCCTGAAATAAAATCAAGTAATTCAAGGTCCTTGTAGTTGTAGGTGCTTTTTTCCGTGTAACATTGCAAAGAGATGATGCCAATTACGCGGTTAGCAATCCTTAAAGGTACTCCCAGCCAGATTTTTGGAATTTCTCCTTCCACTACGATCTTCCCGTGATATTCCAGGTTGACGATGTCTTTATGGTACAAAAACAACGGCTTATTCGAACCCATTGCGTATTCCGTGATGCCGTTGCCCAGTTTACGTTCGAATTTATTGTCAATTTTTGGTGTGTTTTCGTCAATAAAATATGGGAAGTTGAGCTTTTTACTTTCCTTGTCGACCAGGGCAACATAGAAATTTTTGGCTTCAATAATATTGTTTAGCTCGTGATGAATATTGGCAAAAAGGGTCTCTATATTGGAGCTGTGGATGGCCATATTGGCAATTTTATAATAGAGTGCCTGTGCTTTTTCCGCTCGTATTCTTTCTGTGATGTCGTGGAAAATACCTCTGAACTCTATGGGCTTGCCGTCTTTAAACGAGCAATTGACACCCCCTGTCAAATAAATTTCCTTTCCGTTTTTTGCCATGAAAACCGTGTCGAATTTATCGACATTCTTGCCTTCAAGAATGAGGTCCAGGGCAATGGTTGTTTTGCTCACATAGTCGGGATGGACGATGTCATTAAACTTTAGACCCAGGATTTCATCGTCGTCATATCCGAGTTTTTCTTTCCAGATCTTGTTTACAAACTGAAGCTGACCATCCAGGCTGAATATTTGAATGAGGTCGTTCGCATTATCAAAAAGCTCCTTTAACTGGTCACTGCTTCGTTTCAGGTCTTCGGCAATTTTTCGCTTTTCGGTAACATTCTCACCGACGAGGGTGACACCCGCAATTTGCCCTTTTGCATTATACAATACAACCGAGCTCAGCTTTAAAATAACTGATCGCCCCTGCTTATGAGCAATGTGACCTTCAAACGTATTAACATAACCGCTGTTGTGGATAATATTGTGTAAAAAGTTCCTGGCTTCTTCACGCAGGGCCTCGGGGAACAGGCATTCATAAAATACTTGGCCAACAAGTTCATCCTTTGTTTTCCCGGTTACTTTATTTAAGGCATCATTGCAAAAAGTAATCTTTCCTTCCTTATCCAGTGAAAAAGCAACAAGATGGGATTTTTCCAGAGAATTGTGCAGCTTTCTTTCTGATTCCTGAAGGGCTTGTTGAAGGTTGCGCTCATCCTCCTCAATTTTCTTGTCCGTGATATCTATTGTTGCGGAAATATAACCGGAAAACTCTCCTTCCGATTCATACAACGGTATACCCGCTTCGTGTACCCATCTCAGCTGATTGTTTTTGTTGTAGATGCGATAGACGATGCCATATTTTTTTCGTTTGCTAAATGCAGCGTCGATAGATGTCTTTACAATATCTACATCGTCTTTGTAAATGTTGCTGAACCAACCTTCGTTTCTCTGGTCTTTTAGATTTTTCCCGGTAAATTTAATCCATTGATTACTGAAATAGTAAAATTTGTTTTTACTATTGGACATTTTAAACAGTACCGGGGCCGAATCCGTAAGTTCGTTTAACTCTTCCGCAGTTTTTGAAAGCGAATTGATTTCCGGTTTTTCTATTTCATCCAAATCGATGATTGCCGCTGCAATACCGTTGAATGAACCGTTCTTATTAAATACGGGAATTCCGGATTCATACACCGAAGCAAAAGTATTATCGGCTTTTTCAAGTCGGTAGTTAATGCTGTATTTTTCATGGTTTCTTAAAGCATTTACCAAAACTTTTTTTACCCTGTCCCGGTCGCTGACATTAATGGACTTTATCCATCCTTCTTTAAGTTGCTGATTAAACGATGTGGCCGTATAATCCAGATAGGCCGAATTTAAATAATAAACCGAGCCGTCGATATCATAGCATTTGAACATTAGTGAACTGTCCGCAAGAAAACTCTGAACATTTAAAGGTTCTCTTCCCGACAATGTTTGCTTTACGGTGGAGGCATCAAATTTCGTAGGGCTCAGCGTGAGGAAATATGTATCTTTCTCAAAACTGAAGGCAGTTAGATCGGCATAAAAGAGGGTATTTGAGGTGTTTTTTATCTGAATGGTGGTTGAAACCGGCCGGCCCGATTTTAAATCATTCAGTATCGATTGGATCACAGATCCGGAATTGTTGCCGTCTGCCTGAAATTCCGGCAATATATATTCGATTGACTTTCCTTTGGCCTTAGAAATATCGAATCTAAAAAGATTACTTCCGGTTTCCTGAACATTTGTGATCATATGTCCATCTAGCCTGATGATACATTTGGGACCATCCTTTTCTTTAAACCGGTCGTCAGTAACCATCGGTGGATTTGGAGTATCAACTAATAAGGTATTGCGGCCCGACATTTCTTTTACTTCATGTATTTAGCTTTTTAAAATTAAACATTTTATAAGATTTTTTCTATTTCGAACTGATTTCACCTTACATTGTTACATAATTTTGGAAAATAATAGCAATACTGGAAAAATGGAATCCACTTCCGAAGTTCAAAATTTTTTGATTGTGATCGCGGGTCCCACGGCCGTAGGAAAAACCGAATTATGTGTTGAGCTTGCTAAAAAGCTGGATTGTGAGATTATATCTGCAGATTCCAGGCAATTTTTTAAAGAGTTGGCGATCGGTACAGCCAAGCCAACACAAAAAGAAATGCATGATGTGCCCCATCATTTTGTCGATTTCATATCCGTTCATGAGGAGTTTAGCGCGGGAAGATTTGAAGTGGAAGTTTTAAATTTATTGAAGCTGCTGTTTAAAAAGAGCAATTGTGCAATAATAACAGGAGGCTCCGGACTATACATTCAGGCCGTATGCCACGGAATGAATGAAATTCCGGAAGTTGATCCCAGGTTCAGAGAAGAATTATATGATGAACTGGAGCATCATGGCTTACCTCCACTTTTGGAAGAGCTTAGAATAAAAGATCCCGGTTATTATGAATTTGTCGATCGCCGAAATCCTCAGAGGATTATCCGCGCACTGGAAGTGTGCCGGGGAACCGGCCGGCCGTATTCGATATTCAGAACGGACAGCAAGGTTTCAAGGACCTTCAAAATTATAAAAATCGGACTGGACCGTTCCAGGAATGAATTATTCGAGCGAATAAATTTGCGTGTCGACCGGATGCTGGAAGCGGGGCTTGTCGACGAAGTGCGGCAATTGTGTGACAAACGGCATCTTAATGCGTTGAAAACTGTTGGCTATAAAGAGGTTTTGGGCCATCTGGATGGAGCGTATGATTTGGCCGAGGCTACCAGATTGTTAAAAAGAAATACCAGAAGGTATGCCAAACGACAGCTTACATGGTTTAGAAAAGACAGGGAGTTTAGCTGGTTTCATCCGGATGAATTTCAAAAGATATTAAAGTATATTGGTGAACGGGCGAAAGATTCAGTCAAAAGCTGATGCCCCGATTTTTACAGATTCAGAATAAATATTCCCATTTGATTTTCTCTGTTTCTAAAAAAACTAACTTCGCCTTCTGATAGTTACGTTATTAAAAAAATTTATGGTATTCTTAGTTTTAAAGACACTGCACGTTATAGCGGTCATTATTTGGATGGGGGTGTTATTATACATGCCCAGGTTATTTATCTATCAAACACAGGCCAACTCAAAAACCGAGCCGGATCGAAGCATACTCATCAATCAACATAAACTAATGGCCAGGAGACTTTGGACAAGGGTTGGCTGGCCTGCGATGGGTTTGGCGGTTATCTTTGGTCTTGGCATCATGCATCCTTATTTTTCAAGCATCTGGTTTTGGGTAAAAATGGGCTTTGTGGTTGCTTTGATCGTTTATCACCATATCATTCATTTTGCTAATAAGAATTTGCAAAAAGACGTGTATAAAAAGACGGTTGATCAGTTGAAGGCCATGAGTCAATCCGGTATGGTTTTTCTTTTTTCGATTGTAGCTTTGGCAGTTTTAAAGGACACGATCCATAATCTTTTGATTGTTGGAGGGATCGCTGTCCTGGTCATATTAATATTTATCGCAGGGCGATCTTTGATTAAAAAATCCAATTAAGTATTTCAATCCTAATGAATCGCATTTTTATCCTGGCTGTTTCGGCCAACTTAGTTTTTTCGTGCACCCCTGAGGCGAAGAAACTTCCTATTCTTGGAAGAAAAGAAATAAAGAATGTTGAATTTGATCAAAAAATTAAGGCAGATACGATCTATCATACGATTAAGGACTTCCGCTTTACCAATCAAGATGGCGATGAGGTTACACAAGACACCTTCAAGGATAAAGTATATATTGCAGATTTTTTCTTCACTTCCTGTCCAACTATTTGCCCGATCATGAAAACCCAAATGCTGCGGGTTTATGAGAAGTATAAAGATCATTCCGATGTGATGATTCTTTCGCATACAATAGACCCGAAGCATGATTCGGTAGAGGTTTTGTATGAATTTGCAAATCGCCTTGGCGTAAGCAGTGATACCTGGCATTTTGTGACAGGAGATCTTGAAAAGATATATGATATCGGGCAAAACAGTTACATGGTCACAGCTCGCGAAGATCCTGAAGAGCCGGGTGGTTTCCTCCACTCGGGGGCTTTTCTTATTATAGATAAAGAAAGAAGGATTCGGGGCATTTACGATGGAACCAAATCTGATGAGGTAGATGTACTCTTGACAGATGTTGACATTTTACTGAAAGAATACAGGGTAAAATGACGGGTAAGGCAGGGCCGATTATTTTTGCTTTTATCGTATTCTTTTCTTGCAGTACGGATGAGAGATCCGGGCGGTTCGATCATCTGGATAAGCGGACAAAAATCAGATTAAGACAATATCTTGCCGAAGGTAAACGATTGTACACACTTCATTGTGCAAATTGCCATCAACCGGACGGAAGGGGACTTGCCCGTTTGTATCCCCCATTAAAAGGATCTGATTATTTATTGCCAAATGTAGCAGATGTAATTTGCGGAATGCGTTATGGTCAAAAAGGGGAGATAACTGTTAACGGTATTGTTTTTAATCAGGAAATGCCGGGGATTCCGGGAATTACAGATCTGGAAATCGCTGAAATTGCGACTTATGTTTATACCGTATTTGCCGATACCGCTCGAATATTCACACTCAACGAAATCAGGCAGATTATGAATACTTGTCAGACCCACGCCGACACAACAGATAACCTCTAGAAGTGGGACTTGGATTGCAGTCGCGTACGCAGTACAAAAAATAGTTCACCAATCCGGATGTTCAGGACCTGGCCTGTTACTTGTTGACAGTTAATGGATCGGATTTTCTAGTGCGCAATAATTTTAATCTTATCGATTTTCTTTCCGTTTTTCAGGGTGGCATCCATTTCCAGTTTCACATAATCTTCGCGGATTTTAATTTTCAGACGGTCGATGTTTTCTACTTTGGAGCCATACCGATCTTCGATTTCTTCGATCATATCTTCCAGGTCCTCATCATCGTCCCAGTTGAGATCGTGGTCGATATCGTAAGGGTCAATGTCCTTGATCTCAATGGTCATATTGGTAACCGCTTCTGTTACCGCCTCAGCTATCGATTCCGCAAAGTCATCGATATCGATACAAATGTTGTCAAAGTTGATGTCAATGTCGTCGTCATCGAAGTCGATGTGGATCCTTGAATCATCGAACATCCTTTCGATCTTATTGCCAAGCTCTTCGCCCCACGCTTCGAAATACGCTTCAATGTCCTGTTCTCTTCCATTTATTTTTATGCTCACCACCGCGTCGTCGTCGTACTTGTGTTTTCTTTTTTGAGAAAATACAGAGCTGAAAACGAACAAGAATGCAATAGCCGGAATAATAATTTTTGTAAAACTCTTCATAACGAACGATTTGTGTCTGCCTCGATTCATGAAAATATCATTCCTGTTTATTCAAACAATTAATAATCAAATACTTACTCTCTTTTTTGTGTTTATTTTCAATCATCTTTGTTCATTTCCATACATTTTTCCGTACGATTGCGAACAGCAGGATCAGTCATTTATCAATATATATTTATTGATAAACAACAAATAATTCATGAAAGTCAATATTTTTATAGGTCCTCTTGATGTGCGTGAGCAAGGGTGGTTTTACCCAAACGCCTCACGCAGCATTGCAACGCTTCTGGCGACTCCTTCATCGGCCGGAGCCTTTCCTTCAAACTCCAGCGACACATAACCATTGTACTTGTTCTTTTTCAGGATATCGCCAATTCGTTTATAATCAAGATCAAGTGTATACCATTCACCACCGCCATAGTAGGTTTTGGCTTGTACAAAAACAGCTTTCGGGGCGATCATCTCCAATTTGTCATATGGATCTTCCAGGAAGTTGCCGGTGTCCATCAGGATGCCCAACCAGGGGGAGTTAATAGTATCATGAATTCTCAAAAGCCCTTCAGGGGTTCTGGTGAGGCCCCAGTGATTTTCGAGCGCAAGCACCACACCGCATTCCTGGGCTTTGGGCAGACATTTTTCTATGCTGTCGATGCACCATTGGAAGCCGTGATCTTCGGTATATCCTTCCAATACCGGTTCCTTTCCATTAGCGGCCATCAGGTCATCAAACGATTTGATTGTATTCCATCTGCCCGAGTTTAGCCGTATGCAAGGTATGCCCATTTTGTACGCCAGTTCAATGCATTTGAGGGTATGTTCGATATGCTGTTGTCGCTTTTCTTTATCCGGTTCAACAAAATCCTGGTGGATAGACAAACTGATCAGATCAACGCCATTCAGAAATGCGTGTTTTTTCAGGTTTTGTAAATATCCGTTTTCTTCACTTTCCATTTGCCGGTGAAGAATATCCACTCCTTCGATGCCCAATGCGGCAGCTTTATCAATGATGGTGCTTATGCTCACCTTTGGAGGGCGGAAGTGCCAATATGAATATGTAGACACACCGAGTTTAATTCGTTGTCCTGTTTCCTTCTTATAAGATTTTCCAATCGAGGGAAGGCCTAATATCGGAGCGCTTATCAATCCGGCCCGAATGAGTTTTCTTCTTGATATTTTCATGTGTTTAAGATTTGTAGAAACCTCGCCATGTGCCGTTGATCATCATTATCCAGTATATCTCGATAATTATCTCAGGCATGGCCTGTTTCATGTGTTTAAAATTTGTAGAAACCCCGCTCTGTGCCGTTGATCATCATTATCCAGTATATCTCGATAATTATCTCAGGCATAGCCTGTTTCATGTGTTTATATTTTTATGATTTGCTGGCACACAGAGAAATATGATCGTGCTCGTGTGTGTCCTGAATTTGCTCCGGTCTTGCCGGTTTCATTTTGTCAGTAATTTTTCCGCATTTTTCAATGCCGTATTTGTTTCTTTTCCAACTTTTTCGATTCTGGTTTTTTGATCTTCCAGGTATTCCATAACTTCTTCGTGAACTTTGCCTTCAAAATCATTATCAAATGCACGCATCCAATTCATCATGCCATCATGAGAATTCTCCAGATCTTCAACGGCTTTTTTAAGCTCGGCGATTCTGGCTTCATTTTCTTCCCGACCGGCTTCAATCAGTTCATCAATCATACCTGTTAGCTGTTTTTTGTATTTCGTAATATCACCCATTTTAGGCATGATCTCATCGTGAACAGCCATGACCTTATCATACAATTGGTCTTTGGCCTTTTTGTTGTCGTCACCACATGACATGGAAAACAGTACGGCTATTATAAATAGTGAAATGGTCGATTTCATTTTTATTTGCTTTTTTATGTTTAAAAATTCTGTTTAAATCCCCGGTATAAATTTACTCCCATAATTTATATTTTTCCAGATGCACTCGTTCAACAAAAAATAATTTAGTCAGTTCTTCAAACGATTTTGTATAATCGGAGACCATAAACTGATTTGAAGAATGCCCCTGATTATTGATTAATAAATTGTATTCCAAATAAGCTTTGAGCGATTTAGCTACAATTTCGGAAGAATCGATCACTTCAATTGTATTTTCATAGAAATGTGCGACCTGTTCTTTGATCAGCGGATAATGCGTGCAACCTAAAATTAAAGCGCTTATATTTTGAAGGATGGGCTTTTTTAGATATTCATTAATAATATCCTGGCTTATGGTACCTTCCAAAAATCCTTCTTCAATCATTGGTACCAACAAAGGTGTGGCCAGGGAGTTAAGCCTGAGTTGATTCTCCAATCCTTCGATTTTTGTTTGATAGACTTTTGATCCGATGGTTTGCTTGGTACCGATGAGTCCGATGCATGTATTTCTGCGAGTTTCCCGGATATAATTCACGACGGGCTCAATCACGTTGAATACTTTTGCTTTTTTGCCGACATACGCTTTTACGAGGTCGGTGGCGGCAGCGCTTGCCGAGTTGCATGCGATCAGGATTACCTTGCAATTTCTTTGAAGAAAAATGTCACATATTTTGATGGAATAAGCCTGAATCGCGGCGGTCGATTTATCGCCATAGGGGAGGTGGGCAGTATCTCCAAAGTAAATAATACTTTCATCCGGCAATAGATTTTTAACCGCTCTCGCTACGGTCAGTCCGCCAATACCGCTATCAAAAATTCCAATGGGATCAGAGGCTTTTGCCATATGGTTTACGAATAAAAAAAGCTCCGTGCAGACCGCCTGCGCAGAGCTTTAAAATTAGGAAAATAAATTACTTATATATACTGATTGATGATGTTTTCAAACAACTCCTGTTTTCCGCTGGTTTGTTTCGGCTCGCCGGCTCCCAGCGCATAGCTTCTCAAATCTTCCAGGGTGAGTTTTCCGGCTTCGAATTCAGCTCCTTTACCCGTATCATAAGATGCATATCTTTCTTTTCGCATCTTTTTGTAATCCGACTTTTCAAGTACATCCCGGGCAATCAGCAAGCTTCTGGCAAAAGCGTCCATTCCGCCAATATGAGCCAGGAAGATGTCCTCAAGATCCGTGGAGTTTCTTCTGGTTTTAGCATCGAAGTTTACGCCACCGGTTGAAAATCCACCGGCTTCAAGAATTACAAGCATTGTCTCGGCCAGTTCGCCCAGATTTGTCGGGAATTGATCGGTATCCCATCCGTTTTGATAGTCCCCCCGGTTCGCGTCGATGCTTCCAAGCATACCCGCATCAGCGGCCACTTGCAGTTCATGCTGGAACGTATGACCCGCCAAGGTAGCGTGGTTTACCTCGATATTCAATTTAAAATCATGCTCCAGCCCATATGTTTTTAAGAATCCGATGACAGTCTCAGCATCAAAATCGTATTGATGCTTGGTTGGCTCCATGGGTTTTGGTTCAATGAGGAAAGTGCCTTTGAATCCTTGTTTTCTTGCATAGTCACGCGCCATGGTTAGAAATCGGGCAAGATGTTCTTTTTCGCGCTTCATGTCTGTATTCAACAACGACATATATCCTTCTCTGCCACCCCAGAATACGTAGTTTTCGCCGCCCAGTTCAATGGTTGCATCTATGGCATTCTTCACTTGAGTCCCGGCCCAGGCCAGAACCGTAAAATCGGGATTGGTAGAAGCGCCATTCATATATCTTGGATTGGAAAATACATTGGCTGTCCCCCAAAGAAGCTTTACACCGGTTTCGGCTTGTTTTGCCTTTGCATAATCAACCATTGTTTGCAACCTTTTTTCCGACTCCGCCACGGAGCTTCCTTCATCGATCAGGTCGAAATCATGGAAACAATAATAGGGAGCGCCAATTTTAGTAATAAATTCAAATGCGGCATCCATCTTATCTTTTGCCCTTTGCATGGCATCGGCATGAGCATCCCATGGAAAAACCTTTGTGCCGGGACCAAAGGGATCATTGCCGGTACCGCAGAAGGTGTGCCAGTAGGCAACTGCAAAGCGGAAGTATTCCTTCATTGTTTTGCCTCCAATCACCACCTGGTTTTCGTCGTAATACTTAAAAGCCAGAGGATTTGTCGATGCTCTGCCTTCATATTTTATCTTGTCAATATTTGGGAAATAAGCGTTACTCATAGTTTATAATTATCAGTTGTTTAAATTTCTTAACCAGTTTTCGTATGCATCTTCATAGGCACCAAAGAGCGGTGGACTCGGTTCTGTTGTTTCAATCGATTTCAAACCGCGGAAGGCCTCTTCATAATTGGCATAAACCTTTGCTCCGACACCTGCGCCCCGGGCTGCTCCTTGCGCTCCATCGGTATTGTAGAGTTCGACCGTTGTGCTCGTAATGTTTGCAAAAGCTTCCCGGAACAAAGGGCTTAGAAACATATTTGCATGACCTGCCCGAACTGTTTTTAGTTCCATTCCCATTTCATTCATGATATTAAGCCCGTAGTTCATCGCAAACACAATGCCTTCCTGTCCTGCCCTAAGTATGTGCGATTGATTGTGGCGGTTAAAATTAAGTCCGCTTAATCTTGCCCCGATGTCGTTGTTTTCCAGGATGCGTTCCGCACCATTTCCAAACGGGATGAATGATAACCCGTCGGCGCCGATCGGCGCCTCCATGGCCATCTCGTTCATGTCTTTGTACGACGTGCCATCAACTATATTTCTTTGAAGCCAGCTATTCAAAATGCCCGTACCGTTTACGCAAAGCAGAACGCCATAGCGCTCTTTCTTTTTCTGATAATTGACGTGCACGAACGTATTGACCCTGGAGAGCGGATCGTAACGGGGAGATTCAATTATTCCATAGACCACACCGCTGGTACCGGCCGTAGCAGCTATCTCACCGGTGTCAAGCACATTTAATGAGAATGCATTGTTGGGCTGGTCTCCGGCCCGATATGCGATTTTTGTTCCTTCCCTAAGACCCAGCTCCGAGGCTGCCACAGACGATAATTGCCCCTGAATCGAAAAAGTATCGATAACTTCCGGAATAATATTTTCATCGATACCATAATAATCCAATAATTTTTTCGCTTCAGATTTTGATTTAAAATCCCAGAGAATTCCTTCGGAAAGTCCTGAGATCGTGGTGTTTATTTCACCACTCATTTTCATGGCCACATAATCTCCGGGAAGCATTGCTTTATATACCCGATCGTAAATTTCCGGTTCGTTGTCCTTTACCCACTTCAATTTGGAAGCCGTGAAATTTCCGGGAGAATTTAAATAATTTTTTAGACAGAATTCTCTGCCCAGTTCGTGAAAAGCTTTTTTCCCGATTTCCACCGCCCTGCTATCACACCATATAATGGACGGCCTCAAAACATTTTGATCTTTATCAATAAGCACCAGTCCGTGCATCTGATAGGCTATGCCAATGGCCTTGATCGCTTCTTTGGGAGCCCTCGTTTTTAGCAACAATTCCCGGGTGGCGTTTTTGATATTTGTCCACCAATCTTCCGGTTTTTGCTCAGCCCAACCGGGCTTTTTCGAAACCATGGGCATTTCCTGTTTTGGATAAGTGGCAGAACCCAATATTTCTCCGGTACTGGCCCGGATTAAAGTAGCCTTGATGGAAGAGCTTCCCAAATCATAACCTAATAGCATGTTCTATACATTTACAATAGTAAAATCTTATAGTCAATATGACTACAAGTTATTTATTTTTTATTGTTATTTCAAAATAATATTCATTAAAATTGAAAAAAACTAAAACTCTGTTAAATGCCAAAAGAAAAAGCACCTAATCTTTCTTCTGAAATCATTGAAGATCTTTCTATTGACTGCATCGTATTTGGCTTTCAAAAGTCCGAATTAAAAGTATTGCTGGTCAAGCATGGCGGGGGAATAATTAAAGATCGATGGGCGTTGCCGGGAGGTTTTGTCACCTACAATGAGAATATAGATGCATCTGCCTATCGACTGCTCAATGATTTAACAGGAGTTAAAGAGCTGTATCTCGAACAGCTACAGGCATTTGGAGAAGTGGATCGATACCCTACCAAAAGGGTGATCACGATTGCTTACTACGCACTTGCGCGTCCCGACAATTACGAGCTTACTCCCGGTTTCACGGCTTCGGACGCCAAATGGTTTACGATCACGGAAATTTCAAATTTGCCCTACGATCACGATGAGATCCTGAAATTTGCGTGGAACAGATTGAAAAGGAAGGTAAAATACGAACCGATCGGATTCAATCTATTGCCGGAAAAATTCACTCTTCTGCAGCTACAGGATCTTTACGAAGCAATACTTGAGACCAAGCTCGACAAACCAAATTTTCGCAGGAAAATAATGAAAATGAATCTATTGATTTCCTGTAATGAAAAGCAGGTAGGTGTGTCGCATAGAGCCGCAAATCTTTACCGGTTCGACAAACAGGTTTATGATAGGTTGAAAGATGAGGGATTTATTTTTGAGTTTTGATCCATTGCCACTTGAATTTACCGATCGAGTATTGAGACCGGACTTTTTGCAATTTGATTTAGCGCGCGCGACATGATACACTTGCCGGGATTAAGATTTCCGAATCGTTTTCAATGCACACGTTTGCAAAATTTCTTGTATTAATTAAATTATTTATTGGACTGTTCATATTCTAATTTGGAAATATGAGATTTTTTAGCTCTTGCATGGATAAAAGTCATGTTTTTAAATTTAAGCTTGCAATATATTCGCTGTTGATTTGAAAGCTCTAATTTAAAAGTAGTTTGAGAATTAGGTTAATTCATTTATTACTAGAAAACTAAGATAGCATGAAGGAACATTATTTATATTTCTCGGTAACACCTGAAGCATTGATCGCCTCCGGTTTGGAGCCGGACAAATTCGGAAGCTACCTCGCTGTAGGTACTCAGAAACGCGCCCGCGGTCAGGCTGTATTTTTTGAATTGGACATTGACAAATTAGGAGACATCGTCGATAAAAAGTACGTGGAAGAAAATTGCGTTTCGCGGCCGGATGGCACTCCTAAGCGAACCCTTTATCTTTCCATTTACAGGGTCATGGAGCGAATTCCGCTCGAGGCGCTTAAAGGGCTCTACCTGGCAACCGATGATGGCCGGGTCTTAAAGTTAGAACAGTCTGAATTTGAAGGCAATCCGACCGAAAGTTTGCATCTGTACCAGGAATTATGCCCTGTGACGCCCAGGATCGCATCCACGTTAAATCCTACGGATTTCGTGAATTTCGTATGTGATGCCAAGAATAAGATCTCCGTACCCAAATTGCTATGCGTACAACTTGAACTGGGCGAACTGGCCAATGACCCGATTGCGGGAAAAGCTGATGATCTGCCATATTCGAATATATATCACATCAGGGATTGCCTGGCCGGATTACTTCAAAACAGCGTAAAATTTACTAAAACAGTGACACGCTTTTTTAACGGCGACATCCAGTATCGAACAGTTAAAAACGGATTTTTCATTGGAGATAAAGATAAATGTCTGTTTTATAAGTTCCCTTCCAGGGAAGAATTGGATGAAAAACACCATAGCTGGTGGAGATCTGCATTGACCCATGGATTTAAATAGAATTGAAACAATAAAACTTGAACAATTATGTATAATATTTTTTGGCTTGTTCCGATAGCTTCCATTTTAGCCTTATTCTTTGCATTTTATTTTTACCGGCAGGTCTTTAAGGAAGATGAGGGTACCGATATCATGAAAAAAATTGCCAATCATGTTCGGTTGGGAGCTATGGCTTACCTAAAGCAACAGTACAAAGTTGTGCTGATCTTTTTTATCATATTGACGATTTTATTCTCCGTGTTGGCTTACGGATTTAATCTTCAAAACCCTTGGGTTCCTTTTGCGTTTTTGTCCGGGGGATTATTCTCAGGAATTGCCGGATTTTTGGGGATGAAAACGGCAACAATGGCTTCGGCCAGAACAGCTAATGCTGCCAGAAAATCGCTCGACGCCGGACTAAGAGTAGCATTTAGAAGTGGAGGAGTAATGGGATTGGTCGTTGTAGGTCTCGGATTGCTCGATATTTCAATTTGGTTTGTCATACTGAACTATGTTTATCCGGCGGCCAGCGATACCCATAATATGATGATCATTACGACCACTATGTTAACATTCGGTATGGGGGCATCGGCCCAGGCCTTATTTGCCAGAGTTGGTGGCGGAATATTCACAAAAGCCGCGGATGTAGGTGCCGACCTGGTGGGAAAAGTTGAAGCTGGGATTCCTGAAGATGATCCCAGAAATCCTGCAACGATCGCAGATAATGTTGGGGATAATGTAGGAGATGTCGCCGGAATGGGAGCCGACCTCTACGAATCGTATTGCGGATCCATTTTGGCGACCGCAGCACTGGGCGCCGCGGCATTCATCAATACCGCAGAATTACAGATGAAAGCCGTACTAGCGCCAATGTTGATTGCCGCTATCGGAATTTTGCTTTCGATCATCGGGATATTCGTTGTGAGAACCAAAGAAGGCGCATCTCAAAAGAGTTTGATGAAATCACTGGAAAAAGGGATTAATCTGAGTTCATTGCTTATTGTCGTTGCCGCCTTGGGATTGCTTTATTTATTGCAAATTCAAAATTGGTTAGGAATCTGGGGCGCATTGGTAGTTGGATTGCTGGTGGGGATTGTAATTGGAAAAGCCACGGAATACTTTACATCCGAAGAATATGCTCCAACTCAAAAAATCGCTGAAAACGCCGAAACCGGCCCTGCCACAGTCATTATTTCCGGATTGGGTATTGGTATGGTTTCCACGGTAGTACCTGTTATTGCTGTTGGTATCGGAATTATTCTTTCTTATTTGAGTGCGACTGCCGGTGACTTTTCCAATTTACCGGTTGGTCTGTACGGAATAGGTATAGCAGCCGTCGGGATGCTTTCGACATTAGGAATTACGCTGGCGACTGATGCTTACGGGCCAATTGCCGATAATGCCGGAGGAAATGCCGAAATGAGTGAATTAGGGCCGGAAGTCCGAAAGAGAACAGATGCACTCGATTCCCTGGGAAATACCACAGCCGCTACCGGTAAAGGATTCGCCATCGGATCTGCCGCTTTAACTGCACTCGCTCTTCTTGCTTCCTATATCGAAGAATTGAAAATTGGCATTGACCGGTTGATGCAAACTTCGGGAAAATATTTATTCCCGAATGGAATTGAAGTTAAAAGCAGGGCTGAATTGATGGACTTGGGTTTAAACGATTTTATGAACTTTTTTCAGGTTCATCTTATGAATCCTGTCGTATTGATCGGGGTATTTATCGGATCAATGATGGCATTCTTATTCTGTGGATTTACGATGAATGCGGTGGGCAGAGCTGCTGCGAAAATGGTGGATGAAGTAAGAAGGCAATTTAGAGAAATCAAGGGGATCCTTGAAGGTGACACCGAGCCCGATTATGCAAAATGTGTGGAGATCTCCACCAAAGGCGCTCAGGTAGAAATGATCTTACCATCGATTTTGGCGATCGTAGTTCCAATTATTGTGTGCCTGGTTTTTGGGGTAGCAGGGTCGTTGGGCTTATTGGTCGGAGGATTAGCTACCGGATTTGTTTTGGCCGTATTTATGTCGAACTCGGGTGGCGCCTGGGATAATGCTAAAAAGTATATCGAGTCCGGTCAGATGGGGGGTAAGGGCTCCGATGCACATAAAGCAACTGTAATTGGCGATACCGTCGGTGATCCGTTTAAGGATACATCCGGCCCCAGCTTGAACATTCTTATCAAACTGATGAGTATGGTAACAATCGTGATGTCCGGAGTAACGGTTGCCGTAAGCGTGTTCTAACAGCATCTTCTGAATAGATTTTAAACCGGTCATGCTTTCATGGCCGGTTTTTTTATTGTGAAATCCGATAAATCAAATCTCGGAGATAAAGGAGTGGGGTTTACACATACGCTCCGATGTCTGCGGCAAATAACTTGCCGCAGCCGGTTGAACCCGGATATATAGTCCTCGATTTATCCTTTCTGAACATTTCGGCTGATCCTGTATAGTACATTATTTAGACAAAACAGGAAGAAAATGAGAATTCTTAATTAACTTTGTTTTCCGGCGGTCCGACTGCAAATGTATGTAAGTAATTGTATATGATTTAAGCAGATACACAAATGGTAGGGAGCATAGATATTCCGAAAAACATGCATCTTAAGGAGAAATCAAACCTGCTTGAGTTTGAATATAGTTGGTTCAAGCCCAAATACGTTGTTTCTCTGATGGCGGCTCCATTGTTTGCATATTTTCTGATTAAATCGGATTACATTGCGGGAGATTTTGGACGGTTGACCTCACCGGTGATCATTCTGATGCTGGCTTCAATTATTGTTATTTACTATTCGCTCGCCAAATTAATGAATACCACCCGGATAAGAGTTTCACACAATGATATAAAAGTAAATCACAGCCCCATACCATTCAACAAAAACCTCATTCTCAAAAAAGAGGATGTCGCACAGCTTTACGTGACCCAGCATAGGATCGGACACAGGTATTATCTTTATGCCACTACATATCAGATCAACGCAATTCTATCGAACAAAGATGTAATTACATTGGTAAAGGGGCTGCATTATCCCGAGCAGGGGAGGTTTATCGAAAATAAAATAGAGGATTTCCTCAATATAACGGATATCCATGTGGAAGGAGAGCTGTCTAAGGATTAACGGACATTAATTCTTTCATTAGGAAATTGACTTGCTCATCAATTGTAAACAGGGTTTTCCCGATTTTTCCGATGTGCGAAATACCCATCGAATTTGATGTAAACACACTGTCGGCTTTTAACAAATCACTTTCCGTAAAATTCTTCTCCGAGATTGAAAAATTGTGTCTTTTCATGGATTCGACCAACCAGCTTCGCATAATGCCATTTATGCATCCCGTAGACAGCGGAGGCGTAAGATACCTTCCTTCAATCCTAATAAATATGTTAGAACTCAGGGTTTCGGAAACGAATCCTTTTGAATCTTTAATTATAATTTCATCCAGAAGTCTGTCCGATTTTTCAATTCCCGCAATCACATACTTGAGCGCGCTTATGGTTTTGAATTGGGATGTCGCAGATGGAAAATTAATAACGGTTTTGCTGAAACCCGCATTTTCCGAAAAAGAAACATCTTTCCCGTTATCATTTTCCAGTGTCACAAGTGTACTCGTCTTACAGTCATTGGGACAATAAAGACCTGGCCCTTCCCTCCAAACGTAAATTCTCGATTTTCCTCTGGATTCAATTTTATTTTCTATTCTCAGTTTTTGCAATTGCGAATCAATCGATTTCTTGGATAACCCGGGAATTTCGCTTAACCTCAATGTGCTCATTCCATTGCGGAGCCGCTCAAGGTGTTTATGGAGTAATCTCGGCCTGCCGTATACGTAAGAAATCGTTTCAAACAGGCCATCACCATATTTAAACCCTCTATTATTCCGGATGAGTGCCAGATCCCGAAAATCCTTTAAACGACTGTTGTGAATTACTTTCATGTAAGCATTTTACCTTTTATAAATTATATATTCTTGCCATTAAAATTATTAATTAATCTTGAATTCGAATTCGTAAAATAAATTAGCTGCCCTTTCTATATTTTTAGCGGTCATTTAAATATTGGTTTATGAGAATATTCAAAACAATATGCTTTATCCTGGTTATTTTCCCCCTGGCACTGGTCAACGCGCAAGAAATTAAAAAATGGTCTTTGGAAGATTGTGTCAATCATGCGTTCGAAAACAATCTGGATGTCCAGAGATCGGTTTTATCCATGCAAAACCAGGAAGTAACACTGTTGGAAAACAAACTAAATCGATTACCCAATCTGAATATGAACATATTTAATAGCTGGCGATGGGGAAGGTCGATAGATCCGACATCCAATTTGTTTACAACACAAAGAATTAACTCGAATGGGGCAAGCGCTTCCTCCCAAATGCTCCTGTACAACGGATCAAGATTATCGCGGACAATAAAAAGGAATGAGAAAGATGTACAGGCCAGTTACTATGATATGGAAAAATCAAAAAATGATGTTGCACTAAACGTCGTGCTTGCGTATTTACAGGTCATCTTTACCAGAGAATTGCTTGAAAACTCCAACTACCAGTACAATACGACCGGGGCTCAAATGGAACAAACCGAGAAATTGGTGAATGCCGGTTCCTTGCCCAGGACAAATTTACTTGATTTGCAGTCGCAACTGGCCAGCAATGAGGTTGAGGTAATTAATTCCGAAAATGATGTAAACCTTGCTTTACTGCGATTGAAACAATTTTTGCAAATTCCGGCAGAGGAAGAATTTGATATCATTACCCCGGTATTTGATAAGGATGATTATGGCTTTGTAGAATATAAGGTCGGGGAGGTTTACAAGCAAGCCGAATCGATCCAGCCGGAAATTAAGTCGGCAAAGCTGAAAATCGAAAGCGCAGATCTGGGAATTAAAGTTGCCCGGGGCGCCCATATACCTCAACTTGCCATTAGCGGCGACTTTTTTACCAACTATTCAGATCAAAACAGAAGATTTACCGGTGTAGATTTAGTGCCCGGAGATCCGTCGCCAATTGGATACTTACAGAGCGATCCGTCTGAGATTGTTGTTCAACCCCAGTACAAATCCAATTATGACGACATCGATATTCCTACCCAGTGGCAAGATAACCGAAGCTGGTCTGCAGGTTTTAATATTTCTGTTCCGATATTTAATGGCTGGCAAACCCGGTCTAATATTCAGAGAGCTAAAATCGAGAAAAATCTGGCAGAAATAAATGCTACTCAAACCAGAAATATTTTAAGAGAAACTATTGAAACCGCCTACAATGATGCGCAGGCGGCCATTAAGGTCTTTGATGCAGCCAAAAAACAGGTTGAGGCACTCGAAGAGTCGTTTCGCGCGACGGAAAAAAGCTACAATCTCGGTGCGGTGAATTATGTAGATTACCAGATATCCAGCTTTAATCTGTTTTCAGCAAGATCAAATCTCGTCCGGGCAAAATTCGACTATATTTTTAAACTCAAGGTATTAGACTTTTATTTAGGTAATCCAATAACACTGTAAAAAATGGCGAAGAAAAAGAAATCAAACAGAATATTATATATCCTTCTCGGACTGGTGGTCTTATTGGTGATTTTTGCCATTGTTGGTAAATCAGCCGGATGGATCGGCAAAGCTAAAGAAATTGAAGTCGAACTGGCAGAAGCAAAAAGTGAAAAGATCATTGAAACGGTAAGCGCCTCCGGAATGATTCAGCCGGTTTACGAGGTAAAGATTTCTCCCGACGTGCCCGGAGAAATTATTGAATTGAATGTCGAGGAAGGAGATTCTGTGATCAGGGATCAAGTCTTGATAAGAATTCGACCGGATATTTATCAATCTTCACTGGAACGGTCAAAAGCAAATCTGAATCAGCAAAAGGCCAATCTTGCGGATGCGAGAGCGCGTGTTGCCAGAGCCGAAGCGCAGTTGATCAGAGCAGAAAATGAATTCAAGCGCAACAAAGATCTCAAAGATCAGAATGTCATTTCCGATGCCGACTATGAGATATCTGAAGCCAATTACAAAGTTGCCAAGAACGACTTGCTTTCCGCAAAGGAATCCGTGAGAGCTTCCGAATTTATCGTGGCAAGTGCTCAGGCCTCGGTCAAGGAGGCGGCCGAGAATCTCAGATTTACTACGATCAGAGCTCCGATTTCCGGCATTGTATCGAAGCTGGATGTGGAATTGGGCGAACGGGTTGTGGGCACTGCCCAAATGACGGGGACCGAGATGCTGCGCATAGCCGATCTCACAAAGATGGAAGCGAGAGTGGATGTAAATGAAAATGATATTATCCGGGTATCGGTCGGCGATACCGCAGAGATTGATGTCGACTCATATACACATACAGGTAAGCTGTTTAAAGGTGTCGTTACAAATATTGCAAATACCGCCAACGATAAGACATCCCCCGATGCCGTTACTGAATTTGAGGTGAGAATCCGAATATTAAACAGCTCCTACGAAGATTTGGTCGAAGAACAAGGTTCCGTATCCCCATTCAGGCCGGGTATGACGGCCAGTGTTGATATTACCACCGAAATTAAGAAGGATATCCTTACGATTCCTCTGGCTTCCGTTACAACACGAAATCCCAATGAAATGAAGCAGGAAGAAAATGAGGGTGAAGAAAGCGAAGAAGAATCCGGTACCGAAGAAGAGGAACAAAATGACAAAAAGGACGAAACCGTTGAAGTAGTGTTTTTATTCGAAGAAGGGAAGGCAAAGATGGTTGAAGTGGAAACAGGGATCAGCGATTTTGAAAACATCGAAATTTTGAAAGGAATAGAAAAAGGCAATAAAATTATCAAAGGACCGTTCATTGCGGTATCCAAGCGACTGAAAGACGGAGATCTTGTGATCGAGAAGGAAGGCGGTAAAAAGAACAGTGAAGAAAGTGCAGATTAGAAGAAAATAAAACTGGCTTGCTTAAAAGGCTTGAGACCAGGTTATTTTTGAATATATTCTATTTTGTAATCTGTGCTTTCCACGACTGCCATCATATTGGTCCGTGAGCGTTGAGGTTCGCCATTTTAGTTTTGAAAGCTTCGTTGGCTGCGTCTGGCAGGTTTCTGAGATGGCCCAAAAATCAAAGATCAAGGCGCCCGCTGACCGCGCCGGCCAAACGCTGCGTAAAATGTTCGGTCTTTGGAAGACAGGAGATTTAGTCGATGCTCTGACAAACATTTTAAAGGCTGTCCTTCGCACAGGCCGTCTTGAACCTGCGCTGATTTTGGATTTTCCTCACCCACGGAAGTTCAGCAGATGCGCTTTCTATTGGTGCCTATGTTTATCCCCCAAGTTTTAGGACGGATCCGATCCTGCTTCTGCGGAGTTTTGGCAATAACGTTTCAATGCCAGTTCTCCTGTCCCGGACGGTGCGATTTTCTGTCCGAAACAACAATTCCGTACGTATGGGCTCTGTGACCGAAGGGGATTCTTCCTGCAATTTATTGCATTGGAAATCTGGTAAACTCGCCATTAATTTTTTAATATTGGTATCCGGTTATTAATGCCGGGCCACGCGAATTTTCGTGGATAGTTCATCGATTGAATCGCATTGAATTGGTGAGATGAATTAGAATTTTTTTTAACCAAAATTAAATCCAAAAATGAGTAGAAAACTGAAAATGGGCATGATCGGCGGCGGCCGTGGTGCGTTTATTGGAGGTGTGCACAGAATTGCGGCAGGTATCGACGGTCAGATCGACTTGGTATGCGGGGCGCTTCACGTTGATCCGGAGACTGCCGTACTTTCCGGCCAGGACCTATATTTAAATCCGGAACGAATTTACAGAACCTATCATGAAATGTTTGAAAAGGAAAGTCGGCGCTCAAAGGATGATCGTATGGATTTTGTGAGTATTGTTACTCCAAATCACGTTCATTTTGAGCCTGCAAAGCTGGCTTTGGAAAATGGCTTTCATGTAGTGTGTGAAAAACCTTTGTCATTTTCCCTGGAGGAAGCGTTGGAACTGCAGGAGCTGGTGGATAAGACCGGATTAACATTCGCCCTTACGCATACCTACACCGGTTATCCGATGATTAAACAGGCGCGCGAAATGTGTAAATCCGGCGTTTTTGGTAAGATCAGAAAGGTAGTTGTCGAATATCCTCAGGGCTGGTTGTCTACACCACTTGAGCAAACAGGTCAACAACAGGCCACATGGAGGACGGATCCAAAACGGTCCGGAAAGGCGGGTTCTGTTGGAGATATCGGGACGCACGCCGAAAATCTGGCGGAGACCATCACCGGGTTGAAGATCACAGAATTAAGCGCTGACGTATCTACATTTGTGGAAAACAGACTGCTCGACGATGATGCCAATGTTTTGCTGAGATTTGACAATGGCGCGAAAGGCGTATTGCATTGCAGCCAGATAAGTGCCGGAGAAGAAAATGCATTGAACATTCGGATCTATGGTGAGCTTGGAGGCTTGCAATGGCATCAGCACGACCCGAACACCATGTACATAAAGTGGCTGGAAAAGCCTATGGAAGTTTATCGTACCGGTACCGGATATATGGGAGCGTCGTCCGTTGCACATACGCGTACTCCTGCCGGCCACCCGGAAGGATATCTGGAAGCTTTTGCAAACATTTATCGAAATTTTGCAAAAGTTGTTCAGGCCGGATTGGACGGGATTGAGGTAGATCCTGTTTACAATGATTTTCCAACTGTTGAAGAAGGTGTGCGCGGCATGAAGTTTATTGATGCAGTGATTGCCTCCGGGGAAAACAACGCAGCCTGGACAAAAATCGATTAACCAATTCTAATGAGCTAATATCATGAAAGGACCAGCAATATTTTTGGCACAATTTATGGGTGATGAAGCCCCATTCAACAATTTGGAGCGCATTTGCAAATACATGGCCGGTTTGGGTTACAAAGGTGTGCAGATCCCGACCTGGGATCCGCGTTGCGTCGATCTCAAAAAACTTTCGGAGAGTAAAGATTATGCAGACGAGGTTAAAGGAACCGTAGAAAGCACCGGCCTTGAAATTACCGAGCTTTCCTCGCATCTTCAAGGGCAACTTGTAGCGGTTCATCCGGCTTATGACGCCATGTTTGATGGGTTTGCCGCGCCGGAGGTGAGGAATAATCCGGCAGCGAGAACGGAATGGGCCGTCGATCAAATGATGATGAATGCCCGGGCCAGTAAAAATCTTGGGCTCAATGCACATGCAACATTTTCCGGGGCTTTGTTATGGCCGTACATGTATCCGTGGCCGCAGCGGCCGGCGGGATTGGTGGAAATGGGATTTGAGGAGCTCGCCAAAAGATGGCAACCTATTCTTAATGAATTTGACCGGAATGGTGTGGATGTTTGCTACGAACTTCACCCCGGTGAAGATCTCCATGACGGACTGACTTTCGAAGCTTTTCTGGAAGCAACCGGAAATCATACCCGTGTGAATATCAACTATGATCCGAGCCACTTTGTACTTCAGCAATTGGATTATATTCAATTTATAGATTTTTATCACGAAAGAATTAAAATGTATCACGTAAAGGATGCCGAGTTCAATCCGACAGGTAAGGCAGGAGTATACGGTGCCTATCAGGGTTGGGTGCAGCGTCCCGGGAGATTTAGATCACTCGGAGACGGACAGGTGGATTTTGTGGCCATTTTCAGCAAGCTGGCCGAGTATGATTACGAGGGATGGGCCGTACTCGAATGGGAATGCTGTCTGAAGCATCCTGAAGACGGTGCCGCAGAGGGGGCGCCATTTATCGCTGAGCACATAATCCGAAAAACGGAAAAGGCCTTTGACGATTTTGCCGATGCAGGAATTGATGTCGAAGGAAATAAAAAGGCTTTGGGAATTGCTTAAGCTTATAAAGCCGGAAGACAGGAGCGGAAAGAAATTATTGACTTTACACCTCCTGTCTTCAAACTCTTCTACCAGGTCCTGTTCTTCAGAAACTCATCCAGCTCCGCTCTGCCCATAGGGACTTTATCGGGATTTGAATCTATCCATTTAAGGAAAGCTTCCTTGATTTCATCCGACCATTTCCCGTCGATCTGCCCCGGTGTATATACCCCCGATTTAAGCATCTGATGGCCAAAGGAATCTTTTAACCCAATAAATTCTGCGGTAATAACTACTTTTTCCAATAGATGAGGCGGGATAAATACAACGCCTTCTTTTTTAGCCAGAACGGCATCCCCAGGGAAAACCGTTGCCCTGCCGATTCTTATCGGATAGTTAATCCCTGTAAGCATGGTTTCCTGCAAAAAGGAAGGGTCCCAACCTCTTACAAAAGCATTGAAACCTTCGATTTTAGCCAGTCCTTCCAAATCGCGGGATCCGGCATCGAAGATTACACCGGTCTTGGTTCTGGCATAAATGGAATTTCCAAGATTGTCTCCAATCAGTGTCCCGTCGATTACTTTTCCGAAACAATCCGCCACATAAACATCGCCTTCTTGCAAAGCGTCTATTGGCCACGAATTTGAAGCTCCGATTTGCCCGCTTTTATGACCGGTATCAAGAATCCTTTTGTTTACATCGGGCCGAAGAGGCATATATTGAGCGGTAAGCGCTCTGCCTACAAAAACCTCATCTTCATGAAGCATTTCCCAACCGCCCTCAAATTGATTGTGAAATCCCTCATTTCTCAACACCCCCCAGACCTCTTCAATAGAGATGTTCTTCAATCTCCTTAAAAGATCATCCGATACCTTTGGGCGGCCGTCCTTCATGCGTTCACCTTGCCATTCCTCCGTGTAAAATTTCAGCAAGTCATCGGAAATAAAAGTCTGAGCACATATTGTATTTACAATAATGAGCCATACTGTGATTGTTGTGAATAGATTTTTCATCCGTTTATATTTTATTAGTTTGCCGACACACCGAGCAATATAATCATGCTCAAGTGTGTCCTGAGTTTGTTCCGGTCCTACCGGTTTCATTTGTACAACTCGTGTTTAAAGTAAAAAGTGTCATTTCAAACGGAGAGAGAAATCTGGTTCAATCAACACCGGGCCACCACCATAAGCCAGATCTCTCCTGACGTCGAGATGACAAGGTAGGAGCCTTGAAATGACAGAAACGTCGTTTTTAATTTTACTTAACACTTGGTTTAATATAATAAATTATCATTCTTCTTTTGTTTTTTTACCCCTCCAAAACGTCGCAAGGGATGAGCCCGTTATATTCATCATGGGTCCGAAAACTGCAGGGGCCAGGCCAACTGTGGCAACTTTACCCATTTGAAGGGCTATGCCGGAAGCCAGGCCACCATTTTGCATACCTACTTCCAGGGCAATGGTTCTGCATGATTTTTCGTCCATACGCGCCAGCTTACATGTCCAATACCCCAAAAAGTATCCAAGCATGTTATGAAGCAGACAGGCAAGAATCAGCAACAGACCCATTTCCAGGAGGCTGTCCCGGCCGGATGCGGTAATGATCGTTATGATTACCCCAATACCCAGCATAGAGACGAATGCCATTGCTTTGCCCAGGAATTCTTTCGATCCCCGTGCGACCGTTCTGAAACCGAATCCAGCCAAAATTGGAATCAAAATGAACCAAAAGATATCCGTAAAAGCGCTGTGCAGAACAGCTAAATTGGAAACGTTTTCAGATAGCATAAAGATCAAATTTTTCCCGACGACGATCAGAATGGAAACAACTACCAAAACTGCGATTCTTTTATTACTCGTAGCCGCATAAGCAATAGAATTAAATACCAACCCGGCTATAATGGGTAAAATCACCATGTTGAATATTCCCAACATCATACTCCAAAAATCAATCGGAACATATTGTTGAGCAAGTATGCTCATTAAGGTGGGTGTTACCAAAGGCGCCAATAAAGTAGCGATTGCGGTCAGCGTAACCGATAAAGCCAAATTTGCCTTGGCAATAAAGGACATGACGTTCGATGCTAATCCGCTGGGAGAAGAACCGACAAGAATAATTCCCGCGGCAATTTCTGGCGGAAAGTCAAAAGCTGAAGCGATAGTAATCCCGATGATTGGCATGATGGTAAACTGACAAATCAACCCTATGATCACTCCTTTTGGCATTTTGATTACTCCCGCAAAATCCTTCACGCTCATTTGAGAGCCCATCCCGAACATAATGATTTGCAGTAATGGAACGATCAGCCGTTTAAGTTCGAAATCTCCGGCTTTCACAAAATACTGCGGAAAATACATGGAGGCCGTAACTGCCGCAAAAATCCAGATGGTGTAAGAGAAGCTCTTTATACTGTCGAAGCCGTTGAAGCTTATTGCGAGCAAAACAAAGAATGCCGTTAAAAATGGGCCGGTGCCGGTCGGGGAATCGGTCAGGTAAATAATAACAAAAACAATCAAGCATAGAAAAGCTGAAGCCATGAGTATCTTGGAAAGGAGTTTTTTGTTTTTCATTGGATAAAGCTTTTGAGAAAAATCTCTTAAGGTATATAGATTTAAACTGGTACGCCGGTTTGTTAATTACTTAAAAAGTTATGATAATTATACTTAGATATTCTCAAATCTCAAAACAATAAACCTGATGAACCCAAAAAACATTTCGGAAAGATTAAGGACTATTTTATCAACTTCTGATCGAAAATCCGGTAATTCGAGAAGGCATTTTATTCAAAAAGCCGGACTGGGGGGACTGGCCCTTGGATATCTACTGGATGATGATCCAGCCAAAGAAATTGAATACGCAACTCAAAAAATTAATAAGAGGTCAAATCCGTCGGATCTAAAAATAACTGATCTGAGAATCGCTTACACTTCAAAAGCGCCGATCATTAAAATTGATACAAACCAGGGAATCTATGGCTTAGGGGAAGTGCGGGACCACGGAAGTCCCAAATACGCGTTAATTCTTAAAAGCAGGTTGTTGGGAAAAAATCCGTGCAATGTTGAGCAGCTTTTCAAAATGATCAAGGTATTTGGAGCTCAAGGAAGGGCCGGAGGAGGCGTTTCCGGAGTAGAAATGGCCCTTTGGGATTTGGCGGGGAAAACATTTGGAGTTCCGGTTTACCAAATGTTGGGAGGTAAGTACAGGGATAACATCAGGATCTATGCCGATACGCCATCATCTACAGATCCCAAAGAGTATGCTACCCGAATGAAGTCAAGGATGGATAATGGATTTACGTTTCTAAAAATGGATTTTGGAGTACAACTGGTAAAGGATATTCCCGGCGCCCTGATTGGAGCGGATTTCTGGGACCAGAAAAAGCAGTGGTCCGAGGAGCCGGGTAGCTACGGCATGACAAAACATCCGTTTACCAGCATACAGATCACCGATCTGGGATTGGAAAAACTGCTTGAGTATGTTCACCAGGTCCGGGATATTGTAGGGTATGAAATTCCGCTTTCGGCCGATCATTTCGGTCATATTGGTGTAAACTCATGCATTCGATTGGGTAATGCGCTGGAAAGATATCAGTTGGCATGGCTGGAAGACATGGTCCCCTGGTTTTACCATGATCAATGGAGACAAATTACCGAGGCAATCAACACACCGACCCTCACGGGGGAAGATATTTACCTGAAAGAAGAGTTTATAAAACTCATTGATAAAAAGGCGGTAGACATGGTACATCCAGACCTGGCATCGGCCGGGGGTATTCTCGAAACCAAGAAAATTGGCGATTATGCCGAAGAACACGGCATTGCCCAGGCACTTCATTTTGCCGGAACACCGATATCGTTTATGGCAAACGTTCACTGCGCCGCAGCAACAGAGAATTTTGTTGCGCTTGAGCACCACGATGTGGATACCCCATGGTGGGAAGACCTGGTAAAAGGCATTGAAAAACCAATCGTTCGAGATGGATTTGTAAAAGTTCCGGACACTCCCGGGCTGGGGGTAGACCTCAACGAAGAGGTCATCAAAGAACATTTGAGGGAAGGAGAAAAATATTTTGCCCCCACCCCCGAATGGAATAAAGATCAAAGCTGGGACAGAACCTGGAGTTAATTAAGCAGGTCGCAGACTGTATTAAATTCCTGTTTACAACTCTGATCATTGAAACTTGAAGTAAAGATGCAACGAAGAGATTTCATAATTAAAACGGCCGCGAGCGGATTAGCCGCCGGCGCGTTTCCAAATATCGTTTTAGCTAAAAAGCACAAAAAATATTCGGTTGCGCTTATCGGAGCAGGTTGGTGGGGGATGAATATTCTTACTACGGCGATTGCATCTGGTACTGTGAAAACCGTCGGACTTTGCGATGCGGATCAAAATCAGCTTGATCTGGCTTTGGAAAAGATGAATGAGCTAACAAGTGATAAACCAAACCTATATAATGATTACCGCGAGCTGATTCAGCAAGAAAAGCCGGAAATTGTAATTGTAGCAACTCCAGACCATTGGCATGCATTGCCGACAATCGATGCTTTGAAGGCCGGGTGCCATGTGTATGTCGAAAAACCGGTTGCACATACTATCAACGAAGGAAAAGCAATGGTTGCCGCTCAAAAAAAATATGAGCGCGTAATTCAGGTTGGCCTTCATCGCCATGCCGCACCGCATAACAAAGCAGGTATCAATTTTCTTACATCCGGAAAAGCGGGAGAGATAAAAATGGTAAGGGCGATTATTCACTATAATTTTTTCGACCGCAAGCCTAAGCCAAATGCAGACCCACCCAAAGGTTTGGATTGGGACATGTATTGCGGACCATCCAAATTAATGGATTTTAATCCCGATATGCATCCCAAGGGATTCAGAAACTATCTTGAATTTGCCAACGGTACCATAGCCGATTGGGGTGTTCACTGGTTTGATCAGATGCTCTGGTGGTCGGAGGAGAAACATCCAAAAACCATATATTCTACCGGAGGAAGATTTCATGAAGACCGGGTAGCGGATATTCCCGACTGGCAAACGGCAACCTTTGAATTTGAGAATTTTACTGCCGAATGGGAGCATCGCAGGATTGGTGGTGGAGGATCCGAAAAGCATAACATAGGCGTATATTTTTATGGGACGAAGGGTACGTTTCATATGGGATGGCAGGATGGGTGGACATTTTATCCGAGCAACAAGAATGCGAGAGAAGAACATATGAACCATACGCTTCATCAGCCTGATGGTCAAAATATTCCGGAGTTATGGGATGATTTTATCAGAGCCATTGAAACCGGTAGTAAGCCCGCGGCAGACATAGAAAACTCCCATTATGCAACAAACATGAGCTTGCTTGCAATGATGTCGTACAAACTTGGAAGAAGCTTTAAATGGGATGGGACAAAGCAATCGACGGTAAATGATCCGGAAGCTGAAAAGCTTTTGCAACGGGTGTACCGGGCACCGTGGGAGTATCCGGGTCTTTAAAAAATCGAAAAGTACCGGCTGTGTGCTCGAAGAAGGTTTTCGTCCGGAATGCTTTTGCGGTTGATCCCAGTGCGCCACGACTGCGCAATAGTAAATAGCCCCTTACATCCTTATCCGCGCATGCCCTTTACAAGGCTGTACGACAAATTTTTAATGTTTTTACTGCATATGGAGTGGGTATTTCATATTGGAATTGCACAAAGTATATTCTCCGCTTTTTTACTTTTCACCAAAAGAAACAGAGGCAGGGCTGATAGTATTCTGGCCATCTGGATGATTTTTATTGCTTTTGAGCTGACTCATATGTTTTTGGAAATATCGTCGTCACTCTTTCACAAATTCACTTCCAATTTTGGATTTTACTCGCTGACTTTCGGACCCTTTCTGTTTTTGTACGTGTCGGAATTGACCGATAAGGCTTCGGAATTTCGTACGCGGGATTTGGGGCATTTTATCCCCTATATTTTATTCTCAGTTATCCATTTGATTTTTTTTACAAACCGACCGCTTGAATCAGGTAAAATCGGGACCGACCACGGATGGTTAATTTTAAATATGTTGAGAGTTGTAACCTTGTTTTTCTCTTTGTCGGGGTATAGCTTTTTTGCATTTGCGATGATCGATAAACATAAAAGTTCGGTCAGAGATCGTTATTCCTACGAATCTTCTATTATTGCGTTAAACTGGCTTCGGCATATCATCATCGTTTTTATTATCACTTATCTACTATTGATCGTAAATATGTTGGCGGGTAATTGGGTGTCGTATTTCTTTCATCTGATACCTGCTGTGGGATTGACTTATTTTTGTTTCAGTTTGAGTTATTATGGATTCAATCAGCCGACCCTTTTCCAAAAATTGCATATTGCCGATAAAAAGGGCGGGGAAAAATGGATGTGCGTAAAAAAAGGGAGGACTATTTAGCCCATCTCAAAAGTTTCCTCGAAAGAGAAAAACCATACCTAAATCCTGAATTAACAATAAATGAACTTGCTGAAGGCGTGAAAATACCTCGGCAATATATTACCGAAATTCTGAGAGAAGAACTAAACAAGAATTTTTTTACGCTGATCAACGATTATAGAATTAATGAGGTAAAACAGAGGCTGATCAGTGAATCTTATACGAATTTTTCAATTCTGCAGATCGCGATGTCAAGCGGATTTAATTCCAAATCTTCCTTTAATTCAATCTTTAAGCAGTATACAGGTGTGACGCCTTGCGGGGATTCCATGGAAACTCCCATGATTTCCGACAATACGATGGCTATGATGTTTTCATTTATGCTGCCCCCCAACTCCGAATTGATTGTGAAGAAGCTGATGAACAGCTTCAATATTATAAATTCATTCGATGCAGATGTTCTGGCTACATACAATAATAATATTCAAAAGATGGCCGAACGTACACGTCTGGGTATTCCCGTAAGCATTGCCTCGGATCCTCGACATGGCACGGAGGACAATCCGGGGCAGCGTTGTATACCCCTGCATTTTCGCAATGGCCAAGTCCACTGGGACTTGCCGCTACAAGGGATACTGCTCTCGTACGCGAATTTGGTGATATTGCGAGGCAGGAATATACTTCAGTTGGTATCCGGATAGCCCTCCATCCGATGGCTGATCTCGCACCGAACCAAGGTGGGGAAGAACCAACGGAACATTTGGAGAGGATGCCTACTTGTCCGCTGCAATGACAAAAACGTCTTTTCAACGGCATCTCGGATACAGGGGATCTACAATTCCTTCACCCTTAATTTTCTCCATTTCACCTTAATGCCTCCGCCATCGTGGATTTGGAGTGCGATAGAACCGTTTGCCTTTCCTATTTTCTCATCCGACAAAGAAATCATTTCCGTACCATTGATCCAGGTAGTAACCTGGTCACCGCCCACGCGGATTTTCATTTTATTCCACTCCCCTTCTTTCTGGGCGTGCCTTTTGGACTCTTCAGGCTTGATCAACCAGCCGCGTCCGTAAGATTCATAAATTCCCCCGCTTTCAGCGCCTGCGGGTTCTACTTCGGCTTGCCAACCCGTAATCTTTGTTCCTTCGATTGTCGATCGGAAAAATACACCGCTATTTCCGTTAGCCAGCAGGAAGAATTCCAGATCCAGTTCAAAATCCTTGTAAAATTTTTCTGTGGCCAGGTAGCCATATCCTTTGTCAGGCCCACTTTCACAGATCAGTTCTCCATCTTCCACGTACCATTTTTCCGTTCCGTAGATCTTCCAACCATCGAGGTTTTTGCCATTGAACACGGATTTTTTCTGTGGGTAAGCTGCTGTTACCAGAAATAAAAAAATTGTAAAAAGTACTGTTGCTTTTATTGATACATTCCTCATTAGACAAATAATTTAATTGCCGCTAAAGTTAATTGGGAATTAAGTAATGACAAATTTATTTTTTGTTTTTCATAAAAAATTGACCTTTTGTCAAACAATCGTGATTTTTGATCACTTTATAAGTAAAAATCCGCACAATGACCAAAACCGAAAATCATATACTTGTCATATTTGGAGCGTCGGGTGATCTCACATACAGAAAGCTTGTTCCGGCTCTGTTCGACCTTTATGTACAAAAGCTTTTACCCGAGCGTTCGGCAATTTTGGGCGTAAGTCGTACAAAACTCACCGACGAAGCATTCCGTGACAAAATGAACAAGGGGATACAAAATTTCGCCAATTTTGGGAAAGAACACCGGAGCAAGGTCAATAATTTCCTCAAGTCCATTTTCTATCAGTCGCTCAATACTTTTGAGCCGGAAGAATACGCTGTATTAAAGGAACGGCTTGAATTGATCGATGAGGATTTGGGAACAAATGGCAACTATCTGTATTATCTGTCCACCCCGCCCAATCTCTATAAAATCATTCCCGAAAATCTCGCGGCGCACAAGCTCAATCGCCAGGGAAGATCGAAGAGTTGGAAGCGGATTATTATCGAAAAACCATTTGGTTATGATTTGGATTCCGGGCGATCCTTGAACAGAGATTTGCTTAAATTTTTTAAAGAGGATCAGTTATATCGTATCGATCACTATCTCGGAAAGGAAACCGTACAAAACCTGCTGGTAACGCGTTTTTCCAATGGAATTTTTGAACCGTTGTGGAATCGAAATTATATTCATCATGTGGAGATTACCACATCTGAAAGTATCGGTGTGGAAGGCCGAGGGGGATATTACGACGGGTCGGGCGCCCTTAGAGATATGGTACAGAATCACTTGCTGCAGGTGGCGGCTTTGGTGGCTATGGAGCCACCTACTACCATTGAGGCTACTTCGATCCGAAATGAGACCATGAAAGTTTTCCAGTCGTTGAGACCGCTGAGTGACCACAATGTTCGGAATCACGTGATTCGCGGTCAATATACGGCGGCCAGGATTCGCGGAAAGCAAATGATCGGTTACAGGGAAGAAAAGGGTGTAGATCCAAGCAGCAGAACAGAGACGTATGTTGCGTTGAAATACTTTATTGACAACTGGAGATGGGGAGGAGTGCCGTTTTATATCCGGACAGGAAAAGCCCTTCCGACCAGAGTCAGCGAGGTCGTTATTCATTTCAAGCCAACGCCACATGCGCTTTTTGCAGACAACAAAGATTTCTTCAATAATGGCAATATACTGGTGATTCGAATTCAGCCCGATGAAGGTATACTATTAAAGTTTGGAATGAAGGTGCCCGGCGCCGGATTTGAGGTCAAGAATGTGAATATGGATTTTCACTATTCCGATCTGCAGCAAACCTATGTTCCCAGCGCTTATGAACGGCTGTTGCTTGACGCTATGCTGGGTGATGCTACGCTTTATGCAAGGGGCGATGCCGTCGAGACTGCCTGGGCATTTGTACAACCGATCCTGGATTACTGGGAAGAAGACCAACATGCTGCGCTTTACGGGTATCCTGCAGGTACCTGGGGCCCGGATGTGGCAGATCAATTGATTGCCGAGCCTGAAATCACGTGGAGGTATCCGTGCAGAAACCTTGCTGAGGATGGTGTTTATTGTGAGCTATAATTTGATGAAATGGCTAAACCTGTAACCCGTATTTTTGATACCGAAGATAAACTTGTCAAAGGTTTTACGGCGTATTTTTGCAAGCTTCTCAACAAAAAAAACGGAGGTTTCAACGTCGCCCTCTCCGGGGGCAGTACTCCAAAAATATGGTTGGAATACCTGTCGAATCTCAAGGAGACTATAATAAACTGGAAACGAATACATCTTTTCTGGGGCGATGAGCGATGCGTCCCACCGGACCATGTAGATTCCAATTATGGAATGACAAAGAGCTGCTTGTTGGATCAAATTGATATTCCAAAAAAAAATGTTCATCGGATTAAAGGAGAATTGGATCCCGGTAAAGCCGCAACAGCATATGCCCGGGAATTAAGGGATCATCTGCCACATGGCGAAGTTCCCACATTTGATCTGATCATTTTAGGAATGGGCGATGATGGCCATACGGCTTCTATTTTTCCTTATGAAATTGATCTTTGGAATTTCGATGAGAATTGTGTGGTAGCCACACATCCGGTTTCCGGGCAGAAAAGAGTAAGCTTTACCGGCCGCGTAATAAACAACGCTCATTCGGTAGCATTTTTGATTAACGGGAGAAACAAGGCGCAAAAAGTAAAAGAGATCATCAATAATGAATCAAATGCATCAAATTACCCGGCAAGTCTCGTAAAACCGTATAAAGGAGAGCTATTTTGGTTTTTGGATGCAGATGCTGCGAGTCGCTTAAGAAATGATCAGTAAAAAAACGATATTAATGCTCGCCCTGGCAACTTTAATAGTTTTTGGCGGACTTGGCATCCTGATAATTCCGTACGTCAGGAAAGTTGATTTGACTGAGTTTTTTTCAGGCGCTGAGAAATATTGGCTTCAGGTTACCATAGGAATTATTTTCGGAGTGATCACCGCCAAGGCAGGCTGGCAAATTGTTGAATTACCCATGTTGCAAAAGACAAAGACATTTTTCTCAGGATTAATACGACCCTTAAACCTGGATACAACCCAGATCATATTTATTTCGGTTTGTGCCGGTGTCGGTGAAGAGCTCTTTTTCAGGGGTGCCATTCAACCTATGTTGGGTGTCTGGATGACCGCTATCTTGTTTGTATTGCTCCACGGCTATTTAAATCCCTTTAATATGTCTCTGACCATGTACGGAATATATATGGTTTTGGTGATCGGAGTACTCGGATTAATGACGGAACATTTTGGTATACTCACGGCGATTGTCGCTCACACCCTCATAGACATCATTTTGCTACGTGAACTTTCGCTGGCTCAAGTTTCCGATGAAAATATAAATGACAAAAAAAATACATAATTATCGATGCTTTTCGCAACTAATTTACCGGACAATTTGTATTCTAATTAAAGAGACTTCATGAGGGTAATTTTCTACTTATTACTTATTGTTTTTTTGTTTTCCTGTGAGGAACAATTCGGTTTGGGAAATGATGAAACCCCTCAAAATATTATAGATAGCTCTCTTGAGATGTTCGAAGGAGATATCCTGGAAAAATCGATAGAGCGAATTGATGGTATTGATGTCTGGAAAGTAAGGCTGGAAAATGAATCCGGAGCTGTTATTTCCTTTTATTGGCAGAAAAACTATGGGATACTCTACGGGATTGAAGGCGAAAAAGGACCGTTTGATTATGAGATAAAGCCTCCCCTCAGCATAATCGTCCTCTCAACAGCCCGTTTCCTTGCCTTTGAATCCTATTCTTCCGAAGTGTTGGATTCATGGAGATTGATTCGGGATAAGTCGAATGACGAGCAGTGGGTCTATCTGTTTTTTTTAGCCGGACGAGAAAAACCAATTACGATGGATGCCAAAAGTGGAGATTTAATGTGATCTCATAAAGGTTCCATGTGTATGGTCGCTTCGATATTTAATTTTCTGGCAATTTCCGTTTCAATGTCATCTGCTATTTGATGTGCGTTTTCCAACGTGGTATGCCTGGGCAGTTTGATATGCATGGTTAATTCGATATGATCGCCATATCGGTGCATGTGAACGTGATGCACATGTGTATTTAGTCCACTGGATTTTTTTGCAATTTGCTTTAGGTTTTTTAAAAGCTCATCTTCCGGGGTTTCACCCAACAACGGATCCGTACCTTCTTTTATTGTTTCATAGGCCGCGTAGAAAATCAACAGCGAGACAATTAAACCAAGCACGCCATCAATCCACCAAAAATATTCACCGGCAAAAATCCCGGCCAGAATAATAAGGGAAGATATGGCATCGCTTCGATGATGCCATCCATCGGCCTTTAAGGAAGGATTACCTGTTTTTTTACTGGCCCAGAAGGAGAATTGAGCCAAAGATTCTTTAATAAATACGGATATTACCGTTACCCAAACTGCAAAAGGGCCAAATGCGACACTCTCGTGATTTACAAGTCTGGCAATACTGTCTCTGGCGAATTCGAAGCCTATTAATCCCAGGATCACGCCGATAATTATCGCGGCGATCAATTCGGCTCTGCCATGGCCGAAAGGATGCTTTTTGTCCGGAGGTTTGCTCGATATTTTAGTGCCAATTAAAACGATTATTGAACTGAGTGAATCCGACAGCGTGTGCCAGGCATCGGCCATCAAAGCAAGAGAGCCCGTTACGAATCCGGCCCAATATTTTAAGGCAAACAGCAGTCCGTTAACAGCGATGGAAAGCCAACCTTGTAGATAGGCGATGGTTTTTTTTGAGTTGTTTATTTTCTGAGGTGTCATTTCAAAATGAAAGATTTAAAAAAAGGTTCCCTTCATAGACAGGAACCAATTTTATCTTTCTTTGAATTCAAATCGTAACTTTGCTACACGTAGTTGCTCAACATTACCGGCATCACCAGCATAAGAATATCTTCATGATCGTTTTTCTCTTTTGGCACGATTAATCCGGCCCTGTTCGGCTCTGAGAGCTGAAGGGTAATTTCTTTGCTTTCAAGGTGGCTGAGCATTTCCATAAGGAATCTGGCATTGAATCCAATTTCTATATCTTCTCCGTCGTGTTCGCAGGATAGTCGCTCATTTGCTTCATTCGAAAAATCAAGATCTTCGGCAGAGATTTGAAGCTCGCTTCCGGTTATTTTCAGCCTCACCTGGTTGGTTGTCTTGTTGGCGTAGATGGAAATTCGTTTTAGTGAATTCAGAAGTTCCAATCTCCCGATGCTCATGTGATTTTCATTATCGGCGGGGATTACATTTTCATAATCAGGAAACCGCTCGTCTATGAGGCGGCAGATCATTTTAATGTTATTGAAATGAAAAAACGCATTTGCCATGTTAAATTCAACTGAAACGTTTGAATTCTCTGCCGGCAGAGTAGTTTTTAGCAGGTTCAGGGCTTTTCTTGGAATAATAATGGCATGCTCTCCTTCAGCGGCCACATCTACTCTTCGATACCGGATTAGGCGGTGTCCGTCTGTGGCTACAAAGGTGGTATTTGTGGAGGAAAGATTTACGTAAACACCCGTCATTGCCGGTCTGAGCTCGTCATTACTCGTAGCAAAAATGCTGTTTGATATTGCACTTGAAAGCGCATCTGTCGAGATATCCAAGCTATACCCATCGGTTACCTCCGGTATTTTGGGAAAATCGGTTGAATTTTCTCCTGCAAGTTTATAGCGTCCGTTATCACTACTGATTTCAATCGAATACGTGTTTTCATCAATAGAAAATGCCACAGGCTGTTCGGGAAGGTTTTTCAGAGTTTCAAGCAGAATTTTAGCCGGAACCGCAATGCTTCCGCTATCTTTTGCTTCAACCTCCAACTCTGTGGTCATGGATGTCTGAAGGTCTGAAGCTGAAACGATCAATTTCCCATCTTCAACCTCAAACAGGAAGTTTTCAAGTATTGGAACTACAGGATTCGTAGTGATTACTCCGTTGATGTGATTTAACTCTTTGAGTAGCGCTGCGGACGAAACTATAAACTTCATTAAGATGGTTTTTAGGGTTTTATAAAAATCCGGGTAAATTTAAAAATATTTATCAATTTTCAATACTTGATCCCGGTGGCGACCTAAGAACTAGAATCACATAAATCTCTTATAAATTTACAATTCGCTAAAGATTCTGTGATTATTTCTTAGCTTCGCAATTTAAACCCATTTTTGAAAAAAACCTTCTAATTTTTGTAGAGTATGGAAGAATTTTTTGAGGCAGTAAAATATATTCAGGGCAGATATGAGCGCAAGCCGCAATTTGGGATCATTTTGGGCACCGGATTGGGAAAGCTTGTCGATGACATCGACATTCACTGTACGATAGATTATAAAGATATTCCTCATTTTCCTGTTTCGACCGTTGAAAGCCATAGTGGCAAATTGATATTTGGGAAGATATCCAATAAAAACATAGTCGTCATGCAGGGGCGCTTCCACTACTATGAAGGTTACTCGGCCAAGCAGATAACCTTTCCGGTCAGGGTAATGAAATTGCTTGGGATTGAAAAACTATTCATATCCAATGCGTGTGGCGGAGTGAATCCGGCTCATGAAGTAGGTGATTTGATGATCATCAATGATCACATAAATCTGCATCCTGACAATCCGCTAAGAGGGCCAAATTTGGATGAGTTCGGGCCCAGATTCCCTGATATGAGTGAGCCTTATGACAAAAAAATGATTTCTCAGGCTTTGGAGATCGCGGAGAAAAATAATATAAAAATTCATACCGGAGTATATGCCAGCGTTACCGGGCCAAACCTTGAAACTCCGGCGGAATACAAATTTATTCGCATTTTGGGAGGGGACGTAGTGGGCATGTCCACCATTCCCGAGAACCTGGTCGCTCGTCACATGAGTATTCCGGTTTTTGCCATTTCAGTGATCACAGACCTGGGAGTTGACGGGAGAATTGAAAAGGTCACACTGGAAGATGTATTGGCTGCCGCCAGCAAAGCCGAACCATATATGACTACTATTTTCAAGGAATTGATTGCCGTACAGGATTGAATAAGGTGGTTCTAAAGGAAAAATGAGCTACTTTTGACATTCTGTTTTGATAAATTTTCATGGAATGGCCGCAAAGGAGAACGTCGAAAAAATCGCTTGTTATCATTGTGGGGACGACTGTGTTCAGGAGCATATCGTTTTTGATGGAAAGGATTTTTGTTGCAACGGTTGCAAGACGGTTTATGAAATCCTCAATCAAAACGATCTCTGTACGTACTACGATCTTGAGAAAAATCCGGGGATAAGCTTAAAAAGTAAAAAATTTGACGACAAGTTTGCCTACCTGGATAATGATGAAATAGCGCATCTCATTTTGGATTTTAAAGAAAAGGATAAGGCCAAAGTCACATTCTTTATACCGGCTATTCATTGCACATCATGTATCTGGCTGCTCGAAAATCTGTATAAACTTACAGCGGGTGTAAATCACAACCGGGTAAATTTTGTAAAAAAAGAGCTCAGTATCGATTTTAATCCGGAGATAATCAATTTGCGAAAGCTTGTCGAATTGTTGGTCACGCTCGGGTACGAACCAAGTATTAGTCTCGAGGATTCCAACAAGAAGCATGCAAAGAGCGCCAATCGCGGTTTATATCTCAAAATCGGGGTCGCCGGTTTCGCTTTTGGCAACATAATGTTATTGAGCTTCCCGGAATATTTCGGATTTGAAGGTCTTGAAGAAAATATTCAGCGGTTCATTTCTTATTTAAATATGCTGCTTGCTCTTCCCGTTTTTTTCTATTGCGCCAACGATTACTTTAGATCGGCCTTTGCCGGGTTGAGGCAAAAGTTCATCAATATTGATGTGCCAATATCCCTTGGCATTATCGTTTTATTTGTGCGAAGCCTCTACGAGATCGTTGCGATGTCCGGTCCCGGATATCTGGATTCTTTATCCGGGCTGCTTTTTTTCCTTTTGATCGGCAGATGGTTTCAAAATTATACCTATCAGGGTTTATCATTCGAGCGGGATTATAAATCCTATTTTCCATTGGCTATTTATAAATATATCGACGGGAAATTGATGAGTATCCCCGTAAGCCAAATTGAAAAAGGAGATAAAATCAATGTCCGGCATCAAGAGATCATTCCTGCCGACAGCATTTTATTAAGCGCTCATGCCAACATCGATTACAGCTTTGTTACCGGCGAGTCAAATCCGGTTGCAAAGAAAAAGGGGGAATATATTTATGCCGGAGGAAAGCAAGTGGGAGGCAGCATCGACCTGGAAGTGGTGAAACCCGTTTCCCAGAGCTATCTTACACAGCTTTGGAACAACGAGGCTTTTACAAATGAAAAGGATGTCAGCTTTGAAACGCTTATTAATAAAGTCAGTAAATATTTCACCGTAGCAGTGCTGGGCTTGGCTCTCGTGGGTTTTGCGATATGGTTTGCAGATGATGTGCGAAAAGCCTTAAACGCTTTTACGGCGGTTTTGATTGTTGCCTGTCCGTGTGCCCTGACCTTATCCGCACCGTTTGCGCTTGGCTCTGCAATGCGAATTTTTGGCAAAAAGAATTTCTATCTGAAGCATGTAAACGTCATCGAAAAACTTTTGAAGATATCACATATCGTTTTTGACAAGACCGGAACCATTACTTATTCCCAGGCTGGCGTGGTAAACTATGAGGGTGAAAAAATAAAGTGTGAAGATTACAAAAATATCAAAGCGCTTGCCATGAATTCGACACATCCCTTAAGTCAACTGTTGGCAGAAAGCATTGATGAGAATATCACGGACATCAGTCTGGAAAAATATGAAGAGATATCCGGAGCCGGATTAAAGGCGGTAGTGAAGGGGAATACATATGCGCTGGGCAATTGGGACTTTGTAAATACGGGAACTGGAAAGAAATATGAGTTTGTGGATGCAACCCAAATTTTCGTAGCCAAAAATAAATCCTTGCTGGGGCGCTTTAAAATTGAAAATAAATACCGGGATGGAATTGCGGGTGTTGTCGATTCCCTCAAACGTAAGTTCACCTTTTCGATTTTGACCGGCGATAATAAAACGGAAGAAAAACGGCTGCTGGATCTTTTTGGAAATTCAACCACCTATAGATTCAACCAGTCCCCCCAGGATAAGCTCGATTACGTGATCGACCTTCAAAACAAAAACGAGCGGGTATTAATGATCGGGGATGGCCTGAATGATGCCGGAGCTTTGCGGCAGAGTAACGTCGGGATTTCCGTAACCGATCACACATCAAGTTTTACGCCGGCTTCAGATGCCATCATGACTTCGGATGCATTGAAATATCTTCCGGATTTTATGAAGTTTGCCAGGACCTCTCAAAATATTGTTGTGGCAGCATTTATCATTTCGTTTTTATACAACATCATCGGCATCGGTTTTGCCCTGACCGGAAAGCTGACCCCGCTGGTCGCTGCAATATTAATGCCGCTAAGCTCGATCTCGGTTGTTGTCTTTGCTACCTCTATGACCAACCTGATCGCAAAAATCAAAAAACTCCTCTAGCATGTCGGTAATTATAATCCTCATTATCATAAGTGTGATCGTCGCTGCCTTTTTTCTGGGGGTCTTTATTTGGGCCGTAAGATCCGGCCAGTTTGACGATACGGTTTCTCCTTCCATTCGCATCCTTTTTGAAGACCGGAAGCAGGAAAAATCCGATGAGGAAAAGGAGGAAAATCCCGGTGCTCAGACTTAAGCCTCAAACGAAGTCGAAGCGATCCGGTGAACGACAAATTCAGGTGCCGGAACTCCTCCGATACAACCGATCAAGGCCGAACGAATCAAGCTTGTGAGATCATATCTAATATTCGTCTCCCGGCTTCATCGTGCTCCCGACCAAAAAATGTGAAAACGCGGAGTTTTTCGGACTTTTAACATCAATTTTAAATGGATTCAAATAATATTAGTTTTTAGTGAATTCTTCAAAATAAGTGACAATTATCATATATTTGATTAGTACAAGTAGATATATTTGCTCATTGACACTTTTTAACCTAGCGACTTTTTTTAATAATTAACCTCTTAAACATGCGAATTGAAAAATTTAGCTACGACAACAAGATAGTCAAATACTTTGCTATCGCAACCGTGATTTGGGGCACAATTGGAATGTTGGTTGGTATTATCATAGCCATCCTGATGTTTTACCCAAACCTACTGGGAGGCCTTCATGATGGCTGGAATAGCTTCGGGAGACTCCGACCACTGCATACCAATGCTGTCATTTTTGCCTTTGTCGGCAATATGATTTTTGCCGGTGTGTATTATTCTATGCAACGCCTGCTTAAAACAAGAATGTTTAACGATGCTTTAAGCTGGATTCATTTTTGGGGTTGGCAGTTGATCATTGTTTCCGCTGTATTGACTTTGCCGTTAGGAATTACCACCGGCAAGGAATACGCAGAATTGGAATGGCCGATTGATATTGCAATCACCTTGATTTGGGTGGTTTTCGGCATCAATATGATTGGTACGATCATTAAGCGAAGAGAACGCCATATGTATGTGGCCATCTGGTTTTATATCGCGTCACTGGTCACTGTTGCCGTACTTCATATAGTCAACTCGTTCGAGCTTCCCGTGGCGTTCCTGAAGAGCTATTCCTGGTACGCCGGGGTTCAGGATGCTCTTGTTCAATGGTGGTATGGTCACAATGCTGTGGCATTTTTCCTGACCACCCCGTACCTGGGTTTGATGTACTACTTCCTGCCAAAAGCGGCGAACAGGCCGGTATATTCTTATAAATTGTCCATCATTCATTTCTGGGCCCTGATTTTTATTTACATATGGGCGGGTCCTCACCACTTGTTGTATACCGCTTTGCCGGATTGGGCGCAATCATTGGGAACCGTTTTTTCCGTGATGCTGATTGCGCCGTCTTGGGGGGGGATGCTGAACGGCCTGCTGACCTTGCGCGGCGCCTGGGACAGAGTACGCGAACAACCCGTATTGAAATTTATGGTAGTTGCCGTTACCGCTTATGGTATGTCAACGTTCGAAGGTCCTATGTTATCCCTGAAAAACTTCAATGCGGTGGCCCACTACACAGATTATATCATTGGTCATGTGCATATCGGAGGATTGGGATGGAACGGCTTCCTTACCTTTGGTATCCTTTACTGGCTGATCCCAAAAATGTGGGGGACAAAACTTCATTCCACGAAATTGGCCAACCTGCATTTCTGGATTGGATCATTAGGAATTGTATTCTATGCGCTTCCAATGTACGCATCCTTCTTTGTACAGAGTCTTATGTGGAAGCAATTCACCGTGGATGGGATCCTGGCATATCCGAATTTCCTTGAAACAGTTACCCAGATCGTACCGATGTATTTGCTTAGAGCATTCGGTGGTTTGCTTTATTGGACCGGTGTTTTAATCATGTTGTACAACCTCTACAAAACCGCTGTTGCCGGTAAGTTTGTCGCCAATGAAGAAGCCGAAGCCCCGGCCCTTGAGAAAAAGGTGATTACGGGAGGATACTGGCACCGGGCATTGGAGCGAAAGCCGGTTCTTTTCACGGTGTTGTCTTTGGTAGCTATATTGATCGGCGGTATTATTGAAATGGTTCCAACATTCTTGATAAAGTCCAATGTTCCGACCATTGAGGCCGTTCAACCTTATACCCCGCTTGAGCTCGAAGGAAGAGATATTTACATCAGGGAAGGCTGCAATTCGTGCCACTCCCAAATGATTCGCCCATTCAGATGGGAGACCGAGCGTTACGGTGAATATTCAAAAGCCGGGGAATTTGTCTATGACCACCCGTTTCTTTGGGGGTCGAAACGGACCGGACCGGACTTACACAGAGAAGGGGGTAAATACCCGGATTCATGGCATTACTATCATATGTATGACCCAACAAGTACTTCTCAGGGATCGCTTATGCCAACCTATCCTTGGTTGTATGAGCAATATTACGATACCGAAGGGATTTCAGAGAAGATTCGCGCCATGCGTACCCTTGGCGTACCGTATGCGGAAGGTTATGAAGATCAAGCTGCGGAAGATATGAAGAGGCAAGCGGATGAGATCGCTGCCCGGCTCAAGGTTGAAAATATCGAAACCGATCCGAACCTTGATATTATAGCCTTGATCGCTTATCTGCAAAGACTCGGCACGGATATTAAAGTCCAGGAAACAGCTTCGGTTCAATAATAAATATCTCTGAGATGTTTAAGCATTATTTTGAACAGATACAGCACATTGAGATATGGCCGATCATATCCCTGGTCCTGTTTTTTGTGTTTTTCACGTTCACAATTATTTGGATATTATTTCTGGATAAGAGGCATATTGACAAAATGAAAAGCCTGCCTTTCGATGATGATGAGGCTGGCGATACCAAAACTAATTTGAAGATCTAAAATATGATAGTTATGCTATTTTCTAATATAAAAGCCAAGTGGAAAAGAAGAGCGCTGGTCTCATTTTTGACATTTTTATTGGCTATACCAACTTTTGCACAAAGTAGTGAGGTCCCCTCCTCAAATCTTGAGACCATGCTTATTGTGGTTCTTTCATTTGTTTTGATTGTGGCAATCCTTATTCTGATTATTGGTTTGTACCTGGTGAGTATCATAAGAATGATTCTGCTCGAAGACAAAAAGCAAAAAGCGCTGGCAGCCGGTGAAGAGTTTGATCCTTCAAAAGAGAAATCTTTATGGAGCAAGATGATGAATAAGGCAACCGATGCCGTACCGGTTGAGGAGGAAGAATCGGTGATGCTCGATCATGATTATGATGGCATTCATGAATTGGACAACCATCTTCCTCCATGGTGGAAGTGGTTGTTTTACGTCACCATTATATGGAGCATTATCTACCTGCTGGCTTATCATGTATTTGACGCGCTGCCACTAATGGAAGAAGAGTACACCATCGTTATGGAAGATGCCAGAATAGCGCACGAGGCCAGGATGGCCCTGGCTGGCAACAATATTGATGAAAACAATGTGGAATTCAGTGATTCTCCCGAAGTTATGGCAAATGGAAAAGCAATATATGATCGCGAATGTGTCGCATGCCATGCCCCGGAAGGGCAGGGATTAATCGGGCCAAACTTTACGGATAATTATTGGGTCCATGGAGGAAGTATTAATGATATATTTAGAACTGTAAAATATGGCGTGCCACAAAAAGGGATGATATCCTGGCAAAGTAAACTCACTCCTTCAGACATGAGGGATGTTTCATGCTACATCATGTCATTTGTAGGAACCACGCCACAGAATCCTCCACCGCCAAAAGCGGCAGAGGGCGAAGAATATATTCCTGAAGACCAAAACCAGACAAGTGAAGAACCTGCAGAACAACCGGCTGAAATTTAAATAATTGGCTACATAGTGGTAGCTATCAGTATTTGTTCTAAAACGAAGGATGGAAGATTTATATCAATTTGATGAGGAGTATCGGGATTCGATAGCGACTGTTGATGCAAAGGGCAAACGAATTTGGGTTTATCCCAAAAAGCCCGGTGGAAGATTTCACAACCTCAGGATATTTGTATCTATTGCCTTGCTGGCAATATTATTTGGATTGCCATTTATCAAAGTAGATGGCGATCCATTTATGCTTATTGATGTATTTGAGCGGAGATTCATCATTCTGGGGATTCACCTGTGGCCGCAGGATTTTCATATTGTGGCGCTTTCTATGATTTCACTGGTTATTTTTGTCGTTTTGTTTACTGTAGTCTTTGGTCGGGTATGGTGCGGATGGGCATGCCCTCAAACGATTTTCATGGAAATGGTTTTCCGAAAAATTGAATACTGGATCGAAGGAGATGCGGCTAAGCAAAGGAAATTGGACAAAGCGCCCTGGACCGGGGAAAAAATTTTTAAGAAGGGATCAAAACACCTCATTTTTATATTGATCTCTTTGATTATTTCGCACACCTTCTTGTCTTATATCATTGGAATAGAAAAACTCCAGGAAATTGTGAGCAAACCTCCTGCTGAAAATCTGGTCGGATTCATTGCTCTAATGGTATTTACCGGAATTTTTTACATGGTGTTTTCCGTCCTGCGGGAACAGATCTGCATTGCTGTTTGTCCTTATGGAAGATTGCAAGGGGTATTTCTCGGAAACAACAGCATAGCCATCATTTACGACTGGTTGAGAGGCGAGCCCAGGGGAAGATTGAAAAAAGGTAAAGTTCAGGATGGAAAAGGCGATTGTATCGATTGTAAAATATGTGTACATGCCTGTCCGACGGGGATAGATATTCGCAATGGCACTCAATTGGAATGCGTGAATTGTACAGCTTGTATTGATGCCTGCGACCAGGTGATGGATAAAATCGGGAAGCCAAGGGGCCTGATCAAATATGCTTCTTACAATATCATAAAGGAGGGTAAAAAGCGTATTTTTACCACAAGGGTGATTGGTTATACAGTGGTTTTGACCTTACTGGTATCTGTCGTTGCATTTATGCTTTTTACAAGGACGGAGGTTGAAGCTACAATTCTCAAGGTACCGGGCCAACTGTACCAGGAGCAGGCCGATGAACGGATCAGCAACCTGTACAACATTCAATTCATCAATAAGACGAATCACATAATACCTCTTGAGCTGAAAGTAAAAGATTTTGCGGATGCAACAATTAAGCGGGTCGGTGAAGAATCCATTGTACTTGAAGCAGGGAATCGGTTGGATGCTGTATTTTTTATAGAATTGGCAAGAAAGGATATCAAACAGATGAAAACCGGGATAGAAATAGAACTCATTGCCGATGGTAAAGTCATTGATGAAATCAAGACTAATTTTGTTGGACCTGTATCCGGAAATAAAAGGTGAGCTGGGGCTGGAAAATAGTTGTGTTGTATACGGCTTTTGTGGTCATGACTTTGACCATGGTATTTTACTTCATGCGCCAAAAAGTTGATCTTGTAGCGGACGATTATTACAAACAGGAAATAGAATACCAAAGTCAGATCAATAAAATTACGAATGCCAGGTCATTACGGGAGCCGATCGGTTTTACTTTTTCACCCAAGGATCGAAATATTCAGCTAAAATTTCCGGAATCGCATATTACCCAAGGTATTCAGGGAGAAGTTTATTTATATCGACCGTCGGATGCGGATCAGGATAAGAATTTTGATATTCATCCGGATGAAAACGGAAAACAGGTAATTGCCTTGGGAAGTTTAAGAAAGGGTATGTGGAGAGTGAAAATCTACTGGATTTCCGCAGGAAGGGAATACTATGATGAAAAGATAATTACCTTGTAATATGCTCTGGTCTGCTTTTCTCATCGGATTCTTTGGCAGCTTTCATTGCATTGGCATGTGCGGACCGATAGCCCTGGCGTTGCCTGTTCAGAAAAAAAACCGATTCAACCTCGTAAGCGGAAGAGTGTTGTACAATGTAGGCCGGGCAGCAACCTATAGCGCAATAGGATTGGTATTTGGGTTGGTCGGCCAAAGCCTTTCGCTTGCCGGCTTTCAACAATCGGTATCAATAGCAGCAGGCATCCTGATGCTCTTAATGGTCTTGTTGCCGTCCAAATATTCACAAAGACTATATTTACTGAAGCCCGCCTACGGATTTACAAATTTTCTGAAAAGAAAATTTGGAGTTCTTCTAACCAGGAAATCCGTATCATCCATATTCCTTATTGGACTTCTAAATGGTTTTTTGCCTTGTGGATTGGTATATATTGCCGCCGCCGGGGCAATTGCTTCCGGTGATTCCATGGCGGGAGCTATCTATATGTTTATATTCGGAATGGGCACATTTCCAATAATGCTGATCGTATCAGTTGCAGGGAATTTCATTAGTCTTAAAGTAAGAAAAACGATAAATAAAGCAATCCCTGCATTTATGGTCATCTTAGCTTTTTTGTTTATTCTCCGCGGAATGAACCTGGGCATTCCTTATGTCAGTCCGCAATTACAACAATCTGAGGTCCGGGATGACGCTGTGATCTGTCATTGATGTTTTTTCTAAAATACGTGATATAAAATTTCCGGCTCTGGCATATTTTCCGTTTTCTTTGTTTAATATTGCCCGACTTAAAAAACCGCATCAAATGAGAAATGTTTTTATCTTTTTTATTGCCATTATATGCTTCTCGTCTTGCTCAAGTATAAAAATTACCTCGGATAAAGACGGTACGGTAGATTTTGACCGGCATACAACTTTGAGTTATTACGGATGGCAGGAGGATAGTGATAAAATATTGAATAGCCTTGAAAGAGAGCGAATTGAGCAGGCTTTTGGAAAAGAGTTTGCAAAGAGAGGAATAACTGTTACCGAAAGGGACGGCGACATTATCGTATCTCTGTTTATTGTTGTAGATCAGAAAAAAGGTGCCAAAGCCTATACCAACCACTATGGCGGCGGTGGACCTTACGGTTGGTACGGAGGTTATGGTGCCGGCTGGGGCTGGGGCATGGGTTACTCAACCACTACATATCACGAATACGATTACTCCGTAGGTACATTGGTTTGTGATGTATTTGACTCTAAAACTAAAAAGCTGATTTGGCAAGGTGTTGTTTCCGGTGAAATTGATGATAATCCCAAAACCAGGGAGCGCAATATTCCAAAAGTTGTCAAAGAGCTGATGAAGCGATATCCCAAGAAACCGATCCGTAAGAAGTGATTAATTTAAATCCGGCAGATTTTTGAAAACCCGGGCTTTAATTTCTACTCAGCTTTCTTTATCCCAAACTGCGGATCAATTTTGAGAAACCTGATCACAAAGAAGCCCGGAAGGGTGCAAATAATTACCCAAATGAAGAAATTCCTGTATCCTATAATTTCCTGAAGCCAACCTGAAATCATGCCCGGTACCATCATTCCCAGGGCCATTAAACCGGTACATATAGCAAAATGTGCGGTTTTACTTTTGCCTTCGGCGAACAGGATCATAAACAGCATGTAAGCTGTAAATCCAAAACCATAACCGAATTGTTCCACGGCGACACAGGAAGCGATTACCAAAAAGTCGGATGGTGTTGCATAGGAAAGATAGACATAAACCAGGTTTGGCAGGTTTATGGCTATGGTCATCCACCAGATCCAGTGTTTCAGTCCTTTTATGGAGGCAAGGTATCCCCCAAGAATGCCGCCGATCGTGAGGAATATAATTCCTATGGTTCCGTAGATTATTCCTACCTCACTGGTTGTTAATCCCAGGCCGCTGTGTTCTCTCGTATCCAGTAAAAAAGGGGAGGCGAGTTTTACGAGCTGGCTTTCTCCCAGCCTGAACAACAAAAAGAAGGCCAGTGCAGGTCCCAAATTATCTTTTTTGAAAAAACTTATAAACGTGCTAAAAAATTCCCTGAACATATTTTTCCCCTCGGATGTGGTAACATCAGACCCGGGTCTAGGTAAGATAAAGCGGTGATAGAAAAAGAATAAAATGAACATTCCCGAAAGCACATAGAAAGTAATGGACCAGGCAAACGGAATATTCCCGGACAGGCCTTCGAACATAGCGCCGCTCTCTTTATTCAATTTCGGATCAATCTGGATTAATACCCAGGCGTTCTTATGCCAGTTTTGCTCTGTAAAGACCAAGCGCTCGCCATGAATCAGTTTGAAGTTTTTATCTCCTGATTTTCGCCCGAGATTTAATACAACGTTTGCTCCTGCCGCTGGCGGGGCGGATAGCCTAATGCCAACGACTCCGATATTACCAACATTATCTGAAGAAACATTTGCAACGTCGGTATCTTTATCCAAAACCTCCTTAAGCCATGTCTTCAATGGAATAGAAACGGTTTTAGACCACCAGGTAAGCGTTTTCGTCGAATTTGATAATTCCTTTTCAATAAATCCGTTCGCTTCATTTAGTTTGACGACATCGCTTTCCAGCTTATAAGCCTGGTCGGCAGAAAGCACAGCAGTGGAGATTTGTTGACTTTGGTTATCTACTATAAACTTAAGATCTCCCTCTTCTGCGGTAAATGATTTATCGGTTAATTTCCACCTGTCCGGATTAATGTCGGTTGAAGACAAAATTTCGAATCGTATCGGTGTGAGTCCGGTTTTAGATTCCAGTGTTCCGGCAAGAATGATTAACAAACCCTGACCAGTGATCATGGCCATGCGATAGAACGTGCTGCGAATGCCAACAAAAAATGCCTGCTTGTGTTCATCGAGTCCAAGCATATAAAAGCCATCAGCGGCAATATCGTGTGTTGCCGAGCTGAATGCCATCAACCAGAAAAAGACCAAAGTATATTGAAAAAACGACGGAGCGGGTATGGTAAATCCAATGCCGGCCAATCCGGCGCCAATAAATAATTGCATGATGATGATCCACCAACGTTTTGTTTTGAACAAGTCTACAAACGGGCTCCAGAAAGGTTTGATTACCCAGGGCAGGTAAAGCCAGCTCGTATAAAGCGCAATATCGGTATTTGATATTCCAAGCCGTTTGTACATGATGACCGAGACAGTCATTACTACTACATATGGTATACCCTCGGCGAAGTATAGGCTCGGTACCCACGCCCATGGCGATCTGATCCTTTTACCCATTTGTATGCGTCTTTTTTCAAAAAAAATCCGTTGTTCTCATCAATTCAAAAATAAGAAATGTCCCGTGTTTGATGTGCGCTCGCATCCTTATTTTTTCTTGAGAAATTTAGTGCAATAATCCGGGAGTCAACGCACAAATCGCCCGGTTCATATTTTTCTTGCAGGCTAGTACCTTTGCTCGAGCCTTGCTCCAACAAAATAATGGCTCAGGATTTCATTGTAGGCATAACCTTTATCTCCCATAACAGCAGCTCCGATCTGGCATAATCCAACACCATGGCCCCATCCGGCACCTTTTAGGATAAATACGCGTTCTCCGTTTATTTCCTTTGTTTCAAAAACGATAGCCGAGCTGTACAGATGAGATGCACTCAGGGCTTTTCTGATTTCGAGTTCTTTGCCAATGATCATCGTCTTTTTGGTTCCCACGATTTTAAGCTTAATCAAACGGCCCGACGTTCCCCGTTCGATTGGAATAAATTCGCGAACCAAACCAACATCGATACCGAGTTTTTTACGGATCAAATCGCTGATTTTTTTTTGAGAATACTGGATTTTCCACCGGAAGAAATCATTGGTCTCCCGGTCATAATCATTGAGCACCTGAGAAAGCACCTTTTTATCATGTGTATTGCAAAAAGCATCGGGCTGTCCAAGAATCCATTGCTTTGCGGCATGTTCCGTCTCTAAACTCAAGTCAAAGCCAGGTGGATTATTTTCTCCGTCAACCAGTTTTCGGAGGTAGGGGTGATTGACCGGCTCCCAGGCACTTTCAAAGACCTCCACCATTCCTCCGCAACACTTGGAAAACCGGGCATCGCAAATCTTATTGTTATGGATCAAAATCTCCCCGAATGTGTCACTGACCGCCAGTTCGACAAGCTTTGTGGAAGCTCTTGTAATCCCCTGGTATCGCTGGCAATGATCGTCTGCGCAAACATCAAAATTGTCATGATCCTCGCGGTCGTACCATTTTATGTGTTCTCCTTTGGCTTCGACTGACGATACATACTCCTTTGGCGCAGCACCTATGGCTTTGTTTTTCTCTATTTGAGCCAGCAGCCAACTTCTGGAGATCACAGCATGGGCTTTGAGCAGTTCCACGGAGGAAGTTGCCCTCATTTCAGAGGAAATTACGCTGATGAGGTAATCCTCGACCGAAAGCTGATTGATGGCAGTTATCTTTTGGCCCTCGATAATGAACTTTAATATACCCTTGAAAATCTGATCTTCTTTTCGTTCCCAATGAAATCCAATGCCTATGGTGACATCATGCAACGTGAATGAACAGGATTTTTCATCTACAGGAAACAATGCGAAACCTTCCTCAATTTGAAAGGAATGAAGATCATTTGACAAATAAATTCCTCCGGTTTCATAAGAAATCTTCCACTTACCGGTTGTGATATCTCCCCTGGAATCTTTAAATGTTCCGTGAAGCGAAAAGTGGATTTGCTTTTCGAACATAATCCCGACACGAACAGTAGGAACCTCTAGTACATTCATTTTCTGTTTATTTAAAACAAATCATTTACAATCCCGGCAAAAGCGGGTTCGCCCAGGCAGACCTGCTCGAAAATATCCCGGGCAACATGCATGGTAAGTTTTTCAAAGTCTTCTTTGCGGGGTGTGATCAAAATCCCGCCCATATCCACCGATGCCGGACTCAATAAGATCTGCTTTTCCCCCGTTTCGAAGTATTGCCATGGCCGGTGAAGTTTTCGTGGGAAAATATGAACCGTCCAGCGGCTGCCTTCAAATGAAGCCAGCATGTTAAGCATGGGTTCCGGCTCGGCGGGCTGCAGCGTTTTCAATTCAGAAAAAAGCATTGAAAATGATTTTTTGATCAGATCTTTATCCCTTCCGCTAAAAGTGAGGATTGTTCTGAGATAATCGGACCATTGGATAATTTCCAGGCGATCGATGTTTTTTGAGTCACGAAAAAAAAGCCCTTTTTTATAGTCGTGTTCAATGGGCATAAACCGCTTGATCCCCGCTTGAAAATGAAAATGATCGGGAGCGGAGGCTCCGCATTTCGGTCCGTTGTAAAACACAGTAAAGTCCTCCAGCAATTTTGCCAGATCCAGCATATCTCCAAATTTATCTTCGATGAGCTGATCCGTATGATCTTCATAAGGAATGGTGAGGTGCTCCGGAAATATCGGGAAAGGATTTACTAAAATCTTGTATTTATTCAATACGGAAATACCTCTCTGCTCTTTTGGCAAATTTTGCCGGCACAAAAAACACGGTCGGGCTTCTACGGATTTTGCATCTACTTTTGCTGCGGACGATCGGATCCTTTCAGGATTGAACTGAACGAGCATATCAAATCCATCAAATGCCAGTTTCCTTGTTTTTACATGCTTCAGTCCCGCATAATTTTTCATGGCCAGTTCCCACTCATTTTGCTGGTCTAAAATCAACTGCCTTGCCTGTTCGGATATATTCATGACGTAAATTCACAATGAACCTTGTGATTCCGGAAGTTGTTTTGTGATCTTGCAAAACCACAAAGTAACACCGGTAAAACACGGAGGCCTACAAAGTCTAAAATTATATTCTTTGTCGCAAGTTTAACCCGATTAATCTGGAATAATCTATGGTAAAGACTTCAAACGCTCAGCTTGATCGTTGCTATATGACCGACAAAGTGCGATCCTTTTTTCAGGGAGTAATTGATTGCGGGCATGGTCGGGAAATGTCCTCTTCCTAATCGCGGATTTTATTGGTTGTTTTTTGATATCCGATACCGGCAAGTTAAAAATTTGCAGGATTTTATCTCCAGTTGCGCTACGATAAGCTTGCCGCAGATCGCTTGTTTAAACCGGCTGGCCGGCCTTAACGTATTGCTGACGAGCCCAGAATTCCAGGGTCCGGATTTTATCCTTGTAGAAATTATGAGCGTTTAGCTGCTGGATATTTAGTTCGGCATCGGAGTTGTCCTCCCATCTTCTGCACAGATACAAAGGTTCATATATCCTCCCGATCTGGAAATACCTGCTGATATTCAATCCCAGCGCATAATCTTCGCCGTAACTGGTATTTGGCACTTTTACATCCTTCAATACCGGAGTGTAAAATGCGCGGGGTGCGCCAAGCCCGTTGATGCGCATTGCATTATTCCTGCCGTTGTCCGGCGTCCATTCTTTATGATCGATGAGCCCGGGAGGTATTTCTTCCAACTTGAAATTCACCATTTTATATGAGCCTATAACCATAGCGCAATTCTGATCATAAAATGCGCGTACAATTCGAGTGATTACATTTTCATCGATATACAAATCATCGCTATCGAGCTGGATGGCAAATTTGCCGCATTGCTCATGAGCCGCGCCGGCATTCCAACAACCGCCAATTCCCAGATCATTTCGAACGGGGATCAAATGAATGACCCGGCTGTCTTTACAGGCATAAGATTTAACAATTTCCGATGTTCCGTCCGTAGAGAAATTGTCAACAACAATCAGGTTGAAGTCGAAATCCGCCTTTTGAGAAAGCACTGAGCCAATGGCATCCCCGATGGTTTTTTCACGGTTTCGCACAGGAATAATCACTGAGGCCTCAACAGGAAAATCGGATTGATCGAAAACAATTTTTTTGAACCTGGGTTCCAGGTAAGCTCCTGCCGCCGTCAGGTGCGCTGTAAAGGCATGCTCCATTTCAATCTGTAATTCCCGGTTTTTTGGGTCGACATAGTCAAACATTTTCCGACCGGAATTCCGAACATCGGTTTCTACCTCTGTGTAAAGGAGTTCAGGCATTCTCACGATCTTATATCCCCGGGAAATCTTTAACCTCAGCTCATATAGTGCGGCAAAGTTGTATTCAATTTTCATGGATTGCACTGCTGCTGTAAAAGCTTCGGTTTTGTATAAAACCAGCGAACCGAAGTCAAAATCATCCCGAAGACTGCCGTCCTGATAATCGATCACCGGATGTGGCAGTAACCGGCCCGATTTCAATTCGAAATAATCGGAATAAAGCATCCCGGCATTGGCGTCCGATGCCATTCTGGCCATTCGCTCCGGACCGCTTTGTCCAAGTTTAAGCGGAAGTGATTTTGTGTAGAACATAACAAATTCTGCCGATGCTTTTTCGCAGACCTTTTTAAGTGTATTTGTTTTTACAAATGATTCCGCTTCAATCCAATGGGCGCGATCAAGTTCCGGTTTGTACGGGCTAACGACGTAGATCTCCTTAACCAGAGACGACTGGTTAAGTTCCTGTATTGTCAGCTTTAGATCTGCTGCCCTGCCTCCTGCAATAAAGCATATAATTTTCATCCGTTTATATTTTTTTAGTTTGCTGACACACAGAGCAATATAATCATGCTCGTGTGTGTCCTGAGTTTGCTCCGGTCCTACCGGTTTCATAGTATTTATTTTATCCCCGATTCGACCGGAGAGTTTCATTCAAGATAATCTAAAACTTGTTTCATCAAGCGATTTCTTTCTGTTTCTTCCAATATGGTTTCAAATGGAAAACCAAGAACAACCGTTTTATATTTTCCCGAAAACATGATTCCGGCGCTTACATTATTTTCGCTGTACCTGAAAGCCGTAACTGCCCCGTTCCCGGCGGGTTCGACCGCATCGGGAGCTTCAACTTTGTAAATTTCGGGGTGATAAGCCGTGTTGAATTCCAGTTTACCGGTAAAAGCCTTGTTTGAGTAATCCGAAGCACAGACCTCACCTTTTCTTGCGGCATGATTTGTCCGCCATTTAAAATGTAAAACTTCGTTTGCGAATTTCATGACAACGGAATCTTTATTTGTAATATGATCCGAACCGATATATGCCCCTGAGACAAAAACATTTCCCCCCGCATCTGTAAATGCTTTTATCTTGTGGCGCATAGGTACATCAAAAACCTTGAAAAGATCTCCATTTAACGTTTCAGTCGTTTTCTCTTCGCCATAAATCAGGTCAATGGTATTGAAAATTTCGGTTTCAAAGCCCGGATCGGATAATGCCTCGTCACTTGTGGAAATAAAAGAATATCCCGCCTCCATGATGGCCAGTCCATGGATATAAGTATTATCGAAAGAATTTCCGGGGATCAGCTTATCCTCCATATCCCCGTGACTGGCGCCCCATCCCGGACTGTCATCGTCGAGCCATACGGATTTTCGGTCAAAATCATATTGTTGGCCAACATAACCAATATTATACTTGTCCGGTACACCCTCATCATCCCAATAAGAGATTCCTCCGAAATCACCTTGGTCAATCATGGCCGGAGCAGATACCCGGTCAAATCCGTTGACAACCAAAATCGGCAATTTTTCGTTTTCCAATAATCCAACGGAAAGAATCTCACTTGGAAAGCTTTCCCCCCCTTCGTTTACAGCCGCCACTTTGAAACTGTAAATTTTGCCAAATTCATCCAACGAAATTTTTACCGATGTGTCATTTACCACCAACCCATTGTCGAAACCTCCCTTACCTGTACGCCGGTACAGTTTATATTTTGCGGGAACCGCCGAAGGCTCCAAAGAATCCGGTACGGGTTGCCAACTTAACTCGATTGTTTTATCATCAATTTTTTTCATTGAAAAATGATCCACGGGTAAGGGTTGGATCACATAATCTACCCCGTTTTGAAAAGCCAGGAACTTAGCGATGCCCTTATAGATCGCCCTGCTTACCGCAAACTTGAATCGCGGGTCAAGGCCAAAACCCATGTCGGTTAGATTCTGGTGGGAAAGTAATTCCAGCAATACGGCCGGTACATTTGGTCTCCAGGCTTCCGAGTACTCCTTGTTCCACAGCCCTCTCCTCGACCAATCAGGCATAAAAAGCGCTCGTATGTCGCGGACAATTTCAGTTTGAATAATGTCGGTCAGTTCGCGGTTTACCTCCTTTGACTGCCCATTTGGGAACTTTCCCTCATCTCGTTCCGAGCTGTAAATTCCCAGTGTTCCAATGATCGAATCTCTTGGTGTTACGCCGGCATCGGTATGAAATGCCAATGAAAGGTCGATCGGGATTTTCAATCCGCCTGCATTGCGATTGATATTTGGTCCGTTTGGCGCACCCATTAAATAATTTACCCATTCACCCCGGGATTGGTAATCGTCATTGTAGTCATTTTTGCCTTTGTTCAGGCTGTATACCAAAGTATCCGGGAACCCGGCATACTGAAGGTAATAGCGCGCTCCTTCCTGATATCTCGGGCGATTACTGGTTTTCCATTGAAATTGATCCGGATTGGCTGTTTCAGATGATAATTCTGTTTCCTTTTGATCCTTCTTCAATGACCATTGATTCGGTAAGATTTCATTTGCCGGCCGTCGGGCAATGTTGCCCATACCTCCTCCGAATTTTACCGCATCTGCTGTGATGCTTCCACCCGATTCACATTGTAAACTCTGCCTTACGGATCCTTGTTTGGCATTTTTCCCTTTTGCAAATCGAAATGTTCCGAGGTAGATCCAGGTGCTGCCTCCGATTTGCTGATTGACCAGAAAGTCTGTTTTTCCGCCGGCATGAAAAACCGAGTATCTTGCATCGGTTGCGTTTTCTGACGATTGAATATATGAAATATATACGGCGTATGCTCCGTCTTCGGGAATGTCAGGGATGTAGTCAACGTATTGATGCTCCCCAATGGCCGAATCGAATTTGAAATGCCCTCCCAGGTGAAAAGGATTTTCTCCTGCAAATAAAACATTCTTCGTTTTAAAGCCAGGGCTATTAATCGTATCGGGCATGATTCCGTTGAGCACAATTTCAGAATTCCGTATCGAACCGTCATTATCAACAATCACTTCATGGACTTGCGTATCTCTTTCTCTGGGCAAAAAGACATTCGCACCGGCATTTTCAAGCATTGGCACAAGGTAGGGAAGAACAAAAGTCATTGGGAAAAGATCCTCTACCGTGCCGTATAACCTGGCGCGTTGCCATTCCCAGCGATCCAGCTTGGCTTCATAATACCATCCGTGACTGTGCCATAGGGCAATGTTTTTATTGTATAATCCGTATTTGGGAATGTCGCGGCTCAGGTTTCGGACAACCGGAATGCGGTTTTCTGACGAAGTCCTGATTCGTTCCCGATCCACGTTCATGGATTTTCTATAGATATTCGGGATCAGTGATTTGAGGGGTTGACCATTGGTTTTTACCGTGATCTCAAAATCCCTAAATTTTTTGCCCAGGCATTCCTCTAGTGACTTGATGGTTTGTTGATGGTTTTCTTCGCGTACCGGCAAATAAGACAGCGGCTTGCCAAATTGAAACTCCAGTTTCTTTTCGTCCGAATTGATGAAAAATGTGTCAATCTTTATAGTCCCGATATGATTCCAACCGGAATGTGGATTTTTCCATTCCCGTAAGTGTTTGCTTGCTTTTTTATAAAGTTTCAGCGTTTTTTTGGTTTGGGAAAAGATAGGCGTAAAGCAAAGTTGAAATAAAATTATTAAGCTGAAAATCAGATTTTTTCGCCTCATTAAAATGCGTATTACGGAGAGAGCAAAGGTAGGTAAAAAGAGATTTGAATGAACGGAGATTAGGTAAAATATAATGATTAACCCGATTTATTCCCAATAAATCATTTTCAAAAGACTAATAGATCTGTACAAGATGGAATCATCATCCAATATGCATCGGGATAACCCCCGAAGGCATTAAAATGATTATCCGGCCCAAATAAAAATCAAGGAACAATCACGGTGGTATCCGAAATCACGGTAGAAACCGAAAAATAACCAATGGCCCCATCGCTTAGGTTGGTGATTACATTCCCTTTCTGAATGTCAAAAGGGCTGCCTCTCCATTGAGTTTCAGACAGAAATGTCCGGTAAAACGCCTGCTGGTCTTCCGACATGGAATATTTTTTTCTTAAAACGACGGAACCGGCGGGGAACCTGATGTTGTCTTTATCCGGCTTAAAGAGCTGGTTGACATCAATTGTCTCTAACGTGTAATGATAGGTTCTGGCCAGGGTTTCTGTACGCGGAAGTTCCCGGAATTCCGGTAAGTGTCCCCAACTGATCCAGTATTCTTTTTTAGAAGGTTTGTCGCTGTCCTGAAAGTTGATCTCATAAAGTCTGTTTTCACCATCTACAAGGTGATAACTCAACGGTTTTAAAGGGGTGACGGGCACCATTTGCGTAACGGCGCGGTACGCTTTTCCTTTAACGTTAATATAAAGTTGATAAGCCTTTCCTACAACGGCCTGGACCGTGTCCGAATAATACATGCCCGATCCGACAGGAAATTCAGCGAAAAGTGCCGTGTTACCTTCGGTTCCTACAATCACAGTTGCTCCCGAAACCGGTTCCGGCGGAGCATTCAGGTCGGTAACCGTACGGTAAAGCTTTACCAAATGCGATTTCAATTCGTTTGTTACCTGGGCTTCTACAACCAACAAATCGGTCTCCTGTGTTTCCAACTCCCAATTGGTAGCTTCTTCACAACCGAGTAGTATGATCATCTCTGCGATATAAAACCATATTTTTCTCATAGCTTAAAATTGTAACTTACGGATGGAATGAAATTGTAAATGTACGTATAGCTCGCAGTTTGGTCCGGCGGCAAGAAAAGGTCTCCCGGAACTAAGAGGTCGCCGTTGAGTGCAATGGTTTTGTTGAAATTCAGATAAACCGGATTGTGCCGGCCGTAAAAATTATAAATAGAAAAATTCAGGTGATGTTTAAACCGGTTCCCAGGTCGGTTCAACTGAAAATTAACGGAGAGATCCAAGCGGTGGTAATCTGGCATGCGGTCATTCCCGCGCTCAGTGTAGATGGGGACAGTCTGAGATTCAAACTTGAAAAAAGCAGTCGGTGTCGTGTAACTCGCTCCCGTATTGTAAATCCAATTGGTGCTGATGTTCCATTTTCTCCCCAATTTTTGCATAAGAAATAATGAAATTTCATGAGGCCTGTCAAAATAAGTCGGGAATTCATTACCGTTATTGATTTCAACAATTTTTCGGAATGAGCGCGAGTAAGAATATCCGATCCATCCGGTAAGTTTGCCTTGTTTTTTTTCTAACTGAATTTCTGCGCCATAAGCTCTTCCTTTTCCGAATCGCAATTCTCCCTCAATATAAGGATTTAAAATCATGGAGGCGTGATCGGCATAATCAATCTGGTTATCCATCCATTTATAATATATCTCCCCGTTTAAAGCGAGGCCTTTTTGCGGCCATTTCATGAACAATCCTCCTCCTACCTGATCTGCTTTTTGCGGCTTGATGTTCGGGGAGCTGGGGAGCCACACTTCAAAATTGGTGAAAGGGCTGATGCTATTGGTGATTAAGTGGACATTCTGAACAGATCTTGAATAAAATGCTTTAGCTGAAAACCCCGGCCCTACCTGATAGGCCAGTCCCAATCTTGGCGCGAGTTCTGCATAAGAATTGTAAACTTTTCCGCGACTAAATTGCCTGGCCCCGATGGGGTTGTAATTTTCGTCGTAGTCATATTCGACAGCCGGACCGATATTTTGCCAAACCGAAAGCCTCAATCCATACTTGATGGATATTTTCTCAAAAAATTGCTGCTCATTTCCGGCATATAAAGCGATTTCATTGGTATTCTTTTTCGAAACTACAGGGACGGATTGGGGAAGAATGCCATTGCCCGGTTCATAGTTACCGGGATTAAAACCGTGATAGCTCAGCTTCGCTCCGAAATACAGGTTATTTTCAGGATTAATAAAATAGCTGAAATCAGATTTAAGACTTATGTTTGCAATGCTCGAGTGCCAGCGATCATTATTTGGAACTGAGGTGATCAGATAATAATTGTAGGAAGAGGAATAAAGTGTTGTATTCGAGAACAACTTGCTATTGAAGATATGGTTCCACCGGATTGTTCCGGCAAAATTGCCCCATCGAATGCCGGAATTCCCGATATCTTCAAAATTGTCCAGGCCGGAATAAAATGAAAAATAGAGCCTGTTATTCTTATTTAATGAAACATTGAACTTTGTATTAAAATCATAAAATCCAATGTTGGCGTTGGATGAGGCAATATTTTTTGTAAACCAGTTGAGGTTAGAAAATCGCGCAGATATAAAGAATGAGCTTTTGTCTTTTTTCAACGGGCCTTCCAGCGCCAATCGACTTGCTGCGAGTCCAAGGCTTCCGGAAAAGACCAATTTTTTCAGATTCCCCTCATTTGTTTTAATATCGATCAAAGACGAGAGCCTTCCACCTTGCTGAACCGGTAAGTCCCCCTTATAAATATTGATGTCCTTGGCTGCATCCGGAATAATTGTGGAAAACAAGCCCAGTACATGAGATGGATTATAGATCGGTGCTTCGTCGAGTAAGATCAGATTTTGATCCCGATCGCCTCCCCGCACATGAAAATTGGTGGACCCGTCAGCAAAGAGTTTAATGCCCGGGACAGACTGAAGCGATTTTATCACATCATGTTCTCCCATTAAAGCGGGCATTTGCGTCACCGATATTGGAAGCAGACCGGTGTGCCCCTTTTGTACGTTTTCAATAAAAGGAATTGATTTACTCGCATCAACCACGACCTCCTGTAAGAACTCCGTATCCTCGTCCAGTAAGATGTCCAATTCAATATTTTGATTGAGATTTACTTCTTTTGTGATCTCCTTAAAACCAATGTAGGAATAAGAAAATGTGTAATCGCCTTCGGGAATAGTGATGGAATAGAATCCATATGCATTGGTGATGGAACCGGATTTTAACTCTTCTATGAAAATGGTAGCGCCGATCAGGGATTCCCCACTGTTCAGGTCCCGGATATAGCCGCTTAATGTATGGTTTAGTTTTGGCTTAGTTGCGGGCAGGGGAGATGATGATTCTGTTTTAGAAGCTTTTGCCCGCCTCAATACAATTTGTTTTTCAACCTGGAAAAATTCAATTCCCAGAGGCGAAAGAATTTGTTTGAGAACTTCAGAGATGGTCCGGTTGTATGCTTGATATGTCATCTTTTTTTGAACGGGAACAATCTTCCTTGAGTATGAGAATTTAAATCCGCCTTTCTTTTCAATTACCTTCAGCGCCTTACCGAGTTTTTCGGAATTAAAGTCAACGGATATGCGATTGTCCAGTGGCGATGACTGTGAAAAGGCAAGATCATTCCATGAGTTCCACCAAAAGAAAAAATTAAAAACGATCAGGTATTTCATGGCCAAATTCAGGATTGAGGTGTTTCATTCAATTTATCGCGTTTTAATACCTTTTTCCCTGATCAACAGCCTTTACCTGAAATTTCATAACGATCTCCTTTCCGTTCAATCGTCAGGTCGAGTGTTGATCTCAATACATTTAAGACACTTTCCAGCGACTGATTATCAAAGGTAGTGGTCACGGGACACTCATCGAGCCGATCTCCGATAAGCATAAGATCGCTTTTATATATCTCATTGATAATGCGAATCACTTCCGGCATTGGCGCATCTTCGAAAATGATCACTTTGGTTTTCCAGGAATTAAAATTGATATCTTCATTCAGGGATTTTTCAATCTTCGTTGAAGATTTATGGAAAATGGCCTTTTGCCCCTTCACTAACACTACCCGGTCATCCGGATTTTGTTGTGGATAAACAGCTACTTTACCGGAAGACACAGTCACTTCGATTTGTCTATGATGCTCATAGGCTTTCACATTAAATGAGGTACCCAGCACTTCGACTCGAATATCTCCGGTATGGATGATGAACGGGCGTTCAGGGTCCATTGCCACTTCAAAAAACGCTTCTCCCGATAGCTCTACTTCGCGTTTGTCCTTTTCGAATTTTTTGGGATAGGTAAAGGTTGAATTGGAGTTGACAGTCACCTTCGATCCTTCGGATAATTTCACTTCTTCTATTTGAGCCCGCGCAACCAGTTGCTCGGTTCCCCTGTTGCTTAAAAAATAATAAATCAAAAAGGCAGAGACCGCTATCATCAGAATTGCCGCAGCGTATCTGTATACATGGGTAAATTTTGCGTTTATCCGAATGGTTCGTCCCTCAAAATCTATGGCCTGTTCCAGCCTGGCCCATTCGGAGTCTATGTCCTTTGAAGTCTTGCCTTTGACGCGATCCATTTCATACCAGGTAGCTTTGTAGCTGTCAAAAAGCTGTTGGTTTTCATTGCTTTCGGAAAGCCACATGCCGAGTTTTTGATCTTCCTCCGGAGAAATTTCATTACTCAATTTCCTTGTGATCAGATCGATGTATGCGCTATCGTTATTCCTATTGTTCATATCCGGAGGTGTTTGTTGTACACAGCAGGCGATGATTTCGTAAAGAAACACTTTGCTCCGCTGCCGATAACTGCCACGAATGCCTTTGGCCACCCTACACCATCACACTCCAATTTCAATTTACCCCTACACATTTTCATAAATTATTCAAAAAGAAAAAGACGAGCACGGCAATCATATCCGACAGTCTTTCTCTTAAAGTTTTCAATGCCCTTGACATTTGAGTCTCCACTGTTTTTACCGAAATATTCAACTTTTCAGCAATCTCCCGGTACTTTAATCCGTCAAAGCGATTCATCAGGAATATCTCCTGGCACTTATCCGGTAAGTTGTCTAAAGCCTGGTTGATTCTTCGTTCTGCTTCGGATGATTCGAGATGATCTTTTGCATCCAAATACAGGCCAAGCTCTGCTTCGTTTTGAGGGGCATCAAATTGAACCAGTTTTTTAGTATCCCGAATATAATTCAGGCTCCGGTTGTGTACCCCCTGAAAAAGGTAGGACTTTAATGAAGTTTCCATATCCACCTCATCTCGCCTGTTCCAAAGATTGACAAATACATTGTGTACAATATCCTTGGCTTCGTCAATATCCTGAACGAATTTTTGGGCAAAGGAGCAAAGTGGAGTAAAGTAGCTTCTGAATATTTCTTCGAAAGCTGCCTTATCCAATGTATTTGTGGCGCCTGTTTGCTTTTTACCCAATTTTATATAATCCTTGTGCTCTCGAAAGATTAAACAAAGAAAACGAAAACTATTTGGAATATCTAGAAAAAGCAACTGCGGCGTTTAGCGATTTTATGTGGGGAATTCCTTTGCTGATTCTTTTGCTGGGAGGCGGGTTTTATTTTTTGATTTATTCCCGATTACTGCCGTTCCGATATTTCGGACATGCCATCAGGATTCTTTTGGGAAAATATGATGATCCCGACGAGCCGGGTCAGATCAACCATTACCAGGCGCTTTCTACGGCCCTTTCCGCAACCATCGGGATGGGAAATGTTAGTGGAGTTGCCGTAGCCATTGCAACGGGCGGACCGGGGGCAATGTTCTGGATGTGGGTAAGTGCATTATTCGGTGTGGCTACAAAATTCTTTACGTGCTCCCTGGCCGTGATGTACCGTGGCTACGATGATCGGGGAGAATTACAAGGCGGCCCGATGTACGTGATTGTCGAAGGACTGGGGAAGCGCTGGCGGCCGTTGGCAGTATTTTTCTCTATGGCAGGTATGATTGGGGTTTTGCCTGTTTTTCAGGCAAATCAATATACCCAGGCTATCCGGGATATTGTGTTGGCAGATCTGGGAATACAGGGATCATTCACTACAAACCTCATCACTGCGATTGTACTCGTGATCATCTCTTCCGCAGTGATTTTTGGAGGAATCAAACGGATTGGAAAAGTTGCCGGAAGCCTGGTCCCATCGATGACGGTGCTTTATGTCGGGTCGGTTTTGTTTATCATTTTCAGTTCGCCGACTCAAATCTGGCCGGGCATAAAGTTGATCTTTGAAGATGCTTTTTCCGGTAGCGCATTACTGGGAGGCGCGTTAGGCAGCCTGATCATTATTGGTGTAAAAAGGGGCACATTTTCCAATGAAGCAGGATTGGGCACCGCACCGATGGCTCACGGAGCGGCCAAGACAAGTGAACCCGTCCGGGAGGGATTGGTCGCCATGCTCGGCCCGGTCATTGATACCATGATCATCTGTACAATGACGGCATTGGCCCTGATCATCACGGGAGTCTGGAAAGATAGCGATCAAAACGGTATCACTTTGACGGCCGAAGCATTTGCCATAGGAATTCCAGGTGTTGGTCATTATATTTTAACACTTTGTATTACAATATTTTCCATGACGACTTTATTTGCTTTTCCGTATTATGGCACAAAATGTTTCGCGTTCATATTCGGCACCAAATACCAGGCATTTTACAATTATTTTTATATCGGGTCGATCGTTTTTGGAGCAACGGCAAGTCTGAATATCATCATAAATCTTATAGACGGGGTCTATGCGTTGATGGCTATTCCTACCATGATATCCGCGCTTTTGCTCGCTCCCGGTATTAAAAAAGCCGCTGTCCTCTACTTTGAAAACCTGGATGGGAAAAATGAAGCAAAGGCGCGGTGAATTTGGAAATGATGCAGCAGTTGAAAGCTTGGGCAATGACTGCCGCAATCCATTCAGGCCAGAATACTTAAGGCAGTTGGGCGGGAACTTATTTACCGTTGAGGCTGGGTGACTTTATTTTATACCGCTCTTTCAGGCCTGCACCCCGAAAGCCGGAATTTGTCGCTGCCCGTTTCAGGTACACCGTGAATTACATTGCTTCTTCCCGGACCGGAAACCCTTAGGAGCGATAATTCCGGATTAAACATTCGAAACCGCTTGAGGAAACTTTTGCACGACAAGGGATGGGAATTCTTGTGCGGGACTCTACCGATGGTGTTGGTTTTGAATAGCGGTTGTCCTAAGTTAATACCCATCTATGGAGGCAAACCTGAGTTAGCCGTTTTTTTTCTATCGGTTGCTGAAAAAGAAAAAAATGAACCAAGATCTGTTACTTTTTACACGTGCCTGCGATTATGAATGGAAAATCAAAGCCATGAAATTTTTCCAGCGCAAAAAAACAGAAATCAATTCGAGTTCGATGGCAGATATTGCCTTTCTTTTATTGATATTTTTTTTAGTAACCACGACCATACAAACCAATCAGGGACTAAGTGTCACATTGCCCCCGCACTCAGATAAACCACCGGAAACTCTGATTCACGATCGCAATCTGTATAAGGTTCAAATAAACTCCAGGAACAATGTTATGGTGGAAGATCAGCCCTTTGAAAGCCTGGAAAAGTTACACGCCGAGGTCAAGGAATTTATTCTCAACTACGGGAAAGATCCCGGGTTGTCGGATAATCCGGAAAAAGCGGTTATTTCGTTAAAAATGAATCGCGGAACTCATTACAAAAAGTTTATCGAAATGATGGATGCTTTACAGGGGGTTTATTATGAAATCTACGGGGAACGGGTCGGGTTGACAGCCGAACAGTTCAGATCATTGGATTTGCGATTGGCCGATCAAAAAGCAAAATATGATCGCGCGCGCGATGGAATTCCAATGAGAATTTCAATAGCCGAACCGAACAAAGTTAATTAACAATGCGTGTATTCAGAACAAAACATGCCAATCGGGAAGCTGCTATTTCTACGGCGGCACTCCCGGATATCATTTTCATGCTGTTGTTTTTTTTCATGGTTACAACGGTATTGAGAAAGTCGGACGAAAATTTGAAATATAAAATCCCGACGGCCGAACAATTAAAGCAAATCGAACAAAAGTCCCTGATCACCCAGATAAGTATTGGCACACCGAACGATTCGGAAAGATTTGGTTCGGAGCCTAGAATTGAAGCTGACGGCCGCCTGATTGATGTAAAGGATATTGTACCTTTTATTATGAAGGAAAAGGACAAATTGCCGACCTATAGCCGCGATCAAATCATCGTATTGCTAAAGGCAGATGAGAACGTACCCATGGGAATTGTTTCCGATGTAAAGCAAGAACTTAGAAAAGCGAATGCCCGGCGTATCATATTTGCGGCGAGCTGGAAGTTGAAAGGGCGCAAATGAATTTCACTACTTTTCCCGGACTCGAATTCCTATGTCTGGCAATTCCGGGTTCTAAATTCGGAACTGCCCGGGAAAACATTCGATGTTTTGAGGTCAAATAGATGATCGGTCAACGTCGAGGCATGTTAGATTTTTTACTGCCGGGACACCGGATATCTTGAGCTTGCTGTTTGTACGAGGCTAATCAGACTCGGGGATTCGTCCGTCAAAGGTTGAATCGCTACTATTGATTCATTGTTTCTGGCCAATAAGAAACAAGTTTTGTCTTTTATCCGGATGGGTGCAATTCTTCTGATCTGACCTTTGATGGAAAGGTCACCGAGCGGATAGGCCGTTAGATCATTATCCCTGGATATAGTAAGTATATGGCCATAGGATGCATCACTGCGGCCCATTTCTATATTAGCTCCGTAAAAATTGCCACCCAATATTACTTTTGTCGATTCATTTTCGTCGGATTTTACAACGCTCCCTGTTTCAAGTGATGAAAACTGAATTTCTTTAGGCAGACGACGGGCAATGAATTTCAGCTCTCCCGTATTTTCGAATAAAACGCTTGAAAGCATATTTACTTCGAATACTTCAGCTTCTTTCAGATTTTTAAAGATCTCATTCAAAGGTTCAGACGCTAATTCCCGGGAGGATGGATATCTTTTTTCGAGGAATTTAAACTGTTTGGTGAGTTCTTTATAATTGGCAAACGGGATTTCCCTGCCTCCTACATAATAAGTAAGTACCTGATCAAGTTGTCCGTCATTATCAAAATCCTTCAAATAAAGTTTTAAGGGTTGCTCCATAGTCGGTTTAAATTTTAAGTTTTCTCCCGCATTTCCGGCAAGGATATCCATATCTCCATCCTGATCAAAATCGTATGGCAGGATAAAATTCCACCAGCCTTTATCCAGGGAGACATTTCTGACTTCAAAGATCTTTTCAGTATTTATTAAAATTTTGACCGCATCCCATTCCGTCGCCAAAATCAGGTCTTGATCACCATCCAGATCGATATCGCTCCATGCTCCGTCTTTTACCAGGCCAATATTTAAAAGATCCCGGCTTACTTTTCCGGTCACATTTTCAAATTCACCATTTCCTTTATTTGCGATCAAATAGGAATTGGGAATGATTCCATAGTTTTTTGGAACAGCCCGGCCACCGATAAAAAAGTCCACCAGGCCGTCCTCGTTGAAATCATGAGGAAGAATGCACGAGGCCGTCATATAAATCCCCGGGAGCGTCAGTTTGTCGTTAAATGTCCCGGTCCCATCGTTAAGATAGATTCTTTGTGTAAGAAATTCAGAATCGGCCCAGAATTCGTTTCCTCCGGAGGCAACTGCCAAATCCAGGTCTCCATCATTATCAATATCTTCAAAAACAGCATCTACGTCTTCAAACGTTTCATCGGCCTCGATCAGGTCCGCGGGTTTTCTTGAAAAAGTCCCATTTGAATTTTGGATGTATATGCCGCTTGTGCGTCTTTTGGCCCCCCCGATAAAAACATCTTCCGATCCATCGCAATTTACATCTCCGATGGCCAGGGCGGGTCCGTCCGTCGAAACCGCCTGAGGGATCAGGCGCTCTCTCTTGAACTCGACAAACTGGTTTTCCACGTGTTTGAAATCGATGCCTGATTCATCAGAAATATCGGAGAATTCAATATTTTTTTCCTGCGGCAATCTGAGCTTCAGAAAGTCGACATCCGGAAGGTCATTTTTATATTTGACTTCCAGACGCATGTTGAAATTCAGGTCGTTTAATTTTTCAAATTTATGATCGGGCCAGATTACTATTATCGAGTCCAGTTCCGAAATGTCACCGAGACCTACATGTGTCCCGATTTGGACATTGGATTGATATCCGCGTACCGGATAATTTTCATAGACAAGAATCTCCTTATTTTTGAATACAGCGACTTTTGCCCCGATTCCATCTATATTATTTGGCGGGCCATTGAAAACGATCGATAAGTACTTGTTTTGCTCACGCTCCTGCTCCTGCTCAATGGTGAGGTTTTTATATATGAATGGATTGTCCTGACTATTGTTGACAACGATATCCAGATCTCCGTCATTATCAAAGTCGGCATATGCCGCCCCATTGGAGTACGTATTTTTATTGTTTAGGATCTGCGGGGCGATATCTTTAAAGCTTAGATTCTTTTGATTCAGATAAAATTTGTTAGGGAGCTTTATTTCCGGCATTTGTTCCAGGGCAACCAAATCTTCTTCAGCCAGATTATCCAACTGTGCTTTCCATTTGAAATCCTCGTTCATTTCACGCCAGGTGATATAGTCTATATCGTTCATTCTCCTGGGGATCCCATTACTTATAAACAGGTCTTTATACCCGTCGTGATCGAAGTCAAATAACAAAGGAGTCCAGGACCAATCAGACGCATGCACGTTAGCATACATTCCGATTTCCGTGAAAGTTCCGTTACCATTGTTTATCTGCAGGTTATTTCTGGCATATTGATAGTTATATCCATATCCCAATTTAAAATTGAAAGCTCCAAGTTCATCCTCCCCCAACGAACTTTTAAGAATGACCGGATCTTCCGGATGCATATCCAGTGAAAAGATATCGCTCAAACCGTCATTATTGATATCCCCGATATCCACACCCATAGAAAATCTACTTGTATGCATCATTTGTTCCGTGACGACCTCTTTGAATGTCCCATCCTTTTGATTTATGTACAGATAATCGTTTTCATGGAAATCGTTGCCAATGTAAATGTCGGGCCAGCCATCAAGATCAATATCGGAAGTAGCGATTCCCAGGCCGTAGCCAATGACCATACTGTGTATATTTGATTCGATTGTGACGTCGATATATTTCCCATGTTCATTTTTTAATAGCCGATCTCCTGAAGTGGGATGCTGTTTACCGATAAAAGTCCATCGTTGTCCAAACGTACCGTTCTGGTGTAAGGAATAATTCATCAGGAACATATCCAGATCGCCGTCGAGATCATAGTCGAAAAAGCTTGCCTGCGTTGAGAAAGCTGAAAAATCAATCCCGTACTCCGATGCAAGATCTTTATAAACCGGGATGCCATTTTCAATTCCCTGGCAAACATATAATTGGTTTTTACCTCTTACGGTGGCGTACTCACCAATCTGACAAACATAAATATCCAGCATTCCGTCGTTGTTGATATCCACGACCGTAGTGCCGGTTGTCCATCCTTCGATCCCTTCCATGCGGGATTCGCGGGTCACATCTTTGAACTTGAAGTTTCCCTGGTTCAGAAACATCTTATTGGGTGCCAGGTTGGCGGTAAAATAAAGATCCTGCAAACCGTCATTATTAAAATCGCCAACGGCCACGCCTCCTCCATTATAGAAATACATAAAATTGAAGGCGTTGAAATATTGTGATGGAGCCGGGCTGTTGATGAAGAATAATCCTGTTGATTGTCCGGTTAGCAACTCAAATCGATTTGGCGGCGTCGTTGTATCGGAACAGGATTGAAACAGGATGACGAATATAAATACGGCAATTAAATACGAATTTCTCACAAATCTATTTACGCTCATGATTCTTCCCGGTTAATTCATATAATTTTGGTTTTTTGTTGTTGAGAAGCACCAGAAAACCTTCCTTGTTATTCATATCAATTGGCAGTATATTTCTGACATCTCCTTGTACAAAGAAACCGGATTTCTTATTGTTTAGTTTAGTAAAAGCCCCTCGTCCATCATTGATCAACAGATGACCAAAACTCGCATCGAGTCTTGAATATTGGGGCATGAATTCGGAGTTGTTTCCTCCCAGGATCAGATCATTGGATCCGTCCCTGTTAACGTCTACGGACAGAATAGCGTTTACACTGGAAAACTGAACTTTTTCGGGAAGGGGAATCACTTTGAAATTTCCATTACCTTCATTGAAAGCGATACTCGATTTGAACCATGTGCCGTATCTGACTAACGCTCTTTCCAGTAATTCGGGAGCAAACAAATCTTGGATAGATTTTCCGGCAAACTCTTCATGGGTAAAATTTTGTTGATAAAGATTTGAAATCTGCTCTGTCAACTCTTTTTTAAGCGCGACAGTCACATCTCTGCCATCAATTTGCCTGGTGATGATTTTTTCGATAAATCCATTATTATCAAAATCCCAGAGCCACAATTTTGCCGGAGCCTCCCGGGAGCCGGTGAAATAAAAATTTTCGCCCCGATTTCCAAGGATCAGGTCCTGGTCACCATCGTTATCGACATCATCCGATTCAATGGCGTACCACCAGCCACTGTATCTCTCCAAGGTAGAATTAACCCGCTCAAACTTATTGTTCTTCTTTTTCAATATTACAGGGCTCATCCATTCCCCTATGAGAACAAGTTCATCATCATTGTCTCCAATTAAATTGACAAAGTGTGCGTTAGTAATCATGCCCATGGATTTTAGGAATGGCGCAAAATATAATGTAGCGTCTTTAAAACTCCCATCTCCTTTGTTTTCGTAAATGAAACTTTGAGGGGGGACGCCATATTTCATTGGAATGCTTCTGCTTCCGACAAAAAGGTCAAGATCTTCATCCCGATCAATATCAAATGATCTTGCTACCGAGGTATTATAGCCAATTTTAGGCAAAGAATTTGCTCTTCTGCCAAACAGGCCGCTGCCATCGTTGAAGTACAGCCGGTCGTGTAACAGACCGGAATTCTGTGGTTGATGATTACCTCCTGATCCGATGAAAGCATCCAGGTCGCCATCCGCATCCGCATCGAATAATTCGACCGAAGTATCTTCGAAATGGGCATCGGAAGCAAGGATTGAATTTGGTTTGACCATAAACCCGGATTTATATCTGATATAAACCCGAGCGCTTTGACCCCTGGCGCCTCCAATCAGGACATCTGCTTTCCCGTCTCCGTTCAGATCGCCAACATCTCCTGCCGGCCCCTCTCTTGAAAGCATTTTTATGACCAATCCTTCCTGCAAAAAATCTATGTATTCATCTTCGGTATGTTTGTCAAATCCATTTTCAATTTCTTTTACAAACTCGTTAGCCATTTCGGTTTGGTATTCATTCGGATCATCCAGGGTCTTTGAATTTTTATGGCTAATTACAAATGTTGTATCAATTGAGGGCCGCAATAGTTTACTTTTATTTTTATCCGGCCAAATAACCACCACAGAGTCGATCGAAGTGTTGTTTCCTATGCCAATAACCACTTTATAATCGATGGAGGATTGAAAGCCTCTTGATGGCATCAGGTAGGAATTGAAAGTACTTTTATTGGAGTAAACACGGATGTTTGAACCAATCGCGTATGTGTTTTTATCTTCTCCGATCAGCTTGATTGAAATAAAATGATTATTTGAGATCGCTTCGCTGTTGTTTTCATACAGGAAGGCTTCCTGGTTTAAATTGTTTACTACAAGATCAAGATCGCCGTCATTATCCAAATCCCCGTAGGCCGCCCCATTCGAAAATGATTTAATGTCGAAGCCGCTTTCAGTTCCTGCTTCGGTAAATGTAAGATCGGTATTATTTGAGAAAAGCCGGTTGTATTGCTTGTTGGAGGGCATTCTTTGCATCACATACTCCATTTCTTCTTTTTCCCCGGTTAAGGCCATCTTCTGTACAACTTCATCCGCAAAGAAGGTGATAAAATCCTGATTGGTTACATCCTGAAATGTTCCGTTGCACACATAGATATCCCGAAAGCCATCGTTGTCTGTGTCGAACATCAAGGCCCCCCAACTCCAATCGCTGGCAGCCACTCCGCTATACCAGGCTATCTCACTAAAGGAATTGTCTCCATTGTTCAACTGCAGCGTGTTATGCATGTACTGGTGATAAAACCCTCTTTGAAGCTTCATATGGTAATTTGGGTAGTTTTCGAAAAGCACCTCGGTTTTGAGACGTTTTTCTTCATCCGGAAGCATCTCCGATACAAAGATCTCAGGGAACCCGTCATTGTTGATATCGGCCATATCCGCTCCCATTGAAGCAAGACTGATATGCCCCATTCTATGCTCGATTTCCTCGCTAAAGGTTCCGTCCCCATTGTTTATATAGAGATAGTCTCGCTCGAAAAAATCATTGGATATATACATGTCCGGCAGGTGATCTCCATTGACATCTCCGACAGTTACTCCAAGGCCAAATCCGATAAGGCTGCTGTAGATTCCGGCCTCCTTTGTTACGTCAGTATAAAATCCGTTCTCATTTTTATACAGTTTATCCCCTCCTCCTTTTAGAAAATCTTTTACCGGCCAGTTTTCTGCTGCAAGTTTCCTTTGATTGCTGTAATTCAATGTATTTACAGGCATGAAACTGTTATTCAAAATATATACGTCCAAATCTCCGTCCGTATCATAGTCAAAGAAGGCTGCGTGTGTCGTATAGCCATCATGATTTAATCCGTATTCCTCGGCTTTCTCGATGAATGTCAGATCGCCGTTATTAATAAAAAGCTCATTTTCCTGATTGCTTTTGGAGGGTTGATAGCCGGCATTGCATACATAAATATCAAGGAAACCATCACTGTTAATATCGATAAACACGACACCTGTACTCCAGGCTTTTGTCCCGCCGGTGTTGGCTTTATCCGTAATATCTTCAAATTTCAGATCCCCTTTGTTCAGGTACAGCTTATTTGATTCCATATTGGAAATCAGGTAAACATCCGGCAGGTCGTCGTTATTTATATCTCCAATAGCGACACCGCCGCCATTATAAAAATTTCGGTAGCTGAAAATATTGAAATCATTGCTGCTCTCAATTACGTTTGAGAACATCACACCGGATTGTTTTGGCGAAATCCTTGAAAAAAGTGTTTGTGTTTTCTCTTCACAAGCAAACCATACAAATACGATTAGAATTCCACATATGCCGCTTCGCCTCATCCGATGTTTTGTTTTAACGTCCAAAAAAATGAAGGTAATCTTATGAGGTGAGCGGATTGAGTTGAGACGGATAAAAGAGCCTTCTTGCGCATTTGTCTTTGGGACCGGACTACCTGCATACACTATAACTGATGAGATTTTAACAAACCGGGGATTAAACATGAAAGTAGCAGCATTCGGGCAAGGCGTTTTTAATACATAATCGAAAACGGAAAAAAGGTTGCCTAATTCCCATAGGCAACCTTTCATGAAAGCAAATAATTCTTACCTAGTTCGTTGCATCAACGTATCCGGGATTTTGCTCTAAATTAGGATTAACAGCCAGCTCTGCCGAAGGGATTGCAAACAACAATCGCTCAGGTCCCGAAACAGGCTTTTCACTGTAAGCATCCAAAAATTTACCAAATCTGATTAAATCCTGGCGCCGATGGCCTTCCCAGTATAGTTCAAATCCGCGCTCATCGAGCAGCAGATCCAAATCAACGGAGGTCAGAAGACCGACACCTCTCTTTTCTCTGATGGAGTTTACCAGACTTAAAGGCGTATCGCCATTTGTAGGCGTACCACCCCGAAGAATGGCTTCCGCTTTCATGAGCAATACATCGGCATACCTGTAGATCACCAAATCATTATCTATGTCGTCACCGTTATTATAATCGATCGGATACTTGATTACACGAATCCCTTTCACTTCCAGGTCATTGCCGATTTCTTTTAAGCTGACCTCTTTTGTAAATGAAAGCGGATTGCCTTTTCTATCCTGCAGCGCAGTACCGGCAGAATCGAATTGCTGTCCGATTAGAAAACCCATTTTGATACCGGATTTATCGGTTTGTCCTTCATATTCATCAGTTAATCTCAGATCATTGGAATCGAACTTATCATAGAAATCTGCTATTGTGGTAAATCCGTTCCACCCGCTGGGATTCTGATTATAATGCAGCGTGCAGAACCATCTGGAGCGGACGCTGTTTCCGTCTCCGGGCTGTCCCGGAATGTTTTCATTTGTGAAAATGTTCTCTGTAGATATTTCACCGTTATTCGGTGCAAAATTATCATACACATTTTCCGATATCTCATAGTTCCTCGGACTTGCAGTGATTTCATCTGCCAATTCGATGACTTTGTTCATATCGGATACCTCAAATGTAGGTGATTGCCTGTTTTTGAAAACTCCTCGATTCAGATACGCTTTCATCAAAAGCGCTCTGGCAGCATCTTTGTTTGATTTGCTTGCCGGTCCGTCCGGAAGGTCGCCCATAATCATCTCAACGTCGCTGATCACCTTATTTATGGCTTCTTCACCTCTAATTACACTCGAAGGAAGGAGTAGGTTTTCCCCGGGCTCCCTAAAGGGCACCTGATCCCAGCCATCTGCGACCGTAAACATGATGAATGCTCTTAGGAAAAGCGCTTCGGCCGCTTGTCTCGGAGAGGGGTCGAATGTAAGAATATCCGTGGCTTTAAAAGAAACGCGCAACAACTCGCTAAACGTGTCGCCAAGAAAAGCATGGTCTGCATCCCAGGTATGATCGTGCAACACTCTCCACACACCATTATCATCCCAGTCGCCACCTCTCGTAGGCCCCATGGCTTCATCAGTTGTATGTTCCGTAGCTGCCCAGTATCTCGATTGATCCTGATAAGGCAGTCTCATTGATTCATATGCTGCTTTTAGCAGTGCATCTACAGTGGTCACTGCCTTACCCTGCTCGGTATTCAACGTGTCATTGAGTTCTTCGTCCAAACTACATGAAACTACTCCGCTGAGCATCAATAAGACAATTAGAAACGATATTTTACTTATTTTATTCATTGTATCAAATATTCTTAGTTATCAAATTCTTGAGTCTTGGTTCTCTAAAAAGAGAAGTTAACCCCTAAAATAAACGTTCTAGGAGTAGGATAAGCCGTATATTCTATCCCAAATGAAGGCACATCGTCCCGGGATTTATCCGTATTTACCTCGGGATCAAATCCCGAATAATTGGTGATCGTAAACAAGTTCTGTCCTGTTAGCGAGAATCTGATGTTTTTGACAAAGTATAAATCCCCTGCGGAATAGGACACAGCGAAATTGGTGAACTTGAAATAATCTCCGTCTTCCAGGTAGCGGGTTGACGCCTTTATTGAATTGGCGGTAGATTCTTTAACCGGTTGTTCGACAATGGCCTTTGCAATGTTCCTTGAGCCGAGGTTGCCAATCGGCAAGACGGTGTTTGCGGTATTGTTGTAAATCTGATGGCCAAATGCGCCGTAGAAGTTCGCTACGAAATCCAATTTTCCTATCTGATACGTGGCTGTAAACCCGAGAAGCACGTCGGGGTTCGGATCTCCAATGTAGAAGAAACTATTCCCATCGTCCGTAAGATCATCAAAACCCGATTCGTCCAAACCATTCCATTCTCTTAGATAAAATGCATTTATAGGTTTGTCATTCACTATTCTTTGAATAGTGGTATTTGAAATGCCCTGTCCGTCGAGATTACCGGTTAAAACATCCGGACCATTGTACTCTTTCAAGACGTTGTCCAGAAACGACATGTTAAGCCCGAATTCCAATACGGACCTTTGGGTATTGATCGGTTGGTAATTAATAGCAAACTCAAACCCTTTATTTATTAGCTTTCCTTCCAAATTGGTCCAATACCTACTTCCGGGTGCCGGGGGGATGGATTTAAAATTGAACAGCAAATCTTCGGTTGTTTTATTAAAGTATTCCAGCGTGCCTGTGATTTTGGCATCGAGAAAAGCATAATCTATACCGATATTTATAGTAGATGAGGTTTCCCACTTCAGGTCGGGGTTTGCCACATTCTCCAATCCGTCAAATACTTGGTTTTTGCCCAGAGCATATCTTTCCTGAGAAGCTCCGGCAGGGAATTCCTGGTTGCCGGTTTGACCCCATCCGACGCGTAAGCTCAGTGTATTTATAAAATCGGAATTGGTCAGGAAATCTTCATTTGCGAGGTTCCATTTACCGGCAAATGACGGAAAATATCCATAGCGGTTATTCTCTCCGAACTTACTTGAACCGTCTGCCCTGAACGTAGCTGTAATCAGGTATTTTTCATCGATGTTAAAATTGAATCTTCCGAAAAAGGATTGAAGCTTGGAGGAAGGGTCCGTAAAACTCTGCCCGGTGGATTTTGTGGCATCCCTTCTGTCGATCAGCCTGCTCGATTGAGAAGAGTTCCACATATAATCCGTATAAGGAAGATCGTCGACCAGGAAATCCTGTGCGCTCATCCCAAACCCTTTATTGGCAAATACTTGATATTCATAACCTAAAACCGCATTTAAATAGAGCGAAGAAGTCAGTTCTTTGTCGTAGCTCAACGTATGCGTATATTGCTGTGTACTCAGCCGATTATTGGCAATACCGGCCCATCCTCTGCCTTCGACTCCCTGTACATTCAGCTCTTTCCCAATTTGTGTCTCTCTGGAACCCACGCTCTGAAACAGGCTCACCTGAAATTTGTAAACTAAAGATTTCGTGATCACAATCGAGGGCGCCAAGCTTGCCAGTATATTTGTCACTCTTGATTTATCGGAATAATGTTCCAGGTTTCCGGCAGGATTTATGGTAGATGATCCCAGCTCAATATCAGGCGTTCCATCCGGTAGCAACAATGGTCTGGTCGGATTCCACTGCAATGCCTGGGCAATTAAATCTCCCGTGAAGCCGGCGGAATTCGTAATGGATGCTCCATCTTCGTTCCAGACGCCGGAAGTTACATTGAAATCTATTTTGAAGCGGTCTTCGATAAAATTGAAACTTCCGTTGGTGCTAAAGTTATATTTCTTGATACCGGTCGATTTAATGATCCCGGGCTGATCCAAGTATCCAAACGAAACGCGGTAATTACCATTTTCACCTCCACCTCCAACAGACATATTATAGTTTTGGACCATGGCCGTACGCGTGATGTAATCCATTGCATCTTCGTCGCCCCCGAAATCGCCACCGGTTAACCCGTAATCATTTAGTGCGGCGCGATATTCGCCACCGCTCAGTACCTCGATGGAATTGGCCATTCTTGATGCGCCAAGTGAAGCAGTGAAATCGACTACCGGCGCGCCGCTTTTCCCTTTTTTAGTTGTAATAATTATTACCCCGTTTGCTCCTCTTGATCCATAAATGGCAGTGGCCGAAGCATCTTTTAATACTTCCATGGAGGCGATGTCATTTGGATTTAAGAAGTTGAGTGGATTTGATTCGGGGGACCCGCCCTGTTCCGGAGCGTCCAGTCCCGGCTTTGCGGACCGCCCGTCTAACGGGACACCGTCAACGACATAAAGCGGCTGGTTACCGGCTCTCACTGATGAATTTCCCCTGATCCTGACGGTCGTACCTCCTCCCGGAGTTCCATCGTTGCTGAAGACATGGACTCCAGGAGCCCTTCCCTGCAATAATGCATCCGGCGAGGCATAGATACCTTTGTTGAAATCCGACTCCTTTACCGAGGTTACCGAACCGGTCAGGTCGCTTTTTTTAACTGTGCCGTATCCGATAACCACCACCTCGGATAGTGCGGTTACATCTGAAGCCAGCGAAACCGTGATCACGGACTGATTCCCGACCGCTATTTCCTGACTTACAAATCCGACAAATGAGAAAACAAGCACATCTTCCTGCCCTGAAATATTTAGTGAATAATTTCCATCCAAATCTGTTACCGTACCATTTGTGGTTCCTTTCACTACTACATTGGCTCCGGGAATCGGATCTCCGGTGTCTGCTTCGTTGACCGTGCCGGTTACCGTCCGGTCCTGATTGACAATTTCGATAGAGACGTTATCATCCGCGCTCAAATCATCGACCAGGTTGACATTAATTACTTTGTTGATCTGTTTGAATTTATAGTGTGATTGTTTTGAAATATTCAACAATACGTCTGAAATTGATCTCTTCCCTTTTTTTAAGGTGACCATTTTCCGGGTATCTATAATGGTCTCATCGTAAAAAAAGTGGTAATCCGTTTTAGACTCGATCTGATCGAAAACGGTTTGGATGGATACCTGGTCCGTCCTAAAGTTGAGGTTAACTTCGCTTATCGGTTTGATATTTTGCGAAACACCGTCATATGCAAGCAACATGCCTAAGCATAGTACTTGTGTTGCTATTCCGTAAAATATAATTTTTGACAACATTGTTAGTAGTCGTAAAAGTTTATTTTTCATAACTTTATAAGTGTTTATTTATAATAATAATTAAGCTACCCTGTATTTTGGTGGCCGCCAAAATCAGGAGAAAAACCGGAGTTCTACTCCGGTTTTTTAGGATGAATCAAATTTCGTTTCCATAGTTCTAGTTTTTAATTTGAAGTTTTACGGTTTTATCCTGAAGCTTATATTTTACATCTCCAGAGATCGAATATTGCAAGCTTTCCAGCACGTTTAATAAAATTTCGTTTTCAAACCTTCCGTTTACGCTGCACTCTACATCCATATCACCGGTGAGTTCGACACGGACTCCGTACCATCGTTCGATGGTATGAACAAAATCTCTGAGATTTGTTTGTTTAAATACAAGTATTCCGTCTTTCCAAGCGAGTTCTAAATCTCTGTCGAATTTGAGCTTTTCAACATCGCCCAACTCCGGATTATAAACAATTTTCTCACCTGGATTGAGAAAATAAGAACTCCCGGATTGTCTTTGGACCCCATTAATTTTCACCAAACCTTCATCGAGCGAAACGCTGATATTGGAGTCGGTTTCGTAGGCCTTGACATTGAATGAAGTGCCCAATGCAACGGTATAGATACCTCTTGCTTTCACCCGGAAGGGCTGGAGTTTGTTTTCGGATACATCAAAGAATGCTTCCCCGGTCAATTTCACATCTCTGAATTCCCTGGTGAATCTTTCCGGAAACGTAATGCTGCTTCCGGCATTTAAAGTAACTATCGTACAATCAGGCAAAAAGATCGTTGACTTTCTGCCCATCGGGTTTTCTTTGGTTATGCAATTTATTACAGGTTCACCGGCTGTCGTTGGGACATTAACTCTTGCAATGTATGAGAATACCAATATGAACGAAACAACTGCAGCGATTTTAACCCAAGCTTCCAGCCCCAAAAAAATGAAATGTTTATTTTTCCTTCGTTTTGTTCGATTGTCGTTCGTGTCTTCCTGAAGAATATTGTTCAAGACCCGATTAAACCTTTTCGGATCTTCCGGAGCCTTTCTATAATGAATCTGCTGAATTAAACTTACGGCATAATTGAAATCATCAAGTTTATCGGGATTCCCTTTTAACCATTCTTTCCAAAATAAATCACTCTCATGCGTCGGGTTTTTTACCCATTTGATAAATTCTTCGTTCAAAAGCAGTTTTTCGAAATCTCTCATTCGCCCATTTCTAAATATTCACCTTCATTAATAGGAAGGCACATTCGACAAAATGACCTAAAAAAAAATCAACTAATTCCGGGGAAGGGTTTGTGATTAAAAGTTTCGCTGCCAGTTATTGGCGATTGATTTCTGGAATATTGAATTTATCAGATGGTTTAGAGCGCCATAAAAAAGCATAACTAAAGAAGGTGCTTTGCGACAGATCTCATCGATCCGAGCGCTCTGTAGAGCAAATTTCGCAGGGTCTTTACGGTTTTTATTTTCATTAGTTCGGTCACTTCACGATATGACAGATTTTTGTAGTACACGTAATAGATCGCTTCCCGTTGTTTTCTCGTCAGTTGCTTCATCGCCTTTTCCAAAATTTTCTTCCTTTTGGTCAGGACGTCATTGTGGATCAAATGAGTTTCCTGAGGTAGTACAATTTCAAATTCAACACTCGACTCAGCTATTGCAACGTCTATTTTACCGGACAGGGATTTATGGTTAAACAGTTTTCTTTTGAGAGAAACGAATAAATAAAGACGTATTGATTTTTTTATACTTCCCAGCTTACTTCTGCTGTTTCTCAATTTAATGAAAAGATCCTGAACACAATCTTCAATAAGGTTTACGTCAGGGGTAAATTGAATCCCGTAGTTGATAAGTTCGTCGAAATACTTCGAATAAATATAAATGAAAGCGGCTTCATCTCCTCTTTTGAATACCTCCCAAATTTCCGCATCATTTTTGTAATCAAAAGGACTGCCAGGTGTTGCGCCGGATGAAGAACTTATATTCAATGCAAAATCCTGCGTACGTATACGGGATTTGTGTTCAACTGCAGGATCCGGATCGCGAGTTTTTTTTATAGGTAATCTAGCCATACGCATTAACTTCGGTCAGATCTCGTTACAATTCGGTAAAATATCAAATGAAGCTGTTTCAAGGGGCGACTCCTTTGACTGCAACTACCTGTGGACACGGAGTAAATAATCCAGACTATGGTAAGTGGTTGATTATGATAATAAGCTAACATGCGATTAATACGAATTAATCCTGTCGTGCGATTGAATAAATTCAATGCTATAAATAATGGCCTTGCAAATCACAATTTCGGGTGCAATAGCTTATTTATGAGTCCAAGAAATACTCAATTGCTATTTATATATGCATATTAACTATGTTTTATGCAATTGTCAATTTATTTTTTCAAAATAGTTTGCGAAATCGTAGGCAAAAAGACCTTTATAATAAAAAATTGCCAGTTGCAGATTTTAGAATAAAAGACCAAATAAATAACATAGCCACTGTTTAGAGGATTTCACCGTATGAGTTAAGTATAAATCATAAAGTTTTTGGAGCTTTATACACTGGTACGGTACTGCAGGGCTCTCCGTACATAATACTGCTGACATAGGGCCTGATTAATCTTGTGATTTCGGCATAAATTGAAGTTGGCACTTCAATCCGGCTGCATCCTTTAATAACCACTTTTTTATTTGTGTAGTCAACAGGATTTATACGTTTGAGGGCTATCCTGAATAATTCTTCCTCTAAATGCTCGAGATTTCCGTATATGACCGTATTGGTATAAGGTTCCAATTTTGAAACCAGCAGCATATATGCCCATTTGGGTATGATTGCATCCACCGAACAATAGACGGCTACATGCTTGCCCTGATAATAGGTCCAGTCATGGCTTTTTATAAAATTTCTGAAATCTTTTTCCCTTAAAATTAATCCTTGATATAAATTATCCTTTAAGTCAAAAAGAACTCGCTCCCCCTCAGTATACAACTCTTCCAGGTCAATTGTAACTAACGGGCTATTGGCAACTCTGTTAATTATCTTCTTTTCCAAAACAACGCTTTAATCATCAAACCAAATTTTTGGCGGATGGTTTCTTTGCGATAAAATCTTTTAAGTAGTATGGCTCGAAATAAGCAACATCTTCAAATTGGCTGTTTTGATAGGAGCGCCAGGCCAAAGCACCGATGTGCGCTGCGGACGGAAATACTTCGTCGAGAAAAATCGCATTTTCAGAATGGTCCAGCAGCGATTTGCATTTGGCTGATCCATTTCCAAAAAAGAATACCTTTTTCTTCTCAAGAAATTCAGCAAATGATGATGCATCGATGATCTTTGCCTGCGTTTTTTCTAATATTTCAAGATTGTTATTGGCCACAAGACAATATACTTCCATTCTTCTTGCATCGATCATGGGACAAAATAAGACATCTTCATGCTGAGTTCGAATCATTCCGTACGCCATGGACTCAAGTGTGTTAACAGCGATCAGTTCGGCATTTACCGCGTAGCAAATACCCTTTGCCGTGGAAGTCCCTATTCGTAATCCGGTATATGATCCGGGGCCTTTGGAAACAGCAACAGCATCAATCTCAATACTTTTATAGCCACTTATTTCCAATAAATACTTAATCGACGGAGTGAGGTATTCGGAATGTGATTTTTCCTGGTGGGTATCCATAGAAGCCAGGAGCGCACCGTCTTTATGGAGGGCTATTGAAGAGGTTTTGGTAGCTGTCTCTATACTTAATATTATTGCCATACGATTTTTTCAATAAAATAGCATGTAAATTTATAGCTATAAAAAAGGGCAACATTGCTGTCGCCCTTTATTTTCAAATCTTTAACATTTTAATTCGAAGAAGCAGATAACAGCCCATCGTATCTTGTTGAATCTTTTAGTATTTCAAGTGCAGCTTGCAACTGCATGTCGTTGTCAAATGATGATTCGAAATTCCCTTTTAATAAATAATAGTTTTTAACGATTTCTTCTTCAAGGGCATTTTTAATCTCAGAAGCAAATTCTTTTAAATCATGCTCTTTATTGTGCATGGCTTTTTTTTCAAGGTCTTCCAATTCATTTTTAATATTGTCAAAATACTTTTCTGTCTTTGCATATTTCTTGAGGTTCTCAATTGTATTCTCCACTTTAGTCGTGTAGTCATACTCTTTATCGCTGAGCCATTCAACAAATTCCTGATACTCCGGATCTGTTAATTTAAACTCTTTTGCAGATCCTATGTGTTCATGCGTATAATGATATTTCAGGGCGTATTCGAATAATAGTCCCTTAATGCCAAGGCTAATCGTGATCGGCGCAGGTATGGTGAATTCTACGATAAGATCCGGGTCAACGCCACCGCCATCGTAAACTTTGCGGCCGTTCTGCGTAGTAAATTCCGCCTTTAATGAATCCGGTATAGCCCCGACACTGCCGTTGGGATTTCTGCTGTTATAATTTATCGCCTGAATGCATCTTCCACTCGGGATATAATATTTTGCTGTCGTAATCTTAAGTTGCGAATTGTAGGTTAATGGCCTGGTGGCCTGCACAAGCCCTTTTCCAAATGTTTTTTCGCCAACCAGCACGCCTCGGTCATAATCCTGGATGACTCCGCTTACAATCTCAGCGGCAGAAGCGCTTCTGCGATTTGTCAGCACAGCTATCGGGATTTCAATATCCACAGGTTGATTCAGCGCCTTATACGTTTTATTCCAATCGGTTACTTTTCCTTTAGTACTTACAACTTCGGACCCCTGATTTATGAAGACATTGGCAACATTCACAGCTTCATTCAGCAGACCGCCCGGATTATCCCTTAGATCAAGAATTATTTTTTGGGCGCCTTCTTTTTTAAGTTTTTCCAAAGATTTTTTTACTTCTTTTCCGGCCCCTGTGGTAAAGTCCGACAATTTGATATATCCTACATTTTTGGTGAGCATACCTGAATAGGGGACATTATCTATGGTAATTTTTTCCCTGGTGATGTCAATTGCGATCGGTTCGTCAACGCCATACCTTTTTACAGTGACCGAAAGTTTGGTATTCGCCTGACCCTTGAGCAACTGACTTATATCAGAGGTATTCTTATCCTTTACATCGACATCATTGACTTTAAGCACCTCATCGCCTATTTTAAGGCCTGATTTGTGCGCAGGAAATCCCTCGTAAGGCATCATAATTACGTTTTTTCCGTTCCTGCGTCCTATTATTGCGCCTATACCCCCGTACTGACCGGTAGTCATAGTCCTGTAATCTTCAATGTCGTCTTCAGGAATATAATTTGTATAGGGGTCAAGTGATGCCAGCATGGCGTCTATGCCGGTTTTGATCAGCGTATTGGGATTCACCTCATCGACATAGTATGCGTTTACTTCTTTAAATAATGTCGAGAAGATGTCCAGGTTCCTCGTAATCTCAAAATATCTTTCGTTGGGATTATTAAAGGAAAAAAGACCGATAATGATGGTGGTGATCAGGATTGATACCGGAACTCTGTATTTTTTCATCCGTTTATATTTTTATAGTTAGCTGACACGCAGAGCAATATAATCATGCTCATGGGTGTCCTGAAATTGCTCCGGTCCTACCGGTTTCATGAGACTTAATTACAATATTCCGTCTTATTCAAACGATGAAAGACTTGTTTTAGTTTATTTTCAATATCCGTGTATGACAGTTTGAACTTACTAATATATACAAGTGCGATGGATAATGAAAGTGAATCTTTTTCGCTTGATCTCAACACGTTTTTATTCAAACGATATGCCTCCCGCATTCTCCGACGGATTAAGTTTCTATCAACGGCGCGCTTAAAATTTCTTTTGGAAACTGAAAATAATATCCTGTTGGTATCGGCGTTCGGGTTTGGTTGAGCATACACTTTGAATGGATACAGAAAAAAAGAGGAACCGTTTTCAAAGAGTTCCTTAATTTCCTTTTTGCTTCTTAATATTTCGCGCTTTTTTAAAGTAAAGCTCACTGATTGGTGCTTTAACCAAAGTCAGTCGTCGAAGTAATCCCTGTTATCTTTTGTGCTTTCTCTCGTCGGCAACAGTCAACTTCTTTCTTCCTTTGGCTCTTCTATTTGCCAGAACAGATCTACCACTAGCACTTGACATCCTGGCTCTAAAACCATGCTTATTGCTTCTCTTTCTTCTTGAAGGCTGAAATGTTCGTTTCATTATTCCGCTTTTATTCTATTTATAAATGGCCTGCAAAAATATAAAACTATTTATCAAATACCAATAATATTTGCGATACTTCAGTGTGCCTGACTTAAAATAAAGATGAACCCGATTTATTCATTTGAATTTCGCGGCACAGGCTCAAAATGATGATGAAGTTGTTGTCATATAAGTAATCATGCATCGGGTTTCTCCTGATCATTCCTTTTAAACGTTCCTCAAACCAGCCCTGCCGCCGGAAATGAGGAAGAAACGACAAAAGAATATATCTCAAAAAGTTCAAAAGCAAATGATCGGCCCTATGGGCGTCCGCCCACCAGGTGGAAATTATGAATTTTCAAGGTTAAATTTTAAGCGCGCGAAATCGGAGACGGGTTAATTTGCATTGGTTCGGGTCTTCATCTTCCCGGAGAGCGTCTGCACGGACGGGAAAAACCTCCTTTAGCCCGCAGGTTCAGAGAATTTTTGGGCATATTCGGCTCATAGTCAGCTTTTTAACAATATTCGAAACGTGGTGCCTTCATTAATTTCAGTATTTCTGACAAAGATTTTCCCTTCATGGTTTTTTTCAATTATTCGTTTGACAAGTGTTAGCCCAAGTCCCCAACCCCTTGTTTTGGTTGTATATCCCGGCAGAAATACGTCCTTGATTTTAGATTTTTGGATTCCCTTGCCTGTGTCTGAAATATCGATGATTATTTTGTCGTCAATTGCCTTTTTTATATTGATATCAATTTTGCCAATACCACTCATAGAATCTACGGCGTTTTTGCATAAATTTTCAATAACCCAGTCAAACAGTGGTTTATTAATCCTTGCCCGAACGTCAGAAGGTTTGGCGGTTAGATTGATCTCTACTTTTTTTGAAATTCTTTTTTTGAGATAGGAAATGGTTTCCTGAACACTCGCCGGGATGTTTTCATAATTTAAAACCGGGACGCTGCCTATATTGGAAAACCTGGCTGTAACCATTTCAAGACGGTGAACATCCTTTTCTAGCTCTTCAATAATTTCGCGGTTGTTCAAAGATTTGTCTTCCTTGAAATATTCCACCCAAGCCATCAATGATGATATCGGCGTACCTAATTGATGGGCCGTTTCTTTTGCCAGCCCTACCCAAACCCGATTCTGTTCTGCCGATTTCGAGTAATTAAAAGCGATGTATGCAACAATGGCGAAAACCGCAATAACGGATAGTTGAACCAATGGATAATATTCCAATCGATTTAACAGGGTAGAATTTTTGTAATATATATATTGATAATCATAGACCTCGCCATTTTCGTCTCTGAACGGAATCTCGATCGGGTCATATTCCAGTTTCATTTCTTCCAAAACCTCCTTCAGATATTCCTCCCTTTCTTCGGGGTTTAAGGATGCGTCGATCCTTACATTTTTTGTGTTTTGAATTTGTCCGATTCCGTTGGTCAATATAATAGGAATTGAATTGTTCGGAGCCAGAATTTCTTGAACAACAAAAGAAAGCTCATCCGGGCTGTTTTGGCTGTGTCCGGTAAATTCAAGAGATTTTGCGTATAGATTAATAATTCCCAATTCTCTTTCTTTTAATTGCTCCACGATGATTCTTGTGAAATAAACCGAGGCCAAAGCGATAGCAAATGCGATGAAAACAACTACAAGGTTTAATGTTGATCTTCTTTTGATCAAATTCAGGCTTTTACTTGACAAGTTTTTGTTTTCTTTTGCCATATTTCATTGAAGCTACTATATATAATTGGCCTATGGTAGTTTATCTAAGTCAAATTTAGTTTAGCACAATAAAAAAGCCGCTGATTAGCGGCTTTAATTTCCAATAATATTTACAACTACCATCCCATTCCGTAGTATGCTTCTTTGCCACTGGGGTATTTGCCCTTTATAAGAATACCTTCTCCGGAGCTGTTTCTAAGTACGGTCCGAAGTTCGTTGACATCTTTAACGGCCCTGTTGTTTATCGATGTAATCAAGAATCCGTCCTTTATCCCGGCTTCGCTCCACTTTCCTTTACCGATATTTTCTATGATTATACCTCCGCTTACCTCATAAGTTTCAATTTCTTCATCCGTCGCATTCCTTAAAGTTGCCCCTTCCAGTGTGTATGAATCATCTTTGCGAACGATTCTTATTTCATTGTCAAGATTCTTCAATTTAGCAGTTACGGTTTTTGTTTTTCCATCACGCCTGAAGGTCACATCAATTTTGTCTCCGGGTTTGTGTCGCGCCACCATATCCTGGAGTTCTGCCGTATTTTTCACCTCGGCATCATTTATCTTTATTACAACATCACCTCTTTCCATTCCGGCTTCGTCGGCCGCGCCTCCTTCCGTGACGCTTTCTACAAAGACGCCATTTCGTTCCTCGATATCCTCATCCAGACGAGGGTCATTAAGATTTAGTATGCTGATCCCCAACAATGCCCGCTGTACTACGCCGTACTCAATAAGGTCATTGACAACTTTTTTAACCAACGATACCGGAACGGCAAAAGAATATCCGGCATACGAACCTGTCGGGGTGGCTATTGCGGTATTTATTCCAATTAGTTCTCCGCGCAAATTTACAAGAGCCCCACCGCTATTTCCGGGATTTACCGCGGCGTCGGTCTGAATGAATGATTCGATACCATACCGCTCTCTTAATATTCCGATGTTTCTGCCTTTAGCGCTCACAATACCGGCGGTGACCGTTGATGTCAGGTCAAAGGGATTCCCGACCGCAAGGACCCATTCCCCAACTTTTACCTTGTCGGAATCGCCAAAATTTACAAATGGTAAGTTTTTCTCCTCAATTTTTATGACAGCTATATCCGTGTTGGGATCCGTGCCAATCAATGTAGCTTTGTACGTGCGGTTATCGTTCAACGTCACCTCCAACTCATCGGCGTCGGCAATCACGTGGTTGTTTGTAACAATATATCCGTTATCCGAAATTATTACACCGGAACCTGCGCTTTGCTGAGGCCTCTGTTGTCCCCGGAAATCCCTCGGATCACCAAAAAAGTCTCTCAAATAATCATCAAACGGACTTCTTCGCTGACTGTTTCTCGCAGAAGATGTGACCGTAGATTTGATATGAACCACTCTGGGAGTAACCAGCTCGGCCGCATATACAAAATTCAATCCTTCGGGAACAACAAATGAAGAATCATTCAGATAGTTGGAAAACTGAACAGGATTACTTTGAGGGATTTGAATAAATGATGGCTCGTCTTTTTCAAATAATTTATACCCCCCAAGCGCAACTAACCCTCCGAATAGAGATGCAAGCAAGATCCCAATCATCAACTGTTTTCTACTCATTTCAATATAATTTTAATTTAACTTCAAATGTACCAAATTAACTCTACAAATTTCGTGTAGATTTAACGATGAAAGTCCCGAATTGATGCTTTTTTAACAATTTTTAACAAAAGCGGGATTATCCGCTTTCTCGATTTAACAAGTAGTTTTTGCTTTGTGACAACTTAAGATGGTCGTTTAATCGTTCCTTAACTTGCCAAATCTCCATTCATCAAGGAATCTGTTATTCTTATATACTGCTTTACGCAATACGCCTTCAAGATGATATCCGCACTTTTCCAATACTCTTCGAGAACCTTCGTTTCCTGCAAATACACCTGCAAATAGTTTTTCAACTCCAAGGCTTTCAAAAGCATATTCCGTGGCAAGCTTCAATGCGCAGGTTGATATGCCTTTATTCCAGAAAGGTTCTCCAATCCAGTACCCGATCTCGCCGCTTTTGCGGTAAACGTCCTGCTGCATGATGATTCCGATTACTCCGACAAATCTGTAGTCGTACTCAATCGCAAAAGTAGTCCGGGGATCTTGCTGCTTTACGGAGTCGATAAATTTTTCAGCGTCTTCTACACAATACGGGTGAGGGAACATATCTCTTAGGTTGTTCCAGATCCTTTTATTGTTTGCCAGGACGGCAAGGTGCTTACAGTCCGAATACCTAAGCGACCGAAGGTGTATTTTCCCGTCAGCTAATTCCATTGTTCATTTTCATTCATCCAGGAAGTATATAGTTTATCCATGTCGCTTACGATTTCCGGGTGTATGTCTGCCAGATTGTTGGTTTCCGAAGGATCTTCGTCCATATTATATAATTCCCATGAAGCGTTTTTCCCGTGTGCAACGATTTTCCACTTGCCTTCGCGGACCGCTCTGCCTCTGGCCCATTGCCAGAAGAGAGGCTTATCGCGGTCGACAATTTCCCCTTTCATCACAGGCCATAGGCTTACACCCTGCATGGGGATAATTTTCCGGCCGTTAAATTCGGATGGGTAACGAGCACCTGTTATATCCACAATGGTTGGCATAAAATCTATGAAGTGACCGCAGAAATGCGATATGGTATTTTTGGCTTTTATCCCCTTTGGCCAGCACGCAATCATCGGAGTGCATATACCTCCTTCGAATGAATAGTTTTTATAGAAACGGAACGGGGTATTGCTCACATTGGCCCAGTCCGGTCCCAGCGAAGTCCATGCTCCGACCGTACCAATTTTTCCGTCACCGGGAATGCGCACCACCTCCGCGGAGCAACCATTATCGGATACAAACATGACAAGGGTGTTTTCAAGCGCTCCCAGAGACGCTATCTTATCCAGCAGTTCCCCGATCTTTTGATCCACCCGGTCGATCATTGCCGAATATACAGCCATTTTTAGATCTTCAACTTGCTTCATTGAATCACTTAATGATTCCCAGGGAGTATAAGTTCTTTCCGAAAGTAAGAAGCGCTCATCAATCAGCCCCATCTCTTTTTGTCTGGCATATCGTTTTGTCCGGATATCGTCGTATCCCGAGAGGTATTTCCCTTTATACTTTTCAATGTCTTCGGGCCAGGCCATCAAAGGATCATGAGGGGCCGTGTAGGCCATAAAGAGGAAAAACGGCTTGTCTTCATCCCTGTATTCCTCCAGCCATTCCAGGGCATATTTGGTGAAATAGTCTGTCGTGTAAAAGTCGTTCGCCGGGGAATAAGGTTGAAATTTCTGATGATCAATATAGAATGGGCGATCCGGACGCTTCTGAGCCGGAATTGGTTCGCCATTCCGTTGTTTACCGGGATTAAAGTGGTTACAAGCGCCCTCTTTCAAACCGTAGTATCTGTGGTAACCTCGATCAACAGGTATTTCCATACCGTGATGTTTTCCTGCCCAAAGTGTTCTGTAACCCGCTGTTTGCAGGACTTCACCAATAGTGATGCAGTTTTTTAAAGGTTGTTTATAGGACCTGTGATATCCATTTTGATGGGCATAAATTCCCGTTTGAAGTATTGCCCTGGATGGAAAGCATTTGGATGTGTTGTGCATCTGGGTAAACCGGATGCCATTTTCCGCGAGACGATCCAGGTTTGGGGTTTTTACCTCTCCGCCATAACATCCGATATCGGACCAGCCCATATCGTCAACCAGGATGAGTAAAATATTGGGCTTATCACCGGATTGAGAAGTACATGAAGCCAGGCAGTGGATAAAAAGAAGGAAGAAAAAATATTTTGTTTTCATGGGTATACGCTAATTCTAAAAACTCATATGGTAAAATTATAAATTAAACAGTTTGATCGACAAATAACAAATATCATTCTTGCATCAGACAAATCGAATAATATTATGGATTGAATTAATATTTAAATGTGCATAGCAAGCGCAATTGGATCACCGCTTTTGTGACATAAGCCCTACAGTGAACGTGAGAAAAGAAAAACGACACGGTCGGGTATTGCGGCATGACCGGAACGATAAACCTGGATTTGTGAAACATCAGAAATTGCCGGCGGATTAACCATAGATTTCGGTTTTTTAATCTATAATCATGAGTGATCAAGTCAATAACCGAAGAAGGCAAACATTTGAAAAAACAGGATTACTTTTAATCTTTTCGATTATTATTGCAGCAAAAACTTTTTACATGGCAAAGATCGGATTTATCGGTGCAGGGGGAATCGCCCGCGCGCACGCTTTCTCGCTCAACTCGTTAAAGTATTACTATGAGGATATCTCGGAAATCACTTTCGAGTCAGTTACATCCTACCGGGAAGTAAGCAGAAAGGGCTTTGCAAAGAAATATGGATTTTCCGTCTCCCAGGAGCTGACCGAGTTTGCCCGCCATCAGGAGGTCGATACGGTATTTATTCTGGGGCCCAACAAGGTGCATTTTGACCATTTTGAATTGGCGCTGCAGATGCCTAATGTGCGTAGAATTTATCTTGAAAAACCCGTTTGTTCTTCAAGAGAGGAGGAAGAGCGCATGAAATCCATTGTCCAAACGCTTGACAGAGATGTGACAGTCCAGGTGGGGTTTCAGTTTTTACAGACAAGTGCCTTGCGCGAGGCTTTTAATTTCTGGAGATCGGGAATTATTGGAGCCCCCGTTCATTTTGATTTAAAGTATTATCACGGAGACTACCTTCAAAAATCTTACAGGGATAAAAGGCAAACAAGATTAACTCCCGCTCCGGACGGCGGGGCGATGGCGGATCTGGGTTCCCACGGCATCAGCCTCCTCATGGCGTTTTTTGGTGAGGAATTACAAATCCTGAACGGAATGCAAGCAGGAGACTTCAACGATGTGCCCAATGATTCCGATTTATTCAGTGCGCTGTCCTTGATGGATCCGTCATCGAAGGCCGTCGGGAATCTGTCGGCAAGCAGAATCAGCTCGGGAACAGGTGATCTGGTACATTTTGAGGTATTTGCCGAACGAGGAGCATTGAGATTTAATTCGCACGTTCCCGATTATTTTGAATACTATCTGGAAGCGGAGGGCACATGGGTCAAACAACCTGTTGGCAGCCATTACAAGCCGTTGAGCAGCTTTCCATCAGGTCATGTGCCTCCGGGCTGGCTGAGGTCCATGATGCATGCCCATTATCTGTTTTTGGGAGGCAAGGATGAGAAAGCTTTTGTTCCGGATTTACGACACGGATTATCCGTGCAACGAATAGTTCGGGAAGCAGCCATACATTTCGGAAAATTCAGAGAAATGAGCAACTAAAAAAGCCACCGGCGATGATGGCTTCTTTTTACAAAATAAATCATGATTAATTGCTCATTTCCAATCGCATGTCACCGATTGCAATATTCAAATGTTAACGTTGATCCATCGCCGGGAATATCGACTCCGGACAAATTCATCTGATCAATCGTCCGTGTGCCATGGATTTTTTATAGGTTCTTCATTTTTCTATTGCCTGAACTACAGAATGCGTGCAGTACCGACGGCCAATACTGGCGCTAATAAAGCTTTTTTAGCAGGACCTTCATACTCTTGAGGATTATAAGCGCTTTATATTTTTATTTTACATTTTGGCAATTTGGCCTGTATTGCATCAATATCACTTTGTGGAATATTGTTGCCTTTGACATTGAGCGTTTTCAAATTCTTCAATTCGCCAATCTCCGCAGGTAAAGATGTCAATTGATTATTTGCAAGGTTTAACTTTTTCAGGTTTTCAAGTGCTGCGATTTCCCTGGGAATTGAAGTAATTTTTCCGTTTGAGATGAACAACTGGTTGAGTTGGGTCAGTTGTGTAATCTCAATTGGAAATTCATCTTTGTTGTATAACATCAACATGTATCCTTGAGTCGTGGTTTTTGTCATTTGATGTTCGTACGGATTTACCTCTCCTTTTGCAATCGCTTCATCCAACTTCTTCTTCTCTTCCATATATATGGCCATCTCTGTTGCAAACTCAGAACTTTTTTCATTGTAGTTGTGATCCTTCAAATCTGCTTTTAACAACGCATATTGTGAATCATCCAATAATTCTATGTGAAAATTCTCCGGTGCGTATACCACTGCTTTTCCGGCGAATTCCTCCACGTTAATTTTACGCTCCATTATTTTCCTATAAAGTTCCTCCTGAGCTATTGTGGTATTATTGCTGATGTTGCTGGAAGTGAGATCGCGCGCAGCTTTGATGGCTTCCGCAGCTTCATCGAATTTTTCCATGTACATTAGGGCCCGGGCCATATCATAATAAATGCTTTTCCCGACTTTTTTATTAATTCTGGCATCCTTATCTTCCTGATTCAATTCTTCAATTGCTTTCGACCAGAGGGTTACAGCTTCGCCAAGTTTTGCTCTGGCTTTTTCGGAATTATAGCTTTCGTTAAATAGTTCGTAACCACTGACTGCAATTTTTGCGGCCTCCTCCAATTCAGAATAGTCGTAATCCTTCTTTTTAAACCAGTTTACTTCGAAATCGGATGGGACAAGTTCATAAAACAGATCGCTTTTTATTTTGGATTTTGCCTCCTCGATTGCATTTTCGATTTTGAATTTATTACCGTTTTTCATATGCTCCTGGCCTTCCTCTGCCCATTTCTTTTCCAGCGAGGGTTTCCACCAGTTGTTACATTGATCATAACCGTATAAGGAATGATCGTCTTCTGCTTTTAGTACTTCTTCAGCGAAGATGACCTCTCCTTCGGCATTTTTTACACTCACTATTGCAGAAGGAGTCTTAACGGGAATTTCATAGTAATACGTAGGCACTTCCACTACATCCTTAAGTCCTCCGCCTTTTGGCACACAGGTGGATTTTGTCTCTTTCATCACGGCTTCACCAACGACAAAATCACCGCTTTTTGCTGCCCTAAAAGTTAACCCCTGAAGACTATTTACCTGAACTTTTGGATATTTCAGGAAAGTTGTGCTCACTTTTTCCGATTTGATTTTTTGAGCATTTGTCACCAATCCGGTAGATACAAAGCAAAAAACCAATGTTAAAATCTTGAAAGTTCTCATGATATTTATCCTAGTTTAATTAAGGTCTATTGCAAAGCTATAGCAATACATCCATATAAGATGTACCACAAAATCTTCAAAAAGTACATTTATGCCTAAATGAATTACAATTTAATGGAGTGCATTAATTTTGTGTTAACTTGATTTATTTTGGGATAACAAACGGCCATAATTGCATTTCAGCGCAATATTTTCGAGGCGGAATTTAAAGGTGATCCGGTGTATGAAATATTTTTGGAAAGAAACGAATGTATATTTATGGTTTGGATTTTAGAAAATTTACAGAAGCCGTAATCAATTCCTCCAATACTTGCATGTCAATGTCTTCTAACCTATTGATATAGAGGCATGATTTTCCTGTCTTGTATTTTCCGAGTCTGCTCAAAATGTCGTTGTAATGCGTAAAACCATTCATGATGTACAGTGTGAGGCTTTGTTTGCGCGGAGACAGGCCGGTCAAAAACCAGTCATTTTCCCGGCCGGTAGCGTACTTATAATGATAGTGGCCGAATCCTATGATCGAAGGGCCCCACATGCATGGTTCCGCATCGGTGACTTTCTTCATAAGTTTTAAAACTTCAAACGAATCTGTTTTTCGCTTTTCATTTTCTACACCATTAAGAAAATCTTCCACGCTGGCGTTGTTTTTTTGGGTTTTAAGTTTGGTCATGATTTTGTTTTTTTTTGTAAATTTTTAGATCTGGCGATAAACAAACCAAAAGTTTCAAAAATACTACGAGTTCCGGTTAAAATATAAAACATTGAGCGACAAACAAAAGTTTTAACATATTCCATAAAAGTATTTAAAATTCGATCATAAGCCTATGAGAAAGTTTTGCATAATTATGCCGGCATTTGTAATGATTGTATCAAATGTTGCATATGCCGAGCCCGACTCCTTAATCTTTACAAATGATAACTATATGGTCGGCGAGGTAAAAACAATGAACAAGGGTGTGTTGATGGCTGAAACATCCTTTAGTGATAAGGACTTTGCTATTGAATGGGAAGGAATAAAGGAAATCTATTGTACGACCTTTTTCTTAATTACATTGTCGGACGGAAGGCGGTTTAACGGAACAATTTCGACTTCGGGCCCGGGGACTCTTAAAATTCTTGAAGAAGACGGTTCGGAAACCGAAGTGGCCCACAATGAGATCGTCTTTATGGATGATGTCGACCGGGGCTTTTGGAGTCAGCTTTATGCATCGATCGATATTGGCCTGGATTTAACCAAAGCCAACAACTTCAGACAGGTATCCATGAGGAGCACATTGGGCTACCGTGCTCAGCGATGGACCCTTGATGGCACATTTAATACTTTAAATTCATCTCAGGATGAAACCGAGGATATCAAAAGAACGGATGGAGGAGTAGGCTTCGTTTATTTTCTGCCCAAAGATTGGTATTTGGTCACATCGGTCGATTTTCTATCAAACACGGAGCAAAAGCTTGACCTCCGAACTACGACAAAAGCCGGTCTGGGTAAATTTGTATTACATACAAACCGAAAGTACTGGGGATTCAACGGCGGTTTAAATTATAACAATGAAGATTTTTCCAGTGCCGATTCGGACCGGAATAGTTTGGAAGGATTCTTAGGGACGGAGCTCAATCTGTTTGATATTGGCGATCTTAGTTTATTCACCAAGTTAGTCGCTTTTCCAAGCTTTACCGAATCCGGAAGATGGCGGGCAGACTTCAATATAGATACCAAGTATGAAATGCCTTTTGACGATGATTTCTATATAAAAATCGGTTTAACGTTTAACTATGACAACAGACCGGTTGCAGGGGCGTCGGATACGGATTATGTATTTCACTCCGGATTTGGATGGGAATGGTAACTTAAAGGAATAGAGTCGTTAACGATTCACAGAATTTCACAAATGAACATTTCGCATAATTTTTTTGCAAAAAACATTTTGATTAGTTTCACGTGAAGACGTTGATTTTGAAAAAATTGTTTTTTTAATAATATAGTTTTTATTTCAGGTTTGAAATAAAACAATCACCTATTACATTTGTGGCTTCGAAAAGACCCGAGGCAAAAGTTGCTGAAAAAAGATAGTTCTATGTCCCTAACAATAAATCTTAGAAGGTTCGTGCCAACGATCGCTTCTATTTTTTTTATGCTTGTCTACACTTCCCTTTACAGTCAGGATGCGGATTCGACTGGTGTAGATTCCGGATTAAATGCAGAATTGATTTCAGCAGGAGAGACGCTATTCAAAAACAATTGCCTTGTATGCCACGAAATCCATGAGCAAAAAGTTGGCCCGGCACTGGCGGATATTCATAACAGAAGACCCGTAGACTGGATTAAGGCATTCATACTGAATTCTCAAAAAGTAATTCAGAGCGGGGATGAATATGCGGTGAACCTGTACAATGAATATAATCAGACCTTGATGACGTCGTTTGATTTTTCTGATGATGAGTTAAACGCGGTTATCGAATACATCAAGAGCGAGACCATCAAAGGACCCCCCGTCCAGGAAGTTACCGTTGCGGCCGGCGCGGAAGGGGAGGTAGCCCGGGAAAGTGCATTTTCGGCAAAAGTGATTACCATATTCCTGGTTGTATTGCTGATTGTTCTGGTTTTAATTCTCGTGGTATTATTTATTCTGGTTTCGGTATTAACTCAATATTTGAAACAAAAGGTAGAGCTCTCCGATGAAGATCAGGAGATCGTATTTCAAAAATTTGATTTTGGGCAATACGTGAGAAGTCCGGCATTTATCTGGGTGATGACCTTTGTATTCACGGCGATTGTAGCAAAAACAGTGATCGACGGACTGTACAATGTCGGTATCCAGGAGGGGTATGCACCTACCCAACCGATTGCATTTTCGCATAAGGTGCATGCCGGTGATTTCCAGATTGATTGTAATTACTGTCACACCGGAGTGCGGACAAGTAAAAATGCCAACATCCCGTCCGTAAACATCTGTTTAAACTGTCATAGCTCAATCGTAAAGGTAACCGGCGCTACCGAACTATCGACGGAGATTCAAAAGATTTATGACGCAAAAGCGAATAATACTCCGATTGAATGGGTGAGGGTGCATAATCTACCCGACCTGGCTTATTTCAACCATGCCCAGCATTATGAGGTCGGAGGTATTGAGTGTCAGACATGCCATGGCCCCATCGAAGAAATGGAAGTGGTGCGGCAGCATTCCAATCTGACGATGGGATGGTGTATAGATTGTCACAGGACACAAGCTCTGAATACAAAGGATAACGCCTATTACGATAAACTGGTAGAGTTTCATGATAAGAATTCCAAAAAGCCAATGATAGTTGAAGATATCGGAGGGCTCGAATGTGCAAAATGCCATTATTAATTATTAGACCGTAAGCAGGATTTTATACATCGCATATATGAAAGAAAATAAAAAACAATACTGGAAAGGGGTAGAGCAACTCACCAACCATCCGGAATTTGTTAAATATGCCAGCAAAGAATTTCCTCAGGAGCTTCCATATGATAAAGGGATCCTGAATGAAAATGAAGGAGGAAGTTCGAGAAGGGATTTTCTGAAATTAATGGGATTTAGCGTTGCTGCCGCTTCTTTAGCGGCTTGTGAAGCTCCGGTAAGAAAAGCGATTCCATACCTCAATAAACCGGAAGAAATAAATCCGGGCATTCCCAATTATTATGCGTCGACCTACACCAATGGGGGGAATTACTGCAGCATCGTGGTAAAGACCAGGGAGGGACGGCCAATCAAAATTGAGCCAAACAAACTTTCAAATGTCTCCGGAAAGGGAACCAGCGCCCAGGTGGAGGCTTCCGTTCTTTCTCTATATGATAAAGCCCGGTTAAGCGCCCCTTTGATAAACAATTCACAGGTAGATTGGTCCGAGCTGGACGCCCAGGTAAAAACAAAACTCGAAAGTATTGCTTCGGGAGGAGGTCAAATCAGAATAGTTGGTAAAACCATTCTGAGTCCGTCTACAAAAGCGGTTATTCAGGAATTTGCCAACAGGTATCCGGGGACCGAATTGGTGATGTATGATCCGGTGTCTTCCTATGGCATTGTAAAAGCAAACGAAGATTCTTTTGGTAAAGCTGTGATCCCGACCTATCACTTCGCCAAGGCGAAGACCGTGGTAAGCTTTGGAGCCGATTTCATGGGCACCTGGATCAATCCCAATAAATTCAGCCGCGATTTTATCAAAAATAGAAAGCTGGATGGCGGCAAAAAGGAAATGTCCCGCTTATACCAGTTTGAAAGCAATCTTTCCCTTACAGGAGCTAATGCCGATTACAGGACTCCTTTAAAACCATCTGCGGAAGGATTAGCGGTTGCATCGCTCTACAATTTACTTGCCGGTAAAGCCGGACAGTCTGAGATAAATGTTGAAAAAACAGAAGTCGCCTATTTATCAAAAGCCGCTGATGACTTGTGGGAAAGCAAGGGGAACTCATTGGTTGTTTCCGGGAGCAACGACCCGAATGTTCAGATCATCATCAATGCGATCAATGGATTGCTGCAAAATATCGGATCGACAATAGATCTTAAAACCCCGGTTTATTTCCGGCAGGGGAATGATGAAAAGATGGAGCAATTTGTTTCGGACCTTTCTTCCGGTAAGATTCAGGGCGTTATTTTTTTAAACAGCAATCCTGTTTATGATCATTATCTGGGCGCTGATATACAAAAAGCATTGGCCGACGTTAATCTGAAAGTCAGCATTTGTGAAAGGAAGGATGAAACTGCTTCGGAAGTAGATTATGTCGCTCCCGATCACCATTACCTGGAATCCTGGAATGACGCCAATCCGGTTGAGGGGGAGTACAGCCTCTGTCAGCCGACCATTTCACCGCTGTTCAATACCAGGCAGGCGCAGGAAACCTTATTGGCCTGGGCAGGGAAACCGGGAGTTGAATTTTATGAATATGTAAAGGATTATTGGAAAGATAACATATTTACCACCCAGCGCAAACAGCTCGACTTCCAGACATTTTTTGACCGAAGTCTGCACGATGGAGTATACTCTGTGGAAGCCCGGGCCATTACAATGGAGTTTATCGTCTTTGGCGGAGATCTGAATGCAGCGGCATCTAATATTGCGTCGGCTTACAAAGCAAAAAGCAACGGAGTCGAGCTGGTATTATATGAAACTGTCGCACTGGGGGATGGTTCACAGGCAAATAATCCATGGCTTCAGGAAACTCCCGATCCGATCACCAAAGCCTGCTGGGATAATTACCTGACAATAAGCCAGGCCATGGCCAATGAGCTCGGGGTTGAAGTTATTGAAGGCAATACCTATCAAGCAAATTTGACTGCCGGAGGCAAAACGGTGAGTTTACCGTTGATTGTACAGCCCGGACAGGCCAGGGAAACCGTCGGGTTGGCAGTAGGCTACGGCCGAACCAAGGCTGGAAGAGTCGCCAATAATTTAGGCATCAATGCTTTCCCATTTATTTCGGAGATCAATGGATTATCAAGCTTGAACGTTATTTCGGGTGTTGCCGTGACATTGACCGGAGCGATGACCAAAGTTGCACATACGCAAACACATCATACCTTCATGAACCGGGAGTTTGTCGTACAGGAGGCTGCACTGGATACGTATAAAAATCATCCCGAGCATGTGTTCCACCGTCCTAAAATTGCCGTGTCTGACTTTCTCGAAGAAAAACTGGGCGGAGAGGATGAAAAGAAAGATGGCAAATTGCAACCCAGAGAAATTTCTCTATGGAAGGGGCATGACTACAACAACCATCACTGGACCATGGCGGTCGACCTAAATTCATGCATCGGTTGCAGTTCCTGTTCGGTAGCATGCATGGCTGAGAATAATGTTCCGGTAGTGGGTAAGCAAGAGGTATTGAACAGAAGGGAAATGACCTGGATACGAATCGACAGGTACTACAGCAGCGAAAAATCGGCAACCACAAATGCCGAAATGGAGGTAGCGGCCGAGAACCCGGAAGTAACTTTCCAACCGATGATGTGCCAGCATTGCAATAATGCTCCATGTGAGACCGTTTGTCCTGTCGCGGCAACCACACATAGTACGGAAGGCCTGAACCAGATGACCTATAACAGATGTATAGGTACAAGATATTGTGCCAACAACTGCCCTTACAAAGTGCGAAGGTTCAACTGGTTCAAGTATCACGACAATAAGCAGTTTGCCGATAATTCTTCCATGAATAATGATCTGGGTAAAATGGTTTTGAATCCGGATGTGACTGTGCGGTCCAGGGGAGTTATGGAAAAGTGTACGTTCTGTGTGCAGCGTATTCAATACGGAAAGCTGGAAGCGAAGAAAAAAGGAAGGAGAGTAATCGATGGTGAAGTGACTACCGCATGCGCAAATGCATGTCCTACGGATGCCATTGTTTTTGGCGATATCCGGGATCCGGAAAGTCGGGTTGCTAAATTACTCAAAGTAAAGGATAAAGGGGATCGGCAGGAAATTCATGAACACAGGGCATATAATGTGCTGGAAGAAATAAATGTGAAGCCAAATGTTTGGTATTTGGCGAAGATTAGAAATAAAGAAGAAAACGCTTAATACATATGGAAGTTGTTTCATCCGTACGTACACCATTAGTTACCGGTGCCAAGACCGTGGGTGACGTTACCCAGGATATTTGTGTAAGGGTAGAAGCCAAGCCACCGAAAACATGGTTTATGGCAATTGCAGTTTCTCTCGCGCTTTTAGCCGTAGGAACCTATACGCTTTTCTTTACGCTCTGGGATGGGATCGGAGTCTGGGGGCTGAATAAAACGATTGGATGGGCCTGGGACATTACGAACTTTGTGTGGTGGGTGGGTATCGGTCATGCCGGTACACTTATTTCTGCTATTCTATTGTTGTTCCGTCAAAAATGGAGAATGTCCATCAATCGGGCTGCTGAAGCAATGACCATTTTTGCAGTGATCTGTGCCGCGTTTTTCCCATTGGTTCATATGGGGCGTCTGTGGTTAGGATTTTATTGGGTGCTGCCGCTTCCCAATACTTTTGGCTCATTGTGGGTTAATTTCAACAGCCCATTGCTCTGGGACGTATTTGCGATTACGACATATTTCACCGTATCCCTGGTGTTCTGGTATATTGGATTAATCCCGGATTTTGCCACGATCAGGGATAGAGCGAAAAATAAAGTTTCTGCCGCCATTTACGGAGCCTTAAGCTTTGGATGGACGGGCGCTGCAAAAGACTGGTCCCGGTACGAATCTGTTTCATTGATTTTGGCAGGATTGGCTACTCCACTGGTTCTTTCAGTTCATACAATCGTATCATTCGACTTTGCCACCTCGGTAATTCCGGGATGGCATACAACGATTTTCCCGCCTTACTTTGTGGCGGGTGCCGTATTTTCGGGTTTTGCCATGGTGTTGACTTTGATGCTGATCACACGAAAAGTATATAAACTGGAAGATTACATTACCATTCAGCATATTGAATATATGAACATCATCATCATCGTGACGGGTTCCATCGTAGGTATTGCATACCTTACCGAGCTGTTTATGGCGTGGTATTCCGGTGTCCCGGCAGAACAATATGCATTCCTGAACCGGGCAACCGGACCCTATTGGTGGGCGTACTGGACAATGATGACCTGCAACGTAATCTCACCTCAGCTGTTCTGGATCAAAAAAATCAGAACAAGTTTGTGGGCTACGTTCATTCTTTCAATTGTCGTAAATATTGGGATGTGGTTTGAGAGATTCGTAATAATCGTGACGTCGTTGCACAGGGATTTTCTTCCGAGCAGTTGGGCTATGTTCTATCCGACATTTTTCGATGTCGGTGATTACCTGTTCACATTTGGATTTTTCTTTACGGCGTTTTTCCTTTTTGCCAAGTTCTTCCCGGTGATTAACATGGCGGAAGTAAAAAGTATTATAAAGTCAACTTCATCATCGGATAAAGCAATAAAGTAAATGGCAACAGCAAGTAATTTTATCGTAGGCGTTTATGGAGATGATGACATCGTTCTAAAAGCTGTAAAGAACTTAAGAACGTCCGGAGTAAAGATCCATGAGGTTTTTTCCCCGTTTCCGATTCATGGAATTGATGAAGCATTGGGATATAAACATTCTCGTTTGCCCAAGGCAGCTTTTATGTTTGGCGCGCTCGGTTTTTCACTCGCCTTGATCATGCAGTTCTGGATGATGGGCTACGACTGGCAAATGATTATAGGAGGTAAGAATTTTGCCTCGCTTCCACCATTTGTTCCTGTAACTTTTGAGTTGACTGTACTTTTAAGCGCGCTGGGCATGGTAGGTACTTTTATGGTTGCCAGTGATCTGAAGCCTTATAAAAAACCGAAGATCTTCGATGTCAGAATTACGGACGATAAGCATGTCGTGGCAATTAATCTTGCGGAAAACAAACTTTCAAAAGAAGAAATAAGCCACCTGATTGCCGGTACTGGAGCTGAGGAGGTCAACGAAAAGAGTTTTGAATAAATTTTATTAAGATGAACAACGGTAATATATATCACATATTACTCATTGCACTTGGGATATCTTTATGGTCTTGTAAAGCAAAGAATGATTTCCAGGGATTGGAATTCGCTCCGAATATGTATCACTCTGTTCCCTACGAAGGATTGAGCCAAATTACAGATGAAAATGAAGGGAATTGGCTTAGCAACAGGGAAGACGGTCTTGGAGAATTTTACAATTCAAATCCGAACAATCCACATTACATGAATATGCGCGAACCTGTCGCCAATACGGTAAAAAGAAATGAGCATGGGTATTTGCCTTACAGAATTCATAAGGATAGTGCCGAATATGCGGGCAGGGTTTTAACCAATCCAATCGATTCCACAGCGGAAGTAATTGCTGAAGGAAAGACATTGTACTCGATTTATTGTACCTCTTGTCACGGAGAAACCGGTCAGGGCGATGGCCTGGTCGGAAAGGTATTTCTCGGCGTGCCTGCATATAACCTGGGAAGAGTGAAGGAATTGCCCGAAGGCCAGATCTTTCATACCATCACGCACGGACGGGGTAGAATGATGTCGCACGGATCTCTGGTATCTGTGGATGAGCGTTGGAAAATCACCCGGTATGTTCAAATTTTACAAAATCAAAACTAAGACCAACTTTATAGATCGTTATGTCTGAAGATAAATTTGTTTTTACCGCTGATCATCAAAAGAAACTATTCATTACTAAAATTGTAGGAGTAGTGCTGGTAGCGGTAGGAATTCTAATTGTTGCGTTTGGAGGCCACGGCCATGAAGAAACGGCAGGCGCCGGGCATCATTTCCATTGGTTGCATAGAGTTTGGGTAAATCTTTGGATCAATAATGTCTATTTCGTAGGAATCGCACTTTGTGGCGTTTTGTTTCTAGCTCTCCAATATGCCTCGCAGGCAGGTTGGTCTGCCTATATTAAAAGGATTCCGGAAGCGTTCGGCGCATGGCTTTATGTTGCTGCCGGTTTAACCTTTGTTGTTTTTGGTCTCGCAAATTTTGCCGGCCCTTCACACTATCACATGTTCCACTGGCTGGATAGCTCGCTTTATGTTGAGGGAGGCGAGCATTACGATGCCATCATTGCCGGGAAAAAGGGATATTTAAACCTTACCTTTTTCCTCCTGAGAATGGCAGCTTATTTTGTGCTTTGGATCATGATGTTCCGTTTTATACGCCAGGAATCACTCAAAGAAGATATAAACGGAGGTGACACGTATTGGAGAAAGATGAGGGTTTATTCCACCATCTTTATAATAATATTTGCATTGACTTCCTCCACGGCTGCCTGGGATTGGGTATTATCAATTGATACACATTGGTTTAGCACCATGTTCGGGTGGTATGTGTTTTCCAGTTGGTTCGTGGCCGGACTCGCTGCAATTACACTTTTGGTAATTTGGCTAAGGGAGCGCGGATATCTTATGCAATTGAATTCAAGCCACCTCCATGACCTGGGGAAATATATTTTTGCATTCAGCATTTTCTGGGCCTATATCTGGTTTTCACAGTTTCTGCTGATCTATTATGCCAATATTCCTGAAGAATCGGTGTACTTTGTCGAGCGATTGAAGAGTGGTCAGTATGCGTGGGTATTTTTCTTTAATATATTCATAAACTTTATCTTTCCATTTTTGGTTTTGATGACAAGGGATTCTAAAAGACACACGATTTTCCTTAAGATTGTTTGTCCGGTGTTATTGGTCGGCCATTGGTTTGACTTCTATCTGATGATCACTCCGGGATCGCTGGGAGTAAATGGAGGTTTTGGATTTATAGAAATTGGTATGGCTGCAATTTTTGCGGTTGGTTTTATATATGTTGTATTGCGCGCCCTAACTAAGGCGCCTTTAGTAGCTCAGAATCATCCTATGCTGGAGGAAAGTCTCCACCATCACATTTAGAGCTTACTATCGATTAATTGAATTGCGGCATTGCCGCATCACAATAGTTGTTTGTGAACCGGATAAGTGTCGGGCTGAGGGGCCTTTCTATATTCCGGATTCACGCTTAAAAAGTTTAAAAGGTAATAGCTTAAAAAATTATGATTGGATTTTCGATCGCAGTCGGGGTATTTCTTATCCTCGCAATTCTGCTTTTGATATTCAGACTCCACACGTTGATGAGTGTGGTGAAAAAATCTGATGAAAAAGTGGGAAGTGGCAGTAACAAGACCAATGCCATGCTTTTCATGGTCTTCCTTGTGCTGGGTTTTATCTTACTTTTCTGGTATTCCATCAAGAATTTTGATGTTTATCAAATACCCATTGCATCCGAACACGGCGTAATTACAGACCGGTTGTTTTGGATAACTATGGGAATAACCGGCGTGGTGTTTATCATCACACAGATCCTGCTTTTTTATTTTTCATATAAATATCAACACAATCCGGACCGCAGCGCCTTATTTTTTCCCGAAAACAATAAGCTGGAAATGATATGGACGATTGTGCCGGCGATTGTGCTTACCTCTCTGGTGGTTTACGGACTGGTCGTTTGGAATAAGGTGATGGCTCCTGCCCCCCAAAATTCCGAAGTGGTTGAAATACTTGGATATCAGTTTGCCTGGAAGGTTCGATATCCGGGAAAAGATGAAACATTGGGAGCTTATGATTTCAGAAAGGTAGATGCCACCAACGAATTTGGCCTGGATTTTTCCGATCGCGCTACCTATGATGACTTTACACCCAGGGAATTGCATTTGCCTAAAGGTCAACCTGTTGAATTCAGAATCAGAGCCAGGGATGTGCTGCACAGTGTATTTGCCCCTCATTTCAGGTTGAAAATGGACGCTGTCCCGGGAATGCCGACGCGGTTCTGGTTTGTGCCCACCAAAACAACGGCCGAGATGCGAATCGAAACCGGAAACCCTGATTTCAATTATGAAATTGCCTGTACCGAGGTCTGTGGGCGTGGTCATTTTTCCATGCGTTTGCTGGTCGTAGTAGAAGAACCGGAAGCATATGAAAAATGGAAATCCGAGCAGGAACCATGGCTATCCAAAAATCCGGAATATCTGACCCAGGTGCCCGATAACCTTAAAGAGGTTGCAATGATTAAATCTCAAATCGAAACAACGACATTAAACAGACGGTAGTCAAATTACTAAAAGATATTTTATATGGCTTCAACAGCAGTAAATGAGCAGCTTGACGATCATATTGAGGATCACGCTCATGAGCACCACGACAATTTTATAACCAAATACATTTTTTCTACAGATCATAAGACCATTGCGAAGCAGTATCTTATTACCGGTATATTTTGGGCAATAATCGGAGGAGGTATGTCTTTGGTATTCCGGCTTCAACTCGGCTTTCCGGAGGCACAACTTGAATGGTTGAGGCCATTTTTGGGAAAATGGATAACTACCTCCGGCAAACTGGACCCTGAATTTTACCTGGCATTGGTGACCATGCATGGAACCATTATGGTATTCTTTGTGCTTACTGCCGGATTGAGCGGAACCTTTAGCAATTACCTCATACCACTTCAGATCGGAGCCCGGGATATGGCTTCGGGATTCATGAACATGCTATCGTACTGGTTCTTCTTTGTTTCGAGTGTGGTTATGTTTATCTCTTTATTTATCGAAACAGGACCCGCATCGGGTGGATGGGTTATTTATCCACCGCTAAGCGCTTTGCCACAGGCTATGTCGGGATCCGGTTTGGGAATGACACTCTGGCTTGTTTCAATGGCTTTATTTATTGTCTCTACACTTCTTGGGGGTATAAACTACATTACAACCATTATTAACCTGCGAACAAAAGGGATGTCTTTTGCAAAACTTCCGTTAACCATCTGGGCATTCTTCCTGACCGCAGTTATCGGATTGCTGTCGTTCCCCGTTTTGCTGGGAGCTGCACTGCTGCTTATTTTTGATCGCAGTTTTGGGACAAGCTTCTATCTGTCCGATATTTATATAGCCGGTGAGGCACTGCCGAATATGGGCGGAAGCCCGATATTATTTCAGCATTTATTCTGGTTCTTGGGGCACCCCGAGGTATATATTGTCCTTCTTCCGGCGCTCGGGATTACTTCCGAGATCATTGCAACGAATAGCAGGAAACCAATATTCGGTTACAAAGCGATGATTATCTCTATGCTGGGGATCACGGTGCTGTCCTTTGTCGTTTGGGCACACCACATGTTTGTTTCTGGTATGAATCCATTTCTCGGATCAATCTTTATGCTGCTTACGCTGATTATTGCCGTACCTTCGGCGGTAAAGGTGTTTAACTATTTAACTACGCTTTGGAAAGGCAATATCGTATTTACCCCGGCCATGTTATTTTCTATTGGTTTGGTGTCATTTTTTATTTCTGGAGGATTGACCGGTTTGTTTGTAGGGAATTCGGCAATAGATATTCAATTGCACGACACCTATTTTATAGTAGCTCATTTTCATCTGGTAATGGGTAGCGCTGCCTTTTTCGGTATGCTTGCGGGCATCTACCACTGGTTTCCAAAAATGTTTGGAAGAATGATGGACAGCAAATTGGGATACATCCATTTCTGGATTTCGTTTGTTGGAATTTATATGGTATTCTTTCCAATGCATTATATTGGTATCGCCGGTTTTCCAAGAAGGTATTATTCATTTACCAATTTTGACGCGTTCAGCACCTTTGTGGATCTAAACTCGTTTGTGAGCGTTGCGGCCATCCTGACCTTTGGAGCCCAGTTTATCTTTTTGTTTAATTTTTTCTACAGTATTTTCAGGGGTAAAAAGGCACCTGCAAATCCATGGAGATCCAATACACTGGAATGGACCACACCAAGAAATCCGGGACACGGGAACTGGCCCGGAGAAATCCCGAGCGTACACCGGTGGCCTTATGATTACAGCAAACCCGGAGCTAAAGAAGATTATATTCCTCAACATATCCCTTTGTCAGAGACTCCCGAGTCGAATCTGCAGCATGAAACCAGGTTCGTGAAAGAAGAAAAGGTTTCCGCCAAAACGTAATGAATATCTCTAAGGACCATATGGGCTTTAAGCGATTAAGTCTTACGACGCTGATTGCCGTTTACTTCCTGATCCTGGTTGGCGGGATTGTGAGAAGCACCGGTTCGGGAATGGGATGCCCCGACTGGCCCAAGTGCTTTGGAAGTTATATTCCTCCGACGGATGTTTCGGAGCTCCCGGAGGATTACAAAGCTTATTATGCGGAATACCGCCATCAGAAAAACATACGTTTTGCCAGGTACCTGGAATTTTTCGGTTTCTCGAATAAGGCGGATCAGATTGTGAATGACGCCTCTATTCTGGTGGAAGGTGATTTCAATGTGTATAAAACCTGGACTGAGTATGTGAATCGCTTGATTGGGGTGATCATCGGGCTTTTAATATTTGCCACACTTCTGGGATCAATCACCTATTTGAAAGAAGATAAAACCGTTTTCTACGTTTCGTTATTGACATTTGTAACGGTAGGTTTTCAGGGATGGATCGGTTCCATTGTGGTTTCAACCAATCTCATGCCGTGGATGATCACCATTCATATGATTCTTGCCCTGGTTATTGTGCTTCTTTTGATCTACATCAATTTCAGAATCAGGAGAAATTCCATCGGTAATGCTTCCGGACCGCATCTTAAACTCATATTTTATTTGACGGTTTTCTGCCTGATAACCATGGCGGTTCAGATTGTATTAGGTACACAGGTGCGGGAAGCCATAGACCGGGCGGCAACCGAATTGTCCTTTGCCCTGAGGGAAACCTGGATAAGCAGAACCGGATTGAGCTTTATGCTTCATCGTTCTTTCTCGCTGTTCATTCTTGGCTTGCATGGGCTGCTGTTGTATTCAATACTTAAAAGTAAGCAACAGGCTACGTTTGTCAGAAACATTGGAAAGTATGTAGTCTTGCTGATCCTGCTCGAAATTATCAGCGGAATGGTCATGGCCTATTTCGGCATGCCTCCATTCGTCCAGCCGGTTCATTTACTCTTGAGCACACTAATCTTCGGAGTGCTTTATTATATGTATTTAGTAATTATCTATTCAAAAAATAAAATAGCAACAAGCTAATATGATCGAAACGACAAAAAAATTTGATATTTCATCCTTTTTTGTAATGAAGCTGAAAAGTTATTTCGAACTTTTGAAAATTCGGTTGAGTTTTCTGGTGGCTTTTTCGTCGGGATTCGGGTATATTTTGGGAAATCACGGGATTGTGGATTGGCTGAGCTTCCTTTCGTTTTGTTTTGGCGGAATTTTGATCAGCGGCGGCGCAATTACGATAAACCAGATAAAGGAAGTCGACTATGATCGGGTGATGAAACGCACCATGGATCGCCCTCTGCCCACTAATCGTGTAGGGAGGATAGAAGCCACGGTTTACTCCATCGCGTTACTATTCGTTGGGTTTTCAATCCTTTTTGTTCATACAAATCTATTGACACTGTTAATTTCCATGCTGTCTGTCCTCCTATATAGTTTTGTATATACACCCTTAAAGAGGGTTGGTCCGATAGCCGTATTTGTAGGGGCCATCCCAGGTGCGCTGCCACCGTTGCTGGGGTGGGTTGCTGCTACCGGGCAAATCGGCTATGAAGCGCTGATCATTTTTGGCATTCAATTCATCTGGCAATTTCCTCACTTTTGGGCCATAGCCTGGTTGGCGGACGAAGATTATAAAAAGGCGGGATTCAAACTTTTACCGGCTAACGGAAAGAGGGATATGCGTACTGCAATAAATATCATGATATATACTTTGTTTTTACTCCCGCTCGGACTCTTACCTGCCAAGTTTGGAGTTGCGGGAATCAATTCGGCAATTATCGCGACAATCTGTGGCGTATTGTTTTTGTCTCAGACATTTAGCCTGATGCGGGATAATTCCAGAAAATCCGCTTTAAAAATAATGTATGGGTCATTTTTATATTTACCTATAGTCCAAATTGCTTATTTGGTAGATAAAATATAATGGTGCATCAAAATATCCATATCGACGAACCGAAGCCGACGCTTTCGATGCATCCCAAAAAGTTTGCATTGTGGTTGTTTATTGTGTCTATCGTCATGCTTTTTGCTGCGTTAACCAGCGCCTATATTGTAAAACAATCCGACGGTAATTGGTTGTCCTTCGAATTGCCCGGAGTTTTTGCAGTTAATACGGTGATCATAGCTCTTAGCAGTTTGACCATGCACGTGGCATATCTGGCGGCCAAAAAAGACAACCTTGAACGAATCAAGTGGATGCTGGTGGTTACGGTTATTTTGGGGTTGACGTTTTTAGCCGGACAGTACATATCCTGGTCGGAGCTGGTAAGAAACAATGTATATTTTGTAAGCAATTATGCATCCGGATCATTCATTTATGTATTTACAGGATTGCACGGATTACATCTGGTAAGTGGAATCATATTTTTATTGATCACCTTCGCTTCCTCAGTGAAAATGAGGATTCATTCCAAGAATTTGGTGCAAATCGAAATGTGCATGACGTACTGGCATTTTCTTGGAGGACTTTGGTTGTATTTGTATTTATTCTTATTATTCTATTTATAATAAAAAATTAACCTATATGGCGTCAACAGCTATAGCAGAACAAACGAGCAAAAACTTATGGGGAGGAGGGGTATCCCCGTTGAAGGCAAGCTATGGAAAACTCATGATGTGGTTCTTTCTGCTTTCCGATGCATTTACCTTCTCCGGACTTTTAATTACCTATGGATTATTGAGATACAGCCATCCCGCGTTTGAAGGAAAAGCGGCCGATTTCATGCCTTCCCAGGAATACTGGCCAATTCCTGAAAAGATATTTGACGCCCTTCCGTTCTTACATGGTGTATCCATCCCTCTGGCCTTTGTTGGATTAATGACATTTATTCTCATCATGAGCAGCGTTACCATGGTACTGGCCGTTGAGGCAGGTCATCGCATGGACAGAAAAAATGTGATGAAGTGGATGTTGTGGACAATTGTAGGAGGATTGGCCTTCCTGGGATGTCAGGCCTGGGAATGGTCACACTTTATAGCCGGTTCCGGAAAGGAGGGCTGGGGGTTGGATCTCACTGGCAATGGAGTTATTGATTTCGTAGGGGCCAATCTGGCGATGAACGAGTATGGGCCACAGCTTTTTGCCGATTTGTTTTTCTTTATTACCGGTTTTCATGGCACGCATGTGCTGAGTGGTGTTGTGCTCAATGTGATTGTGTTTTACCAGGCCTCTGTCGGCACCTTCGAGCGCAGGGGCCATTATGAAATGATTGAAAAGGTTGGGCTTTACTGGCACTTTGTCGACCTGGTTTGGGTATTTGTATTTACGTTTTTCTATTTGATTTAAAACTCTTAGGCATATGGCATTATTGGAAGAAATCTCTCAGGTTGAAGTTCAGCCTGCCGACAAATCAAGTATAAACAAGCTCTGGAAAATCGCCGGGATATTGTTGGTAGTGACGATCATTGAATTCATTTTTGCATTCTCATTGCCCGAAACCTGGAAATGGATGAAGATATCCATCTTTATCGGATTGACATTTGTAAAGGCATTCTACATTGTATCGGAATTTATGCATCTGAAGCATGAAACGAAAGTGCTCATCTGGTCCATAATACTACCTATGATTTTTGTCGTATGGCTGGTCATTGCCCTAATGTATGAAGGCGGGGCGATCTTGGGTATGAAGTAAGTCTACCTTGAAAAATAAATAAAGTCGGCGATCGTAACACATAGATCACTGACTTTTTCCGTTTTCCTTCATTCATATTAAAAAATGAAACCGGCAAGGCCGGAGCAAATTCAGGACACGCACGAGCGTGATTATATTACGCTGCATGCCAGCAACCTAAAAAAAAATAAACGGATGACATGAATAAACCTTTTTTCTTAATATTAACTCTTGCCATACCGGTTGCTATTTTTTTGTTCTTAAAGATTTTTGGAACAAATACCTACGAAGTTCCCGTGTTGTTTGATGCGGGTATTCCCGGGTGTAATAATTTGTCAAATGCGCATATTGTTCCGGAATTCGTATACCTCGATGAGCACCTGGGGCAAAAAAATTCAAGCGAATTGCGGGGTTTCCTGGTATTCGGGGCCTTAAATGGGGCCCAGTCGGATGAATGCAGAGAAAGACTGGTTGAGCTCGTGCGAATTCAGGATGCTTTTTTTGAGGTCGGGGCCCCGAAGTTTATCCTGTTTAATTCAGGGCAGTCTAACCGGCACGCCACATTCGCCCGGCTCTGCAATGAAACCGGATTGGAGCCGGAAAATCGGATCATTGCACATATGCCGAAAGATGCGCTGGAGGATTATTTAAAATGCGGGATTGCCTTGCTTGACAATTCCGGGAGCTTTGACAATCTCGTACTGGTCGATCCCGACCGGAAGATTCGGGGGATATATAAAAGTAACGATGTAGCGCAAACAGATCGATTGATCCTGGAGTTAAAAATACTAAAGCAGAAAAACGACCAATGAAAGAAAAGAGTAATTTATTCAGACGATTATTTATCCTGGTCTCTTTACTGATACCGGCTGTTGTGGTAATACTGCTTGTGGCACCAAAGAGGGCTTCCGGCGAGGTACCTCCATGGATATATTCGCTTCCGTTTTACAACGCTGTCATCAACACACTTACTTCTATTCTTTTGATTTTGGGGGTATATTTTGTGAAAAATGCCAAGGTGCAATATCATAAAATGACCATGGTGGGGGCTTTCGTTCTCGGTTGCATCTTCCTGGTATTTTACGTGATTTACCATTCCAATGCCCCTTCTACAAAATTCGGCGCTGAAGGAACGATCAGGTTTGTATATTTTTTCTTTTTGATCAGCCATGTGCTTTTAGCATTTCTGGTTGTGCCTTTAGTATTATCGGCACTCTATTTTGCTGTTTCCAGTAAAATTGATAAACACCGGAAGATTGTGAAATACACGTTTCCGGTTTGGTTGTATGTATCTATTACAGGTGTCATCGTTTATTTGATGATCAGCCCTTATTATCCATACTGATATGAAAAGTAAATTGTTGAGGCTGCTGGCATTTGTTTGGATTTTTTTGACAATAACTTCCGGAAAACTATTTTCCCAATGTGCAATGTGCCGCGCTTCTGTCGAAACAAATGTCAATGAAGACGGAATTGGCTTTGCTGCCAAACTGAATACCGGAATTCTTTATTTGTTTGTCACACCTTATCTGTTGGCCGTTATCATCGGATATTTTTGGTTTAAAAAGAGCATGGAGCATAAACGTAAATTAGAAGAAGAAGAATTGCGAAAGCGGCGGCTTCGGAATATCTGACAGCCATAAGACTTAATGACCTGCCCCCTCAAATAAATTGTCCGTCTTATTCTGAATACTCTTTTTCCAGTTGAGGTTGTTTATTCGATACGAGAGCGAAAAAATAAACAGCGGAGATTTTGGCTTTACCAGGGTTGTCGAGTTCAATCCGATTCCGGTCTGAGTACTTTCGAACTGGGCTGTAGAAAGAAAATCTCTGGCGCTCGCGGTAAAAGTCATTTTTTTATGCATCAAATGCTGTTTCCAGGAAAGATTGGTGTAGAAAAAAGCTTCCCGAATTCCCTGCGTACTAACCGAGGGACCTACATAATTTCCGTCAAATTGAAGCTGAGTACTTTTCCCGATAAAAAAGCTGCTTGAGCATCGAGCCTCCCAATTCAAGCTTTCATCATCTATTCCCGGAATCTTATAGATGCTTTCAATTCGATAGTGAAATAAACTTGCGGACACGTTCAGATCCCACCATGCGGAGACGGAAAATATTCCCGCAAGCTCGGCTCCGGTCGAAAAGTCATCCCCAACATTTGATATGGAATCCAGGGTGATATTTGGGCCGTACACTGTTCTGATCCGTTCGATTTTATCTGTTTTATACCTGTGAAAAACGTCGAGCGTGATTGTATTTTCTCCAATATTTTTTTGGTAGCCCAGCTCGAAAGACTGCACATATTCGGGGCGCACGTAGGGATTTCCGGTTCGGGCCGTATATGAATCTGCAAAAGTAACATATGGTTCCATATAATGCAGATTCGGCCGAACGGTGCGCCTTGAGTAGCTGGCCTTTACCTGGTTGTCTTTTGGAAAAGAATGGAATACATGTATCGAAGGGAATAGCTCGAACCGGTGCTCCACATGAGACGCCCAGGCCTCGGAACTCTCCAGTACCCGGTGTGTATGTTCACTTCTCAGACCTGCCTGATAACCAAATTTTCCATGTTCGTTGGAAATGATTCCATACAGTGCGTTGATCGCCCGCTCAAATCTGTAAATACTGTAAAACTCTTCACGCCAGATAAAATCTCCAAGTTCTACGTCGTAATCTTTCATGCCGTAGTCGCCATCTTCAACATATGAATAATACTGGTAACCCAATTCGATCTTTCCTTTTTTCCCGTTGATCGGTCTCACATAATCGAGCTTGCCCTGAAGTGTCACTCTAAATTCTTCTTCCCAGGATCGCTGACCATCTTGCTGATTGCCCAGATCGTCTTTTTTGTCGTTTTCAAAATACTCCATGCTGTAACCATAAGTGCCAAAAAACGAGCCGGACAGATGATGATCTTTTTCATCAATCCAATGGAAAAAACCAATGTTGCCGGTAAAGAAATCTTCGTTCAGGTCCTTGTAATCATAACTGTCATATACGTCTTCAAAATACTTTTTGCCATTTGAGCGGTGGGTTTCAAGATAATTGAGATTTCCTTCATAACCACTGCCCCGGTCGCCTCCTTCGAAGTCGATCGTATAGGTGGTTCGCGGAGCTTCATAAGTAAGGCCCGCTTTTAGAGACGAGTTATAATTTCTGCCGGTTCGCTCTCCTTCGGACCGGGATAAATGCACCGTATCGTTTACGATTGTTTCTTTGACCTGCTTAAAATCCCCAACCCTGTAGTTTTTAAATAGAGAGCCGCCAAATCTCCAGGTTACATGCTTCTTTTTGTGGTTTAGATGTGCGTTGAGTCCGTACGTACCGAACGTACTGGTGTTGGCGCTGATCACTCCCGAGAGGCCATTTCCGGAACCTTTTTTTGTAATGACATTAATAATACCGGCATCTCCCTGTGCATCATATCTCGCAGAAGGGTTTGTGATGATCTCAATATTATCAACCTCCGAGGCTGGTATTTGCTCCAGGGCCATGCTGGGTGAGAGCAGGGAAGGCCGCCCGTCAATGAGGATCATGAAGTTACTGCTTCCTCTCAAGGTAATATTTCCATCTATATCTAATGCCACGGAAGGGACTCGTTCCAGAATATTGATAGCGGTTCCTCCTTCTGCCGCAATGTTCGACGCCCCATCAATTATTTTTTTATCCAGCTTGTAGGCGACAGGCATTTTTTTGCCGACAACATTTACATTCGCCAACTCACCGATTTCCTGTTGAAGGAATATATCCGCGGCTTGATATTTTTTTTCGGATGAACCGACAGTGAAGACATCAGACCGGATTTTTTTAAATCCGATAAAATTTATTTGCAAATAGTATTGCCCTTCACCGACATTATGGATCTGGTATTTACCTTTATCATCGGTTATGCTGCCTCCAACCAATTTATTCTCTATGTGATCGTAGAGCGCCACACTCGCATATTCGATTGGCATTTTTGATTGAGCGTCAAAAATATTTCCAACAATAATATGATCTTTGCTCCCATTGCCGGTTCCTCTGGCTAACGTGCACATCGGGTAAATCAAAATAAGGAACAATAATTGTATAGGGAAAAAATGAATAAATAATTTACCTGTCATATTTCAATGCTCAACTTAAAGAAAACTCAAAAACAGAGGATCAACGGATCCGGGATTTGGGTTTCGAGACAAATGTTGTTTATTATGTAGGTTGGGTACCTGATAAAAATAAATGCAAATGTAGTGAATAGGGAGGTATTTAAAAAGGAGGGAACCGCGCATTAGGCTCCGGAGAGCTTGTTATATTCTTACAAAAGGGTAGAATTATGCACTATGTTTTATAATTTTAATTCAAATCACCAATGGTATGAGGAATAAGCCAATTGGAAAATATGTATTTCTTTGGATTTCGGTGGCAACATTTCTGGTTGCCGTCGGATATAAATATTCATTTGTAACCAGCAAAAATACACCGGAAAAAAATGCAACTCTTGTTTCCTCCAAGATTCAAAGGGAATTAGACACCATAGAACCGCTGATCGTTGAAATTACCTCTATAATTAAAAGTACTCCGGTTCCGGATTTCAGTGCACTTCTTCTCGAATCAAAATACTCGTATTTTATATTTACAAACCGCCGCATTTCATTTTGGTCGGATAATCTGTACAACCCAAAATACAGGGATATACTAGGCGATTTCAAAGTATCTTATGTCGAGACTTCGATTGGTAAATACTTAGTAAGGAAAGAACAATTGATCCATGAGGAAAGGTTGTACGATATCGTGTTTTTAATCCCCATCGTAGAGCATCCCGCAGTTATCAATGAATATTTAAAAAAGACGTACAATGAAGATTTATTCACCGACTCAAGCGTTGAAGTAAGCTATTTAAGCAACGGTGAGGAATACCGGCAAATTGAGGTAAACGGAAATAAACTCTTTTCGGTAAAATTTGGGAATACCTATACAAATTCGGATAAGGGTTCGAGAAGGGTTCTTATACTTTTGGTGTTGGCCGCATTTGCATTCATTTGCATTTATATAAAAAAACAGTTGGACGAATATATCGCTGACCGCTCCATAAGCCTTGGATTCCTTTTCCTATTGTCAACGATAATTATTCTGAGAAGCCTAATGCTGCTTACGGGTTTCCCGTTTGATTTTGTATATATGGAACTGTTTGACCCCAGGCACTACGCCTCGTCCCTGGTAAACCCTTCGCTCGGCGACCTGTTGCTCAACCTGATTTCGTTGCTGGTATTGGGGACTTATTTTTTCAGTTACATTCTTAAATCCGGAGCGGTAAAATACATTTTGCTAAGTTCCGGAAGCCGGCAATTCGCGATTGCTTCGGTCTGTGTTTTTTTTAGTTTTTTCTGGTTATCCGTGCATCACCAAACCATGAAAACGCTGAATTTTGATTCCCAATGGTCGATGGATATTACTCAAAACCTGGAGTTTGATTATCTGAAAGTTGTAGGTTTTGTAATGTTTTTTATCAGTGTGGTCATCTATTTTCTGTTTTCCCATGTATGCCTGAGATTGTATTTTCAACTCGTTCAGAAAAATGGGATCCGGTTTAATCTGGCCGTTGCATGCGGACTCATCTTATTTATTGCATTTGCATTGCTATTGAGATGGGATTTTCTGGTGGTAGCTGTTGTAAACCTTTTTTTCTTCCTGGTTATAAACTTTTTTGGCCTGGCAAAATACATAGGAAAAATTCAGTATTTAACATTTATATATTTCTTTGCCTTTGGCTTGCCTGGTGCGATTATAGGTCTATACGCGAATTTTCAATTCAATCGAAACAACACCGACTTTGAAAAATCAAGATTGGCCAATCAGCTTTTGGTCGAGAGTGACTGGATGACCGAAATGCAATTGACAGATGCTGCGCGCAAAATAAAGGATGATATTTATATCCGTGACCGGATAGATGATCCATATGCCTCCAAGTTGATTATTGATAAAAAAATCAGAAGAGAATATTTGAATAATCTGGACAAATTTGATATTCAGATCTATGCATTCAATGTTCGCGGAGAACCTTTCAAGGAGTTCAACCTCCGCGATAACTACAACTATCACGAATTCAAGTCCCGCCTTGCAGAGTTCCGCACGGATACGGAGGGGCTTTATTTTATAAATCAGGCCGGCGGCCAGGCGGCCTCCAGATTTCTGTATTTTATTGAAATCGAAGAAAGGGCGCAGGTGATCGGATACGTATTGCTTGAACTGACCCAGAAAAAATTGGTGCCGAATTCGGTATTCCCGTTATTGTTGACCGATAACCTTTATACCCAGCAGTCCGGCGGATCGAACAGGTATAGCTACGGCGTATTCAATAACGGAGAGCTGCAACACAATTTTGGCGCGTTTAATTATCGTAAAAATTTTGAGGCGCTCAGCGATAAATCCGATATTATTTTTGAAAAAAGTGTACGAATTCAGGGCTTTAATCATAAGGCTTTCGGAGAGCAGGAAAAAGTAGTGGTCGTATCAGCCAAAGAAGCGAGTATTGGGGCAAGGGCAGCTAATTTTAGTTTCCTGTTTTTAATTTATGTTTTTTCGATTCTTTTGGTTCTTATAGCGGTTACCTCCTATGCGAGCATTCGGAGAATAAAGCTGAATTATGCTACAAAAATCCAGCTCTATCTCAATTTTGCCTTTTTCGCGCCACTTATCATCGTAAGTGTCACGACCGTGAGTATTATCATCCAGACCTTCAAGAGCTCCCTGGAAAATCAGTATCTGGAGTTTGCAGATAATTTAAGTGCCGAAATATCCACACCACTCAGCGCTTACAGGAATTTGGAAATTGATAAAGAAGACCTTTCGGAGATTGTATTCCAAATGGCGGAAATTGCAGATCTTGATGTAAATGTATTCCACAATAAGGTATTGGTCGCCTCCAGTCTGTTTCAAATATATCAAAATGAGATTCTTTCGCAGAATATAGAACCTCGGGCATACATCAAGATATTTGAAGAGCTGGAGTCCACATTTGTACAGGAAGAACAAGTCGGGCTCTTGAAGTATAAGAACGTGTACGTGGGCATACGCTCATACGAAACCGGAAAAGTCATTGGCATCCTGAGTTTACCATTTTTTGCTTCGCAACAGGATCTTGAGCGAAACATTGTTGAGGTATTATCAAACATCATCAATATTTTTACCTTCGTATTCGTCATTTTCATGTTTGTATCCTTTTTTGTTTCGAGGGGATTGACTTTCCCGCTCCGGTTGATCACTCAAAAAATAAAACGGACCACACTTTCATCCTACAATGAACCTCTTAGCTGGAATTCCGATGACGAGATCGGCATGATGGTTACGGAATACAACCGGATGCTTTTAAACCTGGAGGAAAGTAAAAAAGCCCTGGCCAAAAGTGAAAAAGAGAGCGCATGGCGGGAAATGGCCAGGCAAGTTGCCCATGAAATTAAAAATCCGCTCACCCCGATGAAATTGACCCTGCAACATATGAAACGCGTGATTGACGATGGTGGTGACAACGGACAGCAGGAAAAAAAGAAGGTTCAGATTAATAACCTGCTGGAACAAATAGAAACACTGAGCGATATAGCAACGTCATTTTCGGATTTTGCCAAGATGCCGGCCCCTCAAATGGAACGTCTTGATTTAGTGAAACTGTTGACAAAAACAATTGACCTTTACAATAAAAAAGAACTGGGGCAGATTGTTACAAATATCGAAGCAGGCAGATTCAAGATAAACGGTGATAAAAAATGGTTGGGCAGGGCTTTTTCAAACCTCATCATCAATGGATTTCAGGCTGTCAATGACCCTGGAATTGCCAGGATTGAAGTGAGGTTGTATGCGCTTGAAAATTCTAAGATCCGGCTGGAATTTGTGGATAACGGTCACGGTATTCCGGAGCAGATTCAGGAAAAAGTATTTACCCCGAATTTCAGCACTAAGTTTACCGGATCCGGATTAGGCTTGGCAATTACGAAAAAAGGAATAGAGCATGCCGGAGGTAACATTTGGTTTGATTCTAGAGAAGGAGCCGGAACAACGTTTTATATAGAAATACCGCGTAGTTAATGTGGAGAATTTGGGGATTCGGATTTCTGTTCATTCCGCTTTTGAGTGCGGCGCAAACCGAGCCTACCAAATGCAGAACAATCGAGATGTCGCGATCTGAGAAACCACTCGATTCACTTACCGTAATTCCGGAAAGCATTACATTTAAAACCGATCGGGAAATTCAATTTCAGTACAATCCAAGTACAGGCTTAATCTATTTTGAAGCTGGTCAGATATTGGATACAATTACTGTTTGTTATCAGACCATTCCGTATAAATTGCACCATACCTACCAACGGAAAAGCCTTTCGGACTATAGAGTTCAAAATGCATACAGTTCGAAAAAGACAGCGCCAAATCAACAAATTCTTGATAAGAAAGAGGAGCTCTTCCCTACGGGCGATCTGCAAAAAAGCGGCAGTCTGAGTAGAGGGATTTCTTTTGGAAATACGCAAAACGTGGTGGTCAACTCAGCATTGAACCTGCAACTGGAGGGCAAGTTGAGCGATGACTTAAACATCAGGGCCTCAATCACAGATCAGAATGTCCCGTTTCAGCCGGAGGGTAATACAGCTCAAATCCAGGATTTTGATAACATCTATCTGGAACTATACAACGAGGTCTTTTCATTGAGGGGAGGGGATGTCGTATTTAAGAACCGCGAATCCAATTTTTTGAGATACTATAAAAATGTACAGGGCGGTTTACTGAACACCAAATATAAAGTAGGATCCCGTTCTGTGGCCGAGACTTCACTCGGGGTAAGTGTTGCAAAAGGAAAGTTTGCCTCGATCCAACTGGAAGTTGAGGAGGGTGTTTCGGGACCCTACAGAATTATAATCCCCAACACAAACGACTTCGTAATCATCATGGCAAATTCCGAACGTGTCTATTTGGACGGGAAGCGACTTCAGCGCGGATTTAATTACGATTATATAATTGATTACAATAAAGCCGAGATCCAGTTTACAAGCAATGTCTTGATTACAAAATTCTCAAGAGTGAGGATCGATGTCGAATATTCGGATCGGAATTATAGCAGGAGTATAATTACGGGGAGTCATTATCAGCAGGTGGGGAAGGCGAGGTTTTCCTTTAATTATTATTCCGAAAAAGACAATCCGGACAAACCGCTCACTTTCATCCTCGATGAGGACGACAAGGAACTGATGCGCAATATCGGGGACGATCTGGATCTTGCCATCAGGGAAAGTGCTCAGGAGACGCCTTACAATGAAGACGAGGTATTGTATGAACGCATAGATACTTTGGATCTGAGCTCAAATCCGGTGGAAGTTTTTCGGTATTCCGTGGAGCCCGCTGCCACCTTGTATCGTGTGACTTTCACCGATCTCGGTACAGGGAAAGGAGATTATATACTCACCAACAGCACGGTAAATGGTCGCATTTACCAATGGGTTTCTCCCGTAAACGGTGAATCACAAGGGCGTTACGCACCGATTTCGAGGATTCCTGCGCCAAACCGGAAAGATATGATTACACTGGGGGGTGAGGTGGATATAAGCGAATACGAGCAAGTGTTTTCTGAAGTCGCCTTCTCCAAAAACGATATCAATCTGTTTTCGGACCTGGACAAGAATGACGATCATGGTTTTGCCGTGAAAGGTGGTGTGATATCCAAGGACCGTCCAATAGGATTTATGAACAAATATGAGTTTTCCGCGCATGCGGATTATGAATTTGACAATAAGTATTTCAATCCCATTGACCGGTTCAGGTATATTGAATTTGACCGGGACTGGAACTACGATCCGGTTGAGTCGGCAGATCAGTCTTCGGACCATATTCTCACGGCAGGAGTAAAGGTTGAGAAGGATGTTTTGAACCGGTTCGGATATAAAATTGTAAAGCGAAAAAGGGATGTTTACATCGATGGCACTCAGCAGTATGCAGATTTTTCGCAGGGCATTGGTAAGTTTCAGCTCGTAACCGATGGATTTTTTCTGAGAAACAAAACCGAAACGCTTAATTCTACCTGGAACAGGATCAATGCCGAAGCATCTTACAGGTCACGAATTTTTGTCCCGGGATATAAATTGATGATTGACGAAAATGAGCTCAGGTCTCATGGTACGGATTCGATTACAGGCACATTCATGCACTTTCGAGAGCATTTGTTTTTTGTCAAAAGTAATGATTCGCTTAGGACCAAATTCGGTTTATCATACAGTTTCAGGGAGGATCAAAGCCCTGTCGCCGGAGCGTTGATAAAAGCGGATGAGTCCCAAACAGCCCGGTTTTTTATCAATTCTACGGTTCATCCGAATCAACGATTAAACTTTCTTTTTACCTATCGCAAAAACACAAACCATAAGGTTGCAGGCGAACCCAAGAATGAAGAAACCTTGATTGTCCGGTCAGATTGGTATGCATCCTTTTTTAAACGTCATATCCGGTCGGATCTCACTTACGCCATCGGAAACGGGCGGGAATTGAAGCGAGAATTTATCTATGTGCAGGTACCGACCGGTGAGGGGACTCATACCTGGCGCGACGACAATGGCGATGGCATTCAGGATCTGAGCGAATTTTACATCGCTATTAACCCTGATGAGAAAAATTATATAAAGATCTTTGTACCTACCAATGAGTTTGTGTTTGCATATGAGAATAATTTCAATTATCGATTGAATTTTGAAATGCCGAGAAATTGGAAAAGGTCATCAGGCGTTAAAAAACTGCTGTCCCGGATCTCCAGCACATCTTCCTGGAATATCATCAAGCGGATAACAAATCCGGAATTGGCAGCCAGAATCCTTCCGTTCTACAACGATATTCCGGAAGAGGATATACTTTCGGTCAGGGAATCCATACGTACCCGGGTCTTTTATAACCGATCGAGCCCGGGCCTGGGATTGGATTTCGGATACTTTCGCTCCTCCATAAAGCAGTTATTGTCCCAGGGATTTGACGGGAGAAGCAAGGAAGAATACACCACAAATGCACGACTTAACCTTAATCGGATATATAGCCTGCGAGCCATGTATTTATGGGGAAATTCTGCAAGTAACTCTGATTTTCTTCAGGGAAGGAAATACTCAATCAGCCGGCAAAAGATTGTGCCGGAAATTGTCTGGCAACCAACTTCCAATTTCAGATTATCGATATTGTACGGGTATTCCAATAAAAAAAATACGGATGGCGAGCTTGGTGAAGAAGCTGCTATTCACGAGATTACCGGAAATCTGAGACTGAGTAAAGCTTCGGACCTCTCGTTGGATGGATTTGTCAGGTACAGCGATATCGAATTTATCGGAGACAGCAATACACCGGTAGCCTACGAAATGCTGGAAGCCTTGCAACCAGGGCAAAACTATTCGTGGAATATGATCTTACAGAAAAAGATTTTAACGGGGCTACAATTGTCTCTGAGCTATGAGGGGAGAAAGTCGGAAGGAAGTGATGCGATACACATCGGGAGAATGCAAGTGAGCGCATTGTTTTAGGGCGGCTGAGTATCAGAAGTACTTCCAATAGCTATTTCTTCGACCGGGTACTTTTCAATCCGGGCACCATTTGCGCTTCATGTTATCTCAGCACTTTCTCTGTGTATTTCCAGGAATAGCCAAGGCATTAAAAGAAGAAATATATACGCGAAAAGGATTTGTACAATTCGGATTTACTTCTCCAATAACTTTCCTTAAGCTTGTGATGTTATTTTTGGTTTGATTTTTATCTCTTTCGATGAAAAAAAGAGTTTTACGCGAGCCGGCAGATGACCCTGTCGCCTATTTCAATACTATTTATTTGCCATGTTTTTTCATTGAGTGCTCAGATAACTTGGTCCCTCTCGGGAAGCAAATTATAAAAAGCGAATAGCCTTAAACAGCTTTAGGAGTTTTCACCTTCTTTGAGCGCCTGAATCAGTTTATTGGAATAAATAAATGCCCTTAATTCCGGCACAGATGTGCCCAGAATTTCAGTGCTGTCTCCTTCCCACAGTTTTCTTCCCCGGTACATGTAAATGATGTAGTCGCCAATTTCCATGACCGAGTTCATGTCGTGGGTTACCACAACCGTGGTAATGTTAAATTCTTCCGTGATTTCTTTGATCAGGTTGTCAATAAGAATGGCGGTCATTGGGTCAAGACCGGAATTTGGCTCATCGCAATACAGGTATCTGGAGTTGTTGACAATTGCCCTGGCAATCCCAACCCTTTTTTTCATTCCACCGCTTATTTCCGACGGCATTTTTGAGTTTACGTTTTCCAGACCTACCCGTTTCAAAACAAAATTCACTCGGTCAAGCTTTTCATCTTTGGGCATTTCCGTGAGAATATTCAAAGGGAACATAACATTTTGCTCTACGGTCTGCGAATCAAATAATGCAGCTCCCTGAAAAAGCATTCCTATATCGCGGCGAATATTCCGTCGAACGTTTCTTGTAGCATGGGTAAAGTTCCTGCCGTCATAGAGCACCGTTCCTTCATCCGGCTCCAATAATCCAACCATACATTTTAGCAACACGCTTTTGCCGGTGCCACTCGTACCAATGATCAGGTTGGTCCTTCCGGGTTCGAATGCTCCATCTATGCCATGAAGGACCGCTTTACCGTCAAAAGATTTTTTGACATTATTAAACTCTATCATGGAAGTTAGATTAGTAATTCTGCTAAAAGATAATCTGCCACCAGGATGGCGATACAACTATTCGTTACGGCACTGGTACTCGATTGGCCAACCTCCAGGGCTCCTCCTTTTGTATAGTAGCCTTTGAATGAAGATATTGAAGAGACCAAAAACGCAAAAACAAAAGATTTTATCAATGCAAAAGACACATTAAACTCCAGGAAATCGGCGCGAATACCGTAAATATAATCCTGGGGTGTTACCACCCCTGTGATTGTGCCCGCTAAATATCCGCCCAAAATCGCAAGAAAACCCGCAAGAATCACCAACATCGGATACATGATCAGACAGGCAATTATCTTCGGGAGCCCAAGAAATGAAACGGAATTGATCCCCATGACCTCAAGAGCGTCCACCTGTTCTGAAATTTTCATTGTGCCCAATTCACTGGCGATATTTGATCCGACTTTTCCCGCAAACACAATAGCTGTTATCGTGGGCGCAAGCTCCAGCAGGGTCATATCTCTTACCACAAGACTTATTACATATCTTGGAATCAGTGGGCTTACGAGATTGTATGCGGTTTGAATACAGGTGACCGCTCCGATAAAGGTTGAAACAATAGTAACAATGACCAACGAATCAATACCTACTTTAATGCATTCGTCCAGGATTTGTTTCATGTATGTTTTGAGGGGCTCTCTTTTTATAAAGAGGTTTCCCAAAAAAATAAAGTACTTTCCAATTCCTCGCATTATGTCAGGATTTGTCCAACACGCATAAAGATACAACATTGTGTATATTATTTGAGCATCAACATGGATAGATGAAAAAAAGGTAATATTTTCGGTTGTATACTTACAATTTTGATCAATAATTAAATGAACGAACATGAAAAAAGTCGCTGTAATAACCGGGGGCACCAAGGGAATAGGGAAGGCAATCGTAAAAAAGTTGGCTGCTAATGGGTTTGATATAATTACCTGTTCGAGAAACAGTGGTGAACTTGACGATTTGAGATCGGAAATTGAAAATTCATATGTTGGAATCCGTGTGTTGACAAGACAATCGGACCTTTCTTTAAAAGGTGAGGTGAATGATTTCGTAAAGTTTATTGTTTCGAGTAAGAGCCATATTGAAATTTTAGTAAATAATACGGGTATTTTTCTTCCTGGCGAAATCAGCAGTGAGCCCGACGGTCATCTTGAAACTATGATCAATACCAACCTCTACAGCGCGTATCACTTAATAAGAGGAATTTTACCAATGATGATGCATGATAAACACGGCCATATTTTCAATATTTGTTCCATTGCCAGTATCATGCCTTACGCCAATGGCGGTTCCTATTCCATCTCCAAATATGCCATGCTGGGTATGACAAAGGTGCTCAGGGAAGAAATGAAGCCTCATGGAATCAAGGTTACGGCAGTTTTGCCCGGAGCAACGTTGACGGCCAGTTGGGAGGGTGTTGATCTGCCGCCTTCGAGATTTATGAAATCCGAAGATGTCGCCGACGCGGTATTTAGCGCATATAACCTGTCGGAGAATTCGGTGGTAGAGGAAATCTTGATTCGTCCGATGCAAGGGGATATTTAGTCGGAATAAAATGGTTGTTCCCATCAACTAGCAATTCATGGCGAAAACCTTAAAAAATAGATTAAAATTTTGGTCTTTTAATTAAATTGATGCTATAATTATCAAAAAGAAGAACGATGATGAGATTATTTCTGAAGGGGACAGAAGAAGCGCCAGAAGTCATTTTTGATAAAGACAAATCTGAATTCCGAATTTCGGGGAAATCCTATATGGAAGATGCTACCACGCATTATGCGCATGTTTTGGGTTGGCTGGAAGAATATCGGAAAGATCCCAATCCGAAAACGGTATTCAAATTTGAGCTGGAGTATGTAAATACCGCCTCGTCTAAGATCGTTCATGATATCCTGGATGCCCTGGACAATTTATATCTCGATGATAATGATGTACTTATCGAATGGAAATACTATGAAGAAGATGAAGATATGCTTGAACTAGGACAGGAATATGACGAAATCTACGAAGTCCCATTTAAATTCGAGCAGATCAGGTACGATCGCCCTAAAAATATGTTTGAAGTTGAATAAAAAAAGGCTTGCCAATCGGCAGGCCCTTTTTATAACAACAATATTTTTCGTTACTCCGGAGTGGGCGTTAATAGTTTTTCGCTTCCAATGAATAACTTTTTGATGAGATCCTCATCTGCAAAGTACGACAAAGGATTTTCACTTGAGTTTAAAATCCATTTATGTACGGGATGCTGAAAAGCTTTTATCATTACATCCGGCTTGCCATTCTGAGATATGTTCATGCTAACAGTCGGCGAAACCAATGCCGAAGCCGGCACATCGTCCACAAAGTTGGAGTTGCTTAGATACCTGATATCGCTCAGATAATCCGCAGTAGCTGTCGAATCGGGCTGATTGCCGGAAATGCTCCATACAGAGTCGATTTTGCTCAGCACATAGCTACTATCTGCCGGATAGTTAAACTGTATTTTGGAAATGCTGTCTGTGGTCAAAGAAAGAATTCGTTTATTTCGGTAACCACTTGCATCAGCATTTATCGACATGCCCATGAAATTATCGGCTACATATACCTCATTTTCATCTTGTAATCGCACGTAACTGAAAAACTGTTGCCCGCCGCGTCTCCCCATCATCATTTGTTGCTGCTGCTGCATGGCTTGCTGGTTAAATCCAAATCTTCCGATCACCAAATCAAGAGTGGCTTTACCGCCTTCAAATACCTGAACTCTTGTGCCCGCAGAATCAACCTGGTACTCCTTCCATTTATCCTGCTTTTTTGCAGCAATTCTGGATGGCTTAATACTCAGTAAGGAGTTTAGCGTACTTTTTACACTACTTTTTTCAGCCACAGCATACTTGCCCTCACCGATAGATACTTTCCACGCATCGTGTTCTTTGAGCAATTCGAGATTTTCGCCTTTGGCCTGGATGATGACTTTAGTCACCTTAGCCGTATCCATATCTACGAGTTCGGCTTTAAAGGATTTACTCCTTGATTCCCCCCCAAAAAACTTTATGCCAAAATATACCAGAACTAAAGCTGCAAGAATTCCAATTAATTTTACGCTCGAAATGTTCTTTAACATTGTTGTTCTTTTTTTAAAGTTACTACTAATAATTGCCTTGTATCCATGATTGACGCTTTCTGGCAAATCTTTGACGCCTGTATAAAGCAATGCCGATCATTAATAATATCGGAAGCGCTACATTTCCGTATTTATACAGATTTCTCTTTGTGTCGTCGATTTGCTCTAAGGGACGGGAGGTAATGCCCTTAGTTCTGAGATCGATTAACCCGGTATCGTCGGATAACCAATCGATGGCATTGGAAGCCAGATTCACATTGTCCTGGTTCACTTGTTGCTGCTGTTGGCCTTCGCCATTTACCGCAAATGCGCCATTGGCGATGACGACCATTTTTGAGTTTGCCGTTCCGAACAACGGACCCTCGGCGGCAATCGCTACCACCTGGCTGGGCGCGTTGAAATCGCTTTCGGACCATTGTTTTTGAATATCAATAAATACCGGCGCACTTACCACGCCCGAGTTTTCGGATGAGAATACCAACGGTTGAATATTTACGGCGGAGTCTTTAGGCAGAAAAGAAATTGAGCTGACAAACGGCATAATAACACCTTCCAGCCCTCTTGCTGCCGGGTGCTCGGAAAACTTTGAAAGAATTGGAAAATATGGAAATTCTATCTGGCGGTTCATGATAAACATGCCGCTCTGTTGCCTTACAGTCACAGCCCCGCAATTTGCGTCAATTACGTACTGATTGTTCATCGTGATACCTTTGTCGGCCAACCACCCCATGATTCCAATATCCGGAAGGGTACTTAAATACTGAGATTGCAGGTCTGTTTGTAAATTGCTGTAAGCTAAATAGATGCCTCCTCCCGTACTCAGATACTTATCCAGCTTGGCAAAATCTTCCTGCGGAAATGTGTCCGTCGGATTTACAATGGCTATGGTCTTATAAAACGTTGGAATATCAGCCGTATCGGTAATGGTATATGGCTCTACGTCGTACAGCACCGAAAGCTGCTGCAATACCTGCACGGAGGCATTTGGCGACGGCTCGCCATGTCCTTGAAGGAATGCGATCTTCGGTTTGTCCACAACAGATATTTTCTTAATTGCCGTAGTCAACGAATATTCCATACCGGCCCCTGGTTGGATCATCGGTATGATTTCGGATTTTTCCCCCATTTGCAACACCGCCCCGAGATATGCTCTCAACTGTTTCACCTGGTCTTTTTCCGTGACGTTTACCATTACAGGGCTTATGCCTTTTTGCTGGGCATTCTGCTCTTCCGCTTCGTTTTCATTGGGATTGATAAACTCGTACACAACATTGCCATCCGACCGGTTTTCATATTCTACGAGCAAGTCTTCAAAATCCTTCCTGGATTTTTGGAGCTGGGGCGGCAGATCCTTTGTAAAGTAGGCTGTAACCGTAATCACATCGTCCAGGTCTTCAAGGATATCCTTGGTAGCAGTGCTTAGCGTATATCTTTTATCGGCAGTAAAATCCAGCCTCAGGAACAATTGTTCCGAGATCATATTTATAACCACGAGGATACCGATAAATATGAATAGTTGAGTTATTACTTTGTTTCGTTTCATCTTCTTAGGTCTTTTGTGCTTTTAATTGTGCCAGTTGCGCTTGGAAAGCATGGTTTGAGAAAGAACTAAACCAACCAGTATAAAGCTTCCGAAATAGATTAAATCCCGGGTATCCACGACTCCTCTGCTCAACGAGTCATAGTGAGTTCTCACGCTTAAATAATCCAGGATTCCTCCAATTAGTCCTGTTGAGCCCGAGGCCATAAATTGGAAAAGAATATGGAAAAATGCTCCGATAAACAGTGCCAGCAGAAATGCGACAATCTGATTGTTCGTAAGGCTGCTGGAAAAAATTCCAATGCTGATGTACATGGCGCTCATGAGCAGTAACCCAAAATATCCTCCGATAATTGCTCCGTGATCCACATTACCCAGTTTTGCAACAGATATGTAATATGGAATGGTGCAAGCCAGAGCAATTACGAGCAATAGGACACTGGCCAGGAATTTGCCAACAACGATCTGCCAATCGGAAACAGCTTTTGTGCTCAACAACTCAATAGTTCCGGAACGATTTTCTTCGGCTAAAGACCGCATGGTGATTGCAGGTATAAAAAAGAAAAGTGTCCAATAGCTAATTCCAAAAAATACCTGAAGGTCAGCCTGACCGACTAAAAAGATGGTGCTCCCATATAGCCATGTAAAAATTCCACTCAGAATCAGAAAGATGATGATCATCAGATATGCGATGAGTGAATCGAAATAGGAAGTCAGCTCTCTTTTGGTGATTACCCAAATACTTCTCATTTTATATTTTATTTATTTTAACGTTCAACATTTTTAAATTTATACAGCCAAGCCGGCAAGGTCAAAATGCCGGGATTCCTTTGCGTTTTTATCTCCCCGCGAGGTTCATATCTACGGCAAATTCCGTTAGTTCGTAACTTCGCGGAATACATCCTCAAGCTTGGTTTCGATTCCCGTAAGCTCCATTAGATACCACTTGTTTTTTACACAAGCGTCAAAAACATCCTTTCGGGAAGTGTGTTCGGGTTTGCTTTGAATCAAGAAGTAATTCTCTTTTTCATCCAGCGCTTTCACCGATTCTACAGAGGCCAGTCCAAGCAGTGTTTTTTTGATGTCAGCGCCATTGGAAGCATCAATCTGCACCTTGATCATTTCTTTCCCCTGGGCTTGTCCGCGCAATGTTTCTGAAGTGCCGTCCGCTACGATTTTACCTTTATTTATAATAAGGATCCTGTCACAGGTGGCTTCGACTTCCGAAAGGATGTGCGAACTGAGAATTACTGTTTTTTCTTTGCCCAGTTCCTTGATCAGTTTTCTGATTTCAATAATCTGATTCGGATCCAAACCCGTAGTAGGCTCATCGAGCACCAGAACCTCCGGATCATGTATCATCGCCTGGGCAAGCCCCACCCGTTGCCGGTATCCTTTCGATAATTCTCCAATCCTCTTGTGACGCTCGAGATTGAGGCCGCACAAATCCACCATTTTATGAATCTTTTCGTTCACCTGCGACTTTTCCACACCCTGGATATCGGCACAAAATTTCAAATAGTCAATTATTGCCATATCCGTATAGAGCGGATTGTTTTCCGGTAAATAGCCAATTTTCTTTTTGATCTCTTCCGGGTCTTTGTCTACGTCCAGTCCTTCAAGGAATATTTTTCCGGCAGTAGGCGCCATATAGCATGTGATCATTTTCATCGTTGTACTTTTTCCGGCTCCGTTTGGACCGAGAAAACCCACAACTTCACCTGTTTTTATCTCAAATGAGATGTTGTCAACAGCCTTCTGATCACCGTAAACTTTCGTAAGATTTTCAATAAGTATTGCCATTTTTTGACTATTAGATTTTTGAGGTGCAAGTATAATAATGAAGGCTTAAAAATTCAACAATTTCAAAGCAGTAATCCAAAGATAAAAACTATTGAAAATACCAGAAAGGCCGATGATTTTAAGGTTTTTTTGGGCATATCGCCCGGTAGGGACAGATTGCCCGAAATGTTAAAAATTGTTAAAATGGAGTGCCAGCGCGCGGTATTAATTGAGTGAAGGCAGGAAAAGGTGCTCCGGTACCAATTAATGGCTACCTTTAGTTTCTTCAACTGGAATCCACTGGAAATGATCAAATCTCCGGAGCATGGAAAAATTTCAGGCTCCAAAGACAAGTTCATTTTTCAAATGACAAATGGTCGTGGAATGTTGATAAAATTCTGCTAAACTTAAATTTTTTTCCATTATGATTTGACCGGATCGGTTTTGCAGCGTATCAGAACAAACGATAATCAACTTTATGTCCTTCGAAGTTCCATATCAATTGATCCAATCGGTAAAAAAAGGCGATAAACAGGCATTTGGCAGGCTGATCGATTGTTGCAGTCCGTATGTTTATGCTGTGGCGCTGAAGCTGATTGGCGATGCGGATGACGCCAATGATGCTTCCCAGGAATGCTTCATTAAGGTATGGGGAAAGATGAATACCTATAAAAGTCATTACAAATTTTCTACCTGGTTGTATAAAATTATTGCAAATACCTGCCTGGACAAGCTGCGAAAACGGAGGCGGGAAAATCAAATATTCGAACAAAGGGACCCGGACATTCATGAACCAACTCAAAACAATGTTGAAGTGGAATTTGAAGAAAAGCAATTTGTTGATTTTGTCCGGACCATATCCGGGGGGTTGTCGCCAAAACAACACGCTGTATTTGTCTTGCATGACCTGGAGGAGCTGAGTCAGGAAGAAATATCCAAAATTTTAGGCATGCCTAAAGGGCGGATTAAAAGCAATCTTTATTATGCCAGGAAATCCATCCGGCAAATATTACAAACTGTGGATCAGGAAAAAAACACATCAAGCTATGAACTGTAAACAACTGCAAAAAATTGAGAACTATCACGAAGGCAAGCTTCAAACCGAAGAGTTAAACTTTGTAAAAAAACACCTCGAAAGCTGTGATGAGTGCCGTCGGTATCTTGATGAATTAAAATCTCAGGCTCTGCTGCTGTCTCGTATAAAAAACTTTAAGCCAACATTGATAAATCCCGTCGCATTTAGAAATGAGGTTTTGGATCAAATTCAATCGAAGAGAAACAGGTATTTGGTCGTTAGGGCCTCAAGGTTTGTCAACAGCATCATTTTTATATTAACGCAACCGATCACCCGGTATTCGTTTATCACGGCCGCCATTGTAATCTTCGGAGTATTTATATTTCAACAAACGATCATTGTCCGGAAAATTGAATCTCTTGAAAAGCGCATGGGATCCAATATAGTGGCCAAAGAGTCGGGCAGACCGGGCCGGAAGAATGTGGACGCCTTTTTTAAGGGAAGAATGGAGGTGCAATCGGACAGCGATGAAGCGTTCCGGGAGTTGCTGGGAAATTACCGGTCGCTTCAAATCAGGTACACGGTGTTGCTAAAAATGCTAAAGGAAAAATATCCTGCGACGTATCAGGAGATTTTGAAAGAATTGGAAGAGGCAGAATTGTTGCCGGAAAACATCAACATCTAAAAACATGGTCATGAAACCGGTAGGACCGGAGCAAATTCAGGACACCCACGAGCATGATTATATTGCTCTGCGTGTCAGCGAACTAAAAAAATATAAAAAGATGAAACAGGCCATGCCTGAGATAATTATTGAGACATATAAGATGATGATTGTCAACGGCACATGGTGAGGTTTCTGCAAATTTTAAACAAATGAAAAAAACGAAGCTCTTATTTATTTTTGGCATAGCTGTATTGCCATTTCTGGCAGGTTGTCCGGAAACGGAAAATGTAACCACCAAGATCAACAGGGATGGAAGCTGCATCCGGACGATCGGTAATTTTGATCCGAGAAAATTCAAGGGAATTGATAGTATAAAATTTGATGTCCCCGTACCCATCGACAATTCCTGGCTCCTGGAAAATATCAACGATTCCACAGCCGTCTTGCTCAAGGTGTTTGAATCTGTCGGTGCGTTGAATTCGATGTATTCCGATGATGAAAGCGCATTAAAAGTCTATAAGCGAAAAGTAGAACTTATAAAAAAATTCAGGTGGTTTTATACCGTATTTGAATACAGCGAAACTTACAAAGGCATACTTACTGAAATTCCGATTACCAATTACATGACCAAGGAGGAGGCAGAATCCTTTAAAATGGATTCAGAAGAACATCCCTTGCTCGCCGGACTGGACGCCAAGGCGAGGAATTCGCTTATCGGGAATATTGAAGAGCGTTTTGGTTATTGGTTGCACGACAATATTTACTCATTGGCCTTTGATGATATAATCAGGTTGGCGGATTCATTGCATATTATAGATTTGGATGAGATCCGGGTAAAAACCTTGAAGGATTCCATAAGCAAAAGGATCGATGAAGGATCAAAGAAGATGATCTCCCTGGCTCTGGGTGATGATTTGGAAATTCCGGACCTTGCCGAATTGATGGGCGTGGAGATGGGACTTGATTCCGCTGACTTGTCGCAATTGTATCACCGGGTACAACAAGCAAGGCTGGATGAAAAATATGAAAAAGAAATACTGTCGGGATTCGGTGCGGATTATAATAATGAGATGATCATGCCCGGTCAATTAATTGACACGAATGCAGAAATTATCCGAGAAGATACCCTGGCGTGGGAGATGGATATCATAAAGTTTATGGACAGTGATTTCGTGATGCATGCAGAATCAAAAGTCACAAATCAATGGGCCTATATCGTTTCAGGATTTATCGTCGTTGTGGCGCTGATCATTCCGTTTTTGAGAAGGAAAAGGACCGATTGATTCGGCTGGTTTATGTTGTCGCGGACCGGTGATGTTATCTGCATCGTATGGAATCATCACGCGTTTCCCGGACAAGTAAAATAAATTCGTCCGGGGATTGGCGGATCAGGCCCGGCCTCTTTTCCGGATTCCCGGCCGTCCGCTTCATCCATCTCAGGAATTATTTATTGTGTTCGATCAACTCCAGATCAATGATTCTGCGGTTGATATCGGTCTTGATCACTTTCACCCGAATGTCATCTCCTAGCGTAATGACTTTCCCGTGGTTTTGACCGATCACACAATAGTTGTTAGGATCATGAAAGTAGTAATCACCCTCCAAATCGGACAGACGTATCATGCCCTCACATTTAGTCTTGGTTATTTCTACGTAAATCCCCCATTCTGAGACACCGGAAACAATGCCGTCAAACTCCTGGCCGGTCATGGTTTCCATAAATTCGACCTGCTTGTATTTGACGGAAGCGCGCTCGGCATCCGCAGCTCTTTTTTCCATCTCGGAGGAGTGCTGACACTTTTTTTCAAAAGCGGTCTCGGACAGGGATTGACCGTCACTCAAATAATGAAGCAACAACCGGTGGACCATCATATCCGGATAACGGCGAATAGGTGATGTAAAATGGGCATAATGGGGAAATGCCAATCCGAAATGTCCTTTGGCTTCTGTGGTGTATTTTGCCTTGGCCATAGAGCGGATCGCCAAAGTTTGCAATACATTTTGCTCCGGTTTTCCATCAATATCTTCAATAAGATTGTTTAATGAGGTGGAAATAGCCGCCTCGTTTACTTGGAGTTCGTGTCCGAATTTCTTGGCAAAAACGGAAAAGGCATTCAGTTTTTCAATGTCCGGATAGTCATGTGTACGGTAAACAAAGGTATTTCTATTTTTGCCCTTTTTCATATGATAGACAAACTCTGCAACGCGCTTATTTGCCAGGAGCATGAATTCTTCAATGAGTTTATGAGCATCTTTTCGCTCTTTAGTCTTGATTCCGATCGGTTTGCCATGTTCATCCAGGTCAAATTTTACTTCCGTGGTTTCAAAATTGATGGACCCTCGCATGAACCTTTCAACTCTTAGTTTCAGGGCAAGCTCGTTGAGTGTAACCAATTCGGTGAAGAAGTCCCCATTTTTCTTTTCGATCCGCTCCTGGGCTTCTTCGTAGGTAAATCTTCTGTTGGAATGGATCACCGTTTTGCCAAACCATTCCTGTTTGATATGCGCATTTTCATCCAGCTCGAAGATCGCTGAAAAGGTCAGCTTATCTTCATACGGCCGCAAGGAACACAGTTCATTGGAGATCCGTTCGGGCAGCATCGGAATTGTGCGATCCACCAGATAGACTGAGGTTGCGCGGTCTGCGGCCTCGTCCTCGAGTAATGAATTTGGTTGGATATAATGCGTGACATCGGCAATATGTACGCCCACCTCCAATAACCGTTGGACAATTTCCTTAATGACAGTGCATCGTCAAAGTCCTTGGCATCTTGAGGATCAATCGTAAAGGTGAGGATTTCTCTGAAATCTTTTCGGGCCAGGATTTCATCATGAGTTACACCATCGGGGATTTTGTTGGCCTGCCTTACCAGGTTGTCCGGGAATTTGAAGGGCAGTCCGAATTCAGCCATGATGGAATGTATTTCAGCTTCATTTTCACCGGATTTCCCAAGAACCTTAACCACCTTACCTTCGGGGCTTTTGTCCGGTCCGGGCCAATTGGTGATCTCTACAACTACCTTGTCATCATGTCGTGCTTTTTTAAGATTTTCGGATGCGATAAAAATATCGTAGTGCATTTTCTTAAAATCCGGAATTACAAATGCATAGTTGGCCGATACTTCGATACGACCCACAAATTCTTTTCTGTATCGGTTAATAATCTCGATTACTTTTCCTTCAATTCTTCCCGACTTTGATCGCGATTGGAACAATTGTACTTTGACGGTATCGTCATCAAGGGCGAATTTCAGGTGTTCGGCTTTTACAATTACATCCGTATCCAATTCATCCGAAATAATATAGGCCAACCTTGGATTCACAAAATCAACTTTCCCGATGATCTCTCTTCCGGAAACCGCCGCCCCGGATCTTTCAGGTTTAGGCTTATTTTTGGAAAGTTCGTTCAAAATCGATTTTATGGCATGTTTTGTTTTCTTATCCTTGACGCCCAGCTTTTTGATTAATTGTTTATGGGATATTCTTCTGTTATGTTGATCGTTGAGTATTTCCCGTATCAGCATTTTTAGATCGCTGTATCCGGCGTTTTTTCCTCCTCTTTTCTTTTTTTTTGTCATTCGTTTGGAAATAATGATTTTCTCGCATAGGCGAGCCTTCTTCTCAATTGCGCTTTTCTGATATCTTCGATATCGCCTCTGGGAATCGCTTCGATGAGATTACCCGTATAAGATTCTTTTGGCCTGTCAAAAAGGGCATCCGGATAGCCAATTTCGATAAGTTTTCCCTTGTTCATTACAAAAATGCGATCCGCCATAAACTTAATTACGGACAGGTCATGAGAAATAAATAAATAAGTGAACTTAAATTCTTGTTTAAGCTCGTTGAGCAAATTTAATACCTGTGCCTGAACCGAAACATCCAGTGCGGAAACCGATTCGTCACAAATGATAAATTGGGGATTGGTAGCAAGTGCTCTTGCGATACAAACCCGTTGCCGCTGACCTCCGGAAAACTCATGGGGAAACCTGTGGATGTGAGATGGACTTAACCCGACGGTTTGCAACAATTCAAAGGCGCGTTCTTTTCTGGCTTTTTTGTCATTTATGATTTTATGGATTTTCAAGGGTTCAATAATTGCCTCACCTATCGTCTGTCTGGGATTTAACGAAGAATACGGATCCTGAAAAATTATCTGCATTTTTTTTCGCAACTGCCTCAAAGCTTCACTTTTCATTTCATGGATGCTGTTTCCATCGAAAATTATTTCTCCCGAATCCGGATCGACGAGCCTGATGAGGGTCCGACCTAAGGTGGTTTTGCCACACCCGGACTCCCCCACCAATCCCACTGTCTCCCCGGGATAAATCTCAAAGCTCACATCATCTACCGCTTTTACGGCTTCTTTTGTGTGGCCAAACAGTCCTTTTTTAATGGGGAATGTCTTGCAGAGGTTTTTCACTCGTAAAATTGGTCCGCCCTGAATCACATCGAGCCTTTTCTGAATGGTTTCCCGCTTGAGTTCGGCATTTAGGAGCAAAGCTTCACCGATCGAATTATATTTTTGTATTTTTTCTCCATTGCCATTGGATAGATTGGCCATAAAATCATTTACGGTTGGCAGCTTCCTGAGTTTTATGTCCAGTCTTGGTCTGCAGGCGAGCAAACCTTTTGTATAGGGGTGTTGCGGATTGTTGAATATTTGGAACACGTTTCCCATTTCGACGATCTTCCCTTTGTACATGACGATTATTCGATCGGCGATTTCAGCGATAACACCCAGATCATGGCTTATAAAGATCAACGAGGTATCATGGTTTTCTCTCAAATTTTCCATCAACTTCAAAATGTTAGACTGAACAGTCACATCCAGGGCAGTGGTCGGTTCATCCGCTATAAGTATTGATGGATTACAGGACATGGCCATGGCGATCATGACCCGCTGCTTTTGACCTCCGGACAGTTCGTGAGGATATGCGCGGTAGATTTTTCCGGGATCATCAAGTTGCACCTCTTCAAATAGCCCGAGGGTCTTTGTTCTGGCCGATTCCTCTCCCAGGCGCGTATGAATTCTGAGGGCTTCTTTTACCTGGTTGCCGCAAGTGAAAACCGGATTAAGCGAGCTCATGGGTTCTTGGAAGATCATCGCGATTTCATTTCCCCGGATGGCTGCAAGCCTTTGGTTTGAGAGCTTGAGTATGTCATGCACTCCAAAGAAATTTGATCTGAAATAGATCTTTCCGGATTTAATAACCGCAGGCGGTGATAGCAGTAGGTTCATAATGGAAAGTGCGGTCACAGACTTGCCCGATCCCGATTCACCCACAATACCAATGGATTCCCCCTGATGTACATTAAAATTAACATCGTCTACCGCTTTTGTTTCAACACCGTGATGCACAAAGCTGACACTAAGATTTTCAACCTGCAGAATAGTTGTCGGATCCGATAATTTTATTGTACTCAAGATTGCCTACAGGTAATTTATGCGATCCTCTTCTATCTTCTGAAATCCATGAAGCCTCAAAAATACCTGAGCCGTGACCATGACATCTCTTTGGCAGTATTTCGAAATTCTTCCAAGATCGTTTTCTTTGTAATACACTTCATTCACCCGACTGCCGTCTATGTCGTCTTTGCTGGATTCAATTCCGAACAAGGCGGCGAGTAATTCGAGTGAAGTAAAGTTTTTTCGATCCCCAAACTTCCACAATTCCATAGTATCGATATGGTTGATCTCCCAGGGCTTTTTCTCCCGGATATCCAAAGAATCCGGAATTTCGATGTCGTTAACCAGCATTCTTCTACACAGATATGGGAAATCAAATTCTTTTCCATTATGGGCTACCAGACGCAATTGCTTGCCGTCAAATTTACCTTCCACCAAAGCCTTGAAAGCCTCAAGTGTTTCCTTCTCCGTATTGTTTGCAAAAGATTTGATTCTTAATCCAACGGAATGGTCAGATTCCTTTGTGAATACACCTGCAGCAATACATATTACTTTGCCAAATTCTGCAAAAATAGCGCCTTTATCAAAATAAAGCTCGTTCGGGTTTTTGTCATCCTGATTTTGGATGAAAGAAGCTTTTTTGTCCCAAAGAGCTCTCATCCTTTCGTCCATATCACTGTAATCTTCGAAATTCGAGGCAGTCTCGATGTCTATAATTAGAAAATTCCTGAAAATATTTTCGAACTGGATCTTCATGCGATAATAATTAAAAACCTACAACGCAATTAACCACAAAATAATGAATTATAGCCTGAAAAGAGCGTCGATGAGAAAATCCGATAACGATGCTATCGCCAGGGCCCAGAAAATTGCACTTATCAGCATGTACGCAATAATTCGCTTTCGCCTTCCTCCCAATGTGGTCAGCAATAAGGTTCCGATAATAGGTGAGAAGAAGATCGGTGTAAAAAAAGAAACCCCAAACTCTCCGTAACCTCTCCAGATCTTTACGATTTGCCGGTTGCGCTTCGAGAAAACCTTTCTTTTAAACCTGTATTTCCCCTGCATCCATTTCCGGAGTTTTATGCCAAAGAACGAGAGAATAACCACCGTGGTCATCATCCCCAGTATCGTCATTCCGGCGGTAATCAAAATGTTGAGATCGTAGGCAGCGCCGAAAGCCGGTCCCCCGATAAACTTAAACATGCTGATCAAATATACTATAATATATTTCATCAAATTTGAAAACATCTGCTAAACAACGACTGTGTATATATAAACCGAATATACAATCAAAAGGATTAAACCGTCGATTCTTCCGACTTCTCTTCGCACGATCATGAGCGGCAGAATCATCAGGGTAATCAGAAGCATCCATATAATATCTTTATGTAGGATTATCTCGTTGACATGAATATTTTTGATGATACTTGTGATCCCCAGAATTGAAAGAATATTGAATATGTTCGATCCCATGAGATTGCCCAGGGCAAGATCTGTTTGTCCTTTAAATGATGCTACGGCAGCAGTTACCAACTCGGGAAGACTCGTCCCGAGGGCAACGATTGTAAGACCGACCACGCGCTCTTCAACGCCCAGACTCAGCGCCAGTTCTTTGGAGCTGCCCACAAACCATTCGCTTCCATAGTACAGACTGATACATCCTATGAGAATAAAAACAATATCCTTCCAGATTTGTTTGGAAGGAGCATCCGGAATTTCTTCGTTATCCTCGACTTTTATGGCCAGGTTTTCCCGCCTGGATTGCTTGATCGTAAAAAAAAGGTAGAAGCTCAAAAATACCAGCATAATAATCCCTTCCAAAGCATTTAGATATGCCTCCCGCACTAAAATATAAAGTAAAAGAGAAGAGCCCATCGTCATGGGCCAGTCTACCCGGATGCTATTTGTTTGAACCTTTACCGGATTTATTACCGCTGTAACCCCCAGCACCAATGCCAGATTACAAATATTTGATCCGACAACATTTCCCATAGTGATATCCGGGCTGCCTTTCAGCGCAGATTGAACGGATATCACCAACTCAGGGGCAGATGTCCCGAAAGCTACAATTGTGAGACCGACAACCAATGGGGACAAATGAAGCCGTAAAGCAATACTCGACGATCCTCTAACCAGGTAATCGCCCCCGACGATGAGAACGATTAATCCAATGATTAAAAGCGCAATTGTAGTCACCATAAAGAGTTGTCTATGTTGTTTTTACCATTAATCATTAGGGATTAAAAAGAATTAAAAAATAAGGTAGAATATCATGTGATCTACTTCAGTGCATTTTCAGGGATTTAAATGAGGGTAAATATAGAATCACATACACCTTTTAAATCTGATATGACACCAATTTCATTTTAAATATATATTTTAATTCCGTCAATAATTTCACGGCACAAAATAGTTTTTTCAATTGTAATAAAAAATGGAGGATTTAATAAATTTATTTTCAATATGGATGAAACCAACCTCTCTGGAATTGTATGAATGATTTATTGAAATCGCTTTGCTCGGTTCATAGCCCGTCCGGCGAAGAAATTCACATGAAAAAGTTTTTATTGAATTATTTTGAATCGAATCTTGAAAGGTTTGCTGTCGAGCCGGAAATCTATTGCGGAGAAGAATTTCAGGATTGCCTGTTAGTGGTATTCGGCAGGCCCAGAGTTGCGGCGTTTGCCCATATGGATACTACCGGATTTACCGTTCGGTACCGGGACCAATTGATATCCATAGGGTCGCCGGAAATAGACGGTGATGAAATCTTAACGGGCGCCGACCCGCTGGGCGAAATCGAATGCAGGCTTAACCTGAATGATGAGAACCAACTTCATTATAAGTTCGGAAGGGGCATTCATTCAGGGACCAGCCTTATTTATCAGGAAAACTTTCGGGATCATCAATCACATATTGTCTCACCATACCTGGACAACAGGGTCGGAATTTATAATCTCTTAAAAGTTGCTGAGACATTAAGAAACGGAGTGCTCGTGTTTTCTTCCTGGGAAGAACATGGCGGCGGATCGGTACCTTATCTGGTAAAGTTTCTTTACGAGCGATATCGCATCAATAAGATGTTAGTCTCGGATGTTACGTGGACTTCAGACGGTATCGCCTTAGGAGGAGGTGTGGTGATCTCTAACAGGGATAGAAATATACCGAGAAAATCATTTGTAAACCGGATTATGGATATTACAATCGAAAATGAAGTTCCGTTTCAGATCGAGGTCGAGGCTTTCGGGTCCAGCGATGCAAAGGAAATTCAACAATCGCCATATCCGATCGACTGGTGTTTCGTAGGCCCGCCCGTTGAAAATGCGCATTCGAACCGTGAAAAAATTTCAAAGAAAGATCTGAAGGCTATGGTGGACCTTTACGAATTGTTGATGGAAAGTCTTTAAAATGCTAATTTCAGTTGGAATTTCTAAAGCACGGAATTTAACAGTATATTTGCAGTCCCGTCGGGCCTATTTTTTAATAATTTGTTATCATGCAAATTCTGGATCAGCATTTTGAAATTTTTATCCCTGCATCGAGCATTCAACAAAGAATTAAGGATTTAGGCGTTCAAATAAACAAAGATTATCGCGGTAAAAATCCAATATTTTTATCCATTCTAAACGGCGCTTTTATTTTTGCAGCCGACTTAATAAGAGAAATTCATATTCCGTCCGAGATCTCCTTTATCAAATTGAAATCCTACAAAAGGATGGAATCAGGCGGAAAGATAAGGGAATTACTGGGGCTGGAACACGATATTTTCAATAGAAATATCGTGATCGTTGAGGATATCGTGGATACGGGCAAGACCCTTAACCATATACTCGAAGAATTTAAGGAGCTGGGAGCACGGTCTATCGAGATCTTAACATTACTTCATAAAAAAGAAGCAAATAGGTATCCCATAGATTTACGGTATGTCGGTTTTGAGATCCCCGACAAATTTGTTGTCGGGTATGGCCTGGACTATGAAGGACAAGGAAGAAACCTAAAAGATATTTATAAAGTAATTTCTGTTGCATAAAGTTTATGGCAATGTTAAATATAGTATTATTCGGCCCTCCGGGGGCGGGAAAAGGTACACAAAGTGAAAAAATCATTGAAAAGTATGATTTGGTTCATATTTCTACCGGCGATCTGTTCAGAAAGCATATCGGTGAAGGAACAGAACTTGGAAAACTGGCCCAGGAATATATCGATGATGGAAATCTTGTGCCCGATGAATTGGTAATTCGAATGGTTGAAGTTAAGATCGGATTGCACAAGGATGCCAACGGGTTTATTTTTGACGGATTTCCCAGAACAGTTACTCAGGCCGAAGCTTTGGATGAAATGCTGGGAAAGCGGAATATGCCGATAAAGCTAATGCTTGCCCTTGAGGTTGAAGATGAAGAGTTAAAAACCAGAATTCTGTTGAGAGGAAAAACGTCGGGCCGCGTCGACGATCAGAACGATGAAAAAATCAATAACAGGATCAAAGTTTATAAAAAAGAAACAATCCCGGTTGCCGACTATTATCGAAAGCAATCCAAGTACAAAGGAATTAATGGAGTCGGGCGAATAGAAGGAATTTTTAACGATATTTGCATGGCCATAGACCTTGTAAAATAATTCCAATTGTCGTCTCCTAATTTCATAGATTACGTTAAGTTTTGTTCCAGATCCGGATCGGGTGGTCGCGGAGCCGCTCATTTTCGCCGGGAGAAATTTGTGCCTAAAGGAGGACCGGACGGCGGAGACGGAGGCCGCGGAGGGCATATTATTTTAAGGGGAAACAAGCAATTATGGACCTTGCTTCATTTGAAATACAAAAAGCACGTGATCGCTTCCGATGGTAAACCGGGAGAAGGTGGAAGGAGAACGGGCGCAAACGGTGAAGACGTGGTTTTGGAGGTGCCTTTGGGAACAATTGCCAAAAATGCCGATTCTCTGGCACAGATCCTGGAAATCACAGAAGATGGACAGGAAATTATCCTTACGCCCGGCGGTAAAGGAGGATTGGGCAATGATCATTTCAAAACAGCTACCAATCAAACACCGAGATATGCACAACCCGGTGAACCGGGAATCGAAGAGTGGATAATTCTGGAATTGAAAGTGCTTGCGGATGTTGGGCTGGTTGGGTTCCCCAATGCAGGAAAATCTACATTGTTGTCCGTAATTTCCGCAGCAAAACCGGAAATAGCAGATTATCCGTTCACTACATTAGTGCCAAATCTGGGAGTTGTCAAATACAGAGACTTTAGGTCGTTTGTAGTGGCCGATATCCCCGGATTAATCGAAGGAGCATCCGAAGGGAAAGGTCTTGGTCACCGGTTTCTGAGGCATATAGAGCGGAATTCCATTTTGCTTTTTTTAATACCCGCCGACAGCAATGATATCAGAAAAGAGTTTTCAATTCTCATGAACGAATTATCGAGATACAATCCCGAATTGCTGGATAAAAAACGCATTCTTGCCGTTACGAAATCAGACCTGCTGGATGAGGAACTGAAAGAAGAATTGAGTAAGGAATTACCTGAAAAAATTGAATCCGTTTTTATTTCATCGGTAATAAATGATGGCATCGATGGCCTGAAGGATCTATTATGGCGAGCAATTAATGAATAATTGTGTCAATATGTCATATAAAGGCAGATTGGCAAAATGATTGTTAATAGAGTTGATTCAAAATAAGTAAAAATATGGCAAAAGATATAAATAAGGAGAAAGCGGAAAATTCTGAAGTAACCGAAGAAACAGAGGCATTGAAGCAGGATGAAGTGGTCAATGCGTCAGGGGAGGTTTCCGAATCGGGGAGTGGCTTGGAAGCGGGCGAAACATCAAATGCAAGTGAGGAAGTCGAACGGACTGAGGAAGATGAGTCGGAAAGGTTTAAGCTGGAAGTACAGGAAGCTAAAGATAAATACCTGAGATTATATTCGGAATTTGAAAATTTCAGAAGAAGGACTGCCAAAGAAAGGCTTGATTTAATAAAGACTGCAAATGAGGATTTAATGACAGCTTTATTGCCCGTAATGGATGATTTTCAGCGGGCTCAAAAAGCGCTTGAAGAAAGCGAGGACCACAAGGCTTCAAAAGAAGGATTTGATCTGATATACAATAAATTCAGTAATATCCTGAAGCAAAAGGGTTTGAAACCAATGGAGGATGAGGTTGGCTCAGAGTTTAATACCGAATTCCATGAAGCCATAAGTCAAATGCCGGTTGACAAGAAAAAAATGAAGGGAAAGATCATTGACGTGGTGGAAACGGGATATTATTTGGATGAAAAAGTCATCCGGTTTGCAAAGGTTGTTATCGGGGCATAAATATGGCAAAAAGGGACTATTACGAAGTATTGGGAGTCGGCAAATCTGCCACCAAAGATGAGCTGAAAAAAGCTTATCGTAAAATTGCTATAAAATATCATCCGGATAAAAATCCTGATAATCCAGAAGCTGAGGAGAGGTTTAAAGAAGCCGCTGAAGCTTATGAAATATTAAATGACGATCAGAAGCGTCAGCAGTACGACAGGTTTGGACACGAAGGTATGCGCGGCGCCGGAGGGTTTGGTGGCGGAGGAATGTCGATGGATGACATCTTCTCACAATTTGGCGATATTTTTGGTGGCCATAATCCCTTTGAAAGCTTCTTTGGCGGTGGTTCTACAAGACGAACTTCCGGGAGGCGAGGATCTAATCTCAGGATCAAAGTAAAGCTCACCCTGGACGAAATAGCTCATGGAACCGAAAAGAAAATAAAGGTAAACCGTCTGGTCGTCGCCGAGGGTGTTTCGTATAAAAACTGCCCTACATGTGGCGGAACCGGTCAGATGAGAAAGGTGGTTAATACGATGCTTGGCCAGATGGTATCCGCCTCCACGTGTCATACCTGCAATGGCTCAGGTAAAATAATTGATAAACGACCTCCCGGAGTTGACAGCAGCGGATTATTGCAGAAAGAGGAAATTATTGATATTAAAATACCGGGAGGTGTCGGTGATGGAATGCAGCTTTCCATGTCCGGGAAAGGGAACCATGGTCCGAGCGGAGGCCCTGCAGGCGACCTGTTAATATTAATAGAAGAGAAGCCCGATGAGTTGCTACAAAGAGACGGCAATAATGTCGTTTACGATCTCCATCTCAATTTTGTGGATGCAGTTCTCGGAACATCCGTGGAGGTGCCGACCATTGATGGCAAGGTGAAAATAAAAATTGAACCGGGAACGCAGTCCGGCAGAATTCTAAGACTGAGAGGAAAAGGGATTCAGGACATCAACGGATACGGGGCGGGCGATCAACTTATCCACGTAAACATCTGGACCCCGAAACAGGTGTCGAGAGAAGAAGAAGCTTTGCTGGAGAAATTGCGCAATTCGCCGAATTTTGCCCCTAAACCAGGGAAGCAGGATCGCTCCTTCTTTGACAGGATGAAGGAATTCTTTTAATTGCGGCTATAGCTGCTTCAATGAATTTTAATAGTGATTGAAACCTTTAATCCAATTATGCCGTAGTTGGTGTTATGTGGAGAAATGGTTTGTTATTCGCGCTGGCCTTTACAATAAGTGTTGCAATTAATGCTCAGTTGCAAAAATCCTTTGCTGTTTCGGACAACCAGGAATTTGATCGCGTAAAGTTTTCGTTGAACGCTACCCATGGGCAGTGTTTTATTGAACCCAGTCTGGAATCACATCTCATGGATATTTGGAGCGATGCAAGTGGTGCCGGCACACCCCGGTATAAAGAGCAGATTGTAAACAGGACCAAACAGGTGGAGGTACATCTGACCGACGACGAAAACTCCGCATTCGGGGCTTCATTTTCCAGCAGGATGCTTAGTTTGCGCCCCCCTGACGAATACACCTGGAAAGTATATCTCCCAAAACTAAAGCCTCTGGATCTGGATTTGAATTATGCTGTAGGAGATTCATATATTGACCTTTCGGATCTGCCCATTCAAAAATTAAGAATGAGGTCCGGAAGCGCTCATGTAAAGGTCAACTACAATAAAGGCATGGGCAACAAAATTGAAATGGACACATTTCTGATCAAGGTAGACCTGGGAACGTTCGAAGCAAAAAATTTGCATTTATGCAACTCGTCCAATATAATTACCGATGTCGGCTTTGGCAGAGTAAAGATGGATTTCGGAGATGCTGACGATGTAAAAACAGATGTAAAAGCCACTGTTGGAGCCGGGCGACTTGAGATATTACTGCCCGGGAAAGATGTGCCGGTAAAGATCAACATTAACGATTCACCGCTGTGTCATATTAAAATACCCAAAGAGTTTAAAAAGACTGGAGATCATGTGTTTGTTTCACCGGATTTTAACGAAAACGAAGCTTGCCAAATGAATTTTACCGTGGATGTAGCTGTCGGAAATATTGTGTTCAAATCGGCCGGACCCTGATTTGTTGAATTTGTAATTTTAATACAGCCATTTTTTTGATTATTTCGCATTACATTTTTTCCGGTTCTTCGAAACATTAAATCATAATCATTGAACATTCTTACTGCCGACAACATTCAAAAATCCTACGGAGATTTTAAGGCTCTGAAAGATATATCTTTATCTATTCCGGAAGGTTCTATTTTTGGCCTCCTCGGCCCAAACGGCGCCGGTAAGACAACTTTTATCAGAATTATAACTCAAATAATTGCTGCGGACCAGGGATCGATTTTTATGAATAATGAGCCCTTAAATATCAAGCATATACAAGAAATAGGCTATTTGCCGGAAGAGCGGGGCTTGTATAAGAAAATGAAAGTGGGAGAGCACCTGCTCTATTTAGCCCAGCTTAAGGGCCTATCAAAATCAGAATCGCTGGACCGGATAAAAATGTGGTTCAGAAAATTTGAAATTGCCGGATGGTGGGGTAAAAAAGTAGAGGATCTGTCAAAAGGAATGCAGCAGAAGATACAGTTTATTGCGACCGTGCTTCACAATCCCAGATTGATAATTCTCGATGAGCCCTTTTCCGGTTTTGACCCAATTAATGTGAATATCATCAAGGATGAAATATTAAACCTGGCCGTGGAAGGAAGTACAATAATTTTTTCGACGCATCGCATGGAATCGGTTGAGGAGCTGTGCGACCATATCGCATTGATCAACAAATCGGAGATGATCCTTGAAGGATCAAAAAAACAGATCAAGGAAAATAACAAATCAAATACGTTCGATGTTGAACATAAATTTGTTATCGATGAAATAGATGAAGGATTTGAGATACAAAGCAGGAATGAACTGGAAGACGGGTTTTACAGGACATCAATTAAAATTGTAAATGGAAGGGGACCGAACGAGCTCCTGAAATCCCTGATCGAAAAAGTTGAAGTGCATTCATTTGTAGAAAAAATCCCCAGTATGAATGAGATTTTTATTTCTACGGTGCAAGGAGGTGAAAATGAATAAGATTGCATTAATCGTCAGGAGGGAGTATCTCACCCGGGTTCGCAAGAAGTCATTCATTATCATGAGCATCGTCGGCCCGTTATTATTTGCCCTCATTTTTGTGGTTCCGATCTGGCTGGCCTCCCGGGAAGGCGATGAAAAAATTATTGAAATTCTTGATGAAAGCGGATATTTCAGGGGGAAATTCGGATCGAACGGTGCGGTCTCATTTACGTATTTGGACAATACGATCGAAGAAGCCAAAAATGATCTCACGTCAAAAAGTTCCTATGGATTGTTATACATTCCAAAATTTGACCTGGATGATCCGGGCGGATTCACTTTTTTTGCGGAGAAGCACCCAAGCCTGGAAATCCAGGCTTCGTTAGAACGGTTGCTCAAAAATGAGATTGAAGAGATAAAACTAAACAAATCGGGAATCGACAAGGAAAAACTTAATAGAATAAAAACCAATATAAAACTCAACATCATTAATGTTTCCGATAAAGGAGAAACGGAAGGCGATGTTACTGTTGCGACAGTTGCGGGATATACTTCGGCACTCTTAATTTATTTTTTTATTTTCCTTTATGGCGTACAAACACTCCGGGGGGTAATTGAAGAAAAGACGAGCAGGATCGTTGAAATTATCATTTCGTCCGTAAAGCCTTTTCAATTGATGATGGGCAAAATAATTGGTATTGGAGCTGTTGGTCTTACCCAGTTAATTCTTTGGGCATCATTTACATTTTTAATTCAGCAAGCCGTGTTAGGTTTTTACAATATCGATCTTTCGAAATCCAGGCAGATGGAAATAATTCAGGACAGCGAGGAGGTAGCGAATCAGGGAATCATTGTTCAGGAGTTCTTTGAAAAACTGGGCACGGTTAATTTTCCCTTACTCATCGGGATGTTTCTCTTCTATTTTTTGACCGCCTATATGTTTTATGGTTCGCTCTTTGCCGCGGTCGGTTCCGCAGTAGATAATGATTCCGATGCCCAGCAGTTTCAATTGCCGATTACACTTCCGCTAATCTTTTCGATCATGCTGCTGGCAGCTATCTTAAGAGATCCTCACGGAAATTTAGCATTTTGGACATCCGTAATTCCGTTTACATCTCCGGTAGTAATGATGATGCGTATTCCCTTTGATCCGCCGGCCTGGCAGATTGTGTTATCAATGATATTTATGATCGCAGGCTTTATCGCTTCCACGTGGTTTGCCGGAAGAATTTACCGCATCGGTATTTTAATGCACGGGGCAAAGGTCAACTACAAAATTCTGGTAAAATGGTTTATGATGAGAAACTGAGCCATATTTGTTTTCCATTTGCGATCATTCTTCAAACGTGAACTCCACATTTTGAAATTTCTCAATATATGTCTTGTTTTGATCGGGATCTGTCATGGTGATTTTTAACTGATCTACTTTTACCGCTTCATTTCCGCTTTCGATAGAAATACCCACTTGCCGTGTCCCGGCGCCTTAAATTTATCATATTTGTCCGTGCGATCAAGTTGTGTTTTTGCCAATAAAAAATTTAAAAATAGATTTGTGGAAGTATAAAAATACCATAGCAATATGAATTCTTTAAATGAACGAAAGCTCAAAAGCACAGGGTATGTGTTTCTTTTTGTTGTTATGCTATTTGCACTTGTCCTTAGCGCAAGAGCGGAAGTGGAACTTCCAAAGATCTTTACCAGCAATATGGTACTTCAGCGGGATACACCGATAAAAATATGGGGCAGGGCAGATCGAAGAGAGAAGATCCGGATTATTTTTCTGGATGATACCACGGTCGTAAGCGCCGACAAAAAGGGGAATTGGCAAGCGGAATTAAAGGAACTGCCGGCAGGAGGTCCTTTTGCGATGATTGTTGAAGGCAAGAATAGGATTGTGTTAAATAACATTCTGATGGGCGATGTGTGGATTTGTTCCGGACAATCCAACATGGAATGGCCGTTGCATGCCACAGACAATGCGGAAGAGGAAATCACCTCCGCAAAATACCCGCGGATCAGATTGTTTACGGTAAAGCGAAAAATCAGTACGAAGCCCCTGGACGATTGTGATTCGGACGGATGGGTTGCCTGCAGCCCGGAGACAGTATCTTCATTTTCCGCTGTCGGATATTTTTTCGGAAGAAAACTTGTTGAGGATCTGGATATACCTATTGGCTTGATCAACTCTTCGTGGGGGGGCACCAATGTAGAAACCTGGACAAGTGCGCCATCTATTGAAAAAATTAAAGGTTTTGAGGGGATTGTGGACGAGCTTGAAAATTATGACGAGGAAAAAATGATCGAGGAGCAGCGTCAGAAAGTGGAAGCTCTCACCGGTCCTTTGCCGGATACGGACCTGGGAATAAATGATACCATGGCCGTCTGGGCTTCGATAAAGACGGATTATTCCGGTTGGAAAGAAATGGAACTCCCTCAGTTATGGGAATCCGCCGGACTTATAAACCTCGACGGAGTTATTTGGTTTCAGAAAGAATTCGAGCTGGAAAGAGCCGATTTGCTTGGTGAAATAGAAATTCACATCGGCCCCATTGATGATTCAGACATTACTTTCCTCAATGGCAATGAAATTGGCAGGAACATACAGAAATATCGTGTACCAAGGATTTACAAACCGGAAAAGGAATGTTTTAAAATTGGTAAGAATGTCCTTGTAGTTCGGGTAGAGGATACGGGTGGAGGAGGGGGAATATACGGAAAAACCGAAGACCTGTACGTGAAAGCTCAGAACAAGAAAATATCCCTGGCGGGTTCGTGGAAATACAAAATCGGAAGAGGGGATTTCAGCGCAGTCCTGGGACCTAACAGTATGCCATCGCTTTTGTTTAATGCAATGATTCATCCTTTGACCCCATTTGGAATTAAAGGAGCCATATGGTATCAGGGGGAATCAAATGTAAACCGAGCCTATCAATACAGGATAACCTTTCCCAATCTGATTAAGAATTGGCGAGAAGAATGGGGGTTGGGCGATTTTCCGTTCTTCTTTGTACAGCTTGCCAACTATAAGACACCGCCGGAAAATCCTGAGGAAAGTGCCTGGGCAGAACTTCGGGAAGCTCAATCCATGGCGCTCTCATTATCGAATACCGGCATGGCTACTATTATTGATATTGGCGAAGCGAACGACATACATCCCAGGAATAAGAGCGGTGTGGGGCGGCGACTTGCTTTGAACGCTTTAAATGTCGCCTATAAACAGGAGGTAGTTCACTCCGGGCCTACTTATAAAAGCATGGAACTGGATAGCGGCAAAGTCATTATTTCCTATGAGCACCTGGGTTCGGGTTTTTATTTGAAAAACAAGTACGGATATGTGAACGGATTTGCTATTGCCGGCGAGGATAGAATTTTTCATTGGGCAAAGGCGCAAATCTCAGGCAAGACCATTGTAGTAAGTTGTGAAGACGTATCCGATCCCGTGGCGGTCCGCTATGGTTGGGCAAATAATCCGGACGACCTAAACCTGTATAATTTGGAAGGCCTGCCCGCTGTTCCGTTTCGAACCGATGAATGGCCCGGAATTACGATAAATAATACGTATTAATCAGACAAACGCCTAAGTATGCTTCCTGGTGCTTTGGGGATATCGGCCCGGTATGGACAGTGGGCCTGCATCGCCCGGCAAGCATACGCTCCTTTCGGGTTAAACGACCTGATCACCTGCTCTTTCGACCGTAAAAAGCATGATCTCCGTGCTTTTTCCGCGAAGACTTATTTCCCCGATGCGCCTTGGTAAATATTCATTATTCAATGGAAGCATATCAACCAAGTCTTTTGAAAGCAGCAAATCCACTTTATGTTTATTGCAGAGCCCTTCTATTCGACTTGCGGTATTCAAAACGTCACCAGTATAGATGATCTCCTTTTTTAATGTGCCGACCGTCCCGGTTGAAACCTTGCCATAGTGCATTCCGGCTTTGAACGATGGATTTACGGAATATTTGTTTGTGTATTTTCCGGTGAGGGAACTCATGATATCTACGATGTCGAAATAACATTGAAGGCAATTTGCCCGGGATAAACCGTCTTCCATGGGCCATGAAACAACCACTTCATCTCCGACGTATTGGTATATTTGTCCTTTGTTTTTGGATATTGGCTCAGCAATATCCCGGAAAAAGTCGTTGAGCAATTCAAAATACTGTACATGTCCCAGTTCTTCTGCAATAGTGGTTGAGGATCTTATATCCAGAAACATAAAAATCCGCTCTACCTCGGTGAAAGATTTCTTAAGATCCTTTTCAGCTTGAGGGTTGTGGCCAATATCACTCCCCTTGTTTTCAGAAGACAAACCCTTTTTGTAAGCCGTTAAAACCGTTGAGATCAATTTTGCATTGTCCCAGGGTTTGACTATAAAATCTGATGCTCCTTCTTTTATGGCTTTAATCGCCAAATCGATATCCCCGTAAGCCGTCATCATAATTACTTGGGTCGCAGGTGAATCCTTTTTTATCTTTTTTAACAGATCCAGCCCTTCTTTGCCACTGGTGGCACCGGTGGTATAGTTCATATCGAGAAGGGCAATATCAAAATTATGAGCCGACAGCAGATCGTCGATGGTATCTGGTGCCCCGGCCGTGATAATAGATGTGAAATGCTTTTTTAGCAGAAACTTAGCTGCTAACAAGATATCTTCATCATCATCGATCAATAGTATTTTGGCCTCTTCTTTTGACATTTCTAATGCCGAAGTTAATGATATTGTTACACTTTTTCTTTAATGAATATTAGTAATTGCAATTGAAAAATGTAAAAGGCAATAAACGCGGATTACTGGAACATTTCAATAGAAATTTGTTAAATCAAATTCAATGATTTGCCGGATGAAGTCAACCAGAACTACCGGTCTCAATAAAATTGTAAAAGCTATTCCGAATAAGGATCCGAAGAGATGCGCATCGTGATTTACGTTGTCCGACATTCTCTTACCCGAATAGTAGGAATAGATCAGGTATATAGCTCCCAAAATAAAAGCCGGAATGCAAATTGCAAAGTAGACGCAAATCCCAACTGTCGGTCGGTAAATAATGGTGGCAAAAAGTACGGAGGCTACTCCCCCGGAAGCGCCCAGCGAATTATAATAACTGGAATTTCTGTATTTAAAATATGTCTTGAGGTTTGAAACAACAATACCTGCCAGGAATGTGATCATATACAAAACAATACCTAGACGGTCAAAATGGATATAATAAATTCGTTCAATAATTCCGCCAAAGAAATACAATGCGATCATATTGAACAGAAGGTGTGTTGTATTGCTGTGGACAAAACCGGAACTTAAAAGTCGATAATACTGGCTGCCGTGATAAACAGAATATGGATTGAACATCCATTTATTCTGAAAAGATGGATTTCTCCATCCATAAATACTCGATATGCATATGATTACAATAAATACTAATGTAAAATTAAAGGTCATCAATTTCTCATTTTTCCCGTTCAATCAGCTTTTGCACCAGTTCCCTCAGCGGCTCTTTTCTTGTTTCATCAATATTAATCGAGTTAAAAATACGCTGACCAGTTTGAAAGTAATAACGCATTTTTTCCTCACACAGCTTCTTAATTCCCAGTGTGTTATAGATTGAAATTACCGCATTCACCTTTTCCCGGGGATCAAAACCTTGCCGCTCGATCCAGTAGATCAATTGCGCTTTCATTTCACCCTTTGCAATTTCCAACGCTTTAATTAATAAGTATGTTTTTTTATTTGAAATAATATCGCCGCCAACCTGTTTCCCAAACTTCTCACTATCGGCATACACGTCAAGTAAATCGTCTTTCAATTGGAACCCCAGCCCGATATTAACTCCAAATTCATAAAGTTTATTTGAGGTGTCTTTGTCCGTTCCCCCGATTATTGCACCCAGCTCAATAGCAAATCCAATTAAAACAGCAGTCTTTAACCGGATCATTTCAAGATACTCATCCTCCTGCACGAAATCTCTGGTTTCGAAATTCATATCCAGTTGCTGACCTTCACAGACCTCAGCCGCACATTTATTGAATTTGGATAGCATTTTTTGAATATCATGAAATCCGGATTTGAGAAATAGCTCATAAGCTTTCACAAGCATCACATCTCCGGACAAAATCGCGACGTTAGAATTCCATTTTTCGTGTACTGTTGGGCTTCCCCTTCTCAACGGAGCGTTATCCATAATATCATCGTGCAGCAAGGTGAAATTGTGAAATACCTCCACACCCAATGCCGGATATATTGCCTTTTCAAACTGATCTTGAAATAAATGGCATGTCATCAGGGTAAATAAAGGCCGGATCCTTTTTCCACCAAGGGAAAGAATGTAGCGAATTGGTTCGTACAATTCGAATGGATTATCGCCAAAATTAAACTCGTTTAAACTTTTTTCTATCGATTCTAAATAATTCTTCAAAACAAATCTATTTTGATATTGCAGCAGGGAATGATTCTAAAAAAATAAATCGACTGACAATTGGTATTAAAGGTAAAAAAAATGGCAAAACGTAAGCCGTATATTGGAAATATTTATTTATAAAAAAAGCGATGTTTGACTTACTTATATTTCCGCTTGAAATGCACAACTGATCGGAGAAGTACCGGGGGGAAGCGGATTTGCCCGGTTTGCCGGACATGGCGAACCTGATCGGCCTTGATGATCAGTTATTTACAGCCCATTGATCTTTTAGGAGATCGAGATACTTTTGTCTCGAAATAAAAAGTAATGAATATGAATTATGCAGCACCGCTTATCGCGATTTTAATTTTAGTCAGGTTCGGGTAATAAAAGTATCGGGCGGACATTTCATTCTTTCTTAAACAAAAAAACCGGAGCATTTGCCCCGGCTTCAAATTCTAAGTGGTTCGTTTATTTATTGGCGACCAACGTGATGTCAAGCGTAAAATCATCATAGATCATTTTATCTCCCAACCCGTCGAAGAATGATCCGGATCCATATCTTACGTCAAATTCGGACCGGTCGATCGTAATTGAGGCGGAAGCAACGGCTTTGTTGCCGCTCATACTGATTTCAACAGGGAATTCAATGGATTTTGTAGTCGCTTTGATAGTAATATCTCCTGTAACGTGATATTTATTTGCGCTTTTCTGCCTGACATTGGTTATTGTGAAGGTGGATTTGGGATATTTGGCTACACCAAAGAAATCATCCGACTTCAGGTGTCCGACCAACTTTTGGTTGTATTCTTCACTTTCAAGGTCGGTATTCTTAATCGAATTCATATCGATTTCGAATGAGCCCCCGCTCAATTTATCATTGTTGAATTCTAATTTTCCAACGGCTATTTCGATGGTCCCCGTATGTTGGCCGGTCACTTTTTTCCCTAACCATGTCACTTTGCTTTCGGCAGTATTAACACTTAGCGTCGACTGGTTCTCTTTTGCCGTAAACGCGCTAAAAGCAATAGCTACTATTGCGATCGCACTAAATAAGATTTGCTTTTTCATTTTTTAATAAATAAGAAATTGGAATAATTGATTAATAGTATTTTGGTACTTCGATTAGTAATATGGTTGAATCTTTTAAGACGTCGATCGTTATTTCCCGGAGATCGAAGAATCCGGCAGCATCCCGTGGGTTCAGAAAAACATCATTGATTTTGGCTTCTCCCTCTACCAGAAACGCATATATGCCGCTCCCTTTAAATCTTAACTCGTGTGTAACGGAGGTGTTCGAAATAAGATTGCCAAAGATGAATTCGGCATCTTGATTGATCCATAAGGCAGTATTATCAACGGGAGAAACCACTGTAATAAGCTTATTGCTTTTTAGCTCGGCAGAGAAATCCCTTTGGTCGTACCTTGGATTGATGTTGCGTTCTTTTGGGAATACCCAGATCTGAAGAAAATTTACATCATCAGTTTTGGAATAGTTGTATTCCGAATGATAAATGCCGGACCCTGCCGACATGATCTGCACTTCCCCGGTCCTAATCACCTGCTCCCGGCCTGTGCTGTCTTTATGTGCCAATGCTCCGGAAACCGGAATGGATACAATTTCCATATTGTCGTGAGGATGAGTCCCAAATCCCTTGCCCGGCTTTACGATATCATCATTTAGCACCCGCAGCGCGCCGAAATTTATCCGGTCAGGATTATGATAAGCTGCAAAGCTGAAGGTATGCCTGGAAACCAACCAGCCATGATTAGCCAATCCTCTGGACTCAGACTTGTGAATTACTGCATGTTTTGTTCTAATGCTCATGTTGTACTCCTCTCTGGTTTATTTGAGTCAGTTTGATCTTAGCTTGTCTAATAAATTGTTAAGTGCTATGGCCTCGTTTTTGTCAATACACTCCAATCGTCCGGATACCTCATCTACCAACGGATTTATCTCTTCGAGCAATCCAATGCCTTTTTCAGTAATGGTAATTTCAACCTGTCGTCGATCATTCGGGCATTGAATCCTTCTGGTCAAACCACTGCTGACCAGCTTGTCAATTAACCTTGAAGCGTTTGATTCCCGATCCAGCATCCTGTCCCTGATGAGCAGAAGGCTTGAAGGATTCGGATATTGACCCTTCAAAATCCTTAACACATTGTATTGTTGAGGGGATATCCCGAATTTTTTCAACGTCTTTGAATACTGTGCTCGAAGCCAATTTGTCGTAAACTGCAGATTAACTGCGAGTTTATGGTATTCATTCTTAAATTTTTTCTGTTTTATTTCTTGTTCGATGGTCATTTTCGAATTCGTTAAGTGTGTATACAACAAATGTATATACAATGTTTCAAAAAACCTGAATTTTTTTTGATTTTGTTACTTTTAACAGATGGAAGCGGTTATTAAGATAACTATTAATCATAAGATCATAGAACCCGACAGACATATCGCGCAGAAGGATATCCTCAAGGAATTTGAGACGGTTCAACGGGCTGCCAGGGATCCAAACGAGTTTCAGATACTTTATGATAAATATTTCCCGGTGATTTTTAATTATATATATCGAAAAATTGATGAAGAAGAAATTACGGCGGATTTAACCTCCCAGACCTTTTATAAGGCCCTGAGGAATTTGAAGAAATATAAATTCAGAGGTGTGCCATTTTCAGCATGGTTGTACCGCATTGCTTCCAACGAAGTAAACAGACATTACAAGCTGACAAACAAAAAGCAGGTTTACAGCTTTGATGAAAAGGAATTTGAAAACCTGATTGAACAAAGCGCGGAAGTTCGGACAGAGATCGATATTGATCATATTATTCGGCAAATGCACCGCATGAGCGAATCCGACATCGAAGTGCTTGAATTGAGGTTTTTTGAAAGTAAAAGTTTTGCCGAAATGGCCTTCATTCTGGAGATTACCGAGGCAAATGCCAAGATGAGAACATATCGGGCGATCGACAAGTTGAGAAAATTGTTAACAAGGAGGGAAGGATGACAAAATTTGACATACGGTTAAGAAGAAAGCAATTCACTCAAAATCGAATTGAAAGGTATAAAAATTATCAATCTTTAATGGAGCGGCACCACGAAGCAAGGAAGAAAAAGACCCGGGGAGTTATGGTCCTGGTGTTTTTGATCATAATAATTATTGCAATTTTATTGGCCTTTTTCGGGACCGTAGAACAGCCTGAAACGCCTTCTCCGGATGAACATATAGGATGGAACGCTAAAAAAATCGAATATCATGAAATAGAAAAATCGTCAGTTTATAAACTACAAGTATAATACGAGGGCCCTTATTCTGTTTGGTTGTTTAATTTAAAATTATTGTCATGGAATTAAAGAAAAATCCGAAGCTGGATTATCGGAAAAAGTACGCCCTGTTTTTCAATATCGGATTGGTATTGAGTTTGGCCTTAGTTATATCGGCATTTGAGATGAAGTTTGCCGAAGAAATATCTTCCGTACCTGATGCGATTAATTTTGAAGGGGAAGATCTAATTTCACCTCCTGTTACGGAAATCGAGCCTCCTAAACCAAAGGTTCAGGTATTTGAGTTGGTTGAGATCGATAATGAGATCGACGTAGAAGAACCGCTGTATGAAATAATCATCGCTACCGGTGAACCGGAGCCTCCAGAAATTGAGCATGAATTATTTGCTGAGCCCATAGACGAGGAGGTGGATGTCGTTCGTGATATTGTCGAAAAAATGCCGTCATTTCACGGAGGGATGGAAGCTTTCTACAAATTCGTTAGTAAAAATTTAAAGTATCCGGCCCAGGCGCGGCGAATGGGCATCGAAGGGAAAGTATTTGTAAATTTTGTCGTTGACAGAGACGGAAGTCTCAGCGATATTAAGGTGATAAAAGGCATTGGCGCCGGATGTGATGACGAAGTGGAACGCATCATACGCAAATCCCCGAAATGGAATCCGGGAAAGCAGCGGGGAATTCCCGTAAGAGTGCGAATGATGCTGCCAATAACTTTCAGATTGGGTTAAAAAGTCATCCTGCCCGGTTTTTATCAGTCCCTGCATAAGACCGGGCGGGCTCCGGATAAAAATGGAGATGCAAGTTCCGGCACTTCCAATTTCGGGTGATCGTTAAAGTCCAAAAACATCGGATATTTTCGAAAATATCCGATGTTTAGGCATCTTCACACTTTTTTACTCTTCGCGTATGTTTTCATAAGTTTTAGAGGTTTTATTTATTGATTATGTTCTAATTTCAATTTTTATTTAGAGAATAATTACAGACCATTTTTTCTGATTAGAATTGCTTACAGATGTCAAATTCTGATTTTATCTTCACTCGTTTTTTGAGGCGCATGAAATCCAGTGGTTCAGGAGGTATTTTAGCTGTTTTTTCTTTAAGCGCTGCTGCAGTCTTTTTTTTACTTTTTTTGGTAATAGAGTATAACCAGTCGCAGACCGGAGCAAAGATTGATTCGAAGCTCTTGCTTCAGCAAGAGCTTGCAACTTATATTGACAGGCTTGAAAAAGAAACACTTACTTCCTATCAAAGTGCTCTGCTCTTTACGATTTCAAATGCCGAGATAAAGCGCTTCGAAGCTATTTACGCTATAAAAAACTTAAAAAGAATATTTGACGAATTAAGAACTAAAACACTGTCGGCTTATGCAAATGATGAATTGGCAGGCCATTTTAATTCCTTGCAACAATCGCTCTCGGCCTATAATAAGCAAATTGTAGAAGCAATTAATAGAGATGGAAAATTTAAGGATATTTTAAATGCGGGGACATTGCCTGAAGACGCTGCCGGATCATCTCTGTTGACCGAGCGGCCAGACGTCGATGGCAGTAGCTCGCCAATAAAAATTCCGGACGATGAAATTGAGCAAATACGAAATCAATTAACCGCTATAAATGGTCTGATCAAGGTCTATATTCAAAATGACTTGCGCAATCTAAGAACAACGCCGGCCTTGCTCTATGTAGTATTTGCCGCTATAATTATTCTTTTGCTACTGATTCTTTACCGGACAGTCACCGGAAAACAGAAAGAGTCTTTATCCATGCTGAGTGGAGTATTGGACAGCATTTCTCAGGGAGAGTTGCCGGATGAAGAGTTGACGGACAAGAAATCCTTAAAAGGCCTTGCGGAAACCAGCGACCGGTTGGTGCGTTATCTTGATGATGCCAGTCGGTTTGCCCGGAAAATCGGAGACGGAGATTTTGAATATGAATTTACGCCAAAAAGCGATAAGGATGCCCTGGGAACCTCATTGATTGACATGAGAAATCGATTGCAGGAGATCGCCCGGGAAGACAAAATAAGAAATTGGATAAATGAGGGGCAGGCGAAATTTGGTGAGATACTGAGATTATACAGCCATGATATTCAAACTCTTGGGAATAAGATCATCATTGAGATTGTGGAGTATTTAAGTGCCAGCCAGGGTGCTTTATTTATTGTCAAGGATGATGAAAATCAGTCCTACCTTGAGCTTTTATCCGCATATGCGTACAAGCGGAAAAAATATATCGAAAAGAGAATTGAAATAGGAGAAGGCCTGGCCGGGCAAGCGTATGAAGAGGGCAAATCGATTTATTTAACAGATATCAAAACGGATCATTACAACATCCAGACCGGGTTGGGCGTATCGATGCCGTCGAGCCTGTTGATCGTTCCGTTGAAGCAGGAAGATCGAATTGAAGGAGTCGTTGAAATTGCCTCTCTGAGCGCATTGCAAAAGCATGAGATTGAATTTGTGGAATCAATTGGGGAGAGCATCGCCTCATCGCTGAGTGCCGGAAAGATAAACCTTACGACGAAAAAGCTGCTTGAAGAAACTCAGGAAAAAGCCGAGCAGATGAAGGCCCAGGAAGAAGAGCTGAGGCAGAATATGGAGGAATTGGCTGCTACGCAGGAACAGATGGCGCGGCGAAATACGGAAATGGAGGATGTTCAGCAGCAACTGACAGAAGAAAGATACCTGCTGAATGCTTTATTGAATTCTACCCATGATCGAATTTACTTTAAGGATAGGGATTCGAAATTTATCCGGGTAAGCCGCTCCATGGTAGAATTGTTCCAGAAAAAAGATGAAAGTGAAATAATCGGGAAATCGGATTTTGATTTTGGATTTGAGGAGCATGCCAGGGAAGCTTATGAAGATGAACAAAAAATAATACGAACCGACAAATCCTTAGTCGATGCTATAGAAAAAGAAAAATGGGATGATGGAAGAGTCACCTGGGTATCGACCACAAAAAATCCACTGAAAGACCTGGACGGCAATATTGTGGGAACTTTTGGAATTTCAAGAGATGTAACGGAAAGCAAGAAGGCTGAGGTTGAAACGATAAAACGCAAGGGTTGGCTTGATAGTTTTTTTAAATTCCACCCGGTTGGATTTGTAGTTTTAAACCAGAAAGGGCAAGTTTCATTTGCTTCCAATAGCATTTTGACAAAACTCGGAGCGAATGATGCCAAGGATCTGTCTTTTGAAGACCTGTTTTACAAGAAAGCATTTGCCGATTTCTTAATCGAGATAAGTTTTGAAAGTACAAAGGACGAGGAAATTGAATTGTCGCTCATACTTAACGATAAAGCCAAGAGCGCAATGAAGGTTTTGGTCATATCCGGCAGCGCAGAAAATGAGGACGGGACTCAAAATATATTCCTGATTCAACAGTAGTTCGAAGAAAGCGCTGTTAAATTCACAATCAACCGGTTTGGTTTTCAATAATAAATGCATGAGAATTATTTTAGCTATATCCATTCTTCTCTTCAACTGTTGCTCAAGTCATCTGCGGGAAACGGATTCAATTTTTATTAATGGGAAGATATATTCGGTTTCAGGCGATGGAGAAATTGAGGCTGTAGCTGTCGATGAAGGAAAAATAATCAAGATCGGTAGCAAAGAGGAAATTCTTGCTTTGAAGGGAAGCAAGACCAGAATCATAGATCTTGGCGGGAAAACAATGACTCCGGGATTTATAGATAGTCATGCGCATTTTATGGGCATAGGATATGCCAAATTAGATTTGGATTTGACGAATATCTCAAGTTATGAGGAGCTGGTGGAAAAAGTCAATGAAAAAGTGGCAACTATAGCTCCCGGCGTTTGGGTACTTGGACGCGGATGGCATCAGGATAAATGGGATAGCGTCACAGCACCAATTGCTCAGGGATTTCCAACACATCATCTTTTAAGTGCGGTTTCACCGAATAATCCGGTATATCTGCGTCATGCCAGCGGGCATGCGGGATTGGCAAATGCCAAAGCAATGGAAATTGCAGGGATAGATGCATCTACTGAATTTAATGACGGAGGTGAGATATTCAAGGATGAAGATGGTAACCCATCAGGTATTTTCAATGAAACTGCGCAGCGCTTGATCTCCAAGTATATACCCGATAATGATCCTCAAAGAGCGCAGATGGCATTTGAAGCGGCGGTATCAGCATGTCTTTCAAACGGCATTACCAGTTTTCATGATGCGGGTGTCGGATTTGCTACGATCGATTTATACAAAAGGAACCTTGAGCATGGCAAATTAAAACTCCGGCTCTACCCCATGCTTTCCGGTAGTAACGCGGAATTATTGGAGCATTATTTTTCCACCGGACCGGAAATTGGATTGGGGCAGGACTTCCTTACCATTCGATCGATAAAGCTTTACAGCGATGGAGCTCTGGGTTCGAGAGGGGCATGGCTCCTGGAACCCTATAAGGATATGCCTGCTACCGTTGGACATTCCACTACGCCTGTTGAGGAGATTTACCAAATATGCAGTAAGGCCCTGGAACGCGGATTCCAGGTCTGTACGCATGCTATTGGCGATCGCGCCAATCGGGAAGTATTGGACCAATATGAGATAGCCTTTAGTAAAACGGGATGCAATCCGTCTGATTTCAGATTCAGGATAGAGCATGCGCAGCACTTGCATCCGGATGACATCCCAAGATTTGGCGCGATGGGAGTGATCCCCGCCATGCAAGCCATTCATATGAGTTCGGACCGTCCGTGGGCAATTGATCGATTGGGTAAGCGGCGAATAGAGGATGGCGCATATGTATGGCAAAAGCTATTAAAGAGCGGCGCAACTGTGATTAACGGGACCGATGCCCCGGTAGAGCCGGTGAATCCGATAGATTGCTTCTACGCATCAGTTACCAGGAAAACACTTTCAGGCACCCCTCCCGGAGGATATGAGCCGGGAGAAAGAATGACCCGTGCACAGGCTTTAAGGTCGTATACTTTGGATGCGGCGTTTGGCGCTTTTGAGGAGGATATCAAAGGTAGTATAGAAGTTGGCAAGTATGCAGATTTCACAATTTTTGATCAGGACATCATGCAAGTAAATGAAGATCAACTTTTGAATACCAGGGTAGTCATGACCATTGTAAACGGTGAGATCGCATTTGATGACGGGGCCATTTCAGTCAAATAAAATGAAACCGGTAGGACCGGAGCAAATTTAGGACACGCACGAGCATGATTATATTTCTCTGTGTATCAGCAATCTAAAAAAATATAAACGGATGAGAAAGGCCGATCTTTCGAATTATGACAATAGCTGGTATAGTCCTCAGGCCATCTGGTTGAAAAGAGCGATTTGGTATTTCACAAATCAACTTATCTTCAACCATGGATTGTTGCCTCTTTCTTTTCTTAAGGTGTTCATTTTAAAAGTGTTCGGCGCCCGGGTGGGGAAGGGCGTAAACATAAAACCGTCGGTGAACATAAAATACCCATGGTTGCTCGAAATAGGAGATCATGTTTGGATCGGTGAACAAGTCTGGATCGATAATCTTGCTAAAGTTATCATAGGCGATAATGTCTGTTTGTCTCAGGGCGCCATGTTGTTAACCGGCAATCATAATTATAAGAAACCGGGTTTTGACCTCATGACAGGTGCAATCAATGTGGAGGATGGCGTTTGGATCGGTGCGAAATCTACCGTATGTCCCGGAGTCACCTGCCGTTCTCACAGCGTATTATCTGTCAATTCCGTGGCGGTCACCGATCTTGATTCCTATGGTATTTATCAGGGCAATCCGGCGAAGAAAGCTAAAGAAAGGGTTATGGAGAGCTCGTGTTAAGTGAATTAAAAAACGACGTTTTTGTCATTAGTACGTTTAGGAGAAGTCCGGCTGCTTGATGGTGGTCCGGTATTGATTAAACCAGATTTCTCACTCTGTTCGAAATGATACTTTACTTTTTACGTAACACCAGTATTGATCGGAACGCATATTTTGTTTCATACGAATAAAAATATCAATATTCTTTAAATCCGCTTTTCAATTCACGGATTGCTGGATTATTTTTGAACTCCATGAAAATAACCATTATTACGGTTTGTTATAACAGTGCTTTGCACATCGAGGATGCAATCAATTCTGTATACAGCCAGGATTATGAAGACATCGAGCATATCGTAATTGATGGTAATTCCACGGATGGCACCAAACAAATTTTACGGGATCACCAAGATAAGCTTTCTTTTTGGATAAGCGAAGATGACCATGGCATATACGATGCTATGAACAAGGGAATTTTAAAGGCTAGAGGAGATGTGATAGGAATTTTGAATTCAGACGATTTTTATTTCAATGATCATGTGATCTCCACGGTTGCCGAGGCTTTTCAGAACAATGAGGTTGATGCAGTTTTTGGAGATTTGATATTTGTAGATCCGGATAATCTTGATCGTACCGTACGCACGTATTCATCGAAAAAGTGGCATCCGGATAAATTTGCCAGGGGCTATATGCCCGCACACCCGACCTTTTTTGTGAGGCGGGGATTTTATGCCAAACACGGTTTATTCGAGACGGACTATGAAATTGCTGCAGATTACGAGATGCTCATCAGGTTGCTCTATGTGCATAAACTGAACTACAGATACTTGCCGATGAAAATGGTTAAAATGCGCAAAGGCGGAGTGAGTTCCAACGGTTTGAAGAGCAACATAACCTTAAATAATGAGATAATCCGTGCGTGCAGGAAACACGGCATCCGTACAAATTCATTAAAAATTTATCCAAAATATTTTAGAAAGGTGTTCGAATTATTCAATCACAAATGAAGCGAATACTAATTACCGGCATCTCGGGTTTTGTAGGGACGAATTTGGTCGACTATTTTAAATCAAGTCTTGATATTCAGCTTATAGGGCACTCGAGAGATATTGAAAAAGCCAGATCAAGATTTGTTGATGTCGAGTTTATTCCGGAATTGTCTGCCGATAATTTTAATAGATATCATGTAGATACGATTATACACCTGGCTGGAATTGCCCATGATTTATCAGGTAGTTATCAAAAAGAAGATTATCATCGGGTAAATTTTCGCCAAACCGTTGAATTGTATGATGAATTCTTGCTATCAAATGCAGATCGGTTTGTTTTTATAAGTTCGATCAAGGCCATAACAGATCATTCGTCCGAGATCATTGATGAAAACCATAATCGGAATCCCGCATCTGATTACGGGATTTCAAAACGAATGGCAGAAGAATACATCTTCAATCATAGAAAAACTGCCAAGAATTTGTACATTCTAAATCCGGTAATGATACATGGTCCGGGGAACAAGGGGAACCTGAATCTGCTTTACAAGTTTGTGAAATCAGGCTTGCCATACCCGCTTGCAGCGTTCGATAATCAACGATCATTCCTGTCGATTGATAATTTTTGTTTCGTAATTAATGAGATCATTCACAACCGCTTGGATCAGGGAAATTACCTGCTTTCGGATAATGATTCAATCTCGACCGCCGAGCTAGTCAAATTAATTGGAGAAGTGACCGGTACGAACGTCCGCTTTTTGAAAATTCCGAAATATTTAGCCTTTGCCACGGCCAGGATGGGTTCTGTTTTTAAAGCGCCGTTCAACAAAAATACCCTGGCCAAACTGGTTGAAGATATGAAAGTTTCTAATAAAAAGCTTTTGTTAAATTTGGGCGAGGAACTTCCGGTTTCGACCAGAGAGGGTCTGTTAAAAACCATACAATCGTTTGATGAATAGCTGGATTTACGTTACCTGCTCCGTAATATTGATATTACTTTTCAGAGTATATTTTGTCATAGCGCGTAAATATAGCATTGTTGATCTGCCCAATCACAGGACCATGCATAAGGGAGCTACGATCAGGGGAGGAGGTATAGTCATTTCAATTGCCATCATAATTTTTTCACTATTGTCGGAAACACCGGGATGGATGTTTTCATTTGGTATGATCTTGATAGCATCGGTGGGATTTTTGGATGATGTGATCGATTTGTCGTCAAAAATCAGGTTCCCGGCGCAGGTAGTCTCCATCCTTTTCATTTTGGCTGATTTGGAGATGTTCCATTTAAATTTGGCCTGTCTGGCCCTTATCGTGATTGTCGCCGCGGGAATCCTGAATGCATATAATTTTATGGATGGGATAAACGGTATGACGGGCGGGTACAGCCTCATTGTATTGTTTTCATTGGTGTTTGTAAATATCAATGTCCAGTATTTCATTTCTACTTCTTTTTTAATCGTTGCAATTTTGGCCGTATTGACCTTTAATATATATAACTTTCGAAATAAAGCGGTTTGTTTTGCCGGGGATGTAGGGAGCCTGTCGGTTGCATTTGTGGTGGTATATCTGCTCATCAAATTGATATTTGAATCGCAACAGCTCGGATACCTGTTGTTTCTGACCTTATACGGGATCGATACTGTTTTTACTATTGTCCAGCGGCTTGCTAATAAGGAGAATATATTTGAAGCCCATCGAAAGCATCTTTTCCAGGTAATCGTGAGAGAAACGGACATGCCGCATTTATATATGTCTGCCATATATATGTTTATTCAGGCATTGATTAACTTTATGGTGATTTTAATTCTTCCTATGCCGCTGGAGAATCAGATGATTTATTTTGGAATTGCCCTGGTGATTTTGTCGCTGATTTACATTGGATTGAAAAAAAGATTTACATCGGAAACCGTATGATATATTTCGATCATTTTAAAAAGTACCTGGATATATTTTTTGCCTGGATTTTGGTATTGATATTAATTCCCGTTTTTGTTCTGGTTTGTCTGTGCTTATTCATGACTCAGGGAGCTAACATCCTCTTTATCCAAGAGCGCTCCGGGAAGGATTTGGCAAAATTCAGGCTGATAAAATTTCGAACTTTACAATCCTCGGTTTCATCCGGTCTGAGTATGGATAACCGAAAATTTACGAGTTTGGGAAAGTTCCTCAGAAGGACTGGGCTTGATGAATTGCCGCAGCTTATTAATATTGCGAAAGGAGAGATGTCCTTCATTGGCCCAAGGCCGATGCCGGTCGATTATGTTGGAAGATATAATAAATTGCAAATGGAGAGATTTAATGTAATGCCCGGAATCACCGGATGGGCTCAAATCAATGGAAGAAATAACGTATCCTGGGTTGAACGATTTGAAATGGACAGGTGGTATACGGAAAATATATCTTTAATGCTTGATGTCCGCATTTTGGTATGTACCATTTTCCAGATTATGGTTTCATTTGTATCCCCGGGCAAAAAAGACCGGGAGATGCCGGTATTCAACGGGTCAAATTGAACAAATATGATATTGTACGGAGCCGGCGGACATGCAAAAGTCATTTACGACTGTCTTTTATCAAAGGGGATTCACCTGGCGGGTGTTTTTGATGACAATCCCGACAACACCACCTTTTTTGATAAAACCGTTTTTAACAATTACCATCCAGATATTCTCCGGAGAGAAAAACTGATTATTAGCATAGGATCAAATAAATTGCGGTTTAATTTGTCCAGAAACATTAAGCATGATTTTGGAATTGTTTCACATCTTTCATCCTGGATTTCTGAACGCGCGGAAATTGCCCACGGCTCCATGGTCCTGGCAAAGGCAATCATCCAGCCTGAGGTCAGGATTGGCAGACATGTAATTGTCAACTCGGGTGCAATCATTGAGCACGACACGGCTGTCGATGATTTTGTGCACGTTGGTCCGGGAACCGTGGTTTGCGGGGGAGTCACAATTGGTCCGGGAACATTTATCGGAGCAAATGCAACGATTTTGCCAGGAGTTTCTCTCGGTGCCTGGTCGGTAATAGGTGCAGGTGCAGTGGTCCTCGATCATGTAAAAAACGGATCCACCATCGCAGGCAATCCCGGGAAACAGATCATATAAAATGCGGGAGGGAAACAGATACCGGATTTTTCTTTCTCCACCCCACCAAAGCGGTGAGGAATTGGAGTATTTGTCAAAAGCTCTTGAATCTAATTGGTTGGCCCCGGGGGGAGCGCAGGTGAGCGCACTTGAGTCAAGGCTGCGAGAAATAACGGATAGAAGCCATTGTATTGCATTGAATTCAGGAACTGCCGCCATTCACCTGGCATTAAAAACGCTGGGAGTTAAGGGAGGAGATTATATAATTTGTCAATCGTTTAGTTTTGTTGCTACGGCCAATCCAATTATATATTCCGGCGGGATTCCGGTCTTTATCGATAGCGAGGCCGAAACTTGGAATATGGATCCGAAATTGCTGGAGGAGGCCATACTGGATCTGAGAAAATCGGACATTCGGCCCAAGGCAATTATTTATGCTCATATTTATGGAAATCCTGCTAAAGTTGAGGAGCTGGCATCCATCTCTGCTAAATATGATATACCCCTGATAGAAGATGCCGCTGAAGCGCTCGGTACCACAATTAATTCGAAGTCCGTAGGGAAATTTGGCAAGATTAGCATTTTCTCATTTAACGGAAATAAAATTGTAACCACTGCCGGAGGCGGAGCGCTGTTGACAGATGATCCGGAGATCGCGTATAAATCGTTGCATCTGGCGACTCAGGCAAGAAATATGGAAAAGACATACCTTCATACGGAAGTGGGGTATAATTATCGTATGAGCAATTTAAGCGCTGCGTTAGGCCTGGCGCAAATTAATTACCTGGAAAAATGGATCGACCGTAAAAGATCCATTTTTCAAATCTACAAAGAGTTGGACAATAGAGATTTTTCTTTTGGGTGGATTGAAGACCATTCCGCTGCTTTTCTCAACAGATGGTTGTCGGCATTTCTCGTCGACCCCCCTCATTATGTAAAAAGAATTGAACAAATACTTCATCGTCATGGAATTGAATCCAGAAGATTCTGGAAGCCGCTTCATGCCCAGGATATATACCGAAGACAGAAAGCATATGTCTCCGGGGTTGCTCTTGAGCTATTCGAAAAGGGGATTTGCCTTCCTTGCGGGGTGGGTTTAACCAACGTAGAAATAAATGAAATAATAAATATTCTGAAAGGCTTAGATTAGTATATATCTATTATATTTGTGACAAATGATATTATTTTTTCAGTTTATTAAGCAAGTATATTTCGATAGTCTATAATTCAGTACATTTTATTTTTGGTTTGATGTTTTTATCTAATTTAGACGCTAGATTTTATTGAATGGACAAGCTACTTTTGAAAATTAGAGTATTACCACGCTGGATAATAATTCTCATAGATCTTAATTTTTTATTTTTTTCCTCATTACTAGCCTATCTTCTCAGATTCAATTTTGATTACAGCCGACTCGACACATTTGATGTTAATAAGGGCATATTGATATTCACTTTTTTGAGCCTTATCTCCAGTTTGACAACCCGGAGCTATGCCGGGATCGTCAGGTATACCGGATTGCAGGATGCCGGGAGGATTCTCGGAACCATCTTATTGGGCTCACTGGCGACATTTTTAATTAGCTATATACATTTTAAAATATATGATACCTATCTGATCCCAGGCTCGGTAATCATTATAGCATTTTTAAATTCCGTCTTATTTCTGGTGTCGTACAGATTATTTGTAAAACAACTTTTCTCGTTTTTTTGGAAGAAAGAAAAAAAAGGAAGACAAGTATTGATTTATGGTACAAATAAAGCTGCACAAATAGCCCGGCAAATTATTGAAGAGAATTCAAACAGTAAATGCAAAGTTATTGGCTATTTGGATGACAATAAAAAGCATGTTGGAAAGGTAGTAAACGGAGTTAAAATATATGATGCAAGAAATGATCTTGATACCATTCCGGGATTGAAGAACATTGAAGAGCTGATTATTTCGGAAAGAAATATATCCATCGAGCGAAAGAATGAAATTGTAGATGTCTGCCTTGAAAAGAATATAAAAGTAAGGATGGTTCCCCCTATTGAACATTGGGTGAAAGGGGAACTTAGTCTTAGTCAAATAAGGGATATCAATATAGAAGAATTGCTCGAAAGAGAATCGATAAAACTGGATAATTACAACATATCTCAGGAATTGAAGGGGATGAAAGTAATGGTAACAGGCGCTGCAGGTTCGATTGGCAGTGAGATCGTTCGCCAGGCATTATATTACAATCCCGAGATGATTGTATTGGTTGATCAGGCGGAATCAGACCTTTTTGATATTGAGAATGAATTGAAACTGAAGAAGGGGACGCTCAAGATCTATCCTGTTATTGCGGACATCACCAGCGAAGAAAGGATGGAATCGATTTTTAAGGAATTAAAACCTCAGATAATATTTCATGCCGCGGCCTATAAGCATGTACCCATGATGGAAAAAAATCCGTCCGAAGCGGTACACTGCAATATAAACGGGACAAAAATCCTTGCTGATCTGGCGGTAAAGTACAAAGCCGAAAAATTTGTGATGATATCAACGGATAAGGCTGTTAATCCGTCAAACGTAATGGGCGCTTCCAAGCGCATTGCCGAGATGTATGTTCAATCCCTGAATAACTATTTGAGAGAAAGGAATCCGGATGCTACAAAATTCATCACCACCCGCTTCGGGAATGTTTTGGGATCCAATGGATCCGTGATCCCTGTGTTTAAAAAGCAGATTGATCAGGGAGGGCCCATTACTGTTACTCATCCGGAAATCACCCGATATTTTATGACGATTCCGGAAGCTTGTCAACTGGTGCTGGAAGCCGGTGCTATGGGAGAAGGCGGAGAGATATTTGTTTTTGATATGGGCAAATCGATCAAAATTATTGATCTGGCAAAAAAAATGATTCAACTGTCCGGGCTTGAGGTTGGCCGGGATATCGAGATCGTATTTACCGGTCTGAGAAGCGGAGAAAAGCTCTATGAAGAATTGCTCAGTACGCACGAAAACCACCTGCCGACCTACCACCATAAAATTCTCATCGCAAAAACCAGGGAAGAATCCTATGAAAGTGTAAAAAAGAACATTCAATTACTAATCAATTCCGTTCTGGATAATAACGAGTTGAAGTTAGTTGGGATCATGAAATATATTGTCCCTGAATTCAAAAGTAATTCTTCCAAATTCGAATTGCTGGATAAGAAAAAGCCAATCTTTAAAAAATAATATTCGAATCATCCTCAAGGGAATATATGGATATTGCAATTTACAAATCAGGGATAACCGCGCTGATAATTTCAATTATTTGTACTCCGCTTCTAATATTCATCTCCAGGAAGAAGGGATTTTATGCTACGATAGATCATCGAAGCTCTCATGATACAAGCGTTCCGAATACCGGAGGGATAATCCTTTGTTTTTCCGTTCTTGTACCTGTTATATTGTATTCCGACTACCCGAATCAAGAGAATTTCAGCCTCCTGGTTTCTGCTTTTGCAGTCTTGTTAATCACAGGGATAATTGATGATTTTAATCCGATTCCCGTTTCATATAAATTTCTGGGGCAGTTTATTCCGGCGATAGTAATCGTAACTTCTATAGACGAACAGGACCTGGTAATTCCTTTTGTTTACGAGTATATTCAATTTCCGTTTTTTTTTAACTATTTGTTCTGGATATTATTTGTTGTTATGACCATCAATGCGTTTAATTTGATTGACGGTATAGACGGATTAGCGATCGGCTTGGGAATCATTGGCGGCCTCTTTTATTTCAGCAGCTTTTATCAATTCGATGATCTCAATTTACTGATTTTTTCGATAGCCCTTTGCACCGGCCTGCTGGGATTGCTTTATTTTAATCTATCCAAAAGGAACAAGATCTTTCTGGGAGATACCGGTTCTTTACTCATTGGAGGGTTGTTGGTTTTCTTTGCGCTCAATTTCATTAGCACTTCGGGTAGACCAGGCGCAAGTAGCTCTTTTTTTATGGTAATGGGATCGCTGCTCATTCCGATGTTTGATATGATAAGATTGACAATCGTAAGAAGCAGCAAAAAGGTCTCTCCTTTTAGGGCAGACCGGGAACACATTCACCACATCGTGCTTGACCTGCTGAAAGGGAACCATGTTTTAACTTCCATTCTTATCCTAATAAGTCAACTCACGGTTATCTACATTTTCACCATGCTCAGTGTCTTGAAAAGTACATATTTAATTGCTATACTTTCCATGGCGTTTGTGGCTTATTACGCTTTGGTCGAGCTGTTAAGGAAAAGAAGAGGCCCTGGGGGTTAAAACCTTCTCCGATTAATTTGCTTATTTGTTCTTCTTTTTGGCGGCTTGAGTTTTTTGGATTTACCTCCCTTAAGTTTTTTCCTGAAGGTACTGCTTTTTCCAAGCTCCATGAAATAGTACTCCACTTTGACGTTGAAAATAAAGTACCCATCATTGTTATCGGGATTGCCTCTAAACTCTTTGCCTTGTTCGGCCCAGGTGGGATTTATGCCAAGTTCCCAGGTCCTATCCGAAAGTAGCCGTGCGGTCTCATCGGAAAACGAGGTGGGATCGGGATACTTGCCGCTGCTCACATCATCGATGTGATCGGATATCAAAAGTCGATAGCCTCCGTCAAGCACTACATTAAAGAACGGATTGACCCTGAGCTTTACACCGGCACCGACGGGAAAAGAAACTGTAAAGCCACTGTAATCTTCACCGGAAGTATTCAATTTCCTTAGATTGTACCTTTGGCCTTCAAGTTTTGCAGTAGGATTGTAACTTACCAATCCAACACCCGCGTAGATATACGGATTGGCAAAAGGCCTTAGATAAAATCTCCGATCCTCTTCGAAAAGACTCGCATGAAAAACCGTGCTTAATTCAAAGTTATGACTTTGGAAGGAAAGGTTTCGGCTTTCTTTGTTCGGATCGGTTTTATCATTTCCGGCCAGCATAAACCAGGTAAGCTCCGCGCCCGCGGAGAACCAACGGTAAAAGTTATATCTGGCGCCAATGGCAAAGTTTGGTTTAATATTCGAGTGATCCCCCTGCTTGGCCAAATCACCATAGTAATGCGCTGTGCCGGTCCCGGCAGAGAGAATAAAATTCCTGTTTCGATTTTTATTATAAAAGCCCTGGCTAAATACTACTTCCGAACAGAATATGAACCCGGTGAGGATAAGTATTAATTTTTTCATATAAGGAGAAAAATACAATTCCTAATTATGCTCTAATATAACAGGTATCTACTCGAAAATAGAAATTGAGTAACAAAATTATCAAAAATCCATGAAAAATGAAGTCGATCGATTCCGATGGTTCTTGATTCTATACAATTTATATGCAAATCGTAATATTTGGGTAAAGTTAATGATTCATGCCGCGGTTGTTCGGTCATATTTGATGAAATTCCTGCCGTGAAAGCCCTACCAATCAAAAGTTCCATACATCTTCGCCTCATTCAATTGATTGGGTCGTCATCAGAGTCGTCACAATTGCGCAGGCTGTTGAAGACCTGGAGCACTTATGCGGCTTACATCGGCGACGGGTTAATGGAATCGACCGGCTCAAAGTTTTTTTGAATAAGCGGGAGATCCATTGGTTCCATAAATTCAACAAAATAATTCGTCGATAGCAGCAGACGGCCAATTAATATTATCTTTGAAGAAAAGCCGGGCTTTTTCAAGTAATTAACAAGTTAAATTCAAGATCCATGAAATTTTTAGGTTTTACATCCATTCTTTCTTTACTGATGCTCTTCAATTTATTGAATTCGTCTTTTGGTCAATCCCAAACCAACGAGCGTGCCCAATGGTTTGTAGATGCCCGGTTTGGCATGTTTATCCATTGGGGGGTGTATAGCGGGGCCGAAGGCGTCTGGAAGGGAGAGAAGTTGCGCAATGCCAATGATTATGCGGAGTGGATCTATTATCGGAATCGAATTGAGAAAGATGAGTATGTCAAGCTTCTGGATCGATTTGATTGGGATTCTATTGATCCTGAAGCATGGGTATTGCTCGCAAAGCGAGCCGGGATGAAGTATGTTACCCTCACGGCCAAACATCATGATGGATTTGGATTATGGGACAGCAAAGTGTCGGATTACGATCTGGGGAATTATACCAACCCAAAGCGCGATGTCGTGAAAGAATTGTCAGAGGCCTGTCAGAAGCATGGATTAAAGCTTGGGCTATATTATTCTCACTGGGTAGATTGGGAGCATGAATATGGCTGGGACCATACGCGTGAAATCTATAAAATCACTCCGGAACAGTACGATATTTACTGGCAGGAAAAGGTGATGCCGCAGATGCGGGAGCTATTGACCGATTACGGGCCGATTGGTATGATCTGGTTTGATATGTGGATTCATCATTCCAATACGATTGTTACCAAAAAGCAGCTCATGCAGTTGAAAGGTTTGATCCGGGAATTACAGCCTGATTGTCTCGTAAATTCCCGGCTTGGATTGTCCGTCGAGGAAGACGGCGATGTGGATTTCAGAACTTTGGGAGACAATCAATTGGGCAGTAAAAAGCTTGATTATCCATGGCAATCCCCGGGAACCGTAGCTCATTCCTGGGGTTTTCATAAGCTTGAAACGCAATGGAAATCTACTTCTTCTTTGCTGAAAGCATTGATTGGAAATGTGAGCCTCAACGGCAATTACATGCTGAACATTGGCCCCAGGGCAAACGGTGATGTGCCTTATGAAATTTCTCAACGCATGCTATATATGGGCGAATGGCTGGACGTGAACGGCGAGTCGATTTATGGAGCCCAGGCCTTCGACCTGGACAAGGATCAGCATGATTGGGGAAAAATCACCTACAAACCGATAGACGGAGGTAAACACAGGCTCTATCTGCACGTGTACACCTGGCCATTTGATCACAAACTTCCCGTGACCGGGATCAAAACCAAACCATCCGGGGCTTTTGTTCTGAGAGATAAATTACAATCGCCACTTTCATTTGATCACAGGCAACTGTTTACGGAAGTTACATTACCGCAGGACCAACCCGATCCTTTAGTTTCCGTCGTAGTTTTGGAATATGATCAAAAACCTGAAATTGTTGACGGGCTTGTTGCCCGGACAGTTGATGGAGGATATTCGTTGAGACAAAATAATGTGGCTTCCGAAGATGGTGAACGGATACTAAAAAATTATGAGCGAAGAGGTACTGTCCCTCCTCATGCCAACATTAGCAAAAGCTACCAATCTTCATGGAAGATTTTCGTTGACCGGCCCGGAGAAATGGCAGTTGATGTTTCCTACAGCTATCAGGGGGATAAGCCTTCCGGATCCGTTAAAGTCTCATCTTCTCCGGTGTCATCGGATGCAGGCTCCGGGGAGTTGAAACACAATATCTCTCCAACAGGGCTGACTGTGGGTGAGCCCAACCAAAACTGGCATATAGATAATTTTGCCTCGCACCGCTTGGGAACCTTCCATTTCCCCAAAGCCGGAATCTATGAAATTTCCATAAACATAAAGGCCGGCAACCGTGAAGCGGTAAAATTTCAGTGGTTGTGGTTGGAGGGGAAGTAGTGTACACGGATGGCCCTGGAGTTTCTACCGGATGGATTTGCGAAATGCCCCCATATGCGCACAACTGGTTTGGTCTTCACCGCAAGAGGTGCGCATAGAAATGAGTTGTTACTATTTTGTTTTGGAAGCGTTAAACTTTCCGACAGATGTCTCTAACCGTACCGGTCTGCCGAAACGAAATTGAATGAAAAACAGGTAAACGGCAAATCCTCATGAAACATATTGCGCTTTTTCTTCTGGTTGTTCTGGTATTCACTTCCTCATATGCTCAAGAAAAGTATTTAAAAGTTATGACCTACAACATCTGGAATGGCTATGACTGGGGGAAAGATGAGGACCGGAGAAATCGCGTAAATTCCTGGATCAGCAGACAACATCCGTCTATCGTGGCGCTGCAGGAACTGTGTAATTACAACGACAAAAAACTGAAAGAAGATGCCCAAACATGGGGGCATGACTATTCTGTTCTTTTGAAGACTTCAGGTTATTCGGTGGGTCTAACCTCGAATCGGCCGATTGAAGTAAAAGAGAAAATCATGAAAGGTATGCATCATGGCGCCTTGCATTGCAAGACAAATGGCATTGATGTATTCGTGATTCATTTTAGCCCTTCAAGCTATTTAAAGCGCAGAGAAGAAGTAAAGATCATCCTGGAGAAGCTAAGAGAAGTGCGAAAGCGGAACGACAAGTACATGGTCCTTGGCGATTTCAATGCCCATTCGCCGGTTGATGCGGATCTGTATGATCCGGAAGGGGCACTGCTGACCAGACTCAGGGCATCCAATAAGGACAAACCCATCAAAGGAAACCTGTTTTACGGGGAATTGGATTATGCAGTTATATCTTCACTACTGGCGTTTCCATTGCTCGACGTATGCCAACCGTTTACGATCGGCATGAAAGAGCGGGGATCGTTTCCTGGGCAGTTATTGGGAGAGATGAACAGCGAGTCCGGGGAGGAGCTCATTGGCCGGATGGAGCGGATCGACTTTATTATGGTTTCCCCGGAATTGAGCTCCAAATGTACCGGCGCCAGCGTGTGCAACCGGGAGGAGAATTATGCATTATCCGATCATTATCCGGTAATTGCCGAGTTTGATTTCTAATGCTTCATTTGTACATATTATATCATTGTAGTCTTGGACGTCGTGATAAATCGTACCGGACCTGTTGCGCAAATGGTATCCTGTTTGGAGTGCCGATCGGGTGGGGACCGGGCTTCTGATGCGCGTCGATCATTTGGCGGGCTCCAATTGGAATAACTGTATTAAAAAGTATATTTGGTGCTCAATCGAACCCCATAGGGTATGCGTGAAGAATCAAAGTCATTTGAAAACGAACGAGAGGATCTGTATGGATCGACCTCAGAAAGGGAAGGGCTGAAGGGCGCCTTTGAGCGATTTATACGCCGGTTCAGAGGAGCGAGTTTTTTTATTGCCTTAACGGCGCTTTATCTTTTAGTTCTGCTCTCTATGGGCATATCAGCAACTCCCGGCGTCTATTTGTTTATGTTTGCCAACGACGCTACGGCGGATTGGCCGCAATTTTTTCATTACCTGTCAATAGGATGCTCTGTCGTATCCGGATTTTTTCTTTACGGGTTAACCATGATTTTTGTCGTACCGCTTTTTAATTTTTTAATGCCTTTCAGAGTTAAGCCGTTCCGCGGAAATTATTTCTCCTTATCGTCAATCCCCTGGTATTTTCACAATGCATTTTTATATGTTGTCAGATATACGTTTTTGGAGTTTTTTACTCCTACTCCATTGAATATTCTTTTTTACAGAATGATGGGAATGAAGATAGGCAAGCATTCACACATTAACACCACCAATATTTCCGATGCGGCCTTAATAGAGATTGGCGAAAAGGTAACCATTGGAGGATCTGCAACTATTTTTGCTCATTATGCTTCGAAAGGTTATCTGGTTGTAGAACCTGTAAAAATTGGAGATGGCGCAACCGTAGGCATCAAAGCAACGGTTATGGGTGATGTGGAAATTGGCGCGCGGGCAATGGTTGGTCCTCATGAGGTAGTGATGCCTAAAACGAGAATTCCGGCCATGGAAAGTATTTAAGGACAGCTCAAGAACCGGGCGCTGTCCAATAACCCGGGATATAATTTATTAATGATGATCATTAAGTATAAGCCCGGGAAAACGAATATTATTCTGTATTAATAACCGAATAATTCTATATGGAGCATATGCTTCATGAAGAAATGAACCTATTGGACAGCCCTTGGTTGCACAAAAATCTTTCTGTCCGGGCGCAGGGTAATGGAATAGTCGTACCCGATGCTCTTCTGTGTTGTTAATTTCATTTCCGGAAAATTCTTAAGAATGTTAACAAGAAGAATGGTCATTTCCATCAGTGCAAAATGCTGGCCAATGCACACTCTTGGCCCGCCGCCAAACGGGAAGTATGCGAATCGGTGTGGAAGATCTTTATCAAATCGTTCCGGTATAAACTCCTCCGGGAAATCCCAGTATGCCGGGTGTCTGTGAACCATGTACGGACTGAAAATTATACGGTCCCCCTTTTGTATATCGAATGCTCCCAGGCGATCTTTTCCAAGCGCCTCTCGCGAGAGTATCCAGACCGGAGCAAATAGGCGCAATGCCTCATTGATTACGTTTTGAATGAAGTAGTTTTTAATCGCGCTCCATGAATTCCTTATTCTATTTATTTCCCTGAGCAGTTTTTTTCTTATTTCTTCATCCCGTAAGATATAATTTAAAATCCATGTCATTGCCATGGCAGTGGTCTCATGACCTGCCAGGAAAAGCGTCATTACTTCGTCACGTAATTGACGATCATTCATGCCCTTACCGGTTTTTTCATTTATCAGAAGAATAAGCTGACTAATCAAATCAATATTTAAGTTTTCCTTTTTGAATCTGATAATTTCATGGATCAGCTCATCGAGAATTTTAATTGCGGCTTTAAACTTTTGATTGTTTTTTGTCGGTATCCACAGTGGAGTTGCGAGTGGAGAAGTAATTCTGTTTACCATATATTTCAAGGCATAAGGAAGATATTGTTCCACGGTCTGACCTTCCTTTCCCAATTCGACATCCAGCATTGTTTTCGAAATGATTTTCAGGGTAACATTTGTCATTTCCGAAGCGAGCTCGATCTCAGATCTCTTTTTCCAGGCATTGACCATACTCATGGAAAGATCGTGCATTACCTGGGCATAGGTCTTGATCTGATCGCGATGAAATGCGGGCTGAATCGTGCGCCTTTGAGACAACCAGTAATCCCCGTTGCTCGTGAAAAGCCCATCACCTAATAAAAGCGCCAGTTTTCTATAGGCTTCACTTTTTATGTAATTTCTGTGATTTTCCTGGAGCACACGCTCGATGAAGTCAGGATGATTGATAAAAATAAGCCTGCGATTGACAACTCTAAACGTAAATATATCTCCGTACTGATCCCGGTACTTTTGAAGGAAAGTTAAAGGATCGCCGACATAAGCTTTCAGATGTCCAAAAATACTCCCTGAAGGGATTTCAGGTATTATTTTACTCATGATTCAAATATAGCACGAAGCGGAGTTTTGAGTTATTAAATATCGGGAAAATCACAATAAAAAAAATTCTGTTTTTGACACTCCCGTAAGCCAGTTTGATTTCTTTACTTACGGCTATGATGCGGCGAGTTAAGGCTCCTGCGGTTTGAGTGCAGAGCGTTGAAAAATTCTTTCAATATTGGCTTTGGATGCCTCACCGTCCGGAACAGGTGAATAATAAATTTCGGAAGACGAATATGGAGCACAATATTTATAATATCCGGAGCGTAACTTTAACCGCTGGTTCGGTTTCGCGGACAGACAAGTATATGGATACCTGAAAGTTTTGATCGATCGGGGAGCTAATGGTGGTTTTTTCGATTGGTTTTATAATGAGCGATATTACTTGTAAATTCTTTTGCAATACCGGTTAATCTTCCCCATTCTTCATTATCAAGTATATCCGGTTTTGTAAAACTGCTTCCAACTCCAACACAATTGGCTCCCATATCCAACCATTTATCAATATTGTCGGGAGTGACACCTCCGGTCGGCATAAGCTTTATATCGGGGAACGGGGCTTTTACTGCTTTGATATAATTCATGCCCAGGGTCTCGGCCGGAAAAACTTTGATTACATCCGCACCCCATTCATGGGCCTGAAAAATTTCGGACGGGGTAAAGGCGCCGGAAAATACGGGCTTTCCAAGGTCATGGCAGGTGTTGATGACGTCTTTCCTTGTAATCGGGGTAACGATGAATTCAGCGCCGGCCTCGATCGACTCAATCGCCATTTCTTTATCAGTCACTGTGCCCGCTCCCGGAACTATTCCGTCGATCCGGGCAAGCTTTGTCATGCAGACCAATGCCTTTGGTGTGTTTAATGATATTTCAATCACCTTAATGCCTCCTTCCAGGAGTGCCAAGGATGCCGGGATTACCTTGCTCGAATCAGAAACCCGTAAAATGGAAACGATCTTTTCTTCCATAATTCCGGCAAGGATTTGGTTTTTATTCATACCGCTATTTCTGGGATGTGATGTACTTCAAAATCTCAACGACTTGATCCGAAGACCGGGCAACTGCCATAGCCTGTGCATCTACCTCTTTCAAAGCATGTGTATACTCCTCCGGATGAATGACAATATAGGATTTGCCGAGGGCGGCAGCCTGACCTGCGTCGAAAGCCGCATTCCATTGCCTGTACTTATCTCCAAATTTTACTACAACTACATCAGCTTTTTGTAATCCGGCTTTTATTCGTATGGCATTGATCTTAGCCGATTTGTGGTCATACCAAAACTTATCGGTTTCTGTGTCTAAGGCTTTTGCGCCGATGTCATCACTTGCCTCGTGCACCGTAACAGGCGTTAAGAATTCTATTGGAAGATTTAGCTTCTCGCATCCCCGAATAATTTCATTGCGCCAGTCGCTATGTATTTCGCCTGATAGATAAACAGTTAGATTCATATTGCACCTTTTTAAATTAATCCATCCCTATCCAATTGTTCTACATGATCCGCAAATGTTTGCGCAAGAGATGTATATTCTATTCCCAGGTCGGTCTTGGAGTATGTATTGTCAAACTGAAACGGAATTCCAAGGTTTCGCCTCAGGTATTTCCATGAGAATCCCATAAGCGGGCCCGTGAGGTACAGTATAAAATTGGGCAGGACTTTCTCAGGTATTTTATATTTGTTGTGAAATTTTGTTCTCAGGCTATCTGCTATTTCAACAGCCCGTTTAACATCTGCTACCAATATGTGTCTCCCGCTTGCCCGTTCCAGTAATCCGGCATTTATATGCGCATGAGCTACATCGCGAACATCGACCAATGAGAAATAAAAATCGGGTAATCCGGATGCATATTTTCCATTTACCATAGATAACATGAAATCAATACTCGTAGAATCAACGCGTTTACTAAGAGACGGTCCCATTACAAAGCCAGGATTGATAACCAACAGATCCCATCGATCCTGTTCATTGGCAATTCTCCATGCTTCTTTTTCCGCTACTGTTTTTGATCTGTTATAAGGCTGATGCGACTCGCTGCTGGTGATGTTCCAGTCTTTCTCTGTGAACCCGCCGGTTTTTGTACGATTTATATCGATAGCGTCTCCATAAATGGCCACAACACTTGAAGTCAATACCACTCTCTTGACCGTAGCAGTATTATTTGCGGTGGAGAGGACGTTCCTGGTCCCTTCCAAAGCCGGTTTGATGAGCTGTTCCCGGGCATTTTTGATCCCCTGAACCATGAAAGGCGAGGCGGTATGAATTACGAGTTCACAGCCCTCCATCGCTTCTTGAAAGGAGCGCTCTTTCAGCAAATCGGCTTCAAATAGTCTTAGCGTTCCTTTTCCAGCATCGTTGAGCCTCAACAGGTGAGCAATTTTTTCCGAATTCGAAATGCTCCTGACAGTCCCGTGAACCGTATATCCGTCGTCAATTAAATATTTGATGATCCAGGAGGCAATATATCCTGTTGCACCTGTGACCAGAACCGGTTTGTCTTTATCGATGAATGTCATGTACGGCGTGTCGGTTTTTTAAACAATGTTAATCAAAAAAAAGCTGTTCTATCTGATATTCAGCAAAAATCGTCTGAGATATGCAAAATAAGAACAGCTTTTTTCGGTATAACTGGTTGCCCTGCAATTCTTATTGACCGGATGCTCAATAAGCGCTTAACCCTCAGTTATCATGTTTTGTTCAACGTTGATTTTTTCAATGGCCCAACAAGGCAAACCTAATTGATCTTTCTTACTTTGATGCTTCGGTAATGCACTTCATCACCATGTTCCTGAAGCAGGATCCTGCCCGATTGCCATGCGCCGAATCCTTCCCAATCTTTGTATTTACTTCTTTGCACAATGGCAAAAAAGGCTTGCGTACCGCGTTCGTACTCGAGGACCTTCCTGTTGTTGAGCCAATGCTCCACATAAGCGCCCAGAAATTCTGTTTTCTCGAGACTATTTCTTTTCAACCATTCTTGCGCGCGCGTACCTGTTACCACAATTCTTGCGTGATTCCATTCACCCGGCTTTTTTACAATTTTATTGGGGTGCGCCGGTATCATGTCGTACAGGGAGGCCACGGTTCTGTTGCCTGCCGATCCTTTCTTGGCATCGGGATGCTTATTGTCATCCAACACCTGGTATTCAAGACCAATCGCGGATTTTCCGGAACTATAATTTTCGGTAATAAAATATTTAATACCACTATTAGCCCCTTCGGTTAACATGAAATCCGTTTGAAATTCAAAGGTAGCGTACTCATCCAGCGTGACGATGTCTCCGCCCCCCTGGGATTCCGCCCCTCCTTGCGAAAGCACAATCAACTCCCCATTTTCCACTTTCCATCCACTTGATGGAAAAGCATCTTTGTGAGCGCCTCTCCATCCATTTGTTGTTTTTCCGTCAAACAACAATCTCCATCCCTGGGCTCTTTCCTGTGGCGATAAATAATTTGGGACAAGATTTACGACAAATACATCTGTCCATGGGCTTGGTACGAGGTTTTCCGTTTTGATCCTGATATTCTTCCATTTGATTTGCTTGCCTTCCTGTTCAGGTTTGCCGATGCTGTGTACCTGGAAAGCGATAAAGCCTTTCGGGGTCATGTCATCGATTAGATCCGCGCACGGAATGCCATTTACCCACGTCCTTATCGAGTTGCCGATGGCTTCGATTCGGTAATGGTTCCATTCACCGTTCTTAAAAGCGGCTCTTCCTTTTTGATTTAAATCCAGTGGATACAGCCAGCCTCTTCGACCTTCGTCGTAAATGCCACCAGACCATGCCCGGGCAGCAGGATCGATTTCAACCTGGTATCCGTGTACTCTGCCGTTTTTGTATTCCGGGAGGCTATTACTTCTGATCTGGATCCCGCTGTTCATACTCGGGTCTACGAGGAGATCGACTTCAAGAATAAAATCTCCGTACATTTTTTCAGTCGCCATAAAACTGTTAGGCGTGTTTAGTTTGGTGGTACCTACCATCATTCCATCTTCAACAGTATAGGATGCCTCTCCATTCAGTTGCTTAAATCCGGTAAAGTCTTTACCGTTAAAAAGCATTTCCCAGCCGTCATCTCCGGCCGATACGGATGATATATTTAGTAAAAAAGCAGCTGTTAGAGCTAAACAAACGTTTGCAATTGTTTTCATTTTAGGATTCGTTATTTTATAGGTTTATTAATCTCAATCTTAATTGATGGTTTTGCCAAATGTAATGGAAGGCCTAATTTCGGATTATTTTTTATAAAAAGGAACAAATGGTCTACTTTATACGATCCTTTTAAAGCGATTCCCCGAAACTGGATTCCAGGTTTTCCTTTTCCTTTTTGGAGATAAATCCGATATGAAAGGGGCCGAGTTCAAATCGCTCTCTTTGGTCGAGTTTGAAGAAAGAAATTACAGAAATTCCCAAGGAATCCTTGCTAATCGAATATCCGTCAAATTGTCTGAGAGGTAACAATACTGTTCTGGATTTCTGTTTCCATTTCAACCCGAATCTCCGGTTGTATCGGAATTCTATTTTTTGCAGATCTTCCCGGTAGAATATACGCAGATAGTGGATTTTTACAAAAAACAGCAAGAATATATGCACTCCGATAAAAATGAAAAAACCTGTTCTGTTGAGAATATGAATGTCGTTGAAGAATAAACCAAGTAAGATCAGAAGGGCTATGATCAGGATGAAATTGATAATTCCATAGAGCACAAATAATGCTTTATTGTCGAATAGTGTCATTTCTTTCATGAAATCAGTTTATTGAAAGCGCCATTGGATTGTCGACCATTGCGGCTTGCCGGGGTCCCCTTACCTTTCACTCCGAAGTCTCCTAGTTCGTTTCTGGCTTTTTCGGCCTCTTTCAATAGTTCCTCGACCGTCTTCGGATGCTGTTTCGCCAGATTGTTCGATTCCCAGCGCGACAAGCACGTTCGCGATATCAGTGTCCCAACCAAGATGGGCGTTATGCGGAATAGAATAAAAATGCTCATTTTAAACGGACTGATTATTTAAGAATTTATATTTCCGGTATGGGCGGGCTTGAGTGCTGCCGCTTTAAAAAGGCTCCAGATTCTGGTCCCTTCCCGCAAGTTCATATTTTGCTGAGTTGCCAGCGTAACTTCCGCAATCAGCTTAAAACCATGATCAATTACGCACAAAATCTTGTTTTCCGATATGATGATCTTTTGAATAACTCCCTCAATCTGATTTTGAATGGAAATATCCTTGATTTTATGCAGGGCTAATGTAATATCCTTGGGTCTTAAAAAAAAATTGAGCATTTCATTATTGTGGTTTCCCATCTTCGCAGTTGGAGTTTCGGCAAAAATTCTTTGTTCTCCCTTCGATAACAGCATAAGACCTTTTTCGGGGTCCAGCCGGTCCAGCCTCAATTCAACGGTATTTATCAATCCGGATCTGTTCATCGCTGCAAAAGCTTCACCGAGTGATATCAGGTCCAGATAGCTCCCTACGCCTGCACATTTGCCATCCTTAATTATCAGCAACCGATCGGATAACATGAGCAGGTCCGAAAGATCATGGCTGACCACGAGCAAAGGAATATTAAATTTTTTTACCAGTGGTTTCAAAAGCGAGATGACGTGATGCCTCAGATTTTTGTCTAATGAGGAAAAAGGTTCGTCCAGCATCAGGATATCGGGTGAAGCGAGTAATGCCCGCCCAATAGCTACCCGTTGAGCCTGTCCGCCGGAAATCTGTGATATCTTTTTGTCAAGATGTTCGGAAATCTGCAACAGGTCTATAATTTCGTCAAACTCCTGTTTTCTAAGAGTCCCCTTGACGCCATATCTCAGGTTTTGAGCGACGTTCATATGAGGAAAGAGTTTGCCGTCCTGAAATACATAACCTATATTTCGTTTTTCAGGAGATATGTTTATCTTTTTTTCAGTGTCGAAGACTTTGCGGTTTTGGATGGAAATTCTTCCATAATCAGGTACTTCCAATCCATTGATTAATCTTAAAAATGTTGTTTTTCCTGCACCTGAAGGACCAAATATTCCGGTGATTTGATTTTCGATATCACAGGTGATATCAAGAGAAAAGCCCGATTTTTTTAGTATTATGTCGACGGATAAGATGCTCATGTTTTCATAATCAGTTTTCGATTTATAAATTCCGAGCCTACCATCGCCATGAAGGAAAGTGCGACTGAAAATGCTGCCAGTCTGAAAGCGATCATTTCTCCTCCAGGCACTTCCATGGCGGCGTAGATGGCCAGCGGAAGCGTTTGGGTTTGCCCGACAATGTTACCGGCAAATGTAATTGTAGCCCCGAATTCTCCCAGGCACCTGGCAAAACAAAGAATAAGCCCGCTGAGTATGCCCGGCATTGCCAGAGGGATGGTGATCGTAAAAAATACTTTCCAGGGGCCTGCTCCAAGTGTTCTCGCCGCCAATTCCAATTCTCTGTCGACCATCTCTACGGCAACTTTAATTGCTCTCACCACTAATGGAAAGGAGACCACTGTGGAAGCGAGTATCGCGGCCCAAAATGTAAACGAAATTTGAATCTGAAAATGATCCGACAAGAACTTGCCAACAAACCCTCTGTTGCCAAACGTGATGAGCAGCAAATAGCCTGTAGTGACCGGCGGCAGGACCAAAGGCAATTGCACAAAACCGTCAACAAACCATTTTCCAGGGAATTTTTTTCGGGCCAATAGCCAGCCGACACCAATAGCTATGGGTAAGGAGATCAATGAGCAGATTGCGGCGACTTTTAATGAAAGAGCAATCGCCTGAAATTCTTCGTATGTGAAATTAAAAGCCTCCATAAATCACAAAGATGATTTTTAATACGTTTTCCCGATCGCTTCAATTTGATTTCCAGGAATATCGGCACCTTTTGCATATTTAGGTCAGTTTTACACAACTTCAAATATTCTGTCAATAATTTTCATCGGTTTTTTTAATATTCATGATCCCCGCAGCGCCCACAGGTCTTCGATAAAAGCACGATTATGCTTTTCATTAATGTTCATTTGGTGCGATTTCATCCGATTACTTTCCGGATTAAATTCGGGGGTGGTATTATTGAGCAGGCAATCGGCACCACCTGCTGTTTTTGTACACCTGAAATAGTCTTTTGCGCGATCGTCTCGGTTTCTCGCAATTGCTTGAAATGCTTCTCGTCGAAACAACCCTTCCGATGGCATGCTGAGATCGGTGAACGATGGGATGGGGAAAGATTAAATACGGGTTTGATAGCGCCGATCATTCAAATTGCAAACCCGTGAGCTTTCCAGATATATTTTAATTCATCCGAAGAAAGAAAGCCTAAAAACTTTTGGACAGATAATCGGCCATTCAGGTGTATGGCATGATAGATCACCGGGTCGTGGCTTTCGGGAGGAATCCGGGAAATGATTCGAACTTTATCTGAGGTCAGGGCATCGGACTGATAAATAAACCCTAAATCCGCTTCACCAAGTTCTACTAACCTGAGAGCGCTTCGTGCGTCTTTCGTCATAATCATTCTTTGAGATAATAAATCGAACAAATGATAGTAATTCATCGACTGTTCGAAATATTTTCCAAGAGGCACATGTCCCGGATTCCCCGAACTGATTTTCCCTTTAAAGCGGTAAGCTATGTCCGGGAAACTGCCAAAATCCGTACTATCGATGCTGGAATTGAGCGGAGTGACCACAACCAGTTGGTTGGATGCAACAACCACCGGCCGATCTTTGAGTTTCAAGGAACTTTGGAGATATGTTGTCCATTCTTCGTTAGCCGAAAGAAAGAGGTCGGCCTGAGCCCCGTTTTCGATTTGCCGCGCCAATGTACCTGACGAGGAGGAGTTGATGACAATTTTTTCAGGATGATCCTTTTCCCACACACCTTTTATCTTATGTAATACCGGCGAAAGGCTTGCCGCACAAAAAACAGTGATCGAAGAATTCTGTGGCCGGGACTTTTTACAGGAAACAAACAATAACAGCGGGAATAAACAAAATATAACTGCTCTTAGATTCATGTTTAAAATTTCATGAATCTATGAATTAATCGCCGGTAAAAAAATAGGATCTACATCGGGAAAGATTTAATCCGGCCACCGGCCATTCGCAATCGGTTTTGTTATCAATTTTGAGGGGTCCACTACGACATGCTTTACTTTATCCCTTTTCCATGTATAGACAATATGCACTTTCCCGTCTTTTGCTTGAATAACAGAAGGATATGAATATTCGCCCGGTTGATTTTCCAATACCAGCGCAGCTTCCCAATTTTTACCATCTTCCGAGAGCGCCACATTTAACGGCGAGCGTTTCCCACCCCATTTATTTGGATTTTTGCCGACATGATTATACACCAGCAGGTGTCTGCCATCTTTTAAAGTTTCCGCATCTGTTCCGGAGTTTGGGTTAGGTAATCCGGACGAAGTCAAATCGGTCCATGTTTTACCCAAGTCAGATGACCAGGCGGTCAGGACAGAGATTTCTCTGCTTCTAGCCATGATTTGCAGCTTGTTCCCCGGGTGGATCAATATGCTGGGTTGTATGGCATTGTATTGCTTCCCATCGTTGATCGGTTCGCTTTTGGTCCATGTTTTGCCCAGGTCGGAAGAATATTCAAAATGGATTCTCCAGCCCTCGTGTTCTGTACTTGTCGGACTTATAAGCGTTCCATTGCTTAAAAGCACGGGCTTGTTTTTGATTGGCCCCAGGATGCCGTTTGGGAGCTTTACCGGTGTGCCCCAGGTTTTTCCGGAGTCTTTGGATTCGATCATTAATCCCCACCATGCGCTCGGACTTGGACCAACTTTGTAATAAAGCTGAAGCGGTCCATCCGGAATCTGAAATAAGACCGGATTCCAGCAAGGGTGCCTTAAATTTTCATTCTGGATACCGTTTGCAACAGAAACAGGATCGGTCCATTTGCCATCTATCTTTCTGCTGAACCAAATCTCCACATCTTTGTTCTTTTCTTTGGTGCCGCCAAACCATGACGCAACCAAACCATCGGGGGTCTCGGCAATTGTGGAAGCGTGGCATTCCTTGAAAGGCGCTTTTTCATAAATAAACTCCTCAAGCAAGATGCCTTGTCTTTGAGCCATTGAAAAAGATGCCGTCGCTAAAAATAATATTAAACTCGGAAAGATCGTATTTTGGGTTTTCATCAAATAAACATTTACTTCATCTAATATACGTTTCACAGGCAGATAATTACCCCTGGGCTGCTGTCTTTTTGCAGTAAAATATACGATGATCACCGGCAATGTGCTTCGATGCAATATACATAACACAACGGCCAAACCTTTTCTTCGCGGTTTCGGCATAATTTCATGTCCATTGTCACAAGCGTGAAGGGGATAAAACGAACTCGTTGCGAAACCTTCGGAAAAAGATTCTACAATTTAAATTGGAGGCTGAATTTCAGTGCAAATTTTTGTGCTTCCGGCCGGTCTCTATAGGTAATACGGTGTACGGCGTCTACGCGTATGATTTTGAAAATATTTTCAATTCCGTAGCCGAGCTCGATATACGGAGTTTGCGGATCGAGGAAGTTAAATCCAGGCGTGGGATTTCCTTCAGGGTCTTCCGTGGCCATGATATCGATATTTTCCTGGCGCAGTGAACCGGACAACATGTTTGCCGTCCAAAGTAAGCGCCATTTCAGTTTTCTCATGAGTGGGATCTTATTTAGCAACAGTCCCTGAAAGTAATGCTGATAGTGTAAAGAGGCGTATTTATCCGAAACAAACTCAAAGTAATTCATTGTATTAAAAGCTCCTGTCGTATAAAACATGGATTCATTGCCGATATGGTTTTCTAACAGTAAATAAGGAAGCTGGCCAAAAATATAGCCTCCCCTGAGCTTTAACCTGGATTCTCCCAGTCCTCCCATCCTTATTTTTTGCAAAAACTCCAATCGTACTTTGTGGTATTCAAAATCGCTTTCCAGCACATCTTTGAATCCATACGTATAATCAAGTTGAATAATGGGCGACCGGCGCGGGCCAAGGCTTATACGGCTATTTCCATCCTGAACAAACATTTCATCGCGCGCCCATCTCGTAGTAAATTTAAGGCTGGGTGAGGAGAGATCGCTTTTAAGGTTTGAATCATGATGACCGGGATTTTCATAATAATAGAAAGGGTATTGAGGATCGTAATACTCGTGCCGCAAGGTAAGTTTATGCATTAATCCTTTCGTTGGTTCCGACTGTAGATTAAATTGATTATCCGTGATATAATAAGGCCTTCTAAAGGTCTGCCACCGGGTTGCAGCATAGAATATATGGTTGTTATCGATCAAATCTTCGCCACGGATACCGACCTGTTCCACGTCGGATGAACTGTGAATCCTAAATTCCGTCCAGGGTTTTCTGGTGATGATGTAGCTTCCGTTTATTCCATATTTCCACGTTTGATCCGCCGTACCGTAACCGGCATATCCTCGAATAGTGATTTTCCGGTGGAAATATTCATTCGTTTTCAATCCGAGGCGAATGGCGTGACCTTCAAAGTTGTTATGGGCATATGAGTATAAGTATGGGCCGATATCGAATTTCCCTCTCCGCCAATATCCCGTGGTGATTAGCTTCACAAGCTCGACATAGCTCTTAACTCTTGGGATTTCAACCAGTGTATCTATAACCTGGTAAGTTTTAAGCTGTTGCTGCGTAAGGCTTTCCGGGCGTGCTTTTTCCCAATAATCCGGATCATGAATACTGAAATCTTCCCATACATTTACCTCATTGGAATAGAATTTCTTGTCTTTTACTTCATTGATTTTCCAATCGGAAGTAGTATTATAGACTTTGAGCAGAAAGCTTGCCGTATTTTTACCCAAATCACTCACATCGACGACGAGATTGGTCTTGGATGGGAGCCATTGGCTGTTGCCGGTGACCTTATTGAGTTCCTGCTGCAGCACGATCCGTTCGATAAAATTCAGGTTAGTGGCCTTGTCGATATACAGGTCAAGTTTTTTCAATGCAAACTCATTTGTTGTGATCCAGATTTTTCCATTAAAGGCGGGATCCTGCTCGCGATTGGGGAAAATGGCCAATTCGTAGCATTCATCCTTTTCAATATGAAGTGTGTCAAGTATTTCGTAATCATAGTACATTTTCCAATTATCCGATATTGGCGAAATAAATTCCTTTTCCAGGAACCTAAGCCAGTTTTGATAAAAATTATAATCCTGATAGGCCGTGCCGACCAGTTGTGAAACCATACTTCCGTCTTCGACAGCAACTCCCGACACTTTGGTCTTTTGTACTTCCTCTCTTCTGGCGAACGGATTGTTTTTTACATAATATCTGGATACCGACTCGGAAAGAAATACGGGTAAAATTGCATTTCCTTTGGCATTTTTTTCCAATGATGCGCTGTCGATCCCTTCCCAGATGTCTCTTACCATTTTTCTTTCGCGAAGCCTGGTGGAGATATTATCGATGTCAAATTCAATTCTGTTATAGCTTTGATATTCATAGGCAGTCAGATTTCGCTTATCATGATCCTTCTTTTTCTTTACGGCTTCTCTTATGATCGACCACGCAGGATTTTCGCCACTCATTACAACGATCTCGTCCAGATTGACCAGTTGAGTTTTAAGCCGGACGGTAATCGTCTGCCTTTTCCCGGGTTTTATTTGAACAATTTTTTGATCGTATCCTACGATTGAAATTATGATTTCCCTATGATTTGCAGAACCCGAAAGAGAAAAATAGCCATCGGAGTCGGAAACGGTTCCGCTTGTAGTGCCTTTGAAATATACATTGGCAAACTCCAACGGTTCACTTGTTTTTTCATCGACCACAATGCCCACGACTTCAGTTTGCTCTTGCGCAGAGGCTTTTGCAACGATGACCATCGTACAGATGAAATATAAAAACAGAGACCGATATGTGTATTTTGATCGTTTGATAAACGCTAATTCTGGACAGATACTGACAAACTTATGATATTGAAATTGCTAAAAGATATTAAAGAATCCTAATGTCTGCTAAATCTTAACGCTGTTTCTCATTGTAGGATTTTGGTTTTTATTCCATTCAAAAGACAAATAATTCTTCATTTTGTTTCCAGATCGGAGCATTATCTACACAGACCTGTTTTCCTTTATTACCCGGAATCGGTAATAAGGTTTCAAATTTATTCAGAATTAACTCGATTTATTCGCCGGTGGCTGAGAAAATAAAGTGAAGCTGAATTTTAACCGACTGAATTACAGATAATTATGTCTAGATCTGCTCCTGATCATTGCTTTTGTTTATGACCCGGATTTGAGGAATGAAAGTGATGAGTAAAATCATTGGAATATTGCTTCATTTGGAATAAATGCCATGAGCAGCCCGAAGGGCGCCTTCCTGTAATGCCGGAAAGGTAATGAATTCTTTAAGGCATTTATAGGAATCTGTTTCATGGATATTTTCCGCAGATTTTAATTATCGGATTTCTCCTTTACTTTGAGCATCCCCCTTGCAGATATTGACTTTCCATACCTGTCAATCCCCTCTATCCGGATTTCATATTCGGAAGCATAATCCGAACAATAAAATTCAACGATCGAGCTTTTTTGATCGGATAATATTAATTCCGGCACCCAGTATAAGGTATTTCTGAAATCCGGTATTTTAGATTCCGAATCGGACGCTGTCGGATATTCCGGATATTGGTATTGCTTTCGGGGCTGCATGCCGTCATACGGAAAAACGAGGGCGTTTTTATTCAACATGTATCCGCCCAGGTCACCCTTGTAGGTGGTATAACTTACAATGCCCCTACAATCCAGAAAACCGTAGTGAAACCTGCTTTTGATTGTTTCGATCTTTTCCACTTTTAAAGGGTCGAGCGCTAGAATTTCATTAGCGTCAAAGACCGGAACCGCATCTAAAAGCATGAGTGGATTTTCTTCAAATAGTATATTGCGATCCTGGTCAAGAGTCATAAATTGGAAACCTTTGCTGTTTTTACGAACGTAGACACCGGTGACATACTCCCGCATTACCTCCTCCATTACAATAAACCTCGTATAGTCATCCAGAAAATATCTGGAATCCGGTTCGTAGAAAAAACTTGCCGAATCAATTTGCGATAACGAGGGTAATTTTGGTTTGTACTTCAGATAAGCAAGCTCTATCTGCATATTTTCACTTTGTTGCACAATCCAATCTTTCATCTCTTCATCGATCTTCAGAGCCGGAAGATCAATGTCCAAATATTCCCTGGAGAATGGACTGTCAAGATCAATCGTATACATGGTGTCTTTTGTATAATTGTTCTGTACAATTATCTCATTGCTCCTGTAAAAGTCCTTAAGCTCAAAAATGAAACTGCCGTCGCTCTTCGACCGGGTAGGATAAAATTGCAATCTCTTGCCTGGAACCGACAAGTATGTCATTACATTTCCTGCGGGCTCACCGGTAATTTTATTTCTAACAGATCCGGTGACCAGAGGAGCTCTGCATTCCGCGATATGTTCTTTTTCCCGGTTGTCTGACCAAATTTCACGATCAGAACGGGCATGTACGATTAAAAGATCGTTTATTGATTTTGATGCTTCGGATACGGGATTGCGAAAATGATTTCCCAGATTATAAATAACCTCATTCAATGAGTTTTTAATAAGCAGGTATTCATTTAGGTGTAAATAATTATCGTAGTTTGGGTGGAAGGCCCCGATCGATAAAGAAATGTTTGCGCGATTATCGGAAAACAAGCTGGCAACCGCTGATAAATCCAGTACTATTTTTTCTCTTTGATTGTACTCCGGTTTGTCGATATTCGGAGCGATTGGAAAAGCTTTTTTAGAATACTTAAACACCTTTCTCTCCAAGAGGAATTCACCGTTAATTTTAAACAAGACTGCGGTAAAGATTCCATCTTCGAGATCGGCTTTCTCAAGTTCAATTGCATGCCATTCCTTGCTCAAAGAGAAAATGTCGCTTTTGATCACACGCCCTTTTTGATAGATCATTGCAAATAATTCCTCTGTTTTGCCCACAATGGATATATCGTTACAAAAAATTTCCACCGAATATCTGTGATCGTCCTCGCGTACTTTCATTGAAAGTCCGCGCCGGACGATCGGAAGAAAGTCGTGATTTGTAATCGTATTGTCCGGATGAGTTAACTCGATGTGGTATTTTTGAGTGATTTCTGGAGTGATTTCAAAGCTTCCCGGGCTTTGAAGAGTGGACTCAAATTTGACGACCAAAATCGAATCATTTGCCATAAGTCTGCCTCTTGCCGGTACGGGATCTCCATTTACATCCTTAATTTCACAGACAATTTTGGTGGTATGATTATTTATCAACGGACCTCCTTCGCTCGTAAACTTTACTATTACTTCATCATGTTTTGGAATTGGCGGCAATTCGGGTCTTTTAAACGGATTTATTACTGTGATCATGGAATGAAAATACGATTCCGGACCATAGTTACGCATCCATCTGGTATAGCCTCGAATGATATAGTTATTGGAGATCAGATTGGTTGGGATAAAGAGGTCTCCGTAACCCGTACCGTTCTCCAGATTTATTTTCGCTTTGAGATGTGAGGTCTTGTCTTCATCGATTAGTTCGACATACGCAACCCTGCTTAGCTTTGAGGGGGTCGACGAGAATTTTTCGAGGCAATATACCTTGAACTTAATGCGCTCTCCCGCCAGATAATACGGTTTATCGAAGTGAATATAGATCAATTCCTGATAGTTGGTCTTATGATAGTTTCTAAAATCCCGCAAGGGATCCCGGATTGTATCCTTTATTGCCGCATTCGCTCCATTGGACAGCGCAATAAAAAGAAATAGCTGAACGTAAATTTTCTTCATGAAATATTTAATTCACTCCCAAAACTCAGGAATTTCATTGGTGCCTGCCAATGTACAGTCAATGCAAAAGTTGGAAGACATCACATATTCTATTCCCCCGAAATCATTCCTCGTCTCATATGCCAACATATATCCATCCTCCATCATTTCTTCGATCATGTCCCGCGATACGATCGAATCTTCACAATAATCATAATAGTTTGGAATCCCAATATAGGGTAAGTCACCTCGTTTTATGAAAATTCTTTTTTCCGCTTTGGACGATGCGTCAAAATATCCCAGAACTACTTCCGAATCGTTGCTGATATTATAGATGTTGCCAAAGACGGTTGAAGGCTGCGGATCGAAAAGAGTTCCCAGAGATTCCGTGGCCTTTTGCAATTCAACCCAATAATTGTAAGATTTTTCACTCAGTGCGTATTGACTTACGTTTAAACTGTACTTGACGCCCAATCGGTCTGTATTTGTTGCGACATACAGCAAGGGATATTCGCTGATAACATCCTCGGTAAGGTTTTTGGAAGTGGCAATCTCTATGGAAGTTGAAGTTGATTTTTTCCAGCAACGGTTTATATTATCTTCCCGCGGATAGATCTCACCGTCAATGTATACCAGGCTGGAAGGATATGGCGTAAAAAACACCCAGGTTTCCTCCCATTCCCAGCGATAATAAAAAGTATTGTTTTGTGCGTCGTGCGTATTTACATAGATCTGAATTCCTTTTAGATCTGCCGCCGGTCTTTCTTCGTATTTAAAAGTCACACTATCTATTTCGGGTGTTGGTCGCATCACCACTTTGGCAGATTCGTATTGATGCCCGTCCTGTGTCGTTATATGCAGTTGATAGGTTTCGCCGACCCGGGCATTTATATTGGAATGAAGGTATCTCCCGGATTTTTCAGTTTCGGTCAGATGATACAATTTACCACTTTCCTCGGAAAGCCGGACATTTGCACCGGTTTCTGCAATGTTTGTCGATGTGTCGATTTGCACGGACCTGGAAAGCAAAACTTCAAATGGCTCGTTCCCGTCGGATAAGAATGCTTCTACGACCAATAGATTCTCATATCCTCCGGAAGGCGGATCAAATTCCTTAACGCAATTGGTATGGATCAATATCGCGTACGAAAGAACTAATATGTATCTTGAAAATCGCATTAAAACCTGAAATTATAAGTAATCGTTGGAATAGCTTCGGCAAAAATCGATAGCTGATATCCTTTCACCTTTCCATCCTGAGAAACAAAATAAATTGAATACACATTATTTCTTCCGGTGATATTATAAACGGCCAGTGTCCATGAGCTATGATTCAATTTTTTTACTTTGTGATTTCCCTCAATATTGATTGAGAGATCCAGCCTGAAGTAATCCGGAATCCGGAATTGATTTCTCTCCGAATAGTGCACTCTTTCCGTACCCCTGTAGACGTATTTGGCAACGGGATAAGTAACCGGGCGCCCTGTACTGTAGGCCAGATTACCGGAAACGCTTAACCTTCTGGAAAACTTCCAGTTTGAAAGTAAGTTGAATGCATGGGGCTTGTCAAAGCTGGCTGGGTAAAACTCGCCATTGTTGACCGATTCGCCCGGAAATTTACCATCTACCTGAATTAAAGCCCTGGAATACGTATAGCTCACCCAGCCATTAAGCTTGCCGGTTTTTTTCTTCAGCAGCATTTCGACTCCGTACGATTTCCCAACACCGCCAACGATATCTGTTTCCAGGTGATCATTCAGGATCAACTGAGCGCCACTTTTAAAATCCAATAGGTTATCTATTGATTTGTAATACCCTTCGACCGAGCCTTCAATAGTATTGTTTTTGAAATTCCGGTAATATCCCAGAGACACCTGATCCCCGATCTGTGGTTTGAAGTAAGGATCGCTCAATTTCCAGATATCGGTCGGCGAGATGGACGTCGTGTTTGACAACATGTGAATATATTGTCTCATTTTATTGTAGCTTAATTTCACAGAGCTCTCATCCCCGATTGAATATCTTGCTGAAAATCTCAATTCCGGGCCATGATACGTTTCGATGACTTCGTTATCATTATAGATCTTTTCTCCGGTTTTTGTCCCTTCTGTAATCGGGCCGTTGGAAGCATATTGACGGATGGTTTTGGGACCTATATATTGATACAAAGAATACCTTAGACCAAGATACAGGGATAACCGATGATTCATATCGTACTTATCTCCAAGGTAAATCGCATGTTCCCGGCCCTGCTCTTTTTCAAGCAGAATTTCATCGATCAGGGAGTTTGCTCCATTGGGCGTAAAGGTCCCCGGTTCCAAATTATAACGGGTAGAGCTAATTCCAAAATCGATTTTGTGACTTGAATTTGGGAAATAACTGAAGTCAATTTTCCCAATGTGGTTTTTGATTCGATACTGCATGTCAAATGCATTAACCTCATTTTTCTTACTAAAAATATGATAGCCATATCCGCTGTAAACTCCGGAAAAAACACCATATAGCTTGTTATTGAATATATGTTTCCATTGAAGTGAAACGTTTTCGTTGGTGTAGCCATAGGTCGTATCCGAATTGAAGCTGAATTTATCGTTGCTGTAATAACCGGCAGCGTAAATTGTATTTTTATCGTTGACGTCGTAGGACATTTTTCCGTAAAGATCATAGAAAGAAGCGCTGCTGTTTTTTACCGACGGATCGGGCAATTGTTTTAGAATCCAGTTGGAATAGGTGGTTCGTCCCCCGATAATGTATGATGCTTTGTTTTTGATTATTGGCCCTTCAAATGTCAGCCGGGCAGTAACCGGGCTAATTCCTCCGCTGCCCACAAATTTTTTATTGTTGCCCTCCTTTGCCTGAACTTCAAAGACCGAAGAGATCCTGCCTCCGTACTGAGCGGGTATGCCGCCTTTGTGAAGCTCCACACTTTTAATTACATCGGGGTTGAACGAGCTGAAGAAACCAAATAAATGTGTGGGATTATAAATGGGGGCGTCATTGATCAGCATCAGGTTTTGATCTGCCGTTCCGCCGCGAACGTTAATACCATTTGCCCCTTCACCAACGGATTGAACCCCGGGCAAGGTAAGAGCAATTTTCAGAACATCAACTTCTCCAAGAACGGGAGGCACTTTTTTCATAGATTGAACATCGAGCTTGTCGAACCCCATCTGCATTCCGGCAATATTGACATCCTTTTCAGATTCTATAATAACCTCCTTTAAGGGGATCACATCTTCCGTCATGTCAATTTCAAGTTTGCCGTTGCCGAATAAAATGATCTGTCTTTTGGTGTTCTTATATCCAATACATTGCATCAGCAGCTCCTGTCTCCCTTTTGGAATCGTAAGCGAGAAATAGCCAAACTGATCTGTGGCGACGCCGATTCTTGGATTTTCTATGTATATCAATGCTCCGATAAGTGGTTCGCCGGTTGCAGCATCCCGTATGTGGCCGGCCAAATTGGCGTATTGGCCATCGATGACCGCTGATGTATTTCCGATCTCAATCACAGTATTTTCAAGGGTGTTTTGCAGTTTTGTTTTCTCCTCTTCTTCTCCCGGGAAGTCTGCAGTCACCACATCGGCAACGCCTTGGATTTCGTATGACCGATCAAAAAAACCAAAGGGCAGTTCGCTTACTACCTGATAATCCTCCGTGAGAATGACCTTATTGTCCCTGTTCATGAAGTAGCGTAGGCGCGTGCCGGTAAAGACGCGGTTTAAGGCTTGTCGTAGCGATTCGTTATGGAATACGGCGTTGATGTAAAAACTGTCCGCCATTTGGGGGTGATACAGAAATTCAACCGGAACCTGTCTTTCGATATCTTCGATGAAAAGATCAAAAGGTGTATTTTCATATTTCCCATTTACAATAAAAGACCGATCCTGCCCTCTGAGCAACGAAGTCGATACCGATAGCGCAAAAAATATGAAAAATAACAATACTCTCATCAGGTTGGTGTTTAAAGCGAATCATAGTGTTTTACCACCTCGACCAATTGTACGTCCGGATTTGTTTTGAATAAGAAATGGTTTTCTCTGATAAAGCGTTTTAATTCTTTTTTGCGATCGACCAGGACTTTAAGGACCGTCTTCTTTTTTCTGACCTTGTGATACCGGCCATTCTTCTTTATATAGTATTTATCCCTTTGCGAAAACTGATTCCGTACGGAATTCATTTCATTTGAGCTGATGATTTCTTTTCTTCTTTTTACCAGGACCTGGATTTTATTTGAATGATACATGAGGTTATAAAATCCTTCTCTGAGACCGGATATGGAATCTCTGTTTAACCAAATAAAATGATATCCGTGCAAGTTAAATTCCCGAACATTTTTACTGTATAGTTTTATAGGCGAAAGAAAACCATCGGAATTGAAATTTTCTATGAGCAGTAAATCTTCGTAAATATCATACTTCAGGGGTATGCTATCATACGTATTGCTGTCGTAGGTAACATTTCCAAACTCCCAATAGTCTTCGATAAAAAACTGATGACCCTTTACCCCGTTGTGAGGATCGAAGTAGCCTCTTCCGGTAAAAATTGAAGAATTTCTGCTCAAATTTCTATCGTACATTGCAATGGCATGGTCGAAGGCATCTTCCGAACTGTCGTTTTGATATTTGGCTGGTCGCTGGGCGCTAACAAAATTGTAGCAATTGATAACCAGCAGAAAGGCGATACTTGTACGCATGGTCCTAAAAGGCAGATAACAACTGATTATAGATTTACCTATCATTAAATCCGGTGATAAATGCTTATGATTCCGCTAAAACTTTTGAATACTATTTACTAAACTATGAAAAAATACCTATCGGGCAGCTGTATTCTTTAAAAGCGAATCACCAAGATAGGATAAAATTTCGGATAAAGATTTGAATCGTATTATAATTTCAACAAACGGATTCATCATTTGTTCGAATGGTCCCCGGATTTCATTGCCAGGGAATTTTTCCTCCCTCCTGTAGTTGCTTCATCATAAGTGAATTTAGCAATCTGAACTGCTCGGGCTCACTTTCGATAAGATTGATGGTCTCGTATGGATCTTCATTCAGGTTATACAATTCCTGCGACTTGAAAGGGCTGTTTTGTAAAAGCTTCCATTCGTCGAGTATCACAGCCTGGATGGTTAATCCCCCATAACGTGCTCCACCTTCCCTCCTGGTAAAATAGAGCAATCTTTCCGAATCATCCATTTCTTCTCCATGCAGCACACTCATCAAGCTTTTACCATCTATATTATGGGTAACATCTATATCGGCCGCTTCCAATAAAGTCGGATACAGGTCCATGGTTGCTGCCTTATAGTCCGTGACCGATCCTGCTGCAATATGTTTCTTCCAGACGATGGATGTCGGCACCCTTAATCCCCCCTCGTAGACGCTTTGCTTCCCATCTCTCAGCGGCCCGTTATTGGCTTCATCTCTCAACAAACCACCGTTGTCGCTTGTAAATACGATCAGGGTATGATCATATAGACCATTCTCCTTCAAAGCGGAAATTACTTGGCCAATACCGTAGTCCAAATGTTCAATAAAGGCGACCAGTCTGGCCCTTTTTTCGCTGAGATTCGGATCTCTGTCCTGAACTTTTTTTAACCAATCTTCCGGAGGCTGTACCGGAAAATGAGGGGCATTGTATGCAAGGTAAAGAAAGAATGGCCGACTGCCATTCTTTTTAGAATTTATATAATCAACCGCCCATTGGCTAAATAGATCAGTAGCATGACCTTCCGGGTCTATTTCGGTTTCATTCTCGCGCATATAATTGATATCGTGTCTGCGGTGTGTCCAGTAATCATCCATCATGTCTCCGAGGTATCCTTTGAAAAAGTCAAATCCTCTTTGAGTGGGGATATTTGGCTTTTCCAGGCCGAGGTGCCATTTACCTATAATTGCCGTCTCATATCCTCCTTCTTTGAATTTGTCGGCAATGGTTTTTGCTTCCGGATTTAAATATCCCCAACTATTGCTGGCATGTGTTCTGATGACCCCTGGCACACCTGCTTTGTCAGGATATAGCCCTGTAATAAGCGATGCCCGGGTTGGGGAGCAGACAGGTGAGTTTGCATAGAAATAATTAAATTTCATGCCCTCTCGAAATAGCAGGTCCATATTGGGTGTTAGCATGTCTTCAGCTCCACATGCTGCTACATCATAGTAGCCCTGGTCATCTGTGAGAATGAGCAGTACATTAGGTCTTTCCGGGTTTTCTGTCCGGGCAAATGAACTGGACAAGAAATACAACAAATTAAGAATCAGAAGCGCTATACCTTTCATTAGCCCGTGAATTTTAAATGCAAAAATCGAAACAGATCATACGTCAGTATCATCGAAAATAATATTTACCGGGCTGTCATATTTCAACCCCAGCAACCTGGAAGCATTTCCTTTGTTTATTCCTATCTCAAGAAGTCCCAGATCATTGAACAGCACGAAACAATCTCCATCGTCTGTTTCATTATATGAATTATTTATCATATTTACTTTCTCCCTTCCAAATTGAATGACAAACTTTCGGTCTTTCCTCAAAATTCTGAATACTTCTTCTTCGATATTGGTAATTAGGTTTCCAAAATGGTCGACCCGTATCACATTTCCGGAAATCTGTTTTTTTGTCGCTCTGAATTTGCGGTCGATTTTTCTGAGATACTCATTTGTGTAAGCGCCGATATCATTCATCCCCGAACCGCTCGCCAACATGGCGGCAGCTTTGGCAAGTATGTTTTTTTCAGGGAAACTCGAATGAGAATCATCGTTTCGGAATAATTCTGCAATCATAGCCGGTTCTTTCTCACAGATCAGGCTGAAAATACCGTTATCTGCCCCAAGAAAGAAGTGATCTTCTATTTTTGAAGCCAAATATCTGTTGGTTCTTTCGCCATGAGAATTTACGGCAATCAAATGTACCGTGCCTTTTGGAAAATCATTGTAAACCGACTTTAGAATGAAAGCTGCATGAGCAATATTGAACGGTTCTATATGGTGTGTGATATCAAAAATTCTCAGTCCCGGATTTACGGAAAGTATTTTTGCTTTTACGGCTGAAACATAATGATCGCTCATTCCGGAATCAGACATAAAAGTTATAATTGCCATAGACAGAAGAGAATAATTGCTTAATATTGTTGTCGCAAAAGTAAATATTTTTTAACCATAAACGATAAGGTAACTAACTAATTAATAATCCATTTGGTAGAAAAGATTATAACTTTAGAAAATATCTCGCTGGTCGATTTTCTGGGTGTAGATAATAGCAATATCAAGGAAGTAGCAACTTCATTCCCTAAAACAAAAATAATTTCACGTGGTAACGAAATTCGAATTCAGGGCTCTGGTTCCGAAATACTTCGTGTAAATGAGCTTTTCAATTCTTTGGTTAACCACTATCATAAATTTGGCAAGGTCACGAATAACAATGTAAAGACCTATATTGAGCAGGGAAACGTGGCCGTGGAAATGCGTATGGAAGATGTGCTGATTTACGGAACAAAGGGAGCGGCAATAAAGCCTAAAACCCCCAATCAAAAGAAGTTTATCGATGCCGTAAAAGCCAATGATATCGTTTTTGCGGTAGGCCCTGCGGGAACCGGGAAAACCTATGTTGCGGTGGCGCTGGCTGTGAGAGCCTTGAAAAATAAGGAAATCAAGCGAATAATTATTACACGACCAGCCGTCGAAGCAGGAGAGAACCTGGGATTTCTTCCGGGAGATCTGCAGGAGAAAATCGACCCGTATCTGAGACCGGTCTACGATGCTCTTGATGACATGATCCCGAGTGAAAAGCTTAAATATTACCGGGAGAATAGAGTTATTGAGATAGCTCCATTAGCCTATATGCGCGGGCGTACTTTGAGCAATGCCTTTATATTGCTTGATGAAGCACAAAATACAACTCCTATGCAGATTAAGATGTTCTTGACCAGACTTGGACAAAATTCGAAGCTGATCATCAATGGAGACCGCACCCAAATTGATTTAAAACCAAATCAAAAATCAGGATTGGATGATGCAATGGATGTGCTCCACAAAACAAAGGGGATTGGATTTGTAGAGCTTGACCAAAGAGATGTTGTGCGGCATCAAATTGTGAAGGATATTATCAAAGCTTATGGAAAAGCTGCAGCAAAAAACTGGTAATCCATCGGTAAAGGCTCGTAAAATCCATTCGGATCGTGACGTAGAAACTGCAAAAAAAATCAGGTATGAGGTATTTGTTCTCGGTCAAAATGTGCCTGTAGATGAGGAAATTGATTCCTTCGAAAGCGAATCCCGACACTTTCTCGCTTTTGTTGACGATGTACCATGTGGCGCAGCTCGGTGGCGATTTACCGAGCACGGAGTAAAACTTGAACGATTTGCAGTCCTTGAGGAATACCGTGGCATGGGAGTGGGGAGTGCCTTGGTCGGGGCCGTGCTGAAAGATATTCAAGACGATCCGGCCTCTGCCGGAAAAACGATGTATCTACACGCACAGGTGTCTGCTATGAGATTGTACGGCAAATTTGGGTTTGAAAAAACAGGAGGGATATTCCAGGAGTGCGCTATTGATCATTATAAGATGATCAGATCGCCATTATTGCCATTTCAGGGAGGCGAGTTTGTTGGAAAGGCTGTCAATTAAGAAATTCACATGGTAATCAAGCGCTGTATTATACGCTTTCTGATCTTTTTTACTGAGCGATCCTTTCAGTAATTTGGCCTTGATATCGTCCATTAGTTTCAACAATTCTTTCATGCCGAAGGTGGCGATCATACTTTTCATCCGGTGTCTGAGCTGACGATACTTCATTAAATCATTATCAAGAATAGATACTTTAAGAAGATCGAGATTGATTTTGAATTCTTCGATTGTCATCCTGAGAAACTCCTGATATCGCACTAGATTGCCAAGGAACAATTTGTCCGTGCGGTCAAAAATGATTTTTGTGTCCGTCTCTTCAATTTCTTGTTCGTCATCAACTATTTTCATGTCCTTAAACTCGTCAATAAGGTTTGAATATTCGACAATCTTTGCACGAAGGTCATCAACATGGATCGGTTTAAGGATAAAATCCTGCATTCCGGAAAGGAATATCTCATCTTTGGTCGATTCCGTGGTGCTTGCCGTTAGCGCAAGAATCGGAATATTTTTATAGTAGGAATCCGCCCTAGACCTGATCTGTCGCGTGGTCTCCAGCCCGTCAATGCCCGGCATCTGGATATCCATCAAAATCAGATCATAGTTTTTTGATTCAATCATTTCCAAGGCTTCATATCCGTCGGATGCCATTTCAACTTTTATTCCCCAATCACTTAGAATTTCTTCAATAAGGAATTGATTTGTCGTAACATCTTCGACGTACAGCACCTTTAGATTCATTTTCCATTTAAAATCGCTGATCCTGGTCGAAGGTAAGCTGTTTACAGGTGAACTTGTATCCGCAGTTTTAAATGGCAAAATCACAGTGAAAGTGGAACCTTTGCCTTCCTTGCTGGCAACGGAAATTGTTCCATTTTGCATTTCTACGAGGTTCTGGACAATGGATAGTCCGAGCCCAGTGCCGCCGTAAAGCCTGGCCGTACTTTTATTTGCCTGATGGAACGGGTCAAAAATGTTTTTTATTTTTTCTTTAGCGATCCCAATGCCCGTGTCCGTTATGTCAAACTTTAATGTAAATCCCGAATTGGTTTGATGGATTAAATCAATATCAATATTGATACTCCCCTCGCTTGTAAACTTGATGGCGTTGGACAAAAGATTATTGAGAATCTGGCTGAGTTTTATATAATCGCCGTTTATTACTTCCGGAACCCGATCAGACAGGTGATTGATGACGTTGATATTTTTATCAAATGCCTTGGGCCTCAAACTGACCATAACATTTTCGACCAGTTCCTTAATATTAAAATTGACTTCCTCTATTTCTATTTTTCCGGCTTCGATTTTGGAAAAGTCCAGGACATCATTGATCAACGACAGAAGATTCTTTGATGAAAAATGCAGTGTCTCAAGTAGTTTTGATTGGTCTTTTCTGGGTTTTCTTCTGAGCAATAGCTCCGTCATTCCCAAAATGGCATTCATCGGAGTCCGAATCTCATGGCTCATGGCGGAAAAAAATTCATTCCTGGCCTTCATGACATTTTGAGCTTCTTTTTCGTAATACTTTATTTTGTTGATGTTCGTAGAGATGCTCAACATATTTACATCCCCTTGTTGAGTTTTTAACGGCTTTTTAATGGTCTGAAAATAGTTCAATATACCATTGCTGTCAGGGATCTGTTCCTCAATTAATATTTCCTCGCCGTTATTAATTACCTTCTCCTCCATCTTAAGGTACTTTTCGATCTGACCGTCGGAGGCCGGAAACATATTGTATTCAATGGAAAGGAATTCTTCTCTCGACTTCCCCACAAGTTCTGCAACAGCTTTATTGCAATAGATCATTCTGCCATTTCCATCCCGGACAAAAATGAGATTTGGGTCCGTATCAAAAAGCTGCTCAATAAACTCTTTCTGCATTTCGAGCTCGAGCTCGAATTTTTTCCGTTGGGTGATGTCGACAGAAGTGGCCATCTCAACAACAAGACCATCTTCTTTGAATTCTCTTCTGATTTTGGTCTCAAACCAGCGATATCTTCCATCTTTATGCCTTTGTCGATAGGTGTAATAGCTAAATGGTACTTTATTGCGCCGATCGGTCTTTAGAAGCTCGTCGTATTCTTTAAAGTCTTCTTCATAAATCAGGCTGTTCCAGGCCTCCGAAGAATCTATTTCATCGACTTCATAGCCCAGGAAATCTTTTATGGAAGGGCTTACATAAATAAGCTCGTCGCCTTCAAACATTATGTTTATGTCGTAGGCGTTTTCGGCAAGTAATTTATACAATTTATGCGCTTCTTCCTCTTCCTTGGTATGCGGAGTGATCACAAACAATATTTGCCTGGACTTTTTAACTTTCAGTTTTTTTATTTCTACTTTTAGCGGACGATCATTATTGGAGTTGATAAATCGGGCCAGATAGGTAAGTCCGTTTTTTCCATCTTCGGACAGAAGTCGAATTATGCGTTTTATTTCTTTAACATCGTCTTTAGCGAGAATTGAAAAAATATTCTCAGACAGTAAAATTTCCGAGGTAGAATTTAAAAGGATTTCACTGGACTTATTGCAAAAGAGAATCTTTCCCGAATAATCCGTGGTCAGAATCGATTCGTGGGAAGAGTTCACAAGAGCGGAAAAGATTTCCTGGTCCATATATGATCTGTAAAAATATTTCGACCCTAAAAATAAGAGCCAAAAGATAAAACATAAATGAGTTCTTTTAATAAAATTTCAAATAAAATTTCCAATATCTATGAAAATTCACTATTAAATATTGAAGTTTTTATATTTTGTGATAAGGAAATTCTATTGGTTTGAAATCAATCCAAATTTCTAGAAGAATAGTCCAATTTTAATCTTTTTTGTTTTATTCTAATATTTTGTATAAAGTAACCAAGAAGAATGCGTTGGGTCAGATATCCGTTTCTTAGAATTACCGCCGCATTTATCTTAGGGATATTGATAAACAATCTGGTTAAATGCTCCGGCAATTTATGTATATTGTTGTTGTTATTATGTTTGATATTTTTGATCTTCTGTTTTTTTTATTTAAATCGATTAAACAAGCCGGTTAAAAGAAATGCGGTCGGTGTGATTGGCTTACTCGGTTTCTTGATTTTTGGATATGTCAATTCTCAATTTAACCGTAATCTAAAGAAACCCACCCTTTGCCCAAAGGACCTGGCTGTTTCAAATTTCTATATTGCTCAGATTGACTCGCGGGCGGTTTATACCTCCAAAACGGTCAGGTATGAAGCGCGCATTTGTAACATTAAGCATGCCGACAAATGGTATGCGACAAAGGAAAAGGCAATTTTGTATTTCTCGGGCTCACAGAATGATAATTATGAGTATGGCGATCGGCTGCTCATAAAAGGGACCTTAAAATTTAATGATCAACAAACAAACCCGCACGCATTTGACTACGGTGAATACATGCAAAAGCGGGGATTTTATTTACGGGGATATGTCCGTGCCAATCAATGTATTCTCATTGAAAACGATCACGGGTATTCCGTTAAATATTTGAGTATAGTTGCAGGAAACCATTTTGAAAAAATACTTTCTACTTATATCCATTCACCTTCGGAGCTGGATATGGTCAAAGCCATGGTCTTGGGAAGAAGGGATGAGATATCCACCGAAATGGAATTTGTCTACAACGCCACAGGGACATCTCATATTCTTGCGGTCTCAGGGCTTCATGTCGGAATTATATTATTGATTTTTAGCAGGATTTTCAGGTTTTTGAGAAACCGCAAATCAAAATGGATTTACTTTGGAATTATTTCATTTTCCATCTGGTCTTTTGCTTTGATCACCGGGTTATCACCATCTGTCCAGCGGGCATCATGGATGATCACAATTATTTTAATTGCGGATTTATCTTCCAGAAAAAGCAATATCTACAATTCTATTCTGGTCTCGGCCTTTTGCATTTTATGTATAAATCCAAATCTGCTTTACTCGGTTTCTTTTCAGCTATCCTACGCAGCCGTCTTTGGTATTGTCTTTTTGTATGATCGGATTTACAGATTGTGGGATGTTAAAAACCCTATTATCAATTTCTTTTGGAGGATTTTCGTTCTTTCTATGTCGGCTCAATTAGCGACTTTCCCAATTACGATTTACTATTTCCACCAGTTCCCAACCTTGTCATTAATTACAAATTTCCTGGCAATTCCTACGGCTGCTTTTGTGATTTGCGGAAGCCTCCTTCTTTTGGTTACATCTCATTTAGGTATCATTCCGGAGATCATCGGTAAAATACTTGAAGTTTGGATTTCTTATTACAATAAGATCCTGGCTTTCGTTAGCAATTTTGAATTTACCCTGATTGAAGATATACATATCAAATATCCGGTTGCATTAATGTTAATATTTAGCCTCGCAATACTTGCGGGTTTTATAGAGACCGCGAAATTGTATTTGTTCAGATGTTTCGCAATTTTATTGACGGCGGTTACCTGCTTTATATTTGCGGATCACCATATCCGGTCGGGGCAGGTGTGTATCATTTTTTATGACATTAAGAACAAGGCCTACTATGATGTGTTTGTCGGCAAAACGTGTTTTTCGAATAATATTTCTTCAGGGACCTCGAACTCGCAAGTATTTTATAATCTGTGGCCGAATAGAAACCATCATCTGATCTCGGAAGTCCGACCAATTCGAAAATTGAGTTATGCAAAAAATGTTGGTAAAAATCAGTTTATTTTTCACCGGGATACTTCAATTCTTTTTTTTGAGGAATTTGGCGCCATCTCAAGACATTCCGTCGGATTACAAATAGACTTTCTCGTTCTCGGCAGGGATGCAGCGGATGATCTTGATCGGCTGCTGAGTCATTTTAAGGTGAAGAACCTGATCCTGGACTCTACGATAGATCCTTTGCATGCCGACTCAATTCTGGATAAGGTCGCTAAGGATCTTCAGGTTTATCCGGTTTCCTTGAAAGGAGCATTAAGGGTGGATATTTGAATGGGTGAATGATTGAATTAATGATTGAATGAATTAATGGTTGAATGGTTCAATGAGTGAATGAGTGAATGGGGGAATGAGTGGGTGATTAAATGGCTTGTAAATAAGCAATAACTTAAAAAATAGCTACCTTTGCCCTCCTGTAGAAACCTGGAGATGTATTTTTTTCTCAAGTTATAGAACAGGAACTGATTTTGATTGCTAATTTTTTTGAATTCTAAACAAAAGAATTTAAAAGCTGTTTTATAGACCGTATGAAAGTTACAGTTTGCAGAAAAGAACATTTTAATGCGGCACATCGTTTGCACAATTCAAATTGGTCGGAAGAAAAGAATAAGACGGTTTTCGGATTATGCAACAATCCAAACTTTCATGGTCATAATTATGAGCTTGTGGTCAAAGTAACCGGAGAACCGGATGCGCAAACGGGCTACGTCATCGATATGAAGATTTTGAGTGACATTATTAAAAAGCACGTATTGTCGAGGTTTGATCACAAAAACTTGAATTTAGATACGAAAGAATTTGAAAACTTGATTCCTACGGCTGAAAACATTGTGGTAGTGATCTGGAGAATTCTAAGAGAAAAAATTAGTGAACAATTAGATATAAAAGTAATTCTTTATGAAACAGAACGAAACTTTGTGGAATTCCCGTCCAATTAATGGGCTTTCGGTTGATGAAATTGGAGATGAACACATTGGTACTTCTCATGAAACCCCTCTTCGTGAAGATGCTTTCGATTTGGATGATGAAATAAAAATTGAGTTGATTCAAAAGCATTTTAAAGAAATTATGCAGATTCTCGGGCTCGATCTTTCCGATGACAGTCTGAGCGGAACTCCTAAGCGAGTTGCAAAAATGTATGTAAAGGAGATTTTTTCGGGTTTAAATCCGAAAAACAAGCCGAAGATTAAGCTCTTTAACAATAAGTACAGGTACGATCAAATGCTTGTCGAAAAAGATATTACAATTTATTCTAATTGCGAACACCATTTTGTGCCCATCATAGGAAAGGTTCATGTGGCTTACATCAGCAGCGGTATGGTCATCGGATTGTCTAAAATCAACCGCATCGTTCAGTATTATGCCAAAAGGCCTCAGGTGCAGGAACGATTAACAATGCAAATAGGTAACGAGCTGAAAACGCTTTTACAAACCGAGGATGTTGCCGTGATCGTTGATGCGGAGCATCTATGTGTTTCTTCCAGAGGGATCGAAGATACTTCAAGTAGTACGGTCACCTCGTTTTATAATGGTAAATTCGAAAGGGATGAAACTAAAAAAGAGTTTCTGACTTATGTTTATAATAAATAGTTTTCATCCGCTTATATTTTTTAAGATTGCTGACACACCGAGAAATATAATCATGCTCGTGTGTGTCCTGAATTTGCTCCGGTCCTACCGGTTTCATCCGCTTATATTTTTTAAGGTTGCTGACGCACAGAGGAATATAATCATGCTCGTGTGTGTCTTGAATTTGCTCCGGTCCTACCGGTTTCGTCAATATATTATTTTAAAGGCAGCTTGATAAGTTGCCTTTTTTATGCTTTGGAATTGAGTTTACTTCGGT